>NZ_JAMBOF010000014.1 GCF_023715485.1 Mesobacillus subterraneus | reverse complement strand
AGCAAGCTAATGAAGATCCGCTCGACTTGCATGTATTAGGCACGCCGCCAGCGTTCGTCCTGAGCCAGGATCAAACTCTCCAATAAAGAGTTATGAGTTAGCTCATAAGTTAAAACGTTGGCTCATGATCTTCTATAATAGAAGCCATGATCATTTATTGTTTGTTGACGCTTGTTTGTTTAGTTTTCAAAGAGCAATTTAGTTATCTTGTCGCCCAGAAGCGACTTTATTAATATAACACGTTGATTTATTATTGTCAACATCGTTTTTTATTTTTCTTTCAATAAGAATCGAAGTTGTTTTTTTAAAATCAATGTTGTTTTTCTGAAGCGAGATTAAATATACCATGGATAAAATATGTTTGCAATATAATTTTAAAAGAAATATTCACAAGCAATTACTTTTATAATTTTTTCCGTATTTCTTCCTATTAAAGAGTTTTTGTTAATAAATTTTCTTCTCACTCATATAATGATTTGGACTAACTATACCGAGGTGATTATCTTTGCTTCAATCTTTTGCACTATATCTATCCCTGTTCATGGCAGTATTTTTATTTAGCTTTTCTTATATTGAAGCTATAAAAATAGCGAACGCTGAAGGAAAGGTATATGGAGGAACTTTTATTCTAACTATAATAAGTGCGTTATTATTTTCAAGGTTCACATACTTATTCATTTAAAAATCCCCTTTAAGGGGATTTTTTCATAGATCATCTTTTATAATCAATTCCCATCGTTCAAAATTACTTAATTCAATTTTTCCAGAACGATTTGTTTGAGTGATTTCAAATCATTCCATACATAAGCTAGCTCTACATATTCCTGCCCGGCAATCTTCACTATTTCTTCCCCTGCCTTAATTGGCTGCAGGCTTTCATAGAACATACGGCTGCCATTTTGCTCAAGCACCCATACCAGCAAGGAAGTATAATTTTGCTCGAGTAATTCTTCAATGCCTGCCTGTATAAGTTTCGATCCCAGTTTTCCTCTTTGATACTTTCTGAGAATATAAATAGCGTATAATTCACCATCTGCATTAAACTTCCCTGTCCGTTCCTTTCCAAAGGAAGCAAAGCCCACTATTTCTCCAGCAGGATTCACCGCGACAAAAACAGGAGATATATCGGCCGTTTCAGCCAAGCTTTTTTCCCACAAGGGTTTCCTATCCTCAATTTTCAAAGAATCTAAGTATTTTTGGCTAATGATGCCCTCATATGTTTCTTTCCAGCTTTCCACATGAACCTTGACTATTCCTAGAGCATCTTCTTTTGTTGCCCTTCTTATTTGCACGTATATCCCCTTCCCTTATATTGAATTTATTTCTGCTCGTTTTTTCATATTCATTTTTCTTTCATCGACTAAGAATAACGTTATGCCTGCAATAACAACTAACCCACCCGCGACTTGTGTCCAAATAACGTTTTCGCCTAGCAGGTAATATGCAAGGACAGTTGCTCCTACAGGTTCAAACAGGATTGCCATTGAGATAATCGAGGCGCTAAGCCATTTGATTGACCAGTTAAACAATGTATGTCCAAGCAAAGTTGGAATTAAGGCAAGAAGGATAAAATAAACCCAGTCACTTGCTCCATAGGGATAGAAAGACTCTTCAACTGCTAGTACATAGAAGAACAGTGTGATCGTGCTAATCATGTAGACAATAAATGTGTATGTTATTAGGGACATTCTTTTTCTGACGGTTTGCCCGAATAGTAAATATACAGTGACTAGGGCACAAGCTGCGATTGCTAAAAAGTCGCCAAACAAGGCACTGCCGCTAATTTTAAAATCACCCCAGCTGATGATGACACTTCCCGCAATTGCGATAATCCCACTCAGGATTGCCTTTGCAGATATTTTTTCCTTAAAGAACATATAGGCTCCTGCAAACGCGAATAATGGCTGAAGTGTGACCAGTACAGTCGAGCTCGCCACCGACGTATAGTTTAACGATTCGAACCAGAGGATAAAGTGAAAAGCCAGGAACACACCTGATACCCCCGAAAATACCCAATCCCGTTTCGTAATAAGACGCAGTTCAGGAACATATTTTATAAGAAACACCGGCAGCATAAATAACACTGAAAAAAATAACCGATAAAAGGCAATTACCCCTGATGGAGCAGAAGATACTTTAACTAAAATCGCCGATGTTGAAACAGCCACTACACCAATCGCAACAGCAAGGTAAGGATTTACTCTAGGTGCTTCCATTTCTATTCTCCTTTTATATGAAACAATTTGAATATATGTATTTTACAATGAAAATGGTTTTTTATCTTAAATTTATTAAAATTCTTCGTTAGAAAGAGTTTATTTCACTTTAATCAGGGAAAGTAAATACATCTTAATAGGGGCAGGAGATCACATGCTTTATTCTATGGATATGGAAATTTTAATAAAGTTAGGCATCTCTGCATTTTTGGGCCTTGTAATCGGGCTTGAAAGAGAGATAAAGAGGAAACCGGTTGGACTGAAGACCAGTTTGGTCATCTCGATTGTCAGCTGCCTTTTAACAGTTGTATCCAGTGAATCCGCCTACATGTTTCCAGGCGATGAAGATGTAAATATCACAATGGATCCTCTCCGTTTGGCTGCACAAATCGTTTCGGGTATCGGCTTTCTTGGAGCTGGCGTTATTTTAAGAAGAGGAAACGATACGATCTCAGGCCTAACGACAGCTGCAATGATTTGGGGTGCAGCTGGAATAGGAATTACTGTGGGTGCAGGCTTCTATTGGGAGGCAATAGCCGGGGTTGCATTGCTAATTGTCAGTGTTGAGTTTATACCGTTCCTGATGACCTTCATTGGTCCAAGACAGTTACGCGAGAAGGAAATACGTCTTCAATTCAATGTGACTGGCAGAGAAAGCATCGCTGATATTATCACAAAGATCAAGTCCGAAAAAATCGCTTTGAAAAACGTGCGTATCAAAGATTTAGCAGAAGGAAACCAGCTTGTACAACTGATCGTGACAGTCGATTTCAGGAGAAAGACAACGGATGTATACGAAGCTGTATCGGAAATCGAAGGAATCAACCGGGTCGAAATTGAAGGTTTGTAGGAAAAGCCGCTGGAGTTGCGGCTTTTTTTCAATTAGTAGTAAATTTTATCTTGCATGTCCTTTGAGTTGGAGATATAATCTTTCTTGTACCTTATCGATTTAGATACGGGGGATTAGCTCAGCTGGGAGAGCGCAACGCTGGCAGCGTTGAGGTCAGGGGTTCGAGCCCCCTATTCTCCACTTTTAAAAAGCAGTAAAACCATTTGGTTTTACTGCTTTTTTCGTTATTCGTTATCTTTTTGATAATATACTAATGCTTCATAGGCCCTTAATATACTTAACTTCACTTCTTTATAGTTCTGAACAATTAGCTTTGAATTCGCGATATCTTTCAATGTATCCTGGTCCTCAATTACAATTTCGTCCTTACTAAAGTTACACAGCACAATAAGCTTTTCATCCTCACTTCTTCGCTCATATGCAAAAATCTGTGGATGATCCTTATATATAAGATTGAAGTCACCTGTTGTAATGACCTCCAGTTTCTTTCTAAGAGAAATCAAATGCTTGTAATGATAAAAAATTGAATCTTTATCTTTAAGCGCTGCTTCTACATTGATTTCTTTATAGCGTGGATTTACTTCAATCCACGGAGTTCCTTTTGTGAATCCAGCATGAGCATCATCATTCCACTGTATAGGAGTTCTGGCATTGTCCCTGCCTTTTACATAAATAGAGTTCATAATATCTTCTGTTGGAACTCCCAATGAATGTTTTTCTTTAAACATATTTAACGTCTCGACGTCTTGGTATTGTTCTATTGATTCGAACTTCACATTAGTCATCCCGATTTCTTCACCTTGATATATATAAGGGGTTCCCTGCATCATGTGCAAGCAAGTCGCAAGCATCTTGGCAGATTCCACTCGGTACTTTTGATCATCGCCAAATCGAGAAACAATTCTAGGTTGATCATGGTTGTTCCAATACAAACTATTCCAACCAGTGCCTTGTAATTTGGTTTGCCATTTCGACAGGTTTTCTTTCAAATCAACAAGATTTAAAGACTTTAAATCCCACTTTTCAGTAGGACCGCTATCTAAGCCCATGTGTTCAAAGGTAAAAATCATGTTAATTTCCTTATTTTCAGGATTTGTGTAAATTACTGCTTCTTCAGTACTCGCACCAGGCATTTCTCCTACAGTTAAAATATCGTAATGAGAGAGAACTTTTTCATTCATCTCCCTTAGGTATTCATGTATTTTTGGTCCATTAACGAAAAATGGTCCTCCGTCACCGTATAATGCACCTTCTTTCACTTCGCCGTCTGGAAGGTCGGGTACCTTGGAAATAAAGTTAATGACATCCATTCTGAACCCGTCAATTCCTTTATCAAGCCAGAATTTCATCATTTTATAAATATCATTTCTTAAAGCTGGATTCTCCCAATTTAAGTCGGGCTGCTTTCTTGAAAAGAGATGCAGATAATACTCTTTTGTATTTTCGTCATAATCCCAGGCAGGGCCACTGAAAATCGACCCCCAATTATTCGGTTCTTTTCCGTTCTTTCCTGGCTTCCATACATAATAATCTCTAAACGGATTATCAAGCCCTTTCTTTGATTCCACAAACCAGGAATGCTCATCTGAGGTATGATTTACGACTAAATCCATAATAATTTTGAGCCCGCGCTGATGAGCTTCAACCAGAAGTTGATCGAAATCCTCCATTGTTCCAAACTCATTCATGATTTGGTAATAATCCCTTATGTCATAACCATTATCGTCATTAGGAGAATCATAGATTGGGCTCAACCAAATTACATCCACACCAAGCTCTTTTAAGTAATCAAGTTTTTGGGATATACCTTGGATATCTCCTATACCATCACCATTGGAATCGTAAAAACTTCTAGGATAGATTTGATAAACGATGCTTTTTTTCCACCACTGTTGATCATTTTCAACCTTATCAATTACTGTATCTCTATTTTCCATTTTTCTGGCTCCCTAAATTCTGATGGATTTTCAACCCTGACATCTCCAGAGAAGCCAAATATCTTCACCTTATCAATTTGGCTTTTCCATGTTAAATCGCCGCTTGAGTTTACCTTAATATTCATACATTCGGCATTCATTTCAGTTAGTATATTTGTAATTGAATAATGATCTTCTTTATAGCCCATGGATCTGCCATCATCCTCATACAAATTGAACTCGCCTTTTTTGCCCGCGTAAATTTCCACTTCAATCTTTTGATGTTCGGTTGTATTTTGAATATCTGATCCAATCGCAAGGATAGTACCTTCTTTAATAAATATTGGGAGCACATCCAATGCAGCTTCAATTAGTAAATGCTTTCCGCCTTCATAGACTTCTTTTGTCCAGTAATCATACCAAGTTCCTTCTGGTATATAGACAGAACGATGAGTCACCCCTGGTCTTAAGATTGGAGTAACCATAACATTACTTCCCAACAAAAACTGGTCGTTGCAATTAAATGTGTTTGCATCATTCGGATATTCTAGCACTAGAGGACGTACGATTGGGACACCCGTTTGAGACGATTCATGGAACAACGAATAAATATAAGGCAGCCAAGTATATCTCAATTTGATATACTTCTTGACGATTTCAGTTGTCGCTTCACCAAATACCCACGGCTCCTGACGGATACTGTCCTGAACACTATGATTTCTGAAATAAGGCATGAAAGCTCCTACCTGAGTCCACCTAATCAACAATTCAGGTGTGCAGTCAGAAGAAAAACCCCCAACATCCGCACCTGTAAAAGCAACACCAGACATACCAAGATTCATAATCATCGGCAGCGACATTTCAAGATGCTCCCAGTGACTTCGGTTATCCCCCGTCCAGACAGTGGCATATCTTTGGATGCCTGCATATCCAGCACGGGTAAGAACAAACGGACGCTTATCGGGAAGAAGTTCTGCAAGTCCTTCTGCTGTAGCTTTACTCATATAAAGTCCATAAGTGTTATGCATTTCTAGATGAGGTTTTAGATCACCATCCACATCATGCATAACCTCCAGATCCATGGTCTTGCTTTCATTGAAGACAGACGGTTCGTTCATATCATTCCAAATACCTTCAATTCTAAGATCTGTATAAAACTTGTGTAAACTTCCCCACCATTTTCTTGCTTCAGAGTTCATAAAGTCTGGAAATGCACTCGTCCCTGGCCAAACATCTCCATAATAAATCTGTCCATCAAGGTACTTGCAAAACAGGCCTTTCTTTACCCCTTCCTTGTACACCGGATACTGAACATCTTTTTTTACTCCTGGATCCACAATTGGCACAACTTTGATCCCGTCATTTAATAGTGTAGAGATTAGTTTGCCTGGTTTAGAAAAATGGTCCTTATCAAATGTGAATACGCGATAATCCCTCATATAGTGGATATCGAAAAATATACAATCCAGCGGGATGCCTTCTTGTTTAAAACGATTAGCGATTTCTAATACCTCTTCTTCTGATCGGTAGCTATAGCGGGACTGGTGATACCCAATCGCCCACTTTGGAGGAAGACTCATTTTACCGGTCAACTCGATGTATAGGTAGGTGATTTCCTTTAAATTCTCACCTATAAAAAGATAGAAATCAATTTGACCTCCAGCAGCACTCATCCTATATTTATTGGAATAGGTTTGAGTATCAAATTCGGTTTTGAATGTATTATCAAAGAAAAGTCCATATGATCTCTGCTTATTATGGACAGTAAAATACGGGATGGATTGATACAGCTCAACCGTGTCCTTATTGTGTGGGGCATAAACGTCCGTATTCCACATGGATATTTTCGAGCCTCTCTTATTTAAGAAGCCGGTCTTTTCCCCAAAGCCGTAAAAGACATCCTCTATCTCCATCAATGAATCGAAGAATACTTCACCGCTATTTTTATAAAAAGCTGAAGGACTAGCGGATTGAAAAATGGTCTTTTTGCCATTCGACACCTTTATAGCAAAATTATCTTTTTCTACCTCTATCATTACTGACCCGCAGCTGATTATTAAATGATCGTTTGATTCATAAAATGTTGCTTCATGAGGCTCTTGCTTAAGTGAAACAGCAATGCTGGGTGCCGAGTTCACTTTTCCGAAAGGATTTACGATAATCCTTGGAATCTTTTTTTCTGCGAAATAAATCAAAAACTCGCCATGCTCATTAGTGCCTGAAAGCCTATTATCTTTCCAGGTAAAAGAGGTTACAGAACCAACGTGTAATTTAGGTTCCCCCTCGATCTTTTCCTGGGTTGGAAGGATAGCAAAACTAGTTGTATCTAACACGTTCATTCCTCCATGTATTCATGCTTTTTTCTTTCCGTTTACAAATACAGCTTTTCCTTCTGGGTTAGCTTCATCAGGAAGATAAACATCAAATTCCTCTATTGGTCCACTAACTGAAATTATCCATCTATCCGATTCTTCTACAACTTCAACACCCCATTGATTATTCAGGTGGTCATTGATTTTTTCTGATAAACCATCCTTCAAATAAATCTTTAATAATGGACTGATATAGCTGGTAATATTATTGGAAACAAAAGAACCTAATTGAAGCGTTCGATCCACATTTGTTAAAATAACAGACCCTTCTTTCACGTAAACAGGAATATGCTCGATAGGTGAATCAATTATTTCATATGCTGGACCGATAATTCTTTTTCCGTTCCAGAAGTCAAACCAAGTTCCCTCAGGGAAGTATACTTTTCTAGTAGTTGCACCTTCCTCTGTTACAGGAGCAATTAATAAAGAAGATCCAAAGTAATATTGGTCGAAAACTCCTTCACCTCGTTGATCTTCAGGGTTCTCCATAAACAAGGAACGCATCAATGGAATGCCCGTTTCACTTGTTTTTCTTGCTTCGTTCCAAATGTAAGGGAGCAAGTTCATTCGGACATTGGCATAAAATCGATATCCTTCAATTGCAATGTTTTGCTCGGTTCTCTCCGCGATATTCCATGGAGTGCGGTCCTGATTAAACTCACCTTTGCTTTCAGCATGATATTGCATGATTGGACAGAAGGCCGCCATCGCCGCAGATCGCACAAACAATTCGGCCGTTGGAATGTCACCATTAAATCCAGCTAAGTCCCAGCCCCAAAACGGAATACCTGACATTCCGGAGGTAATACCTGCAGCCAAAGACCGCTTGAAGGCATCGAAAGTCGATCTCTCGTCTCCCGCCCAATGTGCAGGGAAATTTTGGGCTCCCATATAGCCAGCACGGCTAAAGGTCATTGCATCTCCACTTTTAAAGTCACTAGCGAATCGGTAGTAAGCCTCTATATAATCATTTGGATACAAGTTGCGCATTTCATCGCCGGTTTTCCCATCAGCAAACAGCAATTCGTCTCCAAACACGAATTCCCCGCCATCTGTTTTGAATCCATCTACTCCAATTTCAAGCATATACTCTCGTTTTTTAAACCACCATTCTTTGGCGTCTTGATTTGAAAAATCCATCAACAGACTTTCCTTGAACCAGCCTTCAGGCATTCTGTATGGAGATCCGTCTTTCTGTTTGACAACATATCCATTTTCCAGCATGTATTTTTCATCCGCATCTTTTTGTGGATGCGTTTGCCTGTTCAAGTATTTTTTAATCGGAATCTGCCACAGAAGAACTTTCAACCCGTTATCGTGCAGGTATTCAAACAATCCCTTCGGATCTGGCCAGCGTCCCCATTCTGGAAACTTCATTTCGTTGAAGGAATGGCTTTCTCCATTACCTTTCACATCATATTGGGCATCATTGAACATGTAATAAGTGACTTCGTCACTCCACTGTTCCAGGACTAGAACAGTCGCTGGTATTTGATAATCGTTTGTTTTTTCCACTTCTGAGCGAACCAGGCTATCCCTGTCCCAGTTGTTGCTCGACATCCAGGGTCCAAACGCCCAAACAGGTGGTAATACTGGTTTGCCGGTTTTCGAAGTGTAGGATTCAATCACTTTTTTTGGTGTTCCTAAGAATGCAGTAATGGAGGTGCTTTGTTCTTTTACTGACATCCTTATCTTAATTGACATGGCATCCTTCAATGAGTGAGCGATGTCAAAATGGGTGTACCTGTTGGTATTAACCATCAAGCCATATCCCAGTGAACTAATATAGAAAGGAACTGGCATATAAGTCCTAGTACCCTGATCGCGATACTGGTTATAAACATAACAATCAATAATATTCCCGCGCTGCTCCACAGTATTATATCTTTCACCAAATCCGTAAAAGCGTTCGTCCGACGGCGTATGCAAATTGAGCTTTAAATCCCTTATTTTCTGGTTTTCATCTGTGGTACATTCAATGAAAGGAAGGAAATCATGAGACTCTAAAAGAGTTTTGTTAGTATCTTTAACAGAAATAGAAAATGGATTTAATTTCACTTCTACAGTAAATTTTTGATTCAAGGACCTAAGAGTAATATCTTCACTTTCTCTTTCTCGGATAAAGGTTTGTCTAGCGCCGGAATCAATGTTTATATAAAACTGATCTTCATTGAATCCAAGATTGACCTGCAGTGAAAAACTATCTCCATATTTACCTAACAAGACCACTTCGTTCTCAGCCTTTTCAAACAAGCAGAATTCCTTTAATTCTCGTTGTTTTAGAGGTGTGATTGGATACCATCCCGATTGGACTTTAAGATTTCCACCATTAAACGCTGAGAATTGATAATGGAATGTCTCCTGCCTGATCAGAGGCTCAATAGTACCAGTCCATATGAATACTTTTTTCTCCTCAACATACTTCTTGGTCAACTCAGTTGTTTTTGCAGCTTCTCCACTTTTAGTTTTCAACGTCAATAAAACAGTGTCAACTTCTCCCTCAGGCCAGACCTGGCATGCTACTGTTACTGGCTCTTCTATTGTCGGATCATGAGGACTGCGTTCCGTAAGCTGTGGTTCGTAAATGTTATGATTGCCATATGGTGTATGTACAATTTTGTACTCTTCTATTGAATCAACCTTATAGTGTTCAATAATTTCAATAATCACTTTTCCAAGCTCTGATTCCTCTGTCGACTCTTTTTCAATCAACCTTTTTGCCAAATTTAAATATGTATTCGCTTTTTCATAGTTGCCCTTTTCCAAAAAATATAATGATAATAGCGCGGTTGCTGAAGAAGATTCCTTCTTGCTTTCAATCGTTTTAAGTACCCCTGCTTTACTAGCTAACTGTCTTTCCGTTTGACCAACTGCTTCGACCACAATTAAGTCCTCCGGAGAAAACAATCCATATGGCATAACTGCAGTAAGCATATCCAATGAAATTTGCCGTTCATTCACTGCATTAAGCAACATACCCCCAGAAAGTAGAGAGTCAAAGACAAAATCTCTGATTTCTGTGATTGTTTTTTGGAGTTCATATTGCTGGAGATTATTTTTGGATTGAGTTAATGCCGCATATACCATTGCAATGTTCGAAACATGAATATCTTTTTTGCCGTCTCCCCAAATACGTTCAAAAGGTTTTCTCCAATTTTCCTGGAGAAACGTTAAATAAGGTTGAACATTAACTTCTTTCATGCTCTCACTATTCGTCCCTTTTAAATGGTTCTGCACATTCCATAGCCAGGTAGCAATAAGGTATATACTGTCTTTATCAAGTTGAGGTTTATAATTAAGAAGAATTCTTTCCGAGGATGGATAATCATTATTTAACTGGTATACATGAGCTTTAAGCAGCTTGCTGTATATTGCTTTTGAATCCATATGTCTCTCCCCTTATGTTAGAAGAGAAGGATATGATGATGCCTCGATATCCTTCTCCAGATTTGATTACTTCAGCTTCTCTAATTCTCCCTGCATAACTTTCAATGCTTCTTCAGGGCTCTTTTTACCATTCACAACATTTTCTAGTTCCTTTGTGATCAGGTCACTCATTTTACTCCAATCTTCAATTACTGGAGGTAAAACAAGCGTATCCATTGCTTCAAAAATAACTTCCCTGCTTTCTGGAGGAGTTTGTTCCAGATAAGGCTTTAAAATCTCTTCATTCGTGATTGCTGGAAGTTCCCATGAACTTGCAATTCGAATTTCTGCCGCTTCATCACTAGCGCTCATGAAGCGTGCAAATTTATAAGCAGCGTTTTGAGCATCTGAGTCCTTCGAAACTGCTAATCCATTTGCGAAGAAGTGATGAGCCTTTTGTGTATTGCCTGCTTCAAGTGCAATATCCCATTTGAATGGTGCATCTTTAAAAGCGGATAGCATCCAGATTCCAGTATGCAAGATTCCGATTTGACCGTTCTTAAACAAATCTTCTGGTGACTGGCCAGATAGATCTCCTACGGAAGGAGTAACTTTATATTTGTTTACCTTATCAACCATATATTGAAGAGCTTCTGCATTTTCAGGGCTATCGATGGTTACTTCTGATTTGTCTTCATTGAATACAGATCCACCATTTTGAGCAATCACTTTATAGAATTCATGGAACTGAATCGGTGCATAAGTTCCCCAAACCTTTTCGTCTTTGTTCGTGATTTTCTGAGCTGCTGTTAATTCATCTTCCCATGTCCATTCTGCAGTTGGATAATCCACTTTTGCTTTATCAAACAAGTCTTTATTGTAGAAAGTAACAACGTTTGAGAAGCTTTCCACCATTCCATATTGCTTTCCTTCGTATTGATAAGCTTTATATGCTTCTTGATTTAATTTAGATGGATCAAAGTCTTTATCTTCTTCAATGTATTTAGACAGGTCCGCTAAAGCTCCCTTTGAGGCATAACTAACGAAGTTTTCATAGTTAAGCTCGAATACATCCGGTGCTTTTCCGCCAGCAATCATCGTTTGCAGCTTCGTGAAATAATCATCATAAGCAGCAATCTCATAATCTACTTTCACATTTGGATTTTGCTTTTCAAAAGCACTGATCATGTCCTGTAGGTCTTTTTCATGGTCAGTACCTGGTGAAAAGGTAAAGTAATTGATTGTTACCTTTTCATCTTTGCTGTCTCCAGAGCTCTTTTCCGAATCAGAACATCCTGCCAATACAGTAAAAGTAAGCATAAATAGTAGAACAATAGCCGAAACAAGCTTTTTCTGAGTCATCATAATTCCCCCTTATTATTCTTTCATTCCACTCATTGTCATTCCTTGAATAAAGTACTTCTGCGCAAATAGATAGACTGCAAGTATTGGCAAAACACTAATGACTACGCCTGCCATCATCATGTTCCAATTCGTTTCCCACCTCCCTTGCAGAAGAGATAATCCTAGCGGCAAAGTAGCAAAGCTTTTATCATTAATTACAATAAGTGGCCATAAGTAATTGTTCCAAGATTGCATGAATGAAAAGATGCCTAACGTCGCGAGTGTTGGTTTAGATAACGGCATGATTACACGCCAGAATATTGAAAAATGGTTGGCACCATCCATGAAGGCTGCCTCTTCAAGTTCCTTCGGAATCGACAAGAACGCCTGCCTTAACAAAAAGGTTCCAAAAACACTAAACAATCCAGGGACGATCAATGCCTGATATGTATCAAGCCATCCAAAGTTTTTCATTAAAATAAACTGGGGTATCATGGTGACCTGTGCTGGAACCATCATTGTTGCCAGGTATAATAGGAAAAGTTTGTCCCTGCCCCAAAATTGCATCCTGGCAAACGCATAAGCTGCCATAGAACATAAAAGCAGTTGGCCCAAAGTTGTCAGAACCGCAACTAACAAGGAATTCCCCAAAAAGTGAAGCATCGGGAATGCCCCAGTCACATCCTTATAATTTTGGAAGGTTGCATGATCAGGGATAAACTGTGGTGGAAAAACCATTGTTGCTCCTTGATTCTTTAATGAAGTAGAAATCATCCATAGAAAAGGAAGCAGCATGGCGATTGCACCTAAGATCAAAACGATGTACAGTAAACCTTTTTTAAATATCCTTAGACTTGTAAGTTGATAATCTTTCTGAAGGACAGTTGATCGTTTTGTAACCGTATTCATTTCCATGTTCAATCCGCCCACCTTTTCTGCATTTTCATCTGGATCAAAGTAATCACAAATATGACTATGAATAAAATCCATGACATTGCGGAAGCGTAGCCCATTTCAAAATACCGGAAAGCGTGATTGTATATGTTTTGAACTAGAACATTTGTAGCTCCGCCAGGGCCTCCTTCAGTCATGATCATGACCTGGTCAAAAACTTGGAATGAGTTAATCAAAGAGATGATGGTTACAAAAAATGTCGTAGGTGTCAAAAGCGGGAGGGTGATATTCCAGAATTTCTTCCAGGAATTTGCCCCATCAATATCTGCGGCTTCGTAGTAGGAGGTTGAAATATTTTGTAGGCCGCCCAAGAAGAGTACCATAACAAATCCAATGTCTTTCCAGACACTTGTGATGATGATAGCTGGCATTGCTAGACTTTCATCTTGGAGCCAATTAAGCCCCTCAATACCAACAAATGATAAGAAGTAATTTATTAATCCGTAACTAGGGTTAAAAAGCCATTTCCAGACAAGAGATACGGCAACCCAGGATGTTACTACCGGTAAAAAATAAGCAGCTCTGAAAAAGGCTCTTAATTTTAATTTTCGATTAAGCAGTAGTGCACAAGCTAATCCGAAAATCATTACTAAGGGTAAATATCCAATAATGAAAGTTATCGTGTGGGTAAACGCTGCCCAAAATTCTTTATCAGCTATTAGGTGTTTGTAATTATCAATACCGACGAATTCCATAGTGGATATGAGATCCCAGTTCGTAAAGCTGATGGCTAATGATGATAAAAGCGGGAAAACGATAAAAGTTAAGAAACCGATTAAATTGGGCAAAAGGAACACAGCTACCCAAAAGGCTGTCTTTTTCTTTGTCATTCCAACCATGTTCTCACCTCAATTTAATATAGATTTAGTTTCTTCATAGATCGGTGCCTGGAACAAATGAGTGATTGCAAGTAAGGCTGCCCCTTTTAGCCATGAATCATCTCCCAGTTCGGTTGGCCTGATTTCTGTTTGGATATTAGCTGCGGAGAAAAAATTCACCCTTGCAATATCTACAGCCGCATCCAGGAATAAGTGCTTATATTTCATCCCTTCTCCGATAAGTAAGATCGTATGGGGATTAAGTGCGTTAATTGCATTAAGTATTCCATATCCGAGATTCTCACCAAATGAATTCATCAGCTCGATTGCTAGTGCGTCACTTTTTTCTGCTGCAGTGGATACTTCTTCGAATGAAAAATCTTCAATAATAGTCTCAGGGTAGTTCGCTTTTAATTCCCCGCCACGGTTAGCTAGAAAGAATTCAGATGCGTACATTTCCAAGCATCCCTTTTGTCCGCAGTGACAAGGATACCCACCAATTTTCATTACCGTATGGCCAAACTCACCAGCTCCCCCTGATTCTCCGTAGTAAATTTTCTTATCTACCACCAGGGACATACCTAAACCAGCCCCAACAGAGATACAGACAAAGTTTGATAGTTCTTTTCCTTCTCCGTACCATAATTCAGCCATCGTGTAAGCGTTGACATTTTTATCAATGAATACAGGGATATTTTTCAGCTGCTCGCTTAATAATTGACATAAAGGTACGTTCTCCCATCCCAGCATTGATGATCTAACAATCGTCCCTTCCTGGCGGTTGATTAATCCAGAAGCTGCGATTCCAATACCCATAAGTTGATCTTGTGGCTTATCAGCATTTCGTAAAAGCTTCTTAATTTCACCAGCTATCATCGATACTACATTCTGGATATTATCAAATCTGTTAAACTTCTTTTCTACTAAATCCAAAATGTCAGCATTTAGATTGGTTAAAGCGAATAAAACTCTTTTCTCCTCAATCTTCACACCAACCGTATAGCCATAATCCGCATTAAATTCAAGCAGTACTGGCCTTCTGCCCCCAGTGGATGTAGCAACACCAACTTCCCTTACCAAATCAACAGCCATTAGTTCATCCACAATGTAAGTGATCGTAGATAAACTCATTTTGGTGATTTTAGAAACATCAGACCTGCTAATCCTTCCTGACTTCCTGATTAAGTTAATTACTATGGAACGGTTAATTTCTTTAATTAAATCCTTACTGCCTTTCCTAAGTCCATTCATATAATCCATCTCCATAATTTACTAATTAAAGCGTAACTTACTTTCTTCAATGAAGCAAGTAAGTTTTTATCGATATTTTTCGACAATTTCTATGGAAAATAAATAGACTGCAGATTAGCAGTCCATCTATGCTTCTTATTGAACATTAGCACCCTTATGTTTACGTACATTTCATCACAAACTTTTCGCAGTTTACTTAACCGGTTTATAGTAATAAGAAATTAAACAAGGAGTGCATCTATCCTTCTCAAATAAATGCACTCCCTATTATAATTTTAAAATTATAAAATTAAATTCAAACAGTTATAAAAAGGCTGTTTATATTTCATAGTTACTTTTTTAAATCTAACTTTATAGGCTCTATTGGATACGGCTCCTTTACTAACTCCATTACGCCGTCATCATTTACTATTCTAAATATTTCTACGACAGGCGTAATCATTAGGAAGGATGCTTTCTTATCAATCGTACTTGTTGTAATTCGTGAATTCATATAAAACTTGCTGTCCCCGTAACCTCCGTTAGGCAATACGTTGTATTCATTTCCAAGATTGTCCTTTACTAAGTACCGGAACATTACGGTTTCCCAATTTTCCTCTTTCCATTGATCTAAATGTTCATCCACTTTCTCTGTAAAATAGAATGTGGTTGAAATAGGGGTTGAAACCATTTTGTAGAGTAAAGTCTCCATCCCCCCATCTTGGGAGTGATACCCCTGCAACCTCCTTTCCTTACTTTCAAGGGTATCCAGAGTGAATGCAAAGGACCAATCGCCTTCTATTGGTTCCTTCAATTTCTCAGAATAGACTGCATTGCCATCCCACCGGAAATGAATCTTTTCTGGTTTTACACCAGACATTAAATCAGTAATGTATAACCCTGCATATTCCTTGTCACCTATCTTTTCGGTTATTAGGCCTCCTTGAATATATCCGTAATCAAATTCTTCAATGGGAGATGGGCCATCCAGATACGGCTTTTCGCCCAAGTCCACTTCGCTTTTCATTGTATAGGCAATCGTCACACTTTCCCCATCATATACAGCGTTTGTAATTGTAATTTCAATACCGCTGCTTTTTTTGGTTGTGCCTATTTCTGTGGAATATTCGTTATATTCGTCAAATACATACGCTTTGTTTTCTTTTTGAAAATGCTCAAAGATATTCCCGATGATCGGCAATTTTGCTGCTAGTACAGGATTTGTCATGTTTAGTGTGATGCTTAAGATGAGGACCGCCGCAGCAAGAAGGGAGGCGGCTGATAATTTCCTAGTTAGATTTGGTTTCTTTTTCTTCATTAAAACAGCATTTTTGATTCGTTTCCTTTCAACTTCATCCACATGCATGGGTTCCACTTCAATATCTATGTTTAATTCATTAAACTGTCGGTACAGCTTTTTCATAGAAAAACTCCTCCAATCCTATATTCTTGCAACCTTTTCTTTCCGCGATAAATTCGATTATCTACAGAGGCTTTTGATAAACCTAACTGATTTGCAATCTCGCTGTTTTTCATATTCAAAAAATACTTCATAATAAAAATTTCCCTGTCTATATTATCTAGTTGATTCATCATTTTAAGCAGATCTTCAGTCGATTGTTGTATAAAGTATTCTTCTTCAGCAGATATTACAGTACTTTGCGTTTCTTCCAATTCAATTAGGGTCGGACTCTTTGATAATTTCCGCTGCTGATCAATTGCTTTAAATTTGGCAATGGTACAAATCCATCTCCTGAAATCATCACTGTTTCCTTTAAATTGCCGGGCATTTTCAAACGCCCCCAGGAAAGTATCACTTATACATTCTTCAATTGAATGGTCATCGCTATATGATTTGAGAGTATTGTAAATTATTGCTTTTATAATGCCGATGTACTCATCAATCACAAACTCTAGTGCCTCTTGCTTCCCTTTTTTGAAATGTTTAATGAAGTTGTCAGATGTGATTTTCATAATTTGTGCTCCTTTTTGATTGTAAAGGCCTTTACACTTAATACATCGGATTATTGAATTGTTTATTCTCAAGTTTTTGGAAAAATATAATTTTCATTTATAAGAGGGGATTCCAAGAGGGGTTATCTAAAAGGGAAATGTCGGTGAGAGTATTAACATCTTTTTCAAAAGGACAATTTTAAATTCTATAAGAAATTCATGGGAAAAGTTGAAGGAAACATTTAAAAGGAGCAACTCCAAATGATTCCTTCTTAAACTAAACTGCTCCGTTAGTTGAATAAATTACACAAAAAAGAGCATTAATCCTTCTTGGATCAATGCCGCTTATAGTCCAGGAACAACAATTAAAGTAGAACCTTCTCAAAATGTTCAACTATTGGAAATGGGTCATAAAAATGATGTAATTGCTTTTTCCACTGTTGATACTCGTTGGATTGTCTAAATCCAACTATATGGTCTTCTAATGTTTCCCATTGAACCAGTAGTAAATATTTCCCTTCGACTTCCATACATCGTTGTAGCTCGTGAGATATGTACCCTTTCATCGAAGAAATAATTTTGGATGCCCCACGAAATGCTTCTTCATATTCTGCTTCCATACCTACTTTAACTTGTAGCATAACAGCTTCCAATATCATTATTCCCCCCCTTTCAACAGTATAGCATTACTACTTTTCCAGTTACTTTATTAAACTAACCTGCATCGTTTGTTTAATAAGAAAATAAGTCTGCCTTATATCAGCTTAGAACTTCGAATGATTTCAAAGGCTTTATTCGTGGTTACTAAAGATGCAGGGATAGGAATAACGATGGCAGTCATAATTCCAACATTTGATAAAAAAGAACCTTAAGCTTCAGACATCTTGATATGAGCAATAAACAGGAATATTTGGCGAGAGTTTATCACCAAAAAAATAATTTTGTTCACCTTGTTAATAACTATCTTCAAGCTGACTGCCCCGGTAGCATAGCAAAGACAACAATCCTGATACCCTCCCTAATTACATCCGTTATATATCACTTTACTAAGGAGCGTTGGAGGATCATTGATTCGTACATTATTTCCTTTCTAAAGGAGTTGCCTTTAAATCGGAACACAGATAAATTCAAGGTTGTGCCTTTTTGCTGAAAAACAATGGCATTTGGGTTTTCCTTTTCATTTACAATATATAACTCAGCCAATCCTTGTACGTAATCATCGAACAAGGTGTATTGGTCTCCTTCATTTTGAACGATCAACTGCCAAACGTGGCTGTCATCCCAAAGATACTGACCTTCATTCTCAGGATGTCGTTCAGGTGACGGGGAAACATTAAGAATAATCTGTTCGTTTTGGCCGTCTCCATCAATATCTTCTTCTAGCTTTTCTACAGTTAGAAAATCTTTATATACTGCCACATCACCTGTTTTAATTTCCTCGAAATCCATTTCGTATGTTTGATCGGGATTCGATTCATTCATTTTTTTGAATTCGTCTAGCTGTTGCTGAAGCAATGCATTTTGTTCTTTCTCTTCTTTTAAAGCAGATTGAAGGTCCTCATACTCAGAAGTAGAATCTAAAGGTTCCAACGTGCTAATCCAAGTTTGATTCTCAACTAGAACAATAATCCCAATGGAAATAACGAATATGAGTAATGAGTAATTCAGCATGGAGATTACATAAGGCCGGTAAGATTTTTTATATTCTTTGTTTTTGATTTTATATAGAATCTCCTGTTTTAGCTGTGGAGTGAACATCTTATCCTTCCCAATTAATTTATCCAAGCCTTCTTTGATTTCCTTCATTCCCATATCCCCCTCTCCAAACCCATTAATTTGCCTTTAAGTTTCTCTCTTCCCCTGCGCAAACGGGTTTTGACTGTGTTGGGAGTACAATCTAGTAAATTTGAGATTTCATCTATGCCGCAATCTTTGTAATAGAATAATACAATAACTTCTCTATACTTCACTGGAAGAGCTAATATTTCTTTTCCGATTTGGGTCCTATCGTCATCGTAGATAACCTTGGCCTCAGTGTTTTGATCGCTTATTTTTAAAAATTCAAAAATCTTATCCGATAAAACGGTGTTCTTGTATGACCAGGACCTTAAATAGTCGTAGCATCTGTTAATGGTCAATCTATATAAATAAGTTTTATAAGATGAATTCCCCTTAAAGTTGTTCCTTTTCTCATATGCTTTTAAAAATACATCCTGAACAATATCCTCCGAAACCTGGCGATCCCTAACATATGTATAAGAAAGTCTAATGAGCATTTCGCCATATTTGTCCATTAACTGTCCAAAAAGGAGTAAATCATCTTCAGAATAGGTAACTTGTTGATCAGCACTCATATCTCTACCCCCCATTTCAGACCGTTCGGATATTTCAGGATTACTCTACATATCCAAGGTGTACTTTAGACGGAGTGAGTTCCTTCTAGGTTTCAGGCATTTTCCATATTTTCATAAGTAAATCATTTTATTTCGTAAAGAAACCATCTATTTTGCACTCTACGGAGTTTTACTAAATTCTTGTTGAACATAACTGCTTCGTTTGTTCAATAGCGATTACTTTTAAACACTCTTATAAATGCATCTTTACACTTTGCATCAAAGAATCATATTGTTTCTTATTTGTATCTAAGAATGCCTCATCTCTATTTGACGGTATGTCCATATACCCGATATCTTCATTGAACTGTGAAACGGTAAAATCATAACGTAGCCCATTGATCTCGTTGTAAAAATGCCACCCTTCATCTAGCAAGGTCTTACTTATTTTTCCGCCAAGTAAATCATTTACTACTAACGCCGTTACTCCGCATTGACCTTTAGCCGGATTGTCTTTAGTCCATTTGGAACTTGAATTTTTTGACCAAGATTTTAAGAATGCTTCTTGCAGTTTCATAAGTGTTGATTCCTTCACTTAAAGGATCTCCTCTATTTAATTTCAGACCGTTTCTAATTCAACAAACCTGCTTCTTTATTACAATAAGTTCAAATATATGCGTCGTTAATCCTTCTTCACTTTGTATAACAAAAACCAAAGTTAATTAATTTGGTAATTAAATTACCTTAGATACTTTCTGTAATTCTTCTCTTCAAAAACTCAATAAAATCATCAGCATATTTTTCGTTATTTTTTAATGAAAAGACTGGTAACTCATTTTCCTGTGATCCCATTGTTAAATCAAAATAAAAAACATCATCATCTGCTTCACAAATGATAACTTTTTCATCGCTAAAATTATTGTTTTTTCTATTCAACTCATACATATAAACTATATCTCCACCAATAACGGTATCAAAATCCTGTCCATAAATACTAAATATCTCTGCAGCACAGATTTCTCCGCCACTATAGTTACTTAGCCACCATTTATAAGAATTCGGGAGTTTAAAACCTAGACGTTCTTCGGCGTTAACTATCCATTCGTCTGAAACTCCATTACCGAATTCAGCAAATTCAACAGATTCTCCTGCTGAATTTATTAATTTTTTTATTTCTTCATACTTATTCATTTTCTCTCTTCTCTCCATTCCTTAATAAATCCTTTTTGAACTATCCTGCTTCGTTAGTCCAAGAAGGAATATAACAAAAAAGGCGTTTAATCCTTTCTGAATCACAAGCGCCTAAGTTTAACAATGTAAAGTTTAAACAAATATAGCCATTAAAATTAAATCCTGATAACTGTCTTCCAACTTTACACCTTTTATTTTCCTTCCTTCTTCAACAAATCCCATCGTTTTATATAATTTAATAGCCCCAATGTTACCTTCCATTACTTCTAGACAAACTTTTTCAATTCTACTATTATTTTTGGCCCAATTGATTAATGTTTCTAATAATGCTCTTCCAATACCGTAATTCCGATACTCAGGGAGCACCGTCATTCCAAAAGAACCTTGATGGCTAATTTTCTCTTTGTCACCGCTTTTAAATTCGATGGCACCCACCAGTTCACCGTCAACTTCAGCAATAAATTGGACATAGCTCGGATTTTGGACATAAGTCTTTAACAACTTCTTCATATCTTCAACAGTTACATTCTGCATGTCCTCAGCTGTACTTAGCATATAAGGAGCATTCCTTAATGCTTTCGAGCCAGCATATAACATCCTTTCTACATCCAATATGGTTGCTTCCCGAACTGTGACTGTTTTTTTATTCTTAGTATAATAAGAGATAAAATTTGCAGACATGATACTAGCTCACCCTTTTCATAAAGTAAAGATGCTATAGGTATTTTCTACATTAATAGGTATTTTCTACATTAAGTCTTAATTTCTATTAAACAGGCAATAACTCCTCTTAGTATCCAATTAAATAGGAGGGGATTTATTTGTTATCATCAACTGCCAGGAAATCTTATGAAGCTGATAAACGTATTGAAGGATTTTCACCTTATACTTTAAAAGCATATGGGATTCAGGCAAAGCTACTCATTAGTTATTTTAAAGACCCAATGATAGACACCCTCAATACAGAGAGATTAAAGGAATATCTTATTACTCAAGGTAAAGACTTAAAACCTTCAATTTGATTTTAGAAAAAACTCTAAATACCTCTCTTAAACAATATCCTTACTTGTTCTACCATAACATGAACTTTTTTAAAATTAGGTTAGATAACTTATATGAAGTATATAATCAAATTCTTCAACTCATACTATTTCTAATGCATTCTTTATCGTTGAATTTTTTATCAAGAAGGAAAACGGATAGGCATGAATAGTTTATTTATCTTCTGCCTGCTATAAATTATAAAGTGGTGACTCGACTTGTATTGGCTTTATGAAAATATTATTAATACCATCTATTTTATTGGTGCTTTCATACTGTTCATCGCTTCACTTGCTTTTTTTGGCATTTATTTAATGTTTCGAAAGGAAAAGAATAAACAATAAATATGTTATTGTATGCAAAAACAGATCAATCCGATAAGTACCAGAATAGACTTAATTTTATGTTCCTCTTTTACCGTTTTTTTGGTAAAATCAGTCTTATGTATGTATATTTATGTAAAAAGAGGTTTTAACATGGAAGTGAAAAAGGAAGTGTTATTACTAAAAATTGAATATTACCGTCAGGAACTTATTAAAGTAGGATCTATCCAAGGATATTGCAGTCCTGAAACAATTCGCTTAAGTCAGAATCTGGATAAGCTAATACTTAAATATCAAAAACTACTACATTAGCACACCCTTTAGGCATCCCTCTACCTTATTAATAGTCTATATGGGCGAATAATTTTGATATTATGAAAAAAAATATTGATGCTCTGAAAATAGCTTTTAAATTAATAATAGAAAAGCACTTTATTAAAATTAATGCTATTGCTCTTATCATTTGATATTAAAAGAAAGTAGCACAATAACTCGGTGAAAGTTGGCTTTCTCAATACTTTGTGAAATATTTCACTTAAACTGATTTCCCTCAATGAAAGAAACTCCTCCGTTTATTCATTAGCTAACTCCAATCAAAAGAGCGTTATGCCTTTCTGTAACTTTCACAAATTTCAATGTTAACCGAACAAAAAAGCGATGCTCCCCGTAAGGCATCGCTTTTTTCAAGTCAATTAATATTTTCTTTTATATATATCCACGTTCTTTTATTATCTTGGAAACAATCATTCTGTGGGATGCACTCGTGAAGTTGTTATTCTCACTATTCGGATAAGTTGATCATCAGAATAATTTGCTCTTTATCCGTCATCGTTTTTTGTACGGACGCTCCCTGCTGTTGGTTCCGTTTTAACAATTGGTCCTTTTGTATACAAAAAGGTGTGTGTAGTCCTTCTTGGATTCACACACCCCAAAATAAGCGACTGCTACAAAGTCTGAATTTAAAGGTTATATCTTAAACTGGCTTACTGTATTTTGAAGGTTCTCAGCCATTTTAGATAAATTTTGTGCTGAAGCCGAAACTTCCTCCATTGAAGCAAGTTGCTCTTCGGCTGAAGCAGCTACACCTTGACTATGCATTGAAGACTCTCTTGATATAGTGGTGACTCCTGATACGGTTGCAGAAACCTCCTGGGTGCTGGCCGACATTTGTTGCGCAGTTGCTGCCATCCCATCAATTTTTTCTCCCATTTCAACCATAGACCGTAAAATCAATTCAAAACTCTTCTGTGTATTAGAGACAATTCCCAAGCCGTTTTCAACTTCATGTTTTACTGTGTCCATTGAATCATTGGATTGATTCATGTCATTTTGAATTTGTCTTATCAAATCTGATATTTGAGAAGATGAATCCTGGGACTGCTCAGCAAGCTTCCGTACTTCATCAGCAACTACAGCGAAGCCCTTTCCGTGTTCCCCTGCTCTTGCAGCTTCTATGGCAGCATTTAATGCCAATAGATTTGTTTGGTTAGCAATGTCTATAATTGCCTTTGAGATATCACCAATTTGTTGTGACCTTTCGTTCAATAGTTTGATGACATTACTTGTTTCATTTACAGTACTATGGATCATATTCATCTGGTAGGAGGTTTGATCTACATATTTTCCACCTTCCTCTGCATGTGTACTTGCTTGGGCACCATTTTCAGCTATTGCTGCAGAGGTTTCAGCAATATTGGCAATTCCGAATGTCAATTCTTCTAGCGCTCTTGCACTCTCTTCTATACTTTGTGTCTGCGTATCCGACCCACTGGCAATTTGCTGAATTGCTTCTGTAATCTGTTCAGTAGCCTTGCTGGTCTGTTCTGCCCCAGCAGTTAACTCTTCTGATGAAGCAGCTACCTGTTCGGAAGTCTCTAAAACCCCTTTTATCATGAATATTAAATTTTCCTTCATGTCATTGTAACTGTTTGAGAGATCTGTTAACTCATCACCTGTCTCATCAATAACTTCAGTTGTAAAGTCTCCTTTACCTGCAAGCTCTATCGCGCTGGTAATGGCTGCCAGGCGTTTTTGAAGCCTTCTTGTAAACCATAGAACAATTAGTGAAGAAATAATAACAATGACTATGACTAGGATAAGAAACTTCACCATAAAATTTGATAGAATCTCATCAATTATTGATTGGGGTGCTCCTACATAAAAAATCCCCACAGTTTCTCCGTTTTTGCTCTTTAAAGGCATGTAGGCTGTTTGGTACATATTGCCGGCAACTTCAGCTGCGCCATAATAATTTTTACCTTGTTTAAGCACAACTTCAGCTACTTCTGGAGAAACTTTTGTCCCAATATTCCGATCACCATTTACTAAAACATTCGTAGCGATCCGGGTATCTCCCTGAAAGATTGTTACCGTATCACCCGTATCCTCCCCAATCGTATCTACTAACTCAAAATTCTCATTAAATTTTGTCTCTCCCCTATACAACTCACCGTTTTTAATTTCCCAATCACCAGGAAATTTATTTCGAATATACCGATCGCTTAAACTTAAATCACCCTTGGCTTTCTCAATCGCAAATGCTTCAATCCCTTTTGTTACCTCACTAACGACAACTCCACCGATAATAACCGATAGTAATAATACAATGCTAATAACAATTAAATTGATTTTTGTTCCTAATTTGAATTTCAACTTAGTAATTTTCCTCATTTGTATACTCCCTTTGATGTTTTCTTAGTCTCTTATATGACAGACTGTATTTCCTCACTAAAAAGCAACTCTTTTTGTATATGTTTAATATCTCTAATTGTTGATATCATTTCACCGCTATCTATAATCGAAATAATTCGATCTCCTTTTAGCGCTACTCCTTCAATCCAGTAGTTCGCATTCATCATCTCAACTGGTTTTATTAAACTGTCTTCTATTTCTAGAATTTCATTTGTACTTTCAACCATCAAAGCTATTGTTGACCCTTGAACCTCTAATAAAATATAACGTGGTTCTTCTTCTCCTTGAAGATACTTCTGAAAAAGGAGAAAGTTACTATCAATGACAGGTATAACTTTCCCTCTTATACTTACGATACCCACCATGTAATCAGGGACTTGAGGTAGAGTAGTTACTTTACTATTTCTCTCAATAGAAACCACCTTTTGAAGATCAATCCCATACTCAGCTCCCCGTGCCTTGAATATTATAAATGTCCTTTTCATATTTCTTCTCCTTTATAGCTGTAATATAAGTAGGTCAGATTATTAGAGTAACTCTAAACTTAATCCTTTTCTGTAACTAGTATCACTTACAAACGCTGAGGTCTCGAGATGTAATAGCCTTGTACAGCAGGGATGCCTAAGCGAGAAGCCGTTATTAAATCCTCCTCATTTTCAATCCCCTCAAGGACAATAACAACATTGTCCTCTGACTTTGTTAACAAAGAATGAATAGCTTTCTGCTTGTTTATGGAATGAGCAAGATCTCTTGAGCACGAGCGATCCAATTTAACGAAATCAGGGCTGTATTTAAGAATTTTTTTTTCAGAAACTGAAGAAAGCCTTAAATCATCCAGAGCGACCAGGAATTCCAATTCTCTTAATAGATTTATTCTTTCTACAAAAGTATCTGCATCCCAAATCATTGACTCTAATGGTTCTTCGTTAATTTCAAAAACAACCTTCCCACTTATCATGGGATAGTCTTGAACTAATCCCCTAATTAATGTAGGGAAATCAGGATGCACGAGCGTGGAAGGAAATATGTTGATAAAAAGATGGTATTTCTGATAATAGGATTCAGGATACTCCTTAATTGCATTGGTAATAGACGCTATGTCAAATTCATAAAGGACTCCTCGTTCTCTCCCAAAATGAAAGATTAAAACTGGATTTATTATAGGGCTAGTTCTAATCAAAGCCTCATAAGCAAATATTTCTTCCGTTTCAGTGTTCCATAAAGGTTGATACTCGTGAAAGAATAACCTCTGTCTCATAATATTAGATATATTCAATGCAGCTTCGCCCATCTGTTAACTCCCTTTCAAATTATCCTCCTCCTTTGTAAGACCATATAAAAAACACTTACTTATCTAGAATAAGATTCCAGAAAAGGAAGTGTTCTAGGTTCATGGCAGGAGCGCTACCAAAATCTAAAAGTTCCAGATTTCATAAAGTATTAAAGTAAATTAGTAACAGGGACCCTATCCTATACCCACTATAATACCTATAAAATTAACTATTTATGGTTAATAACTTCTAAATTATAGCAGTGTAAGCAAAAATTTCAATGATTTTTTTCTTAAAAAAATAAAAAAAATTCATTAAGAGAGTTGATTTTTTTGAAAAATCACTAGGTATAGTACAATATACCTAAACTAACTATATATAACGGGAGTTCACACTTGATATGAAAATTCAAATTCCGAGACACGACAATATTGGAGAAAAGATACGTAAAAAGAGGAAAGAAAAAGGAATGACTTTAGGTGAGTTATCACAGGGCATCTGTTCAGTGGGAAAAATGAGTAATATTGAAAATGGACATATTCCTGTATCTGAAGAGGATCTCAAATTAATCTGTGCTAAACTTCAAACCTCCTACAGCTATTTTTCCGACCCAAATATCGAAGATAAAATTCAAGAATTAGATTACCACAAGCAAAAAATAAATGATTTGATCATCCTTAAAGAATGGGAAGTCGCTTTAACCGAATTACAGATCTTCAAGAAAAAAATACTCGATTACAACATTCCAAGTAGAGAGGTAGATTATCTATTTCTGAGGGGAGTTTTTTATTTAGATCAAAAACTTTTATTACAGTCAGAAGAATGGTTCTATCAGGTAATTGAAGTAAAAGAAAATAATAATTATATCCTCAGGTTAAAATTACGCTCGCATAATGCTTTAGCAAAAATACTGTTTTCAAATAAGAATGTATCAGAAAGTAAATTTCATTTAGAAAGAGCTTTGGAGATATCAAAAGAAAGCCCTACTGTAACTAAAGAGGAACGAGATAATATCTTTTATAATCTTTCCATTTTATATCTTTATATAGGATCTTACACAAATGCAATGAAAAGCATTAATAGTATAAACCACTATATAATTTCACCAGTTGAAACTGAATATCTAAAGATTCTCATTGGATTCCTTGAGAATTCATCAAGCAGCGAGGTAAGAAAAGAACTCCATTTGCTTCGTGATAAATTACAAAGAATGAATGATAAGGAAGGTATGATTAGAAGCTGGGCTCTAACCATTTTCACTTTGATGACTGCTTATCCAAATCAAGAATTAGTTGTTAAAATTCAAGACCTTTTTTGGGCCGATATGGAATTATTAAGTGAGACCGGAGATCTAAAAGAAACAGGTATAGCTTTGTTGCAGCAAGCTATGTATTTGTCTATAAAAAAGAAGGTTGAACTTCCCTTTATTAAAAAAATCCTCCTAAAAACAAAACAACTACTTCCCGATACACATAATCAATTATTACATTCTAGAAATTATTATCTTGAGGGAAAATTAAATAAAGAGTTATTGGGTGATATTTCTACAGCTTTAATGTTATTCAAGATGTCCCTTCAAATGTTGGATGATAACTATAACGGATTACTTAAGGCCGATATTCTTTATGAAATATGTAAGATAACACCGATTCAAAAAGAAGCAATAAATGCCTTAGAATTGTATCACGGCCATTTAGAAAGCCAATTTTTGTTTAGTCATTTTCATGATTTATCATTACCTCCTTTTAAACATTAATAGGTTGGTCGCCAAATTCATCCATTCCTATTAAAAAATTTCTGGCATTAATAAAAATCAATGGCTTTTATTCTCATATTCTTATTTTTATGCAAATCAAACCTATTGTTAAACGTAATACATAAAGAAACCGATATTATAAAAGTCATAAAAATTAGGGAGATGAAGACTTTGTTTTTGGAAGACCTTACAGCAAAGATTAATAACTACATGGAAGATTTAGAGTATGCAACGGCCAGAATACTTATTGAAGAAAATATTCATTTACTTACCGAAAATAAAAACCTGCTTAATAATAATGCCAGGGAATTACTTAAATTCCTATTGGAAATGCAACAAGAAGGGAACAAACCTTTAACTAGAAAAGATATGGCCATTATAAATTCCATAAACTCCTTTGCTAATAAGTTTGACCTAAGAGGTTTAAAATTGATGGTGAAGGAGAATGCTAGCTTGTTAATCAGGAAAGAAATCCCCTTATACCTTAATGCCGATGCAAAGATTTTACTAGATGGCATGGGAGCAATTCATAAAGAAGGATAACCGTTCTTAAGACTTACTTTGCTCAATAAATTTCGACATTTATTGAGCAAATCACTATATTTATTAGTGAAATACAAACCAATAAAACCTCATTAAAGCATAAATACAGTCGCTAATAATCTATTCATTATTAAAAGGAGTCAACTTTTTCTTTTGCTAAGTCTAGTCTCTTCTCAAATTCAAAAGGCCACTGCAAACCACAACCATACGCATTCTAAGTATATACTTTCATTGTCTCCCTCTTTAAGAAGGATTCTTTTCAACAGATAATACGTTCGAAAATCCTTCAAAAAGGATTTCTGTTTCATTTGGATTTTCTCCAGAAGTTCCTGACCAATATCTAAATGCTTTTTGTCGCATAAAATCTAAAGAAAACGTCTGATTTAGTGCAAGATGTTGTTGGTTAGCTTTAAAAATTTTCCCCGTTAAACTAAGCTTTAGCAAAACTTTTTCATAGCCATCAACATTTAATTCTTTCCACCAATATTCAAGGGTGTCATTATTATCAGGAACAACCCATAAACATCTGGTTCTTGATGGAAAGGAGGGAAAAAAATCCTTTCTCACTTCTTCAAAAGTTAACTCTCTAACTAATTTCATATAGTGACCTAATGCAGCATCAGGGGGAGGGAAAGCATAATCAAAAAGTTTAAAAAAAGGATTTTTTTCTTTCCCTACAAAGTGTGTCTCACCAACTTTCCAAAATGGCGCATCATTCCATTGCACTCTCCTTTGTATATGATAAAAAACTTGATTTTCAACTAATTCCATTAACATCACTCCTTGTTTTTTTTATCCTAATTTTACCACATAACCCTAAAAAAGATTGAGCTTAAGTTTTTTGATGTATCTCTCTTACACAGAGCCTAAAAAAGCCAGTTAAGTTAAAAACTTAACTGGCTTGCCACTGACCACATGCTTACTTCGCGCAACCTAATTAGTGCACAAAAGAGTGCACTAAAAAGTGCACAGACTTAATTTATTTAACTTAACTAAATTTACTTATATTGTTTACCACAGTCTAGAAACCCCTATAAATCAAGACTTAATTGATTTTAATTTAATTTATTTAACTCAGTTTTCTTAATGAATTTCCTCTGGCAGCGTTGAGGTCAGGGGTTCGAGCCCCCTATTCTCCACTCACCGGAAACCCTTGCGCCTGCAAGGGTTTTTCTATTTGTATGACTTTCCATTATTGAGGGATTTCTAAAAGTGTGCACAATGTGTACACCTTTAGTATACTAAAGCGTTTAAACAATAGGATAAACCGTTACCCGGATACTTGATCTCCATTATCAAAAAAATCATTCTCTAATCGTATCGCTGCTTCTACTTGAAGATCCTCATTAACTTGAGAATAAAGATCTAGGGTTATCGCAACCCTCGAATGTCCCAACCTCTCCTGAACTACTTTCGGATTAACCCCGCTAATCATGAGCTGTGTTGCATGAAGATGTCTCAGATCATGAATTGTGATTTTAGAAAGATTTGCCTTCTTAATTAACCGGTCAAACTCTCGGAGAAGATTTCTAGGATCTTTTAGCTTTCCATCAAATGTACAGAATACCAAACCATTATCTTGGTAAGCAGCTCCGAGAACCTTTTTTTCCTCATCCTGGTTTCTCTTATGTTGCTGAAGCCTTTTAATTAAATAAGGGGAAATCGAAACTTGCCTTTTAGAACTTTTTGTTTTAACATCCTTCAAATAGAGCCCTTTCTCTTTTATCTTTGCTAATGATCTTCTAACATGAATCTTGCCTTTTAAAAAATCAATATCATCCCATTTCAGTCCTAAAGCTTCTCCCCTTCTTAGACCGGAAAAAATAACCAATTCAAAAATAGGGTTAACCTTTTCTGCCTCTAATACCTTTAAAAAACTTTTTGTTTGTTCTTTTGTCCAAGTCTTATTTCCTTATTTTTTTATTTTTAGGAGTGACCATTTCATGAAAATTAATCTGTTAATGACCCTTACTGTGTAAAAAAACCTTGATAAGGAGTACTTACCAAGGTTTTTGCCTTTAACTAATTATTATAGTAGTTTTCCTCAAAAACTATTACACCTTCAATAGGTTCACTGGGTTCTGATTCAGCATATGGAGAGTATACTCCGAATCCAAATTTTATTGAAGTGAATCCCGTTTCATCATATTCTAAAGAGTTGTCATATTTTTCTATAATTTCTTTTACCTTTTCATACGGTTTTCCTAAGAGAGTTGTTCCTTGAAATGTAACAGTAGCCGGCAGAAAGAACTCAATCGCTTCACATACTCCTGGCTGCTTATAAAAAACTTGACACCATTTATAGTGATCCGTTTCAAATTCATCATCTTCAAATTTTTTGAATTTTTCTGGTTTGATACCTAATGCTGCTTCTACCTCCTTTTCAGACATACCAAACCTAATCTTACCTGCCCCTTCATATGGTATAATTTTAAAATCCATTATATATCCCTCAATTTATCATCAGTATAGTCAAGCATTTGTTGGATTCCTTTGTCATACCTATTGCCGAATTTGGTTTTAACATCATCTATATCCATTTGTTGAGCTTCTCTGAATTTACCTTGTTGAATCAACTCTTTTTGTTTTGCTCTATACTCTTTGGCTTTCTTTGAACTTCCCCAACTACTAGTTTGCATGTGATCTCTAGTTTCCATTCTAATTCCAGGTCCATCACCTTTACTAAGAGGACTAATTGAATCTGCGGGCATGTGGTGTACTTGACCTCCATTCGCAGGCACATTTTTATATGCTCCACCAAGGATTTCTTCATCACCTTTAGAAGCAAAAAACTGTAAATCCAGTTTCAACAGCGGTTTTGCCGGCTCTTCAGTAGGTTTTTTGACCGCTTGTTTCTCAACCCTCGTTACACTGCCTCGTGCTGGTTTTGAAGCCACGGTCACTTTAGGCTTAGGTTTCGGTGCACTTGTAATGGCCTTGGACACACTGGCGCTTTGCGTCTTAGGTGTGCTCCTATAAGACTTTGCCGGTACTGTCTTTGGCTTCTTGTTTACTTTCGACACTACTTTTTTGGATGTGGTTCTTACTACTTTTGTGGCTTTAGTAACAGCTTTGCTGGCCTTGTACGCTTTTACAGCTTTCGATGTTCCTTTTATTACCGCTTTTGCTGCTTTGGTTATGACCCCGCCACCTGGAATGAAGTTGGATGCGATCATGAAAGCTGCGCCGGCTTTTTGGTACCACTTTGTCTTCTTACTTGTTAGTGTCCGGATGTCGTCTCCAACAGCAAAGTTATAGGCTGCTTTTGCACCTTTCTTAACTCCTTTGAAGACCTTCTTCAACCATTTCGGAGCATATCCGTCAGGATCGATGTTGTTAACCGGGTCTGCTTCAGCGTACAGGTACCGATTGAAAGAGATTGGGTTGCTGTCTTCACCTTCATACTCATCGGCTACGATGAACCTTCCAACCTTTGAATCGTAATCACGCCAACCCATGAAATAGAGCTTGGTATCATTATCATACTGGACCCCGAACTTTCCGACATAACGGAATGGGTTTGCGTTTGCCACTTCTGCACCGAGTGGTGTAGGAGCATCGATTTTTTCGATATTGCCCCATTCGTCATATGTGTACTTTGCGATGACTGTCTGGAGCTCGTCAGTAATTGCGACAATGTCTCCTCTTTGATTATACACATAATCGAATATTTGTCCTTTGTACTCGAAGCTCAAAAGCTGCCCATTGGCATCACGGTAAATATTTAGCAGGTTTTCTATCGGGTCGATTCCAACCTGTTGAGACACACTGACAAGATCGCCATTACCATCATAATAGTAATATTCAATTCTTTCACCATCTGCGTTCGTTACCTTTTTAGTCGAACGGTTATCTTCACTGTCGTAAGTAAATTCTATCTTCTCTGTAACAGTGCCGCCTTTTTTAGTGGTAATACTTAAGAGCATGTTTATTGATGCATATTCATATAACTTTTCAATATCGACTGTCGCAGTTTTTGCTGCTTCATAGGTATCAACCGGAATACTGACAGTTTCTTTTTGTAAAGAACCATCTGGCTTAAAGGCATAACTAACTTTCTTATACTTTTGAGACGGCGAATCATATTGAATGGAAGAAGTGATCCTGTTACCTTGTCCATATTGGTTATCGGCCAACATTTTTCCTGATTGATTGACAGCCTTTAAAAGGTTTCCGTTTACGTCATAAGAGTACGTAAGCGTTTCAGTTCCTTTTTTGACGGTCTTCAGGAATCCTTCAGGAGTGTAGGAATATTCCTTTTTTCCATCCCACTGATTGGTAGCTGACATGATCTGTTCTTCAGAACTGTAGGTATAGCTTTCTGAATAAATAACGGTTGTCGTGTCCTTCTTCTTCGTCTCAATCAATGTCATTTTTTCATTGGTGCCATAATCCATGTTTACAGTCAGGCGTGGGCCCTTTACCATATCCAGTGATTCAGAAGGAGTATACGTAAAGAAATACTGCTGGCTATTTGGAGTGATAATCTTGGATGCCAAATCATTTTCATTGAAATGAACGGTAGTGACCCCTAATGCCGATTGAATGACTTCAGCGTTCTCATCATCCTTGTACTCTTTTCTGGTTACAATACCATTTTCGACTCTTTCTTCGTAAGTGAAACGGTTATTGTCATCATACTTATAAATTGTTTCAGAACGGACAAATGGATAAGTTGTACCATTTACGAGTGTCGTAGACGATTCATCATAAATCCACTTTTGAATCAGGTTACCGTTTAAATCGTATAAGAAACGGATATCTGAGTTCTTAGTGGTTGTTTTACCTTCTTCATAATTCTTCGTATACTCACGCACTAACCTTCCGAGTTCATCATATGTTAAAGCTGTTTCTTTAAGAATTTGTGTTTCTGTCTGCTTTGAAGACTTGATGTATAGCTTTGCTTCAAGTTTTTGATTCTTTACTTCGCCAACGTCATTATAATCATAATGAGTAACGAGGTAAGTGGTTGTTTCACTGTTGTCCTCTACTCTTTGGGTTTCTGTCAAGGTTTGCCCATTATCGTTATATGTCCAATCAACCGTGCTTCCATCCGGGTTTGTTTGTTTAACCTTATCTCCGGCCGGATTGTATTCATACACAGTCTTCGTTCCTTTGTGATCAATTGTCTCAACCACATTTCCATTTACATCCGTCACCGAATATTCAACTGTCTTGCCGCTGATTGTAATGGCAGGAGTACCTAAACCATCATAATAGGTCCATGTTTCTACAACTGGATTTGAATTATCCTTTGCGTAAACATTTTCTCCAAGCGCATTGAAAGTATAGTAAAACTCTGTTCCTTCAGCGTCTTTTGTATGGATGATTCGATTCTCTGAGTCATAGGTGTTAATCATTGTAAGGACATTGCGGTTACCGGTATTATCAGTTTCTGTTAATTGACGGTTCCACTCATCATACGTAGCAAACATTTCCCCTTTTGCAATTAGTAGTTTGCTCGTGTCGTCAGGTGAATTCTTTGCTGCGTAGTCGATAGTATGAAGGATATTACCGTTCTTGTCGTATGAAAAATATTTTTGGTTTTGCATAGGATCAATGATTCTGGCCGTTCTTCCATACCCATCGAATTCTTCTGCATGAACCAATCCTTTTTCATCCGTTTCTTTTACCTTACGGCCTAATTCATCGTATTGGACATATAATTTGGCTTGTTCCTCTGTTACTTTGTCTACTGTTTCATTCTTGTATGAAGTAACTTTAACTTTTGGAAGAACTGTATGGACTAATTGACCCCATTCATTATAAAAGTAATTCGTTTCCTGCCCTAAGCTATTAATCTCTTTTATGACATTGCCTATTGCATCGTAACGATATTCAGTGATCCGTCCAGCTTGATCTTCTTTCTTTTCAACCTGCTGTTCCTCATTGTAAATGACTCTCTGTGTCTGGTTTAGTGCATTCATTTCAGTTAATGGTTGACCATAATCGTTATAGGTGTAGCTGGTTTTATATCCATATGGGTCGATTATTTCTTTTACATTCTCTCCTGAACTGTCATATACATATGTCGTATTGACCCCGGATTCTTCTAGCACCAAGTCGTCTATATAGATTTTATCGGTTCCCTTATTTGTCACTATAACTCTTACATGGTCTGCCTCTGCTGGAACAGCGTCACTTACCCGGTACTTACTCCATTTATTCGTCAACGAATAGGACTTCGGTGTTTCCTTAATGACTGTGTCGTCCTTCAAATACTGAAGTTTCAATTCAAGATTTGGTGTACCAATCGGTGCAAGTCCATCCACTATCGCCAGAACAGGCAACCTTCCTTTTTTAATCTTGAACTTACTAGTTTGTAAGGCACTGCTTGGAGACAATTCGACACTCTTTTTGCCACTCTTCGATTGTGCAGTAACCTTCGTTACGGTGCCTACAACCTGCCAATCTGACAATGTATCTTTCTCCATACTATAGTCAGGAATATAGCCGTACAAAGCTCCCCTGTCACTTCTCGTGTTCTTTATGTTGCCATAGGCATCATAATCAAAATACTGGTTATTTCCTTCTTCATCAATGACTTGATATACATTACCTTTAGTATCGTACTTCCATTCCTTTACCTGTCGTAAAGTATTATAAGCATGGGTAAGCTGACCATTGCCATTATATTTATACTCTAAGGTATAGTTTGAACTCACACCATTTGAGGTTACCGGCGGGAGCAAAGTTTTTAAAACATTCCCATTTACATCATACTCATACGTGGTCTTGTTTCCCTCAGGATCTGTCACACTCTTCAGTAAATTATGGTCGTACTCAGATATAACCAGCATGTTTCCACTATCATTCTTCGCCAAATCAGGATCTTCATTTTCCATATACGTCCGAATAATCTTCTGCTTCCATAAATTCCCCTGAGAATTCAGTTCGTATTCTGTATTGTCCAGGTTTTTACTAGTATTGTCAGTGTTTATAGAATTAGTTGATGCATAGATTTTATTTGTCTTTAAATCATAGTGTAAAGAACTTATAATAGAACCATATACTTTATCTGGATAGTTTTTCGTCTCATCTATCACTTTAGTTGAGCGCATGGTCTTCGTATTGACTACACGTTCCCCATTGAAGATAAATTCAACCTTTAGCCCGTTCTCCGCAATGACAGCACTCACTTTTTCATTCTGATAGTCATAATGAGTATGGTCACTTATGATTCCGCTCTTTGTAAACAATTTAACATCAGACAGGAAACCATCCTTATATTCATAACTAACTTTATCGCCAGTATTAAATACAGCCTCCTTAATAGTAGAGTCCGTATTATAGGACAAGGAAACAGTCTTATTCAGTGAAACTACTTTTGTCAAAACATTATCTGTGTACTCAAAATTAATAACGTTGCCATTTTGATCTGCGACTTGCTCTAGGTTTCCACTCTGATTGAATGTCTTAACAATCAAACGACCATCAATTTTTTTCAATTCATATTTAGTGTCTTTAACAGAAAGGGCAAAACTGCTTCCGGCTGGTTTGATATACTGACCATCTGCTGCCTTAGTGAATTTATGAATCGTACCATCAGCATCAAGATAATCAATATGACTACTCTGAATATCGAGATGTTCCTCCAGATTTGATTGCCACCCTTTTCCTAGCATCCCTGGATGGGAGCGGTTAGATGCATATGAACGACCTAGTACTAGAGACAGCTTTCTGGATTTAAGACTAAAGTCAACATCTGCAATATTTAAGCTTCCGTTATAAAGGTTGACGAATCCAGTACCACTCATTAATTCAACTGGATGAGCCGGGAAATAATCTTCAGAACCGAGCCAATTTTTATCTAAATTATCTACCCATACAAATTTTGATACCATATTGGCCTGGCCTGCTGCATCAGTGGCAGTAAAACGTACTTCATATTCTCCTTTTGCTAATGAACCTGTATCCCAGGTTGCTAATATTGAATCTGTTACAGATTCCGAACGTTTTGTAATCAGATTCCATGTACTGCTATTTGTGCTTTTATTTCTATATTCAATGACATATTCAGAAATTTCTTCATCTGTAATTGATCCTGTAATGTTTTTCATCCCAGAAATATAATCACCATCTATTAAATTGGTGATTAAAATTTTAGGAAGTGTCCGATCATAATCGATAGAATCAGATGTTAATGTCGAAACGTTCCCGCTGCTGTCAAGGAATCGAGCGTAAACGTGTTTGTTGCCTTCAACATCCTCTAATGCCCAATTAAAAACTGCAGATGATTGGGAAATTGCTTGTGATGCTGAGAATGTCAAACTCTCTGGCGTCGCATTTTCTGGTCCATTTGCAAACTGGACATACTTATTACCATTTGCATTATCGAAAACATCGAATACTTTAAGTGATACATTTTTCTCAGTTGTATATAAATTATTCTCATTTATCGATAACTTTCCAGTAGGTGGTTTAATATCTTTTACCGCGATCGATTTTTGTATGATATTTTCCGGAGGATTAATATATGTCGGTTCTGCCCCTTTACCAACGACAGCCTTAAGCCCATATGAACCAATCACTCCCTTTTGGGGCTTCCAGTTTACATAAAACCTTTTTACTTCATTCGGCTTAATGACTTCGCCTGTATTTAAGTAACCTACAAAACCAGTTGGTGTACTGCTGTTTGGCGGAGTGCTCGTAACAGAAAGACTTATGTTCAAGTCGTTTGTCCATGAGGCAGTTCCGTTATTCCGGACATCAAACCATAATTGCTCTCCATCTGGATCATCTATGTCAGAGGTTGAAGGAATATAGTAATTTTCTATCTGAGCATCAAATTCTTTTCTTGCTTCCTTTGTTATTGCACTTGATAGATTACTAATATTCGCATATTTATCAACAGCCTGTACACTTGCGTAATATGTTTTTCTCGGAGTAAGAGTACCAGTATATTTATAGGAAAGCGCTGTCGTTTCTACACCATTAAGTATGTTCCAGACTCCCGGCTGATCACCTAGGAACACTCTATATTTTTCCACGCCAAAACCATTGGGGTCACTGGAAGCCTGCCATCCTACAGTAAAAGAATCTACACGGTCATTTGTTATTTGGACGCCTGCTGGAATTGTCGGTTTGGATTTATCAGGAATTGTCGGCGTAGCAGCGTTGGATTGGTTCGTTGTGGAATAACTATTATAGGCTTTTACTCTGAACCAATAGTTCGTACTGCTAGTGTAATTCCCTCCACCCATCTTATATAAATAGTTAGGGTTTTCAGGTAACTCCATTCCATCTCCGCTTAATCTAAGTCCATATTGCTTATTATCTATTTGAGTTTTTGTTGGCCAAAGTTTCCTCCCCTTTGTGCTCCAAGTTGTCGTGTTTCCAACATTAATTTCCTCATAGGATCTTCCATTAAAAATCAACACCTTATATCCCGTAGCTCCATTTACTGGAGACCAAGATAGATTGACATACCCAGTTCCATTTTGGTTAGAGTAAGGTGTTGCTGAAGGTGCGCTTGGTATATCTGAATAAGTAATGGCTAAATATGGCTTGCTTGAAGAGCTTTCAGAAGCATTGAATTTCTGATAAGAACCACTACTTCCTTCTGAAGTATTTCTAATGACCATGCCATAGTTCGGGAACGTTCCCTTCATCCAACCATTTACAAGACTAGTTACATCCATATTAATCCATCTTGCTGTACCTGTTGATGACGTGGATCCATATGATTTTGAAGTATCAAAGGATGGTTGAGTACTATATGTCACAGCCTGACTGTTCCAAGATTGTGTTATCCTGTTCGCATAAACATTGGTAGTAATAGGTGTACCGATATTATCCCATTTGTAGAGCTTTAACTCGGCTTTTACTAAGAGTTTACCTGTTAGATTAGGTAAAGATTGAGAGAAGTTTAAGTAACTCCTTGTTGTACCTGTAGAAGAGGTATAACCTATCCTTAGTTCAGGAGTAGTGTAATAGTTATAACCTGAATACCTGGACATTACATAAGTGTCTTGGGTGGTTGAGGTTGAACCTCCAATATTTACAGTAGGATCTATCCTTACAGGGAATTTAGTATCTTTCTCATCAAGAAATTTTGAATCTGGCTTGAGAATTAGTTTGTGTCCATTTTTATATTCTTCTACCTCAAATACAATATCTTCAGAATATTTCCCGTTCTGATCTTCCATAAAGGGTGGGGACATGACCCAAATAAGTTCATTATTCTTGTTATAAAAATTAATATATCGATCTTCTTTCCTTGGAATTAAGCTTCCAGAAATGAAGAATTCAAATCTTCTTTCAGACTCTCTATTCTTTAAGAATATATCTTCTTTTACACCTGATGCAGCAAGACTGTATTTAATATCTACGTTCTTTAAGATATCCTCATAAAAAATAGAACCATTGTCACTCGTAGCGTCTGTTTGAAGAGCATCAATTAACTGAAAATTCAGTTTTTCTTTTCCGAAATCCATTGTATATAAATTCTTCTTTTTTGAATGCTTAGCGAATTTAACACCAAATCGATTATCTTTATTGGTATATTTAAATTCTTCTTTATCCCTTCCTTTGTTAACTTGCGGATTATTAGATATGGTTTTTAACTTACCATCATCTTTATAATGTACGTCTTCAAGATATATTTCTTTAGTATATGTTCCATCAGAATTGACGTAGGTTTTAGAATTTAACTCTCTTACCTCTTCTAATTCCCTAACTTTTTGAACAGTTTTTGGAATTGATTTTTCCTTTGCTGCCTCCACTGTTGGCTGATCAAGTATACTTATAAAGTTATATGGCTGTATTGAGCTAAAAAGTAATAGAACAATTAATAAAGAGATACTAATTTTCTTAAACAATGTCTTTCCTCCTAAAAATATTTCAGAATATGCTTCGTACTATCATCTATAGAAAATGTCACGAATTTTATAAATTCTCGAGGTTTAGAAAAGGTGTGATGTGTGTAACCTTTTATCCTGCGAGGAAACTTTCATCCTCCTTTATACTCACGTATTTTACTTGCTAAAATTATATTAATTCATAATTTTTACATATAATAGAAAAAATATGTATTAAAGATAAAAAAATAGTCTTTTTTTACTAGATTAGATGTCCAAGAAAATGATGGAATCTTAATCAACCCGTTATGTTTTCACTTAACGGGTTTCGATTAGTCTCACAACAGTGACAGTTTATATTATTGCAAACTAGATTAATCCTTTTTTGAATCTAATTAACTCTATTTTTCCTTTGGCAGCGTGTGGTCTAAAGTTCGAGCAACCTATTCTCCATTTATAAGAAAACATGCTTAGATCGGAAGGTTTACCAATTTTTAAAAACTCTTTCTTAAATATTTATTCGTAAAGTACCTTAGAAGAGTACAACTTTAAAAAACACGAATTAGGTATTATTAATGCCTGAATCTGAAAAAGTCTTTGGATTAAGAGAGGTATAGCTGAAGATATGCTATACCTCTCTTAATCCTTTTGCTGGATAGGTCTTAATGTTAACTTACCTGAATTTCTTCGATTGATTCATCATTCAGATTAATCTTCCGGATACTTGGAACGGCGAGCGGCCAAGCAACCGCCAGAAGCGAGATGGCACCACAGAAAATCAGAGTGGTTTCTACACCTATAAATGCTGCGGCTGGACCAACCATCGCCATCCCTAAAGGTTTTAACGCCAAAGAGCCAAATCTATTAATTGAATCAACACGTGACAAAAGATTATTTGGTACAAATCGTGCAATAGCCACTGATTCAAGCGTGCTGAAAAATGATATGGCCACTCCAGAAAGAAATTCAGAAACTACGATAAACTCCAATGGAGCAGGCATGGATAATAAAAATAATGTTGGACCTGAGCCAAATAACATAAAAAGGTATCCCATCAATAAAGGATTTTTCGGCTTATAATACATTGCAAGGAAACTGCCTGTAATGCTGCCAAGCCCCAATGCGGTGGTAATGATGGCCCAGTCCTGGGCTCCGCCCAATTGATTATTTGCCACTAACGGACCAAGTACATTCAGGCTGGATAATAAGAAGAATTGAAATAGACTAGCACTTAAAATAAGAACGGTTAACCACTGCTTTTTAAGCACATAGCTCAAACCTTCTTTAAGCTCAAAAATCACGGAAGCCTTCTTTTTACCATTCGGCTCTCCTAGCGGACCACATGCTGAGATCAAGAGGGCACTTATTAAGAAAGTGCATGCATCTGCAACAAGCACCCAGCCTGGAGAAACAAACATTAAGGTTGCACCTGCCAAAGCTGGCCCTGAAATTTCAGCGATATTACCTGCAATGGCAAATAAAGCGAATGTTTCCTGCCTTTTTCCATTCGGCGCTACATGTGCAATTGCCCCTGTAGATGCAGGATTAAAAAAACTGCCTGTTGCCCCTCTAATCGCAGTCAATATTGCAACGTTCAAAACAGTCGCTTCATTTGTGATTAATAGGAATCCAATCAACCCCTGTGTAATGAAACCAACGATATTTGATAGGATCATAATCATCCTGCGTGGAAAACGATCCCCAATAACTCCTCCAAAGAGCATTAGCACTAAGCTTGGTAAGGCCCTCGCTGCAAGAACAATACCCAGGGCAGAAGCCGAGTTTGAGAAGTCCAACACAGCAAACGCTAATGCGATCGGCGTTAACATGTCACCCAATATAGAGATGCTGCGGGCAAACAATAAATGGCGAAGTTGACGAGTACGTAAGAGCAACAATTTTGAGTGTTTGTTTAATTTACTCATATATGCACTTCTGTTAAATGAACGAAAGGTTTTAATTTACTTACAGAAAGTTCATTTGAGTTTTGAACAAAACTCTCTGGCAACAAATGACCTTGAACTTCATCTGGAATTTCTTCTATATTCGGTGATTTCACTAATCCTAGCTGGGACCATATTTGCTGGGATAGCTTCGGGAATATAGGTGCGCCTAACAATGAGAGACCTAGCAGCCACTCACCTTTGTCACTCGGCTCCTCATACATCCAATCTTTCAATACAGAAACAACCTTTGTTAAATCGAATTGGGATGGACTTAACATTTGAGTTTGTCTTGAAATAGCCCTTTCCAGGGAATCTGAATACTTAATAGAGTACTTATTCTCTGAAACTGAATGAATAGCAGGAATTAATATTTCTTGATACCATTTGCGATACATAAGAATCGTGTGAACCATCTCATCCAATGTTATATCTGCAACACCCTCATCTAATGGAACTTGTGAAAGAAAGAACCGTAGTTCATCAGAGCTGATTCCTGTGTTACTCTCTTTAATTTCGTCTAGCCAAATACCATGGCGTTTACTCGTAGAACATTTTTGACCTTCTAAAAAGAGCATGCCATTAACGATGGTCATATCGAATGGTTTAAGAAGCCCATCTGATCCTTGAGCAATGACATGCGGGGCTACTAGACCTGGAGTGGAATTGTCGCTGCCAAAAACCCCTATTACTGAAACTTCACTATCAGAATCGAAAGGATGCAGCTCTGTTCCTAATTTACTTTTATAAACTTCTCCGCAATACACACTGTACAAATAATAAGGATTAGCTAAAACAAAGCCTTCAGGAACCATGTTGCTTTTTATCCCCCATGTACCAGGACCGGACAATCTGATTCGTCCCCCAGAATGGGAAAGGTATTCTTCTGCGGCCTTCAACCAAGATGGTTTCACTCCGCTTTTCTTTAAAGAATCGAGAATTTGCTTTGAGTCTATTGGTCTAGCAAACCAATTTGAAGTTAAAATCCATTCCAAAGTGCTGTTATCCAATCGAGATGTGGGCTCAATAATCTCTTCAGGCTGGAAATGCGCACCGCAATACACACAGGAACTTCCACCGCAAGGCTTTTGGCAATGAGGGCATTTACCTGAAATCCATGTTCCCATCATCGCTTGGCCAGATTCCTTGGAATATGGGACTCGTTCGCTTTCTAATTTTGCGTTTCCTTTTTCGTACAAGCGAGTAAGGATTTTTTCATGTGTTTCCAAGTAACCTGGAAAATGCTCTGGAGAACGTGGATCAATCCATTCATCCAAATGAATATCAAGATTATTGAGATCCTCCATGATGGCTTCATGATAAAAATCACAGGTTGAATCAGGAGACTTCCCTGTTCTTTTAGATTCAGCAAGGATCCAGTTTTCAAAAGCATCACTTCCTGAGATAATACTAACTGCATGCCCTCTGACACGTAATGCTCGACCTAAAACATCGGAACGCAGGTATGTGCCAGACCCATGACCAATATGCATACGACCATTGGGAGTTGGCTGCATAGGTACGATAAGAACATCTTTATTCATTCCTTAAACATCCTTTTATTGTGTATTTGAATAAACAAGATTATCCACTTCGATAGAAAATATATTCTCAACAGATTCGATCACTTTCTGGATGGTATTTGATTCACTAAGTTTAACGAATAAAATACCGCTGATCGCTGAGGAATCGAGTAATCCCTCGATTACATCCCCAGACTTAACCCTCATTTCCACCTCAAGTAATCCGGGTAAGGATTCAAAATCATCAGCTGCACTTACAGACTTAATCTTACCTCTTTTTACTGGCAGCATAAGTTCCGCAAGTTGCTCTTTGCTGCCTGATATAGTCTTAAAACTGTAATTCTCTCCAAGGGAAACAGCAATATGTGCATCCCAGCTGTCAAATCCATTCATAAAACGGAGCATTTTTCGTATTCCGCCCCCACCTGGTCTGCATGCGATTTCACCTGCGAGTAAGCCGTCTTCTGTCAGGAATACTTCAAAATGAGTAACCCCATTACTAATGCCCACAGCTTTAGCAGCTTTCTCATGCATTTTTGCCACTTCTTTAGCAACAGGGTCGTTGTGATCCAGTGTAAAGGAGCCATAGATGCCTCCTGAAGTGTATTCGAGTACTGGTTTTAAATATTGCGATACTTGTACAAAAATCACTTCTCCGTTTTCAATAAAACCATCACAATGCAGTTCGGCTGTGACCTTTTGGAATTTCTCTACAATGACCGGAAACTCTTTTTCCGAAGTAGTCAATGGGTTATGAAGTCTTTCAAAATATTCTTTTCCTTCCACTGAAAAAAGTTCATATTCTGAGAAAAACACTTTAGTAGCGTCGGTACCGCCACCCAAAACTGGTTTCACAATGATTGGCCATCCAACTGAATTTCCTGATGTCAATACCTCTTGAACAGAGCTTGCTAGTGAAAAAGCTGCTGTAGGCATTCCAGCTTTTTCAAACTGCCTTTTCATCGCAAATTTATTTGTACAATTCATAACAGTGTCAAAAGAAGGGCCTTCAAGCCCTAGACATCCCCGTAAATATGCTGCAGTAGGAGCAGCCCGTTCTGATAGGGCCAAGACAGCTTCATACATATTGCAATCCCTTTGAGCTAATACCTCGTTTGCAGATTCTGTTGGATTGTTCAAATTTTTCACGATAATAATGTCAGTGTTTGGAGCGTACATGCTGACAAATCTTTCCTCAGTCACAAATGTTACATGTAAATCTTGACGCGCAGCCAGAGCTTTGGCATGGACTCTGTCACCAGTATTCGTTACGAGTATAGATTTCATGGGAATTGTATCCTTTCTAATATTGTGGCATCTTCGAGATGAACAGCCGCTATGCGTTCATTATTCCAATCTTTAAATTTTGAATCCTCGAATGGAGTTGGATGACCTTCTGAGTTCACATATCCCCATAACGGTTTTAGATTAGCACCCCTTTTTAGCTTCGCACGGTAAGTCCCCATTCCATAGTCAACATGTCGAAAACCATTTTCTATAGCAAAACGGATAACCTCATAATATGCTAAATTAAAATATTCAAACGCTTGGCCAACTAGGCTGAAATCGAATCCAACTGTCCTCGCATAGATCGTTTTTTCCCATAGGAATAACAATATGCATCCTACAGCACGTTCCCCCAGCTTTAAAACCAATACATGGCTATACTCATTTGCAGTATCAACAAGAGTATTCAGTTCTATCGCTTCCTTCTGGGGAGTAGTCTTGTGGCCATATTTATTTTCATGGTTTGCAAATAGCTCTGCAAAAACATCTATTGAATCTCCCAATTTGGCTGATTCAATGCGATAGCCCGCCGAAGAAAATACTCGTTCCTCCCTGCGTACTGTTACCCTGTCCCTCCCTTTCAAGTGAGCTAGGTACTCGTCAAAAGATTTCCATTTTATCTCCAGGACAGCATGAGCCCCAGCAAGAAAAAAGGCGGGGTTCGTAATGTTCTTTTTCAATTGCATAGAGCCGGAATCAGTCATATAAAGGACAGACGTTGAAGCTGAACCCCATTCCTTGCGAAACTCTTCAGCAAACTCAAGCATTGCCTTCAATACTTCATTTTGCTCGGCTTGCTCTATATCATTTGAAAGAAGGAACTCACAAGAGTAGGCAGCACGTGAACCTATGATAAAGGAGGGAGACCAATCTTTCTCGTTGAACTCCCCCTGGGAGCGTTCCAAGAAACGTTTATATGGTTCATAGTATCCTCGTGTACTTGGTTTCCCCCAATAAATAGGCAACACCCCTAATAAGTTCCCAGTACGATCCCGAGATGTAATATAGGCAGTATCACGGCCACGCAAACGTTCGATGGCAAGTAGCCATGGTCTGCTAACGTAGAATGAACGGCCTTGCGAAAGAGGCAGAAACTCCTCTTCCGCAATCTCATCAAGTGAATTGACAATGCTGATTATATGCTTGCAATTCACGTCATTCGTTTCAGTAGAATTGGTAAAAATCAAGCCAATCCAACCTCCTTTAAAATAGAAGAAAGACTGTTCACTACCTTTTTATCCCACTTTCGGCCATCTCCTCTATCAATCAAAACTGCTTCCATTCCCACATTTTCAGCACCTTCAAGTTCATTATCATGCCCATCACCTATATATAAGCACTCGCTGCAGGACACTCCTAATTTTGAAGCGGCAAGTTTAAATATTCTTTCATCAGGTTTCATGATGCCCAATTCTGATGATAGTACAAGGGTATCGATGTACTGACCAAGCTCTGAAGTCGTAATCATATCCCTTACATCACTACTGCAATTAGAAATAAGGCCAACCTTATAACCATTCATTTTTAAAGTGCGCAAAACTTCAATCGCTTCACGATCTGGATTGAGAAAAGCTGATCCATGAATCGTCTTGCGTACTTCCATAGCTGCATTGATTGTTTCATTGGACCATTCAGCGCTTAATTCATTTCGCAGCCAATATAAATACTCTAGTAAATCCCCTGTTTCCCTTTTAGTACGAGTAACTGCCCATGGACTTTGGAACTCATTGTCGTCATAGCCGAGGGTGGCTGAAGTTTCTCTAAATGCCTGCTCCTTAAGATGGTTAGGCAATGGGACTAGTGTGTTCCAAAGATCAAAGACAACACCGGAAAATTTACTTGTTTTCATTTGCCACCTCCGCAGGCATTGACTCGGGCCAAATCACGATTTGAGGATTGTCCAGGTTTGAGTTGTCGATTACTATATCTGAAACTAGGTCAGGACGATATTCTTCCAAATACCTCCGTTGAGCAGGAAAGTATTTTGTATGATACTTCCCGATCACTTCCTCCCCTTGTGAAGGAACGTCACGTATCCAGGCACGCTGAAGAGCGGTTTCTTCGTTTATTTTCAAAAATATAAAGAAGTCTATGAAAGGACGTGTCTCAGGCCGATAGAGAAAAACACCTTCTATTAAAATGATTGTATTTGGAGTTATTCGATAGTGTTTATGAACCGATACGGTGTCAGACTCCAAATCCAGATGATCAATCCCAATTTCAATCTTGCCCAGCTGTTTTATTGGTTCCAGCAAAGACTGCTTAAGAAAATTGAAGTCAATGCTCAACTGGAAGTATTGATCTGGTTCGGATAAATTTTCATTATATCTTTGAGATTTCGGATTATGAAAATTATCAACATGTATCGTTTGGACGTCTTGATCCATCCTTCTTAATTGGTCCGCTAATTCTTTGATTAACTTGCTTTTTCCCGAGGTGTCTATGCCAGTTATCCCTACTACCAGCGGTTGACTCCCTTGCTTTTTTTGGATAATGGCAGAACATATACTCAGGATGATTGCTGATCGCTTGTCTTTACTCATATTTCGCCACCTGTCTGCTTTCATTTGCTGCGGTTAGCATCTTATCCAGGCGGGCATAAATCATTTCATAAAGACCACTGCCGTATGCTGCATTATCTTTGCTATTCACAGGAGTCGGCTCAACTCTAATAACTGAAAGGTTGTCATATTTCTTCCCACCAATCACCACACAGCCTTCTTCATCAGCAAACAAGCGACCATTAGAATTTGTAGAGCGAATAAGCTTATCAGATTCATAGATATCCGGAACATTTCCGTAGTAACCTAAAGCTTGGATGATGAAGCCAGAATTATCCAAAATACTTGATGCATCATTAATTGCTTTTACATTTAAAAGGGTTGCTCCCCTTATTTCCCCTTCATATAAACTGCAGTAAAGTTCCTTGGATTTATGTCGCAATCCTGAGTCCCTAAAGACAATGCCAGTTTCGGGGCAAATATCCCTTTGAGGATTAAAGATCCGCTCCCTTCCAATCACTTGGCTGGTATGTGCTTGCTCTTTACTCTCATACATCAAGGGGGTCAAATTCCTTTGAAGCACAATAATTTCAGGCCTTTTATATACAGGATTTTCTTGTTGAATTTCTTCAGAAATTTCCAAAATCACCTGAAGGGCGGACATTGCACTGTGGGAACATCCAGCGATAACAATAGGAAGATCTCCGATTAAAGATATTTTTTCCGCTATTTTTTTTCGATGCTTTTTACTTATTACTGATCCTGATAGCATCACCTTGCTCTGCCAAGCGGCAAGTTCTTTATGAGGTCTTTCATACCTGCCGGTTGCGATAAGGACATGCTTTGCATGGATTGTTTCGCCTCTATCAACATGAAGGGTGACCATTTTTCCTTCAGTGTCCAGCTCTATTTTGCTCACACAAGTATTCTTCCTGAGTGCATGCTGATCCAAAGAATCACTGATGATATCACCGATCTCACTTAAAGCTTTAGAAAGGTCTGCCGTACGTACAGGATCTTTACATGCAGATATCGTATTTACAGGCAAACTATTTCTAAGTTTTTCAAATGGCCCTCTAAAACTGATATTTTTCAACATACTTCCCCCAGCAGAGGAGGTCGTTATTGTATAGTCCTGGAACGCTCCGGGGCCTATAACATTTCCTTTTTCAATAATGGTAATACGGTGTTTTAATAGTTCTGGAGCATAGGATAGAAAAGTAGTTGTCCTGAACCCTCCGCCAATAATCGCCAAGTCCCACTCTTCTGTTCCTGTTTCAGGATGCTGGTTCGGTTTCAAAAGATCTGTCGCACTCATACTTTAGACACTTCTCGAATAAGTGATTCAAATCCTTCACAAATCATCTCAGCTTCTTCCATGGTTAGAATTAATGGTGGACGGATCTTAAGAACATTTCCAAAACCATATCTTGAAGTACGAATGACCAGTCCATATTCCATTGCCTTATCTGCCAGCCAGTTTGTCAGCTTTGAATCAGGCTTCCCATCAGCATCGTTGATTTCTATACCAATCATCAGACCTACTCCACGAACATCCCCGATAATGGAATATTTCTTTTTCATTTCTTCTAATCTAAATAGGATATAAGAACCAGTTGCTCGGACATTTTCCAAGAATAATGGATCAGAAATAACATCCAGAGTAGTCAAAGCCGCTACAGCCGAAAGTACGTTGGCTCCGTAAGTGAAAGAATGTTCATGGGACGGCAGACCACCAAGTTCATCACTAGCCAGGATACCTGCAACTTGGGCACCGGAACCTCCAAGGCCTTTTGCTACTGTTATAGCATCCGGTTCCACATCAAAATATTCAGCAGCAAACATATACCCAGTACGGCCAATTCCCGTTTGGATTTCGTCCAAAATAAGTTTGATATTGTTCCTATCACAAAATTCACGCAGTCTTTGAAAATAACCGGCTGGCGGCACAATATTTCCACCATTACCTGAAATCGGTTCAACCATAATTGCAGCAACATTTCCACTGCTAGCATATTCGAGAAAATCATCTAACCTTTGAACACACATGAAGTTACATGATGAAGGGTCTTGTCCATAAAAGCATCTGTAACAATAAGGATCTGGAACCTGAAGGCCACCGGGAATCGCTAATGCAGAGTTCGCTCTGCGGAATGCATTTCCAGAAAGGTTCGCGGTCATCATAGTTTGTCCCAGGTGGCTGCGGAATAAGGAAATGATATCTCTTTTACCAGTAGCTCTTTGTGCCATCTTGATAGCACCTTCATTTGCTACAGACCCGCCCGAGACCTTTAAATGTGCCTTGGTTATTCTTTCAGGCGATAATTCAACCAAACGTTTAGAAAGTTTATTAATAGCATCCGTTTGAAAGGATGAAGTAACATGAATCAATTGGTCAGCTTGTTCCTTAATTGCATTAATCACTTTCGGGTGACTATAACCTAAACTTAAATTAAAAGTCGCAGAAGCGCAGTCGATATATTTACGTCCATCTGCGTCGAATAAATAGATCCCTTCTCCTCTTACCATTTTCACATCTGATACCGGATAGTAAACTGCACTAGGATCGCTGGATTCTAGTGATAGAATTGTATTTTCCGCCAAATTATTCACCTCGAAATATATTGTTTGTCACTTCAAATAAATACTTTATATGGGAGAGCCGTATCTATAAGAGCTACCCATCAATATTTTTTTATTTTCTGACAACAACAACAATATATGGGATTCGGCAGGATTCACCAACTTATTCTAATGGGTTTAATTGTTCATATTCATTAAAATAAAGATATTTTCTAGCTTTTTTATAGCTTTTTTATAAAAAAATATTCTTTTAGTAATATTTCGCTAAATACTTTTTCAATTACGCCATAAAATTAACAAATCTCCAGATACCTTAAATGCGATAATCATACGCTTTTCTGTTGCTAGTTTTGAAGTGATCGAAGAAACTATTGTATACCCGTATTGTTCGAAGAAATCTTCCACTTTTCAAGTTGTAGGTTTCTAGAAAAAGAGTTGAAAGATGAAGCTTCCTCACTTCCATTCTTCATCAATATCCCAAGCCTCGACAAGCTCGCTCTCACTCCTCAAAGGGAGTTACAGATTTCTCCACTAACGCCTATAAGCTGCTGAGCATCATGGAACTATTCAGGTAGGACTTACCAACTGCAATTAAGGACTCAACAGGATACGCCAAATAAAAAAACCACCCAAGAATTCTGGATGGTTTCCTAAACTTTGTTATTCATGATTTAAATTATTTTGATTTTGAGAATTTATTTTTTATAGAAGACACTGCTATTTAATGATTCATTAAATAAACTGATTTTTTCATTTACTTTTTTCAAGTATGAGTCTTTCCCATATAAATCAAAAATTGTCCGTGCTTGTTCAAGATTTCTTATACTGTCATTAATCTTGCCAAGTTCATTTAAAATTAATCCTTTTTGATATAGTAGTTCACCAAACAAATAACTGGAATCATTTTCGATAGCTAAGTTTAACCCTTTATTAACTACCTGCAGTGCATTCGCATTTTCTTTCAATTTAAATATGACCTTACTTAAATTGTAATTGATTCTTACAAGGATTTTATAATCCATGGGATACAAGGATTTCCTGAAAATATCCGCAGCATTTAAAAAAGAGTTTCTTGCATTTTCCCAATCTTCCATTTCACCATATATTATCCCGATACTATTAATAATTTGGATATCTTGTGCCGTTGCCTGGATTGATTCTTTTAATTTCAGTGCATTATTTAGTATTTTTATAGCATTTGAGGCATCATCATTTAAATAATAATCACTGATTCCTCTATGCCAATAAATAAACTGTTTCTCTTCAATATTTTGAAAAGAAGGATGTTTTTCCAGTTTATTTATTAATCTCTTTACTTCTTTATAATCTTTTTCTTTTATCATTTTACGAATTTCATCTTTGGTTTGTACTATAAACTCATAATGTTCCTTGGATATTTGATTAATAAAATAATTCGAATTAACCCCTAGTCTTTCTGATAACTTAATCAGTGTATGTATATAAGGACTAATCTCCCCATTTTCTATCTTACTAATTTGTGATTGACTACATATGCCCTCAGCTAATTCTTTTTGACTAATCCCCAGGGTTATTCTAATTGAATAGATCGATTGCCCTAAGTTCTTGAAATTAAACTCTGGCATTAATAAATCTCCTCCCACCTTACAAATATTCCTAAAAGAATAAAATATACAGATTTTTAACAAGAATAGGTATAAAAACAGATAAATTGACCTAATATGACAAAAAAATTTAAACACATAAAAATAGTAAAAATGTTATATTCCTACAGAGGAGGCGAAAAAAATGAAAAAAATCACAAAACTATTTATGGGTATTCTTTTATTAGGTGTTCTATCTTTTGGTGCACAAACTGAACAATATGAGGTTTGTTCAGATTATCAAATAGAATATGATTTACCTTTTGAGCATTAATAACTACTACTATTAATTTATATAATACCCTTTTAAATGGAAGCGATTAAGACTTATTTATATTTTTCTGCACAATAATAGAATGACCACAGCATATTAATCTTGAAGGTAGAAGAATATTAGTTTTTTAGGAAGAATCCTTCTTAAAATTTGTTACTTTTACTCTCAAAAGTAAGATTCGGTTTTTAAATTTCTACTAGTGTGCCCCTAAAATAACTTCTGAGGCCAACCACAAATACTGCAGACAAACTCGATTTCCCTCGAGTTTGTCTACAGTATTACGTGGAGGCAGCGAATCTTCTGCTTGTTTCTATTTTTATGGTTTGTTGCTTAACCTAACACTATCGATAGGTAAGTATTAGACTTCAATAAATTAATTCAAGATAACTAAATTTGCTTGTTCAATGGGTGAGACTGTTTCAATATAATAATCTTCCGCTTTCCAGTATCTCATTTTAAATTTACTAATATTTTTTTGTGTTACAGCACTTTCACGTTTTAATCTTCTATCTCTTGCACTATCCAAGTAAATTAAATAATCGAAAAATACTCTCCACTCACTTCGTTGCAAAAATACTCCTTCAATTATTATTAGACAAGTATCAGGCATTTCCACTACCTGTAATTGTTGTGTGTCGGAATTACAATCATACTGTAGTAGGTGCAGTTCCTTAGCTACTTTTAGTTCTTTAAATAAATTATCTTTTAACCACTCAACATCCCATTGCAAATAATAATACTCATACCACTCATCATAAGTAGTGTTGTATCGCCTTTTTCGCTCAACTATATAATCGTCTAAATGAAAGATACAGACAGAAACGTTTTTTTCACGAAGATAATCTTCAACTTTTTTTACAAGTGTTGTTTTTCCTGAACGACTTAGACCATCTATTCCGAGAATAAACCTTTGACCTTGCTCCATTTCGGGAATTACTTTAAGTATAGCGAGAAGCTTATTTTCCAAGTACATCCCCCTCTAATTATTTCTATATTTTTTAAAATTATGGATTTCAATAACAAATAAACCATTTACCATATTAACATAAAATCCCATAATACCTTAAAAAATCCCCAGCATTTTAGATTTTTTCTCATATCTTTTGTTAAAATATTTAGTCAAATAATTCCTATAATTATACTAAGATTACTATAACAGCTGGTTTAGAGTTATCTTAACTGACCATTTTTTGACCACATGCTCTTAAAATAGTGCACGAAACAGTGCACAGACTTATTTTATTTAATTGAACTAAATTGACTTAGATTGTTTACCACCAGTCCACAAACCCTTATAAATCAAGACTTAATTGTTTTTAATTTAACTTATTTAACTCAGTTTAACTAGTGGGTTTCCTCTGGCAGCGTTGAGGTCAGGGGTTCGAGCCCCCTATTCTCCACTTACCGAAAACCCTTGCGATTGCAAGGGTTTTCTTTATTATCTGTGCTGCCACTCTTCTGTTTTAATAAAATTTTAATCGAATGGTTTTTCCTCTCCCTGCATCCGAATTTCCCATTTTTCCTTCCTGAGAAAAATCCCCAAAACGACTGACGATAGGAAAGGCTTTGACTCAACGAATGCCGACAATATCGGCCAGGTGATAGCACCATCCACCCTAACACCAAAATTGCTTATATCTCTTCTTAATGTGCTCGGTCATTCCGTTTCATCCCCAAACCGGAAATCAGGTGAGCTCGTTGCAAACTGTTCCATTTTCGGAAGCAGCTGTTTCTCCAGCTTCTCCACTATTCTAAAAATACTAAAAACTTAATTGACTTGTGAAGAGCAAGTATATATAGTATTGAGTATTATTCTTCTTGAGAGTTGCAAGGGTAGAACTAACAATTCTTTTGTGATAGACTGAGCAATCCTTTTATTATGTCCTGTCTTACGAGGTGTTTAGGATAAGGCCCCTCTTTCCTTCTATTCTTTTAGAATTCTTTAAAAAATTCCTCCCAACTTAAGAAGAACAGATTAAGACCATAATTACCTACATCAAGAAGAGGAGAGCAGATCACATGCAGCAAAAAATACCGTTTTCAACCTATGGACTTATTGGAACCATGCTATTCGGAATGTACTTTGGGGCGGGGAATTTGATCTTCCCTATCCAATTAGGACAGCTTGCAGGAACAAATTTCTGGCCTGCTTTAATTGGCTTTTTGGTAACAGCGATTGGCCTGCCGTTTTTGGGTATTTTGGCGATTGGTCTTTCAGGAAGCACTGGACTGCGAGATCTGGCCAGCAGAGTACACCCTATATTTGGTGTTGCCTTTTCAGCGGTTCTATACTTAACGATTGGGCCGTTTTTTGCGATACCGCGCACCGCTACTGTGCCTTTTGTTGTTGGGTTTGAGCCCTATATAAATCCAGGACAGGCTGGCATATGGCTCGGGTTCTTCAGTTTCGCCTTCTTTGCCATCGTTTACTTTTTCTCACTTCATCCGGCAAAAGTCATGGACTACATTGGAAAATATTTAACACCGGCCTTTCTCTTTTTTTTATCAGTGTTAATTGGAATCTCAATCATTAAACCGATGGGGAATTTCGGGGAACCGAACGCAGCTTATGCCAATTTGGCCTTTATTACAGGATTCAAAGAAGGCTATAATACAATGGATGCCCTTGCTTCGCTCGCTTTTGGGATTGTTGTGATCAATGCCATTAAGGGATTAGGCATCACCAATACAAAGGATATTGCCAAAGCAACATGGAAATCAGGTATTTTCGCCATGACATTAATGATGCTGCTTTACGGACTTATTACGTATATGGGGGCATCAAGTGTATTAACAATAGGAACTTACGAGAATGGCGGCCAGATTTTTGCTGCAGTCGCTCAGCACTATTTTGGATCTTTCGGTGCTATCTTGCTGGCAATCATCATAGTCCTGGCCTGTTTAAAAACAAGCATTGGCCTCATCACAGCATGCAGCGAATTTTTCCATAACCTATTTCCTAAGGTTACCTATCGAAGTTTTGTGCTGATTCTATGCATCGTTTCCTTTACAATTGCAAACTTCGGTTTAAACAATATCATTCAATTCGCCATACCCGTTCTAATGTTCCTGTATCCTTTAGCAATCATTCTTATCCTCTTGACGTTATTATCGCCACTGTTCGGCAATAAACATAGCGTTTACGCTGCCTCCATGGCGATGACATTCTTTGTGAGTTTTTTCGATGGATATAGCACATTAGTGGCTAACGTTCCATCCATGGGTGTTTCTATATTGGATTGGGTAAAATCCATATACATGGATATCCTTCCTCTATACGAAATCGGCCTTGGCTGGATCCTTCCCGCCTTCATCGGAGCGGTCATAGGCTTTATTTTGCCAAAAGTTAAATTACCAGCTAGGACAAACCAAAAAGAACTGTAGAATTTTCTCTGCAGTTCTTTTTTCTTTTGCTGTATTCTATCTTTTATTCATTCATCGCTAAATTATTTATTTTGGTTTCTTTGGGCTTTTAAAGCTACCTTTTCAAATCCCTTTCCTCTTTCTTCCGCAAATTCGACATCTGCTTTTGGAAGAGCCGTATTTTTCTTAGATTTATTTTTAGCCACTTTATCACCCCTTATGTTATTTCAGTTATTAACCAAGGGTGTACTAGTATTTTCACTATCGACACCCATGATTTTAGTTTGTGTCGTTTTTTCAGATTCATTCTGTGATGTTCTTGATTGTGTTATTCTAATAATCCCGCTTTGATTAAATACTCCCTTGCTGTTTCCTCAGCAGATTTCCCTTCAACATTCACCTGGTAATTCATCTTCCGCATTTCGTCATCGTTGATTTTACCCGCCAGTTTGTTGAGGGCCTCTACAATTTCTGGATATCTTTCTGCTGTTTCTGCTCTAAGAAGAGGAGCTCCCTGATAAGGCGGGAATAAATTTTTATCATCTTCCAGTACGACTAAATTATATCGCTGCAGCTCACTGTCAGTTGAATATGCATCCACAAGGTTTATTTCACCATTTTTCATTGCACCATACCTTAGTTTCGGCTCCATTGTAATTAAGCTTGGAAGATTTAAACCATAGAGCTTTTGGATTCCCTTGTAACCATCCTCCCGATCGGAAAATTCAAGCGTGAACCCCGCTTTTAACTTAGATTCAATGGATTTCAAGTCAGAAATGGATTTAAGGTTATTTTCTTTAGCCAGCTGTTCAGGAACAGCTAAGGCATAGGTGTTGTTATAGTCCATTGGCTGAAGCATTTCCATAGCAAACTCTTTTCTCATCCCTTCTTTTGCCTGTTGGTATACTTCTTCCTGGTTTGTGCTGCCTGCAGTTTGTTTTAAAAATTCCGATATTGCCGTGCCAGTAAATTCAGGATATATATCAATATTGCCGTTTTCCAATGCAGTAAAAACAAAAGAGGTCTTCCCCAGCCCAGGCTTTAACTGAACAGTATGATCTGTTTCTTCTTCAATTAAGAGTTTATACATATTGATTAATATTTCAGGCTCGGATCCGAGTTTTCCGGCAATGACAATCTCTTCTTCATTTTTTCCTCCTAAGAACGGAATGAGCATCATTAGAAGTACTGCCATAGAAATCGTGCCAATCGTGAAAAGAGATTTCTTAAAGGAAACACGTTCGAATCTTCTAAGCACAAGGTCAAATAAGATGGCAAGCAATGCCGCGGGTATCGCACCAAGAACGATTAAAGCAGTATTATTCCTGTCAATCCCGAGGAGGATAAGATCCCCCAATCCTCCAGCTCCAATTAGAGCGGCAATCGTAGCTGTTCCGATGATCAAGACCATCGCCGTACGGATTCCAGCCATAATGACCGGCATAGCCAGAGGAAGTTCAACTTTCAGTAGACGACGCTTACTGTTCATACCCATAGCACGGGCTGCTTCGATTAACGATGGATCGACTTCATTGATTCCTGTATATGTATTTCTCAAAATCGGCAGCAGCGCATAGACCACAAGGGCAATGATTGCTGGGACTTTGCCAATCCCGAATAGAGGTATTAATAAACCAAGCAGTGCCAGCGACGGTATCGTTTGCAGAACAGCAGTAATTCCAATGACTCCTTCTGAGATCTGCTTCTTTCTTGTCAGGTAAATTCCCAGGGGAATTGCGATAAGGACGGCAAAGAACAAGGCAATAAAAGAAATTTGGATATGCTCCAGAAGGGCACTTAAAAGCTCATCTTTTCTTTCTAATAGTGTAGAAGTCAGGCTATTCATTTAATTTCCCCTCCATCTGACTGGATAAAATACGGATAAATCCCTGGCGGTTTAAAGTCCCGACTATTTCACCCATTTCTTTAACTGCCAGCTCGTCATGCTCGCTTAACAAACCAGCAATTTCCGACATAGAAGCATCTGTTGCTATCACGGGCATATTAGTTAGCTTTTCTGCAGCTTTTAACGGTATCATTCCTTCACGAACAGACACCCTTTTTTCTCTCCCCTGATCGATGCCCACAAACTCGCGGACAAAATCATTTGCAGGTTGATAAAGAAACTCATCAGGAGTCCCTGTTTGTACAATTCTGCCTTCCTTCATCAGACAAATCCTGTCACCGAGCTTTAACGCTTCCTTCATATCATGAGTTACAAAGACGATTGTTTTTTTTATGTCTTTTTGCAGAACGATGAGATCATCCTGCAGTTTTTCCCGGCTAATAGGATCTAGTGCGCTGAACGGCTCATCCATTAAAATAATTGGAGGGTTGGCTGCAAGTGCTCTGGCCACGCCAATTCTTTGTTGCTGCCCTCCGGATAATTCATGCGGCTTCCTTTTTCGGTAGGTTTTTGGATCCAGCCCGACCATGTGCAATAATTCATCTATTCGATGATTAATCTTTTGAGATTCCCATTTTTTCAATTCCGGGACCACTGCAATATTCTCTTCAATCGTCATATGCGGAAATAAAGCTATTTGCTGAAGCACATATCCAATATCCCAGCGCAGCTCATGAATATCATAGTCGCTGATTTTTATATCGCTAATTTTGATCGTTCCTTCTGTAAGAGGAATCAATCGATTAATCATTTTTAATGTAGTCGTTTTACCGGAGCCGCTTGGACCGATAAGAACAAGTAATTCTCCTTCGTTGATATGTAAATTAAACTCATTTACCGCATAAGTTCCATCTTTATATTTCTTCGACACATTTTCAAAGCTGATCATTGCTTCACCCCTAAATATTTCTGAATAGTCCTGAAATTTCTTGTACTTTTATTAAATGATTTTCTCTTATTTAGTTTCTACCCTTTATACAGTTTGAAAACCTAAACGATGGATTATCATACTTAAAAAGGATACTCTAATCATAGGCATTTTAAATTGATGAATACTGGAAGGGAATTAAAGATGATTGCAAAAACAGAAGAAGATTTTAACGGATTAAAAGAAATAGGAAGAATCGTAGCCTTGATCCGGGAGGAATTAGTTCAAAAGACAGCACCTGGGATTACAACGAAGGAACTTGATGAAATTGCGGGCACGTTGTTTGAGCAGCATGGAGCGATTTCTGCACCGAAGGGAGAATATAATTTCCCTGGATATACATGTATAAGTGTTAACGAAGAAGTGGCACATGGCATTCCGGGCAGCCGCGTAATCAAAGAAGGAGATATTGTTAATATCGATGTTTCCGGCTCCAAAAATGGATATTTTGCAGATACTGGAATCTCATTTGTCGTAGGCAAAGGAGATCCTATTTTGACCAAGATATGCGAAACAGCTGTCGAGGCCTTTGAAGAAGGTTTGAAAAAGGCGAAACCAGGCTCGAAGAAAAGCGGGCTTGGCAAAGCAGTTATGGCGACTGCGAGAAAGAACGGGCTAACTGTGATCAAGAATCTTACAGGACATGGGATCGGCCGTACGATTCATGAGGCGCCTGATCATATCTATAATTATAATGAACCATGGGATGACGAGCTTTTAAAAGATGGAATGGTCATTGCTTTCGAACCCTTCATCTCGACTCGGGAGGAAGAAGTTTTTCAAAATGAAAACGATGAATGGACATATGTCACAGAAAACAGCTTTGTTGCTCAATGTGAGCATACCATCATCCTAACTAAAAATGGACCGATTGTGATTACTTTATAAGGAAAGGATCTTTTCGTAAAGTTTGTTTTTTTAGTCTCTTGCGACATCGCAAGAGACTTTATTTTTGTATTAGAAATTTTAATAAGGTGTTTTCCTAAGGAATCGAAAAGATTCAAAGAATAAAAAACCCTAGAACCATAATGATTCTAAGGGCCTTGTGACAATCCGTTATTCTTCCACGGAATCTTCAACTTCTCCCATTTCATCTTCGGTTAAATTTTGGTCATCCTCGGTTGTACCCTCGGTAGGTTCGCCTTGCTCTTCAGTCGTGCCATCAGGGGCTGGAGGAGCTTGTTCTTCCTGTTCCATCACTGGGTCCTCTTCCGGCGGCGGCTCTTCTGTATTTCCACATCCAGCAAGCAACAGGCTAGTCCCTAAAGTGAATGAAATCATTAAATTTCTTTTCTTCATGTTGCCACTCCTTCCTGGTAAGAATCTACTTTTCTTATTGCCCAACTTTATTTTTATAAACGTTTTTTCATGGCACAAACACCCTTTTTAAAAAAGAAAATAATGGAATCCTCAAAAAAAGCTGCAAAACCACTGGGTTTGCAGCTTTCAACTTACTATCTCATTCGCAGATGTTGATTCATTGCCCTATTTCTTTTTTCCTATCCTTCTTCGTCATTTCGCTTCGGATCGTACCACCATTCATTGCTGCCTGATCTTTATTATTTGGATATTTATTTTTACGTTCGCGGTTATCGTTACGGTTCGTCATCACTGATCCCTCTTTCTTATTTTTTGCGGCTCTTGCCATTATTGATGTCCTTGTCATTGCCAAGTTCACCGTTAGTGCGGCCTTTTTCTTTTGCGATTTTTCCGCCTAATCTAACATTTGGCTGATTGATTTCTTTTCCATTCATATTTGTCACCCCCAGTATTTAAGATGCTCAAAAGTGGCAGTGAAATGTCATCGTACTCGACATTTCCGCATCTAAAATTCCTTTGGCCTGAAAATTTTATAAGTAAAGCAATTTATAATTGCACTCTTAAACTGTTATATAATATAATTATTTTAAATAATCTGTTATATAATAAAAAACCAGAGTAAATTTCAGGGAGAGAGGTAAAAAAATGAATAAAACAGACTCAATTGCACGAAGGATTTTAGGCTGGAAGCTGAATCGGTGGGACAGATGGTATGATTATGAGAAGGGTGTCTTTATTCAGGAAACTGATTTCCAGCCTGAACAAAACCTGGATCACGCGATGCTGATTGTTGAAAAGTTGGAGACATTCGGGTACAACTTCAGGTCTGCCGGGGATTCTGAGGTCTGGTTTAATGACATGCGTGCTAGTGGCGAAACCTTGGCACAGGCAATCACGAACGCAGCTTACTCAATTATTGAGAATAACTCAGTAGTTAACACAACTAATTTGTGGCGCAAGCTGTGCTAGTATCTAAGTAAAAACCTTTAGACAGCGATTGTGTTGGTTTAGGAACTTCTTCATACAAAACGAGCTTTGTATTGACCGATCGGCAACCTAAAAGAGCTGTAAAACCATCCGGTTTTACAGCTCTTTTTGATTCTATATCTATTCCTCTTCTACCGCTTGATCCTTCCCTGCAAGCCAAAATGCCGCGATGATTGATCCGATAATGACGATGAACGGTGCATAAAACATCATAAATTCACTCATTATTATACCTCCTATGCATGGTCATTCCTTTTGCCCTGGACATAGTCTTTATTGAATAAAAACAGCTTTAGCAGCAGGTACAGGGATGGAAGCAGGAGACCGAGCCCTGCGATGAACGCGATGATGAGGGCAATTGCCATTGCTTCGTTTGTAAAACTGTCGTAAATCGTTAAATACGGATAGAGCAGATATGGGTAATGAGAAATTCCATATGCGAAGAAGGCAATGAGGAATTGTCCCGTCAGCAGTCCAAATGCGACTCCATATGCTTTTCGCTTTCCGATCAGATAAACCGTTCCCGCAAATAAGATAAATGATAGAGCAAACATCCACCACAAATCGAATAACCTGCTGTAATGCTCTGGATTATGATCCTTAAGCTCAACGATAATTCCCGTTGCGGATACAATGGCAGGGACTGACCAAATTAATGCGTATTTCCGCAGCAGTTCTGTTGCCGGTTCGTCCTGCGCTTTATTCGCATACCAAGTTAAAAATACAGCTGATATATAAAGTACTGCCGCCAAGCTGAGAACGACGATACTCCATGTAAGCGGGCTTGTGAACAACGCCCAGTAATCCAATTCAATCCCTGTTTGCTTTTCATTTACAAAGCCGCCTTCAGAAATGGTCAGCACGATCGATAAGGAAGCGGGTATGAACAAGCCTGATAGCCCATATAGATACGTATATCTTCTATGCGTGAGCCCTCCATAGGTTGTAAAAGCATAGTAAGCGCCACGTATGGCGAGCAGAATTACGCCGATGCTTGCCGGCACAAGCAAAATCGTCCCATAATAGTAGGCAGTCTTTGGAAAGAATCCAACGATTCCTACAAAGAAAAATACAAGGAATACATTCGTCACTTCCCATACGGGCGATAAGTAGCGTTGGATGATCCGGGTCAGGATATGCTGCTTTCCTCGGAATAGGCTGTAGGCATTGAAAAAGCCTGCTCCAAAATCAATGGAGGCGACGATGACATAGCCAAACAGAAAGAACCAAAGAACCGAAACTCCGATAAGCTCTAATGTCATCTTAACTCACCTTCCTTCTCCAAATCCCTGTCAGCCAATTCTTGTTCCACTGTATTTTTCCTGTACATCCTCGTGAGAACAACAATGCTGCCTATTGCTAAGATCAGATATAAACCAGCAAAGAGAAGGAGCATTGTATCTACCTGTCCGCTGGTCGTGGCAGCTTCTTCTGTCCTCATGATGCCGCGAAGGATCCACGGCTGACGACCGACTTCAGCGAACCACCAGCCAAGTTCTATAGCGATCATCGACAGCGGGCCTCCGAATACGATGAGCCAATGATACAGTCTGGTTTTTACAAAACTCCATTTCAGCCAGACACCAACCACATAGACAAGTGATACTAAGGTCATCCACATTCCGATGGTTACCATGCCATCGAATAGATAATGAATATACAGCGGTGGAATATCTTCTTCCGGAAACTGATCGAGTCCGATTACTTCAGCGTTCGGGTTACTGTGCGCCAGTATACTGAGAGCGTAAGGAATTTTAATGGCATATTTCACTTCACCATCATCAAGGACACCATATAGCATTAAAGGCGCGCCTTCATGCGTTTCGAAATGCCATTCAGCTGCTGCCAGTTTTTCCGGCTGGTATTCTGCTAGATATTTGCCGGAAAAATCACCAATAACTGCGGTTGCGATTGAAAAAATCAAGCCTATTTTCATTGTTAAGAATAGTGCTTTTTTGTGGTATATGTGGTTCGATCCCTTTAGAATACGGTAAGCTCCAATCGATCCCAAAATAAATGCGGATGTCATATAGGCAGTCGAAAGTACATGCGCTACCTTCGTTGGCATAGCCGGATTGAACATTGCTAAAACCGGGTTAATATTCACAAGCTGTTCATTCACAAGATCAAAGCCTTGCGGGGCATTCATGAATGCATTAACGATTGTGATGAACACGGCTGAAAAGGATGCGCCAATGGCAACAGGAATCAGCAGAAGTAAATGCTTTTTCTGATTCTCAAATCGGTCCCAAGTATATAAATAAATGCCCAGAAAAATCGCTTCAAAGAAAAACGCAAATGTTTCCATGAACAGCGGGAGAGCAATCACATTGCCCGCCAGTTCCATAAAATTGGGCCACAACAATGATAGCTGCAATCCAATTGCCGTCCCTGTCACAACTCCAACCGCAACGGTAATGACAAAGCCTCGCGTCCATCTTCTAGCCATTAAAATATAATGTTCATCCTGCTTCTTGATTCCCAGCCACTGAGCGATCATGATCATCAGCGGAATCCCCACTCCGATGGTGGCATAAATAATATGGAAGGATAATGTAAGCTCCGTTAAGACACGGCTAAAAAAAACTGATTCTTCATTCCCCATTCTTCAATACCCCATTTCTATCCAGCAATAATTCTTCCGATAAAAGACAAACCCATGACCGCAGCCACAATAAAGGCCAGCCACATAAGCACTCTTTCTTGTTTTTTATACATAAAGTCACCTCGGTAGTTTGTTCAATAATTCACATTTTGGTGTGATCTAATCTTTTATACTATATAAATGTGAGAGAAATGTGATATGTAATCCATTTCGGAGTCTTTCATTTTCATTCCCGTTCTCACACCGGTTGAAACGGAAAAAACCGGGTATATTGTCAATGATTCCGTGCAGGTATTTCCAGCTTTTCTTTATATCTTTGAAAAAACCAGATAACAGCCGCAACCCATAGGCCGCTCGCTAGAAAGCCTCCGATAATATCACTTGGATAATGGACGCCTAAATAAACCCTGCTCAATCCAATCGCTAGAATCATAAAGGTGCTGAGGAGGATGACAGCGGTTCTCGCCATCACGGTTGGGACATGGCGCCAGAGCAGAAAAGCAAAGATGCTGTAAAAAGAAAAAGCATTCATCGCATGGCCGCTCGGAAAACTGTATCCCCCTATTTCAATCAGCCGGTTAAAGTCAGGACGGGCGCGATGAAAATACATTTTCAACAACCTGTTCAGAATCGGTGTAATATAAACAACAGACAGGAAAACAAGGATCTCTAGCCTATGTTTTAACACGTAAAAAAGAACTAGGAAAATTGGAATGGTCATGATGACGATAAATTTTAAGGAGCCAATATAGGTAAAGAATTTCATGGCCGCTGTCAGGCCCGCTGCTTCGAGCCCCTGCACCCTATCCATAACAACCCGGTCGAACATAACCAGATGTTCAGCCTTTACCAGATAAGACATAACGATAAAGCCGAATAACGAACCTAAAAAGGAGATTAAAAGCTGCAGATTAAACTTCACGAACCAGTTCCCTCCAGTGCTTTTTAAATCACCCTTACTATTCCCAGATCCGCTATTTTAAAAAGCCCTTTCATGATTACCTCATTATCAAGTTAGTAAAGTTCACAAAACAAACAAGAAGGAATGAACTCAATCATCCCCTCTTAAAATAACTGCCGGCCTCCCGACTGGATAATATTCAATTGTCCCACATGCCTTGAGGGCCGTTTCATCTAAACAGTTCCTGCCATCAAAGATGATTCTCTGCTTCATGACATTTAATAGAGCCTTGAGATCAAGCTGGGTGAACTCTTCCCACTCTGTGAGAATAAACAACGCATCTGCTTCTTTTGCTGCTTCTAACGCTGAATCATCATAGGTGATGACATCACCTATGACTTTCCTTGCATTGCTGGCTGCAACTGGGTCGTAGGCTGTAACTTCAGCACCTGCAGCAGTTAAAGCACGTGCAATTTTTATCGACGGCGCTTCCCTCATGTCATCCGTTTCTGGCTTGAATGAAAGTCCAAGCATGGCAATTTTCTTCCCCTTTATTTCACCGAAACGTTTCAGAGCCTTCCCCACAAGCAGCTCTTGCTGAAGATCATTGATTGAAATCGTCTCTTCTAATAAGGAAAATGGGACCCCACGTTCCCTGGATGTATGCAGCAGCGCTTTTACATCCTTGGGAAAACAGGATCCGCCATACCCTATTCCGGCATTTAAAAAGGCGGGTCCAATCCGCTTGTCGTAGCCCATCCCTTTCGCTACATCTTCCACGTCTGCTCCTGTGGCTTCACAAAGATTGGCGATTCCATTGATAAAGCTGATTTTCGTTGCCAAAAAAGCGTTAGAGGCGTATTTTATCATTTCTGCGCTTCTCACATCCGTCAATAAAAATGGGACGTTCAGCGGCCGGTACATCTCCTGGATTTTTTCAGAAGCATATTCATCTTCAGTGCCTATGATAATCCTGTCCGCTTTCAAGGTATCCTGGATGGCTGACCCTTGCCGCAGAAATTCTGGATTGGAGACCATTTTAATCTCAACGTTATTTTTTAATTGATTTAGTAACAGTTGATTAAAATAATCATTCGTGCCCACCGGCACCGTACTTTTTATGACGACAATACAATCCCTAACGATATGTTCAGCTAGGTCCTTTGCGGCCTGCTCAAGAAAGCTCAGGTCCGCCTGCCCATCATCACTCTGGGGTGTACCGACGGCAATGATGATCATGTCCGCTTTGCTTAATCCTTGCTGATGAGAGGTAGTGAATGCCAGTCTTCCTTCGGAGGAGTTTTTACTGAGAAGCTCTTCAAGTCCTGGTTCATAAATCGGGGACTTTCCTTGTTTGAGGGTATCTATTTTCCTTTCATCAACGTCTATGCAAACTACTTCGTGACCGATTTCAGCGAGGCAGACTCCAGTGGATAATCCTACATAACCCGTGCCAAGTATAGCGACCTTCATGTCAGTCACACTCTCTTTTCATGCCCGTCATCTCGTACACATCTTTTAAATACTGAATGACATCGTCCCTGGTATCTTCCCTTTGCAGCGCAAAGTCCACCGTTGCCTTGATGAAACCGATTTTATCCCCGATATCATATCGCTTGCCTTCGAATTTAAATGCCAATACTGCCTGCCGGGTATTCAGCTCATTGATGGCATCTGTCAGCTGCAGCTCTCCTCCTTGGCCGATGGGAAGCTCTTCTAGGACCTCAAAAATCTCCGGCCTTAATACATAGCGTCCCATAATCGCCAAATTCGAAGGAGCTTCTTCTCTGGTAGGCTTTTCTACCAATTTTTCAATATAAAACAAGTTGGGCTCGAAATTCGCTCCTTTTGGCTTGATGATGCCATATTTGCTGACCTCGTTATCCGCAACGCTTTGAATGGCTATGACCGAGCTATTGCAGTATTCAAATACCTTGATGATTTGCTTCAGGCAGGGTGTTTCCGACATCACGATATCATCGCCGAGCAATACCGCGAAAGGTTCATTGCCAATAAAGCTTTTGGCGCAAAGGATTGCGTGTCCCAGGCCAAGTGCCTCTTTTTGCCTTACATAATAGATATTTGCCAGACTGGATATACTCTGGACTTCTTCGAGAATATCGAGTTTATCCTTTCTGAGTAATGCATCCTCCAGTTCATAGGACTTATCAAAATGGTCCTCTATCGATCTTTTTCCTCTGCCGATGATGATAATGATTTCCTCGATCCCCGAGGCGACTGCTTCCTCTACAATATATTGGATGGTCGGCTTATCAACGATCGGCAGCATTTCCTTCGGCTGTGCCTTTGTTGCTGGTAAAAATCGTGTCCCGAGTCCGGCTGCCGGGATAATAGCTTTGCGGATTTTCATATACTGCCTCCCTTTAGAATTCCATAGTCTTATATATTCAAAAGGTCAAGCAACCGGCACGTTAAAGGCCTACCATTTAGAAAATAGACTATTAACATGAGGATTAACTAGATTCCTGTCTATCCATGAACCTTGATTTCCTTCATGCACTTTTTCAAATACTTCGTATCCACAATGTTCCTCCTTGCTATCTTTAAGTTCCACCTTATTTAATAAATTCGAGGTTGGCCAAAAACGTAAGGGCATGAATCTAGTAAAAGGAAAATGTGTGCCTGTCGAGATGTGGGAGGAGATGGATGACGGACAATAACTGCTCTTTTTGCTCCACTTCTGTCCGTCATGTCCCTGATGACGGACAGTTATTGCTCTTCTCGCTATATTTTTGTCCATCATGTCCTGGATACTGGGGGATATCTCATTCGGCTCTGGTACATTGTCGTCCAACGACAATGACTGGAGCTTTTTTTCTTTTTCCTGTAAAGGTAAAATAGATATGAAAGGAAGTGGACAGATGGCAAATTCAGCTGCAGGCTCTAATCAATCACATTTGACACAATATATCCCGCCTAAAGGCGTATACGAACATTTTGAAGATGAAGCTCATTATTTGGAAAAGGTAAAAGAATGGGGACTGAGCACCAAAAAGGAATTTTGGTACAAAGACAGGAACCAGCATTGTCTTGTCAGGATAAAGGGGTACGAAATATTCGGGGAAACAGCAGAATTCAATACCCTTGTCGTTGAATTCCAGGACGGGAACCTGTCTTGCATCCATCCAGCTTACTTGAAAGAAATGCAGTCATCCAGCTTCGGAAAAGAAATCATTGTTCAACCATCAACTGGCGAGAGCGAAGCAGTTGAAACGCAAGTCGTGAACACACAAGCTGCACCAGCAGCTGAGAAAGTGAAACCAGATAAACCAGCTAGAAAAACAAAAGAGAAGAAGGAAAAGGCACCCAAATTGGTGCTGCCAGAAGAAAAAGTTCATTTCATTGCGAAGGTAAAGCAATTCGCGCTGAGCTGGAATCATTTCAATGAAGACAACGATGAAGTCGTCGTGTTTGAAGATGTGAGAATTGAATCGGATGAGCCAATAGAGGTAGGACTTGCCTGGGGCTCCCATAGCAAAACACTGAAAAAACTTGAACTTGAACCAGGCCAGGAGCTGGAGTTTGATGGCAAGATCGTCAAGAAGAGCCTGCCAAAGGGCAAGGACGTGGAAGATGAAACTATGCTGCTGGATGTTTCGGTTGCCTATAAAATCAACAATCCATCAAAAATCGTAAAAAAATAAAAAAAATGGACTGGCGCGGGTGTTGCAGCCAGTCCATTTTTTCATTTTGAAAAGGTTTGGATAAATTGAATCAGCGCCGGTCCTAGCAAAACGATAAACAGGCTCGGGAAAATAAACAGGACGAGGGGAAACAACATTTTGACAGGTGCCTTCATTGCCTCCTCCTCCGCTCGCTGCCTTCTTCTTTCGCGGACTTCGTTGGACTGTACACGAAGGACCTGCACGAGGCCGATCCCAAGTTTTTCTGCCTGGAGGATGCTGCTGATAAAGGCGCGGACCTCCTCGACTTCCAACCTGTTTTTTATTCCTGAAAGAGCCTCTCTCCTTGTACGCCCAAGCCTCAGTTCTTCTAGGCTCCGGTGAAATTCAGCTGAAAGAACCCCATTCTTTTTTGATACGACCTTGCTGACAGCGGAATCAAAACCGAGGCCGGCTTCAAGACTGACCGTCAGCAGGTCAAGGATATCGGGAAGTTCCTTTAAGGCGCTTTTATTCCTGGCCTTTTTCTTGATGCTTAAATAATAATGGGGCAGAACTGTACCTACTGCCAGTCCGACAATGAAAAACAGGAAAATGCCCGAATACCCTGTCTTCAGCAAAGCACCATAGCCTCCAGCCAAAAGTGGAAAAAGCAAAGCCAGCGAGATTTGCAGCAGCCTAAAATCTACAGGTGTCATTCCAAAAGGACTTCCTGCCAGCTGAAGCTTCGTTTCGATTTTTGCTTCCTTTTCCCCTGGCATCCTTCTCTTAAAACTTTTTTTAAAATCGTTCATCAGCGGTTTGGCGATTCGATCATATAAAGTAGCACCGCTGTTCTTTTCTGCTGTAATTGCAGGCTCCTCTTTTACACCGCTGACGAAAGCAGACATCCGCTTTTTCATATGAGATGCCTTCTCTGCCCTCGTTAAATAGAGACCGTAAATCGAAAATGATATGGTTAAGAAAAATGTAAAGTATAGCATCCTTACACCTCGACCGACGTAATTTTCCGGATTAAAAAGAATCCAATCGTTCCAGAAACGAGTCCTGCAGCTATTAAGGCTATTCCAACCGGATGATTGAACAAGGTGCCGATATATTCTGGTTCTATTAAATAGAGGACAAAAGCCAGTATGATTGGCAATAGCCCTATAACAATCCCGGATAATCTGCCCTGTGCTGTCAGAGATGAAATCTGCCTGTGAATTTTTGTTCGCTCCCTGATCGTCTGGACAATTTTATCGAGCACGGTTGCGAGATTTCCGCCGACCTGGCGCTGAATCAAAATTGCCTGGATCATTAAATCCAAATCCTCACTCGGCATCCGATTCTTCAGGTCATTCAAGGAGTCTTCGAGACTGGCACCGTACTGCATTTCTTTAAGCACGCTTTCCATTTCTTCCTTAATTGGCGACCCAGCTTCCTCTGTAACTGCCTTCAAGGCCTGCTGGAAGCTGAATCCGGCTCTTAGGGATCCAACAATCGTAGAAATCATGTCAGGGAGTCCATCGTTGAACCTCACAACACGTTCCTTAATCTTCTTTTTCACATACCATCGCGGAAACAAAAGTCCGAGTAAAAAACCTGGGATCATCAGAATAATGTTCCCGAAAACCAAGAGCAAGAGAACCCCGGATATACCTGCAGCAAGCCATTTGAATAATATATACTCCTCTGGCTTTAGCGGAAGCCCTGATCTTCTCAGCAAAGTCTCCAGCTTTGAATTCTTCTCCTTGGTCAGCATGTTTTTCCGGACCTTTTGCTTTGTCATTTGATAGTAAACCATCAAATCGTATTGTTTTCTGTCCAACTTGGTTCCAGGACTGGCAAGATATTTTTCAATCCGCTTTTCAAGACGCTTGTCCGAGAGCAAAATCCTTTGAAAAATCGAGTAGAATAATAGAAAGGCTGACAGCATGAACAGTGCGGAAATACCATAAATCATTCTCCCCACTCCTCACTCTCGATGAAGACATTCGCCGGAATATGGATGCCCGAAGCTTCAAGCCGTTCATAAAACTTGGGGCGGACACCGGTAGGAACAAGATGCCCTATAATCTTTCCATCTTCATTTACACCCTGCTGTTTATATGAAAATATGTCTTGAAGCACAATGACATCACCTTCCATGCCTTGTACCTCAGTGATGCTCGTGATTTTTCTTGAGCCATCCTTCAATCGGGATTGCTGGATAATGACATCAATCGCCCCGGCAATCTGTTCACGGATCGCTTTTACCGGAAGCTCTACACCTGCCAGGAGCACCATTGTCTCAAGACGCGCGATCATATCCCTTGCACTGTTGGAGTGGCCTGTAGCAAGGGACCCATCATGGCCAGTATTCATCGCCTGCAGCATGTCTAGAGCTTCAGCGCCACGGACCTCCCCGATGACAACACGATCAGGCCTCATCCTTAGCGAGTTCCTAACCAGGTCCCTTATAGTGATAGATCCCTTCCCTTCAATATTCGGCGGCCTCGATTCAAGAGAAACGACATGGTCCTGGCCAAGCTGGAGTTCTGCAGCATCTTCAATCGTGATGATCCGCTCATCATGCGGAATGAAATTGGACAATACATTCAGCGTTGTCGTTTTTCCCGAACCTGTTCCACCAGATACGAATATATTCAGCCTTGCTTTTACACAGGCCTCCATGAAGATTGCCATTTCCTCACTCAGCGTTCCAAAGTTGACTAAATCCTCAATTTGAAAAGGATCCTTGGAGAATTTCCGGATCGTGATCGTTGGCCCATTCAGAGCAAGCGGAGGTATGATCGCATTTACACGAGAACCATCAGGAAGCCGCGCATCTACCATTGGGGAGCTTTCATCAATCCTTCTGCCAAGTGGAGCGACGATTTTTTCAATGATGCTCATGACATGTTCATCATCACGGAACATGATCGAGGTCAATTCAATTTTCCCTTTTCGTTCGCAATAAACCTGATCCGGACCGTTTACCATCACCTCACTGACCTCTTCATCCATCAGCAGTGGATTGATTGGCCCAAAACCAGTCAGGTCATTCATAAGTTCATCAACGACCTTTTTGCGATCAATGCTTCCTCGGAATTGCTCATCCTCTTTCATGATTTCAATTGCCATGGCATCAAGCTTTGGGATGATATCTTCTACAGGTGCATCTTTATATTCCTGAAGGATTTTTTTATGGATAAGGTTTTTCAGTTCCTGATGCTTATCTTGCTTTCTCTGGACTTCAGGGCTGACAGCTTCTTTTTTATGCGGCTCCCTGAAGACGGACCTGATGTCTACTTTCGGCTGCGGGACAGCCTGGACAGTGAGATCGTCCTGCAGGCCATCTGCTCCTTCAGCCTGTTGTGTCCTTTCCTGTATGCGATTCAGAAGGCTCATTGTTCTGTTCCTCCCTTCAAGCGTTTTCTGCCAAGTAATTTTGATAGGAAAGAAGGAGCTTTCGGTTCCTTGAATAATGTAATTTCACGGCGGCTCGTGATCCGTTCAGCCATCTTGAAAATCGCTTTTGCTACATCTGTCTTTCCCTGGTTTATCACAAAAGGAATACCTATATTCAGTGATTGTGAGCATGTCTGAAAATCATTCGGGATATAAATCGGATCCTCGTAACCTAGTATCCTCGCAGCATCCTCCGCCTGAATCACACTTTCCATGTTCGCCCTGTTCACTACCAGGGTTACTTTATTTCGGAGCTCGAGGATATCAAAGGTCTCAAGCATCAGTTTTGTATTTTTCAAGGCTGTCATCTCGAGATTCGCCATCACCATGAGCTGGTCAGCCTTTTCGGCGATATGTACAGTATGGTCACTTAGACCGACAGAAGTATCGACAACAACATAGTCATAATTCATCAGCATCAGGTCAAGGATTTTATCTACAGCTTCTTTCGTTACAAGGTCGGCATATTCAGGGCGCTCGGGTGCCGCCATGACCTTCACTCCGCTTTCGTGCCTTGACATATAGCCAGCAAGGCTGTGTTCATCAAGAGTATTGATTCCTTCAATCACTTCCTTGATTGTAAAAGCCGACTTCAGATCCATGGCGAGCCCTACATCGCCAAATTGATAGTCTCCGTCCAGGATTGCTACTGTAATGTTCTTCTTTACCAGAGCACCAGCCAGATTGACCGTCAGAATCGTGCGACCAATCCCGCCTTTTGCACTGCAAACGGCAATAAGCTCGCCGCGTCTGATCTTTGCCGGCTTCTTTTCATGTATTTGCAGTCCATCCGCGTTTTCCATGATTGATCACCCTCCATCTAATTCAATCTTGATCGCTGTCGCCCGCAGCTTCTTTTTCCGTTATAACTGGCCGCTTATGCAGCATGAAATGGATATTTCCCTGTTCAGCGGAATTGACAAGTTTGACTGCATCCTCAGGTGTGAGTTCCACCGTTACCGAGGAATATTCGGCATATGGCTCTTGAGTATCCTCTGGCAGAACCATTTTCCTGCCTACTGCCAGTACCCTTGCCTTTCCCAAAATGATTTTGGATTCGATTTTCGCCTCTGGTCCTTCACCCTTCTTTGAAAAAATGATATCAACTTCGTCTTCCGGTTCAATTAAGTTAGAAACTGATTGATTGAAATTTGAACCAACAGAAACTGCCCTGTATCCATCCCGGACTTTTCTGGAGACATAGATATGTTCAGTAGTCTGTGACCCAAGACGGTGGGAGAGCACCGGTTCTCCCGGTTCTATATCCGCATTCGCGAGTTTCCCATCTGCATCTTCCAGACTCTTTATTGAATTGGCATGAAGCGCTTTTTCCGGAACCATCGCCATCTGCAGCTTTTGGGATGTGATTTGTTCATTTTTCATGATTTTTTCTTTGGCAACGACAATCTCCACCAGATTGCTGTTCATCGCCCTTTCAGCCTTCACTTGATTCATATATTGAAAGAATAAAAACGTTGTTACGATCCCCATTACCAATGCAAGGACCAAAACTAGCTTTGATCGCATTTCTGCTCACCTACTCCGTTATTCGAATGCTGTATGCGCCTTTATAGACACCAGTTTTTGTTTCAAAACCCGTCCCCGCTCGTTTGATGAACATACCCTTGATTGAAGTGTCTTTGCTGTCCATTGGATCTGTTATATAAAAATAAGCAAATCCAGTGATCTTCACTTCCTTTACCTGATTGGTATCTATGCTATAGGGCTTATAAACAGGAACAAGGATAATCCTGGCACAGTCCCTTGTGTTAATATCCCTTGGGTATTCGGGGCAGGCGTCGACTTTTTCTTTCACAACTTCCCGAGTTTTACCGGCAATATTCCCTGTCTGAGTGGCAATAATATCTCCCACAGCCAATTCATTCTGATATCCATTGCGAAGATTTTCCTCATATGGACGGGCACCAGTATCTCCAAGTGCGAGAACGCCAAAATTACCGTATTCAACTCCACCGGTATCCACCTTCAATTGATACTCTTTATTGAATTCAAGAGGAATACTATCGTCTATCCCAAGCGGCGCCGCACCTTCAGCTCTTCCCATCGTCCTTAACTCAGCGGCTGAATGGGCTTCTACTTTGACGGTTTCCATCCCTAAAAGCTTTGAGAATGCGAGTGATACGGTTTTTGATAAATCGATGCCAATTTTCCTCTCCATCTCTATCGATATTTTTTCAACAGAAGATCCATCATTATGGGCAGCAACAACGCCGCGCGCCACCTCATCCACCTTTGCCTCACTGTTTGTCAGCTCCTGAGCCCCCGAAAGGACCGCTGCATTTGCCGTCTTTTGCAGCTCTGCCTTTGTCATGTAGACCATCCCGCCGTCTATTGCCAAACCAGCAATGCCGAGGATGACAAACATCGAAAGAGCCGCCAAAATGATGGTATTCCCTGATTCTTCCGCTAACCATCTTCTCGCCATTTTTTCCTCCTTACTCAACTCTGATCGTTGACTCCGTCTTAATCGACAAGGATGAAGAAAACAAGCTGGATACAAACGGAGTAAAAAATTGAAAAGGGTACTCCAGTTTCACTGTTACGTAGTCACCCGCATCACGGCTCGAATCTCCAGGTGAAATATTTATTTTCAGCTGATCGACTTCCTGAAGCTGAACGTAGTCCTTCGCAAAGGAAGTGATTTCTGTATCATTTTTTCCGAGCCCTCCCATTCTTACGGTTTCCTGTGCCGCCATGTGGAGATGGGCATACGAGTACATGATTCTTCCGAAGTCGAGAATGCCTACTAAAAGGAGGAGAAATACTGGCAGGATAAGGGCTGTTTCAACAAGTGACTGGCCTCGCTCATCACGCCTCATAATAGTCCTCCTCCATTTGGAAAAACAACAGCAGCGGCCGCTCCGATTGCGATGGCCACCCCATATGGATATGTAGCATTGAGCGATTCTTTATCAAATGCAATCGGTATTCTTAATCCGCTCCGCAATCCTCCCAAGAAGTTGCCTATCTGCTTGATCCTATTAAGGGCTCCTTTTCGGAAAAAGAGGACCAATATCGCAAGTATCCCTCCTGCCAGGGCCATGTACACTGCAGTAGTCAGTACAAACACTGTCCCTTTCAAACCACCGATAACAGCCAGCAGCTTCACATCTCCTGCACCCATTCCACCGAGAAAATAGGGAATCAGCAAAATAGAAAAACCCACTGCAAATCCAGCGAGAGTATTGCCTAAGCCCGCAATCCCTCCAGTAGCCATATTAAGTATCAAGCCAGCAAGCAAGAAGGGAAATAATACTTTGTTATAAATCTTCCGTTCCCTTATATCCGTTATTACACAAATTAACAATAACGTTATTAGGAATAAATCAACCACAATATTCCACCTCATTTCATTGAGGAGTTTTAAAAAAGCCCCACGTTTTTCAACGCGAGGCTCCTTCTGCCTGTACCTCAGATTAATGAATCTGTCTATTAAAGTTACCGTCAATTAATAAATTTTAAAAAATAATAGCTATATATGAAGACGATAATTAACTTTATTAATCAATTTTTAAGGAGTAGTATTAGTATTTCCAGTTGTTGCTCCTGTTACTGCAGTGACAACATTATTAAACATAGTTACAATTTGACCGCGAAGTGTTACCAATAATCCAACTACGGCTACTGCAATTACTCCAAGCACCAACCCATACTCCGTCATACCTTGTCCTTGTTCCTCTGTGAATAGTGCTTTCATTTTTGCTTTCATCGATTAAAACCCCTTTTCATTTAATAGTTTGATATTATGACCGACTTTCGTTCCGGTATTCCTGATCGTGCCTTCTGGAAGCTCGAAGACGGAATACGCACCTTTGCAGCGCTTTCCCATTTTCGCAGGCTCTAGTTGTTCGTCCGCGCCTACAATTTCATTGTTCTCGTTGATGTAAAGAACATCGATGGAATAGTTCATAAAAAAGGTATGGATGGACCGGCAGGGCTTTATGTAGAGACTGTGTCCTTCTGGCAGGCTGTTTGTCAGCATCAACCCTTTGAATCTGCTGAAAAAGGTATCTGCTACTTTCACATTCGCCGCCAACTCTTTGCCGTTCGATTGGTTCACAAGTCTCATTATCTTCACCTCCAACGTTACAAAAATAACCCCGCCTTTACCGAAAGGGGGGTTAAATGAACACACATATCATGTAATTCACCCTGATCTTTCGGTAGCTGGCTGGCTTAGCAATTGAATGCCGTAGCCCCTGTAGCTTTGCGTCGCTGGCTTTCACCAGGTTTGCCTTTATCGAGATTCAGTGTATATCCGACTGATCTCTTACCCACATAATAATTGGAAACAGCCTTTCTACAAAATCCATCATAATTCCTGATTTTTCAAAAAATTTCTGCGAGTCTTTTGGCACAGGAATATTCAACTACATATCCGATAAGTAGTTCTCCAAGACTAATTTTAGGAATTAACTAATCTTTCGTGTTATTAATAAAAAGAATACCAGGATTTTTTCTATATACTTTGGCATCTGTCAGCCTGCTCTTAATAGGCATATAGGTTTGTTTTTTATGAATTTTTCAGAGAAGTTAGGACAATTATCAGTGAAACCGAGGAAGTTTTTTATCAATCCACTGTTTAAAACCAGTCTTTCATGAAAAAAATTTGCAATTAATGCTTATAACCCTCATGCTAGAGAGGATAAACTACAACAAAGAAAAGGATAAGCAGGTGGAAAAAATGATTGAAATAAAAACTTCTACAATTAGTGACGGAGAATTCAATAGAGGGGTATTCGCCACTCGGGATATAGCAAAAGGCGAACTGATCCACGAAGCACCGGTTCTTTCTTACCCTAATGATCAGCATGTTCATATAGAAAAAACTGCTTTGGCAGACTATGCCTTCGAATATGGCATCAACCATTCTGCACTCCTTCTCGGATACGGAATGCTGTTCAACCATTCATATGAACCAAATGCAACCTATGATATCAATTTTGATAACCATACATTTGACTTTTACGCCTATCGCGACATTCGTGCCGGAGAAGAAATTGTCATAAACTACAATGGAGAAGTCGATAACAACGATCCTCTCTGGTTTAATGAAGAAAAGTAATGAAAATGCGGCTTCCTTTTTTTTAGGAAGCCGCATTTTATATTGTCTGCCCGGAATAAACCGAACAATCGAGTTCAACTATTACGGTTGTACCCTTGCCTTCTGTGCTGTCTATTTTCATCGAACCATTATGTTCCTGGATGATTTTATTGCTCACCGTCAGTCCGAGCCCAATTCCTTTATCCTTCGTTGTGTAAAAAGGCGTTCCCAAATAGCGAAGCCGATCAGATTCGATTCCAGTGCCCTCATCCGAGATACTGACCTGGACCTTGCCTTCATGATTTATCTCAATGCCGATCAGGATTTTACCGCCTTCAGGCATTGATTCTATAGCATTTTTCAAGAAGTTCAGGAACACTTGCTTCAGCTGGTGCGGATTGCATAACAACATGAGTTGATCGCCCGGATAGCTTGTAATGATTTGTACATTATGCATTATGGCCTGTGGATGGATGACTTTTATCGTACTGTCCAAAATGGACCGTAAGTCCTCTTTAACAAATTGCACTGCCTGAGGCTTGGCGAGCGACATGAACTCATTGACAATGACATCGATTCTGTCCAGCTCATTCATGATAATCGCTAAGTAATCCGCTTGCTTCTCCCTATTCTGACAAGTTTGCAATAATTTTGAAAAACCCTTTAAAGCTGTCAGCGGGTTGCGAATTTCATGGGCGACTCCTGCAGCCAGCTGGCCGGTTACCGACAGCCTGTCCAAGTTTCGGATGGTAGCATCATTTTTCACGCGTTCGGTTATATTCCTTCCTACACTGACAAAGGAATCAACTTCTTTATTTTCATTATAAATCGGTGAAATATTATACTCTGTATAAACTACTGACTCTTTATCAACTGTCCTGAATTTTTTCCTGAGAAGCTGCGGCTCACCCGTCGCAAGAATCTCCTGGAGCTTACAGTCAAGTATCGCCGATTCTTCCGCACACAAAAATTCATCTAAATTTCTTCCGATAATTTTATCAACAGATAGTCCAATTACTTTTTCATGTGAAGGGGAGGCATAGACAATCTTTTTATCCTTTGTGAAAACTTTAATCATATCAGTAGTGTTTTCGGTAATCAGCTCGTATAATTCACGCGTCCTGTGAAGTTCATTCTCCATCTGGATAATTTCAGTAATATCGCGATAGATTGCAATAATTGCGATGATTTCCCCTTGCTTATTGCGAAAAGGAGAATAAGACACCGCGATATCAAGTACCGAGCCATCCTTATGATAACGCTGGGTAATCATATTGCCGAACGTCATGCCATTCATGACGTCCTTAATAATATTCGGTACAAAATCCGGATTTGAAAACTCATAAAAAGTTCTGCCAATAAGGTCTTCCTCTGTATAGCCAAATATTTCCGTATACTTATGGTTGATCCTTACAAAGCGATTCTCCATATCGACAATAGCAAACCCGTCAGCCGTACAATTTAAAAATAAATCTAATAGCTCATCAGGATTATAGATTGTTTCGTCATCAGTTCCAAACAAGGGGAAACTATTACGCATAGAGATCTCTCCAAACTTGTCATTATCCTTACATAACCATTTTACAGAAAGTTATGATATTTCTAAAGGGATATTTTTAAAAGACCATTGTCTCTTTGGAAGACAATGGCCTTTTTGTAATCATGATATACCTTACTAATTATCTTCACCTGTTTACAAAGATAAGCGACGCTAAGACAGATATTTGATAACCTTTTTCACCGCTGCTTCTGCCTGATCGATACAACCAGGGATTCCCACGCCTTCAAATGATCCACCAGCAAGATAGACCCCCGGAAGCTCCTCATCAAGCTGTTGTTTAACCTTTGCCATTTTTTCCAAATGCCCAACCGTATACTGCGGCATGGATTTTCTCCATCGAGTCACGATATGAAACTTTGGTTTTGCCGTGATATTCATCGTTTTATTCAAATCTTTCAAAACAAGATCAACGATTTCTTCGTCAGACAAATCTACTGCTTCCTGGTCATCTGGCTTGCCAACATAGCAGCGGAGCAGGGCCATGTCCTCAGGGGAAGTTCCAGGCCATTTCTTATGAGTCCAGGTGCAGGCAGTGATCCGGAAGTCACTGTTCCGCGAAACAAGGAATCCGGTTCCATCAATATCTTTTTCAATCGCAGACTTCGGGAATGCCATCGCAACATTCGCGACAGAATTGGACGGCATATGTTCGAATGGCTCCATAAATGAATAATCTGAGAGCATTTTTTTGGCATGGAAATGTTCGGTCGCTATGACGACACTGTCTGCCTCTTCAATGGCTCCTGTGGAAAGCTTTATCTGATAGCCGTTTACGGTTTTCTCTACTTTTTCAACAGCTGTCCCTTTCAAAACTGTTCCTGCTTCAAGACGGTTTTCCACCTGGTGAACCAATTCCTCAAGTCCAGTTGATAGCGAAATGAACATTCCTTTTTTAGAAGGTGCCTTTTTGACAGTCTTCTGCGGCTTTGGCATTGACTTGTTCAAGCCAATTACCAGGCTGCGGTGCTTTTGTTCGATTTCATAAAAGTTAGGGAACAAGGCCATCAGGCTAAGCTCATCAATATCGCCAGCATAGATACCTGAAAGCAATGGGTCAATCATGTTATCTACAATTTCATTCCCAAGCCGCCTGCGGAAAAATGCTCCCAGTGACTGGTCTGCTGCCGGTTCCCCTTTTGGTAAAATGAAATCCGCAGCAGCCCGCAGTTTTCCAAGCGGTGAGAATAATCCCGAAAGTGCAAAAGGCGTCACCTTTGTCGGAATCCCCATAAAAGATCCTTCTGGCATGGTGTGCAGTTTTCCCCTTGCGTAAATATACGATTTGCCAGCAGTGTTGGAAATGATTTTATCCTGAAGGCCGACTTCCTCTATCAATCTCAAAGCACTCTTCTTCCTTGCTATGATCGAGTCCGGTCCCCTTTCAATGATAAAACCATCCCGCTTTGCCGTGCTGATCACGCCCCCGAGGCGGTCGCTCGCTTCAATCAATTTTATTTTTATCGGAAGTGCCTTCTCCTTTGCTTCCTTTTGGAGATAATATACTGTGGCCAGCCCGGTAATTCCGCCGCCGACTACGATGACCTTCTTCTCGCTCATTGCACTCACCTATTCTTTAAGTATTGTTTTCTACTATCCTTTATACTTGGTAATTTTGTTTGTGAATTTGTTAACATACTTAAAGTATAGCACTCGCAGGTTGTTGGCCGATGAATGCTTTTTAAACAAAATGTGAACTGATAAAAATGTCCACAGCATGAGAGAAAATATTGGAATAAAGAACCTTTTCTAGCGAACTACTGTGGATACAGAGGTAAACAATCACAAAAGAATCCGGAGAACCGGGATTTCACTAAATATTCATATCTCTTTTTCTATAGAAAACGTAAGTGACAATGGAAAGCGTGAGAATCAGGAGAGCCGACAGTCCAAGGTACAGGGAATCGAACCCGCCTTCATTCAATATATACTTCGCATCGTAATATTTAAATGGAGTGAAATATTTCAAGCCATCCAGCTTTTCGTTCAAATCAATTGCAATCGATAATATGAAGAGGAAGAGCAATATTCCTGTTGCCAGCGAAGTCGCCTTTTTAGCATTTTTATAAAAAGCTGCAATTGCTGTTCCAATGACTAAAAAAATCAGCTGGAGAATGAACATTCCGATCATCAGGGTGGTAACTTCCCCTGTTACATCGTCACCCTCCGCATACTTCCCTACCATTGCGACCGAGGAGGCGAATGTCACAAGATTAAAGATCAGGATATTCACCAATGCCGCCAATAGTTTGGAATTGATCATGCTGGTTCTGGAAATCGGTTTTACGAGCAGGAATTCCACCGTCTTGTCTCGCTCTTCCTTGGAAATGATATTCGCGCCAAGCATCGCCGCATCGATTGCCGCCATCACGGCCAGGTACAAAAACAGGACACCGAAGTATCCAATCGGTGAAGATAAATCTAGCGAACCAGTTCCCATGATGGCCTGCATCGATTTAGGCATATCAGCCATCAGCGCATTCATGGATTGCCCCGAACCCTCAAGACTTGAATACTTCCCCATTCCAGAGGCAACCATGAAGATGACACCAATGCTCCAGATCATAAGCGACTTCCTGTTTGCTTTCATCTCTCTTTTAAAGATATTCATGAATTCATCTCCTCCCTAAACGGAATGGACATCCTTTTTCGCATATAAATAATAGCTGGCTGCAACAGCTGCGATAATTAAAATAATCCCTGTGACCAGGAATGAATTTTCATAGCCTGTATTTTTCACGATATAGGCGGAATCAAAATAATAAAATGGTGTTAAATAACGCAACGCCTTGTCATCCGTGGTCGAACTGATCATTCCGAGCATGAAAAAGCCAAACACCGTTCCAAGGGAAACAGAGATGACCGATTTGATTTTTGGGAATATAACCGAGATGATGATCCCGAGCGCCAGAAACATGAGCTGGATAAAGAACAGCGTGATTGAGAGAAGGAAAAATACTTTTTTGCTAAACTCATCACCTGCTACAATCGATGCCATAACAAATGACAACATTATAAATACTATATTTGTGAGGATCAATGAAACCAATGCTGCCATGACTTTTGCGGTGACAACCTGTTTCCTAGTCACCGGTTTTGTCAGCAAGAAATCGGCCGTCTTCTCCCTTGATTCCTTCGATAAAATCGATGTTCCCAGATTCATAGCCTGAATGGCTCCGGCCAGCTTCAGATACAGGAAAGCATATGAATAAAAACCAAGCAAAGTCGCAATACTGTCGATGGAGAGCCCGATTGCTTTCCTCACTTCAACCGGGAAGCCTTCCAGCAGCTTCTTGAATTCTTCCGCATCCTTTGAAAACGAAGGAAACATTGATAGAAACAGGATCACCAAGGCTACAAGCGAAAGGGTCCAGACAATCGTCGATTTGCGGTATGCCTTTAATTCATGAAGGAACATATTCATGTTTAGTCCTCCCTTTCGTAGTAATGCATGAAAATCTCCTCAAGATCAGGTTCCTCAACCCAGATGTTTGCAATTTCGATTTCGGCTATTTTTTTCATGATTGAGTTGATATTGCCCCTGAATAAAAAGCTGATCGTGCTGCCGTCCTTTTCGAGCTGGTTCACTCCCTCGACATTGAAGTGCTCCATCCCTATTTCCGATTTGGTTTCGACTTTAAATTTCTTGTACGTATTTTCTTTCAGCGTGCTGATTTTTTCGACTGTAACAATCCGGCCATCCTTGATAATTGCCACCCTGTCGCACAACCTCTGCACCTCACTTAAAATATGGGAGGAAAAAAGAATTGTCGCGCCCTTCTTATTCTCTTTTTCAAGGAGGTCGAAGAACTTTTGCTGCATGAGCGGGTCGAGGCCGCTGGTCGGTTCATCAAGGATAATCAGCTTTGGTTCGTGCAGGAGCCCCTGGACGATGCCGACCTTCTTCTTGTTCCCAAGCGAAAGATCATCAATTTTCTTGGTGAGATCAAGCTCCATGATTTCAGCGAGTTCGCGGATTCTCTTTGTACAATCTTTCTTATAAAAGCTGGCAGAATACTTAAGCAGGTCGATGACTTTCATATTGTCATAGTAAAATACTTCAGAAGGCAGATAGCCGATATCCTTTTTTATTTCCGGCGCTGCGGTGATGATATCTTTGCCGAAAATGGCGGCGCTGCCGCTTGTCGGATAGATCAGCGATAACAGCGTCCGAATCGTCGTCGATTTCCCGGCACCATTCGGCCCGATGAATCCGAAAATTTCCCCTTCTTCAACATTGAAGCTGACGTTCTCAATTCCCCTGGCCTTGCCGTACATTTTAGTCAGATTCTTAATCTCAATCACGTTCATGCCAGACCCTCCCAGATACTTTTCATTCTATTTTTTATTTCAGTTCTCAAATCCTTGATTTAATTCCAGTTTGGTTCGATTTAATACCAGTTTGGGACATTTTAATTCCAGTTGGGTTCGATTTAATACCAGTTTTGGGACATTTTGATTCAAGTTTGGTTCGATTTAATACCAGTTTGGGACATTTTAATTCCAGTTGGGTTCGATTTAATACCAGTTTGGTACGTTTTAATTCCAACTGGATTCGTTTTAATACCAGTTTGGGACATTTTTAACCCCAGTGGGTTTGGATTTTGATTTTATATACGGTTAGGGCGATTTTATGAACGGTTGAACCACTTTTTTATACGGTTAGGTTAATTTTATGAACGGTTGAACCGCTTTTATTTACGGTTGGGTCTTTATTGCCAGTTAGCTATCTCGGTTACTGGTTCTTATAAAAGGACTTCCTCAGCATATCGATGTACACTTCGGCTTCTTTAAAAGCATCATTGAAGTCGTGGAGTCCTTTGTGAAGTTTTTTTGCTTTTTCTTGTTCCTGGTTGCTGAAGCCTTTGAGTGTCCACATGATAATATTGATGGTTCTTTGAATGTCCATACCTTCCTGGAACTTCGTAAGGTCGATATTTTCGAATAACCTGCCGTAGCTGGCTTCCATTAGTTCTGTGTTCGTACTGTTCATAGCCTCTTTCACTTCTTCTGAGGCTTCCATCGAGGCTGACATCATAAAGTCGAATACCTCTGGATGCCTGATCATCAGCTTGCTTTTTAAAATCATCAGGCTTTTCAGCCGCTCAAAAATGTCACGTTCGCTGAAATCCAGCTCGTTGAAGAACTCCTCCATTAATACTTCGACAAAATGGTTATATAGGAACAAGTAAAGCTCTTTTTTATTATTAAAATAATGGAATAACAGTCCTTTAGATATTTCTGCGGATTTTACGATTTCATTTGTGGATGCATTTTCATATCCCTTTTGAGCAAACTCCTTGAGAGCTGCATTCAGGATTCGTTCCTGCTTTTCTTGGTTAAGACTTAAAAATTTCGAAGACATCGCGACCTCCTTAAAAAAACATTGACCACTTCGGTCAATTCTATTGTATTCCTCATTGACCAACCCGGTCAACAAAAATCATGGTAAAACTTTCGACAAAAATAAACTGCCCTATCGCACGATAAGGCAGCTTATTTTGCACTATATTTTTCTAACCACAGCTCTCACCGGACTTCCATCCGCCTGTTCAAGCGGAAGCGGAAGGGCCGCGAGCTCGTATTCCCCTGGTTCAATCTTATCCAGTACCAATCCCTCAAGAATATGGATACCGTGTCGGTTTAATTCATGATGGGCGCTCAGTTCCTTGCTGTCCAATGGGTCGACTGACGGCAAGTCGAGTCCGAGCAGCTGTACTCCTTGCTCAGCGAGAAAAGCAGCTAATTCCGGCTCAATATGCGGAATGGATTCTGGAAAAACAGTTTTATCCTGCCAGGCGTTCGTTCTGATCAACAAACGCTTCACCCCTTGTAATTGGACACCTTCCAATTCCTTAAGGCCGATACTCGATGGCTTTTGTAATTGGATCACCAGCGCCTTCCCGATGTACAGATTAAAATCAAGCTCGATCACTCTTTTGCCGTCATTATCAAAATGGTATGGTGCATCGATATGTGTCCCGGTATGCGTGCTCATTGTCACCTGGCCAACATTTACAGAGCCGCTTTCCTCCATACCCCAGCTGACCTCATAATGAAATGGCGTATCCCCTGGCCAAACAGGGATTTTATCATTCAAAACTTGTGATATATCAATCCAATCTCCCATGATTTATCCTTCTTTCTTATTATAGCTTCGTCCTCAAGCTCCATAGTTCTGGAAAAAATCTGTGGTCAACAACCTTTTTTAAGTATGCCACACCTGCTGATCCGCCGGTTCCGGGCTTGTGGCCGATGATACGCTCCACCGTGCTCATATGGTTGAATCGCCAGAGCTGCTGCTGGCTGCCGATATCGACTAGCTTTTCAGCCAGTTCATACAGGTCCCAATATTGGTCAACGTTACGGTAAACAGTCAGCCAGGCTTCCTCGACGCTGGCATTTGGTTCATAAGGAGCAGACCAATCGCGGTTCAGCGCTGCATCATCAATTGGAAGCCCGCGCATGGCAAGAGCGCTGATGGCGGCATCATAAATCGAGCGTGCATGAAGAGCATCTTCCATTTGTTTATAAAGTTCAGCATCGTGTTTATATACAGAAAGAACATGGGCATTTTTTTGTCCAAGGGCAAATTCGATCAAGCGATTCTGGTATGATTGGAATCCTGACGAATGGCCAAGCTTATCGCGGAATTCCATATACTCAGCAGGAGTCAGCGTTGATAACACACTCCATGACTGGATCAGCTGCTGCTGGATTCTTGACACTCTTGAAAGCATTTTGAAGGATGGCTCCAGGTCGTTTTTGCGGATGCAGTCTATCGCCGCGCTCACTTCATGTAAAATCAGCTTCATCCACAGCTCGCTTGCCTGATGGATGATGATGAACAGCATTTCATCATGATGGTCAGACAATCGCTGCTGGCTCGTCAAAATTTTATCCAGCTGCAAGTAACTTCCGTAGGACATCTCTTTGGCAAAATCGGTATGAATTTCGTGTGATGTTTTTTGTTCTTCCTTCATCGGCAGACCCCTCCCTTTAAGCGACAACCTCACGCTCATTGCTGAATTTCTCGTATAATTTTTGATCCATTATTTCTTTTAATATCTGAATAGCATTCCAGACGTCCGAATAGGAAGTGTAAAGCGCTACTGGTGCTAGGCGGACGATATTTGGCGCACGGAAATCAGGCACGATTCCTTTTTCCTTAAGCGCCTTACAAATCCTTGCAGCTTCCTTGTGCTCAAGGCTGACATGGCCGCCTCGCTTGAAGTCCTCAACAGGGCTGCCAATTTTAAACCCTGCCCCATCCATTTCATGCTCAATCAAATCCATCATATAGCGGTTAATTTTCAATGATTTTTCACGGATAGTACTTATGCCCGCTTCGGCGAACATCTCCAGTGATCCAAGCAATGGCGCCAGGCTTAAGACGTGTGGGGTGCCGATCTGGTAAGCTCCGGCACTTTCAGCCGGCGTTAAAATATGCTCCATATCAAACTGTTTGTCTTTTCTTGAACCAAACCACCCAGCTAGTCCTGGCTTCGTGCCAAAATGCTTCGAGTTTACGTATAAACCGGCAACCGCACCAGGACCGCCGTTCAGATGTTTATAGCTGCACCAGTAAGCAAAATCGACTCCCCATTCTGAAAAAGAATGCGGGATAGCACCGATTGAATGGCAGCCATCGAAACCAATCAGGATTCCCCTCGAATGAGCCGCTCTCGTGAGGCGCTCCATATCAAGGATTTGCCCGCTGCGATATAAAACCGTCGGGAGCACGATCAGCGCGATTTCTTCAGTCATCGCTTCAATAATATCTTCCTCATCCAGGAACCTTCCATCCCTGCTTTTCACCCTGATGAGATGCGTATCCGGATCATATCCATGAATCCTTAGCTGACTTTGCAGCGCGTATATATCAGAAGGGAAATTCAATTCATCAGCGAGAATTTTTGTTCTTTTTCCCTCTGGCTTATAAAATGTGGCGACAAGCTGATGAAGATTAACGGTGGTGGATCCGCTTACAATTACTTCCTCTGGTGAAGCACCAACAAGTGGTGCAGTCAATTCTCCAAGTTTTTCGGATAAGTAGAACCAAGGATGCTTCCCATCCATCCAGCCATCTATGCCCAGCTCTTTCCAATCGGCCAACGATTCAAGCAATGCTTTTTCAGACCGCTTCGAAAGGAGTCCCAGCGAGTTGCCGTCGAGGTATATTGAATTTGGTTTTAAATAAAATTCTTGCCGGAAACGGGCAAGCATATCTTCACGGTCAAGCATCGCTGCGAACTCTGCAGCAGGTTTGAAAGCATAAGATTTCATCACAATCTCTCCCATCCAATTTGCAACTAGAGAAATCGTAACAAAGAACTGAAGCAAGCGTCAACAAAAGGTCTGATTATTCGAAATAAAATAAGGGACACAAAAAAACAGCCATCTTATAAAAGGCTGTTTTAGCGTGGCTAAGCAAATCGATAATAAATCAAAACAAATGTGGATAAGACGAAAATGAAGTTCAAGAAAACGAAGATGAATTGATCCGTTTTTGTCTTGTGCATTTTTATTGGCGGATTATAGAAGGACACACCTTCGATGATAAAAATAATTAAAACAACATGGATCATGAAATGACCGATTACTTCTGTAAAACCAAATAACATAGTTGTTAAGATGAAAATAGTGGTGACGACAAAACCTAATACTCTGTTAAGGATCCCCACTACAAGCAAATAACCGACGACAAACTCGACAAATGCTGCCATGACGATAAACGCGGCAGGCTCAAAACCAAATGTCGGTACATTGTGATTTGCGACGATATCTAGAGACATTGTAGGATACACCCATTTTTCAACAGCCACCCAGCACAATGAAAGTCCTGTACCTAGATATAAAAATGGAAAACCTACTTTTTCAAGTTTAGTGTTGCCAACCAGAAGCACGCCGATAATCGCGACATAAAATCCGTAATCCAGCATATAAAAGATTCCTTGATCGACAGTGACTATTATAAATAAGAAAAATAAAATTGCGGCTCCAAGCTTGGTTGCGATATGGTGCGGCACCAGCAGCAAGCCAATCGTTACCCATGCCAAGACGGTCATTAACGTAGTATCCACATGAAACTCCGGTGCAAATAGTGTTCCATTTGAGATCTGAATTATCAAGGCAGCCGCCGTACCGTACTTTAATAAATACCTGGAATACTTCCTGAAGCCCGAAAGAAAATCATCCCACTTTTTAATTAACGGCCATTCTGACGTTTTCGGTATGATTAATGTTAAAGTCGCCAGCACAATCGCTGCGACTAAAGCCAGCGCCATAAATAACGGCGATAAAATGTTTTCAATTGTTTCTTTCTGCGGTGCTACTTCTGTGAACCATTTTACGTGAGCTTGTGTATAAAAAGGTGTTAGAATAAGCCCTAACCCCAGAATGATTTGAACTATTTTTTTCATCCAAAATCCTCCTCGCAATATTAACACTATCTGTATAGTAATAATACAATGGACCCATCACCTTTTTACCGGTTAAAATTGAACTTTTTGTGAAAAAAATCACAATTACTTTAAAGACAGTCAGTATTAATATTCTTAAAACGGACTGCCTTTATACTTTTTGATTCGAAGGTTACTGGGTATATTGATAGATAAGGTCCATTTTCAAAGAAGGATGGTGAGGACAACCTATGAGACGCTTGTTATCATTTATTGTTTTTGGTGCATTGATTTATTTTGCATGGCCATTTTTTTATACTAATGAAGACATCAAAAATATAGATGACGTCAAAACTGAAATAAATTCCTTAAAGGATAACCCGGAGCTTGCCGCGGCACTTGAAGCGGTTAACAATGGAATCACTCAGCTAATATTCCAGCTTGAGAAAAAGAAAGAAGAAGTCACCGAGAATGAGCAAGGTGTTTTGCCAAAAGTGGATAAACCAGAACTTGAAACGCCCGCTGAGCAAACCTTCACGATCCACAATATTGGCATTGGGGATATGAAAACAGAAGTAGAAAAACAATTGGGCGCACCAAAACGGATATCTGTTAACGAATACGGAACAGAGTGGCATGCCTATCATGAGAACTTCCAAAATTTCATCATGGTCTCGTTCAGCAAGGACGCAAAAGTGAGTGGCTTATATACAAACCAGGATTTAATTGCTTCCCAAAACGGACTCAAATATGGCACTCCGAAAGAGACGGTGCAAAAGGCACTCGGAGAACCTCTATCCCAAATCAGAAAAGGATTGGTCTATTATCAGTTCCAGAAGGACCGGGACTATGACGTATACAATCTGGACGACAGCTATATAACGGTTTTTTATGATAAACACAAAAATAATACGGTAACGGCAATTCAGATAGTCAGCGAAAAATTGGAGGAAAGCAAGGCGGGCTTTTATACGGAAGCGAGTGAGACATTGAAGGAAGGTTTTGAATACCAGCTGTTCGACTTGACCAATGCTTCGAGGGTCATTCACGGGTTCGGCGTACTTGACTGGGACGATCAGGTTAGAGTAACTGCCCGCAAACACAGTGCTGATATGGCGGAAAACTCGTATTTCAGCCACACGAATCCTGAAGGACAGTCGCCTTTTGACAGGATGGCTGAGGACGATATTGCTTTTTCCGTCGCGGGAGAGAATCTTGCATACGGACAATTCAGCAGCATCTTCGCCCACGAAGGGTTAATGAATTCGCTCGGACACCGTGAAAATATCCTGAAACCAGACTTCAAGCTACTCGGCGTCGGCGTCGCATTCGGACAGAAGCATGAGCCTTATTTTACCGAGAATTTTTATACGAAAAGGAAATTTTAAACCGAGTCAAAGCAGAAAAACTGGAAAAAACCACGAGTTTTTTCCAATTCGCTATAAAAATGATGTTTTCGCTATAAAAATCAGAAAATCGCTATAAAAAATTTGTTTTCGCTATAAAATTTTCTTTTTCGCTATAAAATCATGATTTTCGCTATAACATTGCGTTTGTTGTATAAACGGGATTAGTGGATGTCCAAAAATCATGGTTTCCTACTCACATTAACAGAAAAAAACCGCTTGATTGACTCCCAATCAAGCGGTTTTTCTATGAATTTACTTTACACGCGGGAAGCCGAAGCCTGATGCATAGTCGTCGCCTGCAGCTGCTCCTGATCCACCAAGGATGTCGTTAGCCTTTGCACGATTCTGAAGTTCCGCACGAAGCTGAGTATGGCTCATGCTTGGATTTGCTGCCCAAATCTTCGCCGCCAGTCCCGAAACGTGCGGAGTTGCCATTGAAGTACCGCTGATTGTATTATACGATCCGTCAAACCAGGTTGATTCGATTGCTCTTCCTGGTGCAGACAGTTCTACATCGCGCTCCTGGATGACATAGTCACCATCTGTAGCTGGATTTCCACGGGATGAGAAGTCAGCGACACGGTATGTACCGTTTTCCTGAACATTTTCAAGGGCTGCTACTGCTACTGCATTTACAAGCGCACCTGGATAACCGATTGTATCCGCACCAGGACCGCTGTTTCCAGCTGCCGCCACTACGAGGACACCTTTTCCATATGCATAGTCGACAGCGTCAGCAATCAATGTACTTTTGCTGCTGGATCCAAGTGACATCGAAATTACCACTTTCGAACCTGTACGGACAGCTTCATCTGCAGCATGCTGGATTGCGCCTGCGATATCATCTGAATAGCCTGATCCCTGATCATTTAGTACTTTGTAAGCCCAAAGGTCGGCTTCAGGAGCCACCCCGTAAATACCAAGGCCAGTTCCTCCGTGAGCTAGCACCGTTCCGGCAACATGAGTTCCATGTCCGTTCTTATCTGTACAAGAACCATTTACAAGCGGAGTTCTGCGATTTGTGAAATCCTTACATTGTTCATCGCTTCCAGCTAAATCGGTATGGTTGACATTAACCCCTGTATCGAGCACCGCCACTTTGATTCCGCTTCCGCCAGATGTGGACTGAATGCTGCTGTCATTATAGATTGCTTCCATTCCCCACGGTGTGCGGTCTGATGGTGCCGCCATGGCTCCTGTGCTTGGCTTGGCTTCCAGCTTTACCTGGGAAACAGTTTCTACATCAAGGTTCTTATTATTTAGTAATGCCTGATATTGCTTCGCGTTAACCGTAGTTGTAAAACCATTTGTACCAAAATCCCATCTCGCTCCGTATTGATCCTTTGCCTTCGCTTTTTCAGCTGTTGGACCCTGGATTAGCACCCGGTATGAATCCTGTGCTTCAGGTGCCTGACCAAATGCCCCGGCGGTGAACATAGATAAACCCATTGTCATGCTTAATAGTGCGGCTCCTAGTACTTTCTTCTTTTTCATTTAACCACTCCTCTGCATTGTATGGTGTTGCTGGTTTTACAGAATCTATTATATTTAAAATTTTCTGATAATAACAATATGCTAAACTATTCATTTTTGAGGCTTTAGAATCAGTACAAACCGCACATTTACCTAAAAGTCACATGCAAAAAGAACTATTTTAAAATTTTCCCAATATCCAAAGCACCAAAAAGAGTGACCATTTATTTACAGGTCACTCTTTCTTCATTGGGAATATTAGTAAAAACAGCACTTGATTTTAATAGATTTTAAATGAAAAGCAGCAAGCTGATTGCCATTACTGCCATCCCAGCGATCAATCCATAAATGGCTAAATGCGATTCATCATATCTTTTAGCTGCCGGCAGCAATTCATCAAGTGAAATGAACACCATGATTCCGGCCACAGCTGCGAAAATGACGCCGAACATAATGTCATTCAGGAACGGCATCAAGAATAAGTAGGCAACAAGAGCCCCAATCGGCTCGGATAATCCTGACAAGAACGATAGTTTAAAAGCCTTTTTCTTGTCGCCAGTTGCAAAATAGACCGGTACGGATACAGCAATTCCCTCTGGAATGTTGTGGATGGCGATTGCGATGGCAATTGCAACGCCCAATGCCGGATCCTGGATTGCTGAGGTGAAGGTAGCGATTCCTTCTGGAAAATTGTGAATCCCGATGGCAAGCGCAGTGAATGTACCCATTTTTAATAAGGCAGCATCTTGCGTCACTTTGGCTGGCTGGTTCATATCCTCGACTTTTTTAAGCTCATGAGGATTGCTCTGTTTTGGGATGAACTTATCGATTAGGGCGATTAATAGTATTCCTGCGAAAAAACCTCCGACTGTTGCCCAGTTCCCTAACTGAACCCCCATCGCTGACACCAGCGCATCCTTTGCTTTAACAAAAATTTCGATCATGGATACATATATCATGACCCCCGCGGAAAACCCGAGTGCGATGGAAAGGAATTTTGTATTAGTAGTTGATGTAAAAAAGGCCAAAACACTGCCAATCCCTGTAGCAAGGCCGGCAAATAACGTCAATCCAAATGCAAATAGAATTTCATCTGCCATTTTCATTCTCCTTTGTCGAAAACATTTTTTATTGTTGTCCACCACCGAAAAAGTTTCCTTAGGTAAACTTTTAGGGTGTAGCAAATCGTCTTTTTTAAATATATGCACTCATCTATAAAAAGTTTCCTTTGGTAAACATTTTATCCTAAAGGAAACTTAAACTGCAACATATTAATTTCTAAGCCAAAAAACCTCTGGCGGGATGCAGGCCTCTGAAAAAGTCCTAAGGGATTGCTTTGTTAAATAGGCCGGTTGATTTCCACTCCAGGATGCTTCGCTTTTCGCGGGGCGTGCGGTGAGCCTCCTCAGCGCTAACGCGCCTGCGGGTCTCACCTGTCCCGCTGATCCCGCAGGAGTCTCGCACCTTCAGTTCCAATCAACCTAGTGCTGTTAAACCAGTAACCTTAATCAAACTGCCAAAAAGGCCAGTCCCTGATTTTTTTATTATTTTGATATTGAAAAGTGCAAACGTTGCCCGTTTAGGGAGGGATATAAAACTGATGGCGCAACAATAGAGGACCAAAAACAAGAAAAAGCCAGTTCAATCCACAAAAATATGGAATTGAACCGGCTTTTTCTTGTTTTGATTTTGAAAACCTAAAAAATCGGCAGATTATCAGTGGCCTCGCATTGCAGAGAGGCTTTTGGTTGAACTATAGGTAACTCTTAATATCGTATTCGGACTTTTTCTCCTCCAGCCAGTTTGGGTATTCAGCCTGGATTTTTTCATCAAACAAATGCTCTTTGATTTCATCCTTGTGGACCTCAAATGTGGCGTCTTTGGCGGCTTTTTTGTCTGTTACTTTTATGATATGGTAGCCAAAAACTGTTTTTACTGGGTTGCTGACCGTATTGATCTCCATTTCGAATGCCGCCTTTTCAAATTCCTCAGCCATTTCACCTTTTGTAAAATAACCTAAGTCTCCGCCATCGGCCGCGTTGCTTGTGTCTGTGGAATATTTCTTTGCCAGTTCTGCAAAATCCTTGCCGCTATCTATCTCTTCCTTCACTTTCTTTGCAGTTGCCTCATCTTCGACCAAGATATGGCTTGCCTTGACTTGCTCCTTTTCGTCAAAGGAGTCTTTGTTTTCTTCAAAATACGTTTTCATTTCCTCATCCGTAATGGAGATATCTGGCTCGATCAATTTTTCCGCCAGGAGGTAAAATTCTATGTCCTCCCTGATTTTTCCCATTGAAACATTGTTTTGCTCTAGTGCTGAAGTGAAGGCTTCTTCCCCGCCATATGATTCCTGCAATTTAGTAAGCTCTTCATCAATTTCGTTGCCTGTCACCTTCACTTTTTCTTTTTTCGCTTCCATTTCAATCATTTTATTGGTGACCAGCGAATCTAACGTGTCTTTTCCGTAAAGGTCAGTCAGCTTGGAATATAATTCTTCCTTGCTTATTTCCTCACCGTTGATGCTTGCTGTTGTATCTTTTTTCGAAAAAGCCAGTGTAAGAACTAGTGTGAGGCCAAGCAGGACTACTACGGCAACCGTGGTAATTTTATTTTTTTTTATATAGTTAAGCATTTTTCCCCTCCATTAATCTGGATTGGAAGCAGTTAACGTGACTTGTACAGTCATCTGCTTGCCATCACGGTATATTTTAATTTCGGCTTTGTCACCGGTCTTTAATTTTGTATACATGTATCTTCTTAAATCACTCGAATTCTCCACTTTTTCCTCATTAATCGCGACAATGACATCCTGCTCCTGAAGTCCTGCTTTAGCTGCAGCGGAATCTGCAGCAACGGAGGTCACCATCGTGCCGGATTCTACGTCATCCGGGAGGTTTTCAAGATACATTTCGGGAATTTGCGCCAAATCCGCAAGACTGACTCCCAAGTGTGGACGGTCAACTTTTCCTTTCTCGATCAATTGTCTGACAATCGGAAGAACATCCTTGCTCGGGATTGCAAAACCGAGTCCTTCCACCCCGTTCTGCGATATCTTCAAGCTGTTAATACCAATCACTTTACCCTCTGTATTAATCAACGCGCCGCCGCTGTTCCCAGGATTGATCGCCGCATCCGTCTGGATAACATTCATTTCCCATTCTCCAGCCGAAGTTGGCACGGAGATCGAACGGTCTACGGCACTGACGATTCCCTGGGTGACAGTCCGTGATAAATCAAGTCCAAGCGGATTTCCAATCGCAAGTACTTGGTCTCCAGGCCTCAATACAGATGAATCACCGAAATCAATGATATCAGTGGCTTTTTCAGCAATGATTTTTATAACTGCCAAATCAGTCAATGCATCTGCGCCGACTACTTCTGCTTCAACTTTTTCCCCGTTGTACAGTGACACCTCGACCTTGGCAGCCCCTTCAATTACATGGTTGTTAGTGACAATATAGGCACTGCCTCCTGATTTCTTAAAAATCACTCCTGAGCCCGAGCCGCCTTCCACGCTTCCCTGGCTTCTAGAAAACGGGTTGTTTTGCTGCTGAATATTGGTGATGCCGACAATGGATTTTGATGAAGCTTCGATTATGTCGGCAATGGACCCTGTATTCTTTGCGGAAGTCGGCGTCGTTACGATTTTGGAATTGCTGATTTCTTCAACTTGCCCGGTGGGAGATTGTACATGGCTTTGCTGGTAAGCATCTGTAAAATTCACAGCCGCAAGTGTAATCGCCGATCCGACTACCCCCGCCATAACAGTTGATAAAACGCTTTTAAATCTATTTGTTTTCTGTACCGGCTCAACCTCCTGATACCGGGAACGCTGCTCATACTCATTCATGATTATTCCTCCTCATTTCTTCATCCTGCTAACTTGTCTTCATCTTAACCAGAAAATATGAACAAATTATTAACAAACTGCGGCGAGGATTTTAAAAAATGAGGAAGATTTTTCAATAATTCGCAGTGAATTGGCTGTCACCTAGTGGAAAATTCAGTTGCATTGCCGCTAAACAATTCAGCTGGAAAAAACGGCTTATTTTTTCCAATTCGCAAAATTCACCACTATTTTCGCAAAATAAGTTGATCATTTCGCAAGATTCAAGCCTTTTTCCGCAAAATAAGTTGATCATTTTGCAAGATTCTAACCTTTTTTCGAAAAAAAGGTTGATCATTTTGCAAGGTTCTAACCTTTTTTCGCAAAATTAAACCAGTAAGGACTAGTTTCTTCTTTTTAAAACACAGAAAATAAAAAGCTGCAGACAAATTTGCCTGCAGCTTCATTATAAACCTATTATTAAATCTCAATATTTTTGATTAAATTGGCCATTTCAATCGCTGCTGCTGCAGCTTCCCAGCCTTTATTGCCAGCTTTTGTTCCAGCCCGCTCGATTGCCTGTTCAATAGTGTCTGTAGTCAGAACGCCAAAAATAACTGGAACTCCTGTGTTCAAGGCTGTGGAAGAAACGCCCTTTGCTGTTTCATTGCAAACATAATCAAAGTGCGGAGTGGAGCCGCGGATGACAGTTCCTAATGTGATGACCGCGTCATATTTATTGCTTTTGGCCATTTTCTGCGCAATCAATGGGATTTCGAATGCACCAGGAACCCACGCTACATCAACATTTCCTTCTTCAACTCCGTGCCTTTTCAATGCGTCCTGTGCACCGCCCAATAGTTTGCTTGTTATAAATTCGTTAAATCGGCCGACCACGATTCCAATTTTAAGTCCTGTCCCAACTAAATTACCTTCGAATGTTCTGTTCATGTCTATTCCTCCATTTTAATTAAGTAACAGATTTTCAAGCATTTTCATTCTAATTAAAATTTAAGTAAATGCCCCAGCTTGCTGTGCTTTGTTTTTAAGTAATGTTCATTTTCTTCCCTTGTTGGCATCTGGATTGGCACCCGGTCGACTACTTCCAGGTCATATCCTTTCAGCCCTTTGATTTTCCTTGGGTTATTGGTCAGCAGTTTTATTTGTTTTATTCCTAAGTCTTTTAAGATTTGTGCGCCGATTCCATACTCTCGCAAATCAGGACCAAATCCGAGCTTTTCATTGGCCTCAACAGTATCATAGCCCTCTTCCTGCAGCTTATATGCTCTCAGCTTGTTCATGAGGCCAATGCCTCTGCCCTCCTGGCGCATATACAGGAGAACGCCGCGTCCTTCTTGATTGATCTGGCTTAATGCAGCATGCAGCTGCGGACCGCAGTCACAGCGGTAAGAACCAAACACATCCCCGGTCAGGCATTCTGAGTGCACCCTGACAAGCACGGGCTCATCTGGATTGATTTCTCCTTTCACCAAGGCAATATGTTCTTTGTCGTCGACTACATTCGAATAGCCGACTGCTTTGAAAATACCAAACTCGGTCGGAAGGTTGATTTCGACCTCTCTTTTGATCAGCTGATCCTTCCTGTTGCGGTATTGGATCAAATCTTTGATCGTGATCATTTTTAATTCGAACTGGTCTGCTATTTTCCTCAGCTGAGGTACGCGTGCCATCGTGCCATCTTCATTCATGATTTCGCAGATGACTCCAGCCGGCTTTGCTCCGCATAATTTTGCCAGATCAACCGCGGCCTCTGTATGGCCAGCCCTTCTCAATACCCCGCCTTTTTTGGCAACCAGCGGGAAGATGTGGCCTGGCCTTTTAAAATCGGCAGCCTTTGATTCAGGATCAAGCATGCTTAATACGGTTGCCGACCGTTCAAAAGCTGAAATTCCGGTAGTCGAGAATTTATGGTCAATGCTGACTGTAAAAGCTGTTCCGTGGGGATCTGTGTTGCGTGAAACCATTGGCATCAAATCGAGTTTCTGCGCTAAATCCATTTCTACCGGAACACAGATCAAACCTCGGCCATGAGTGGCCATGAAATTAATGACATCAGGTGTTGCCTTTTCTGCCAGTGCAATAAAATCCCCTTCATTTTCCCGGTCCTCATCATCACAAACAATGACTACTTTTCCCTGCATGAGTTCATAAATGGCTTCTTCGATTGGGTCAAACATCTTCATCATCCTCACATAAACCCATTATCCTCTAAAAATTGGGTTGTAATATTATTGCCTCGTTTGGGTCCTGACTTTGACTGGTTATTCAAAAAATGCCCTACATACTTCCCGATCATGTCACACTCAACGTTGACAATATCGCCTGTTTCTTTAAAACCTAATACTGTTTCCGATAAAGTATGGGGAATAAGCGACAGTGTAAAGCTGTCTTCCGAAATTCCAAACACAGTCAGGCTCGTACCATCAACTGCCACCGAACCTTTTAAAATGATATATTTAAGCAATTCAGCGTCCGCTTCAATTTCATAGTAAACGGCATTTTCAAATTGTTTCTTCCCTTTGATGACTCCGATTCCATCGACATGGCCTGCAACAAAATGGCCGCCGAACCGGCCGCCCGCAGCCATTGCCCTTTCAAGATTCACCCTGGAACCTCGTTTGACTGTTTTCAAACTCGTTGCCTTGACCGTTTCAGGCATGACATCGACTGTAAAACGATGACTCGAAAATGAAGTTACTGTGAGACATACTCCGTTTACGGCAATACTGTCTCCCAGACGGACGTCAGTTAAAACCTTTTTAGCATCAATGCTCAGGACAAACGACTCACCTGTATGCTGGATATTCGCTACAGAGCCGATTTCTTCAATAATCCCTGTGAACATACAAACCTCCTTTTAGACAGGCTCAGCAATAATCCTGATGTCCTGCCCGATTTGTTTTACTTCTATTATTTCTAATGAAACCGTATCCTCCAGATGGGCTATTCCCTCTCCACCGAATGAGGACGGAGCTGATTTCCCACCGAGCAATTTTGGAGCAATGTATGTGATTACTTGCTGGAAAGCTCTTTCTGTTAAAAAACTGCCGTGAACCTCAGCCCCGCCCTCAACATAGACAGAAGTGATTCCTCGTTCAGCTAATTTTGTCAGCATGTCAGGAATCATTATTTTCGAAGTTTCCAGCGTTAAAATCTCAATTCCTCTATCTGTAAATTGCTTTGCGGTAGCTGGTTCTGCGTCCGCTCCTGTCACGATGATCGTTTGAGCAAGTGTATCATTGATAACCCTTGAATCAACGGGGGTGCGAAGGCTGGTATCAAGAATTACTCTGACGGGATTTTTGCCGCCAGCTTCCAGCCTTGTCGTCAGGCTCGGATTGTCCTTGATGACTGTGTTGACTCCCACTAAAATCGCGTCATGTGTATGGCGGAAATGGTGGACATCCTTCCTTGCCTCTTCACTTGTAATCCACTGACTTTCCCCCGCCGCTGTGGCAATCTTGCCGTCAAGGCTGATCGCTGATTTCAGCGTTACAAATGGCAGCCCTCTGTTTATGTAGTGAAAAAAAACTTTATTCAGTTCAGTTGCTTCTGCCTCCATCAAACCAACTTCAACTTCAATTCCTGCTTCACGCATCTTTCTAATTCCAGTTCCGCCAACTAACGGATTTGGATCTGTCGAGGCGACGAAAACTTTCTTGATTCCTGACTCAATGACTAAATTTGAACATGGGGGTGTTTTTCCAAAATGGCTGCATGGCTCAAGTGTGACATACAGCGTAGCATTACCAGCCTTTTCCCCCGCCATACGGATTGCATGAACCTCTGCATGCGGCTCACCAGCTTTCAAATGCGCACCGATGCCGACAATCTGGTTCTCTTTTACAAGGACTGCCCCTACATGTGGATTAGGAGAAGTCTGTCCTGTTGTTGCTTTCGCAAGGTTAATAGCCAGCGCCATATACTCCACATCATTCATCCAATACCCCTCCCTAAATACAAAAAAATCAAAAAAGACCCCGAAACAGAATCGCTTCGGGGTCCTAAAAAAGGCAACATCAAACTAAAGGGTTAAAAAAGGGCATACTCATCCCTAAGTTTTAATCCTCGTTTTTTTCCTTCTCCCATCCAGACTTTAACTGTCGGCCCTGGAGTTTCACCAGATCCACCGTTTAACAAATGTTAACCGGGTCACGGACTAAGAAGCAATTGCTTCATCACCGCCGGTTGGGAATTTCACCCGACCCCGAAGGAATTTATTAAATTAATGTCATTATACAGAACATTTTTGTTAAATACTAATTATTGTTCCTGCCTATTTTTTCATCAATTTCTCTATCGTGGTCAACAATTCATCTATGACTTCATTATCGCCATCTTGAATCCGCTCAACGATGCATGATTTCATATGGCCTTCCAGCAGCAGTTTGGCTACGCTGTTCAATGCTGCCTGCGTGGCTGAAATTTGAGTAATAACATCGTCGCAATACGTATCTTTTTCAATCAGGCCTTTAATGCCGCGAATCTGCCCCTCGATCCGGTTCAATCTTGTAACGAGATTTTTTTTCGTCTTTTCAGAGTGATGGCTTTTTCGTTCAGATGAACAGCAGCTATCTTCACATCCAGACAGGTCAGTTCCAGTTTCGAGTATATCCAATCCACTAACCCCCTTTATACGTTCCTCTTTATTTTATCATACCCCCATACAGTACTTCTCATAAAATCCTTTCGGAAAGAAAAAAAGAAAACACCCCACTAAATGGAGGTGTTCAGTCCAAAGATTATATTTGCCTGTTCTCTCGATCAGACTGGGAGAATAAAATAAGTTCCCTTGACATACCGGCTGAGAAAAGACATCCAGCCAGAACCGCCAATGATCCGTAAAGAGGGTCTGTTACCTTTGAAAAAATTAGTTGGACGTAGAAGTAAAATCCTGCTCCGATGGCTACAATGAGTAAAGCATTTAACACGAATCGGTACATTTTTTTCCCTCCTGAACCTTATATTAATTTAAACATTATCATAGACTTTAATAGTTGTTTATTGGGAAAATTCTTGTCGAAATCGATAGAGAATTGAAAGGGATGAAGTATGAATTGAAGCAAAAATCCACAGTAATCATCATTTTTATCCTCGTCATTATGTTAGCCATAATTCCGTTTTTTCAAACGGAGGAGCCACCTGCCCAGGCATTTGAGCCTAGCGGAAATCTATCAGATGAAATTAATGAGCTTTTACTTAATGATCCATTGCTCAAAGGTTCATTGGCAGGAGTTAGTGTCAGGTCTGCAGAGGATGGCGAACTGCTATACGAGCATATCGGGGATACTCGCTTGCAGCCTGCTTCTGTATTGAAGCTGTTTACCGCAGCGGCGGGACTCTCTGTACTAGGAAAAGATTATCGGTTTACTACGGCAGTTTTGGCAGATGGAAAAATGACCGATGGCACTCTTGAAGGCAACCTTATCTTAAAAGGTAAAGGAGACCCAACACTTATCCCCGCCGATTTCGACCGATTTGCTGAAGCCATCAAGGAACAGGGCATCCAAAGAATTACTGGTGATTTAATTGCAGATGATAGCTGGTACGATGATGTCCGTTATTCAGAGGATTTAACCTGGAATGACGAGCATCAATATTATGGTTCGCAAATTTCCGCGCTTACTGCGGCACCTAATAAGGATTACGATGCCGGCACCGTCATTGTCAATATTCTTCCAGGGAAGATAGGGAGTGAAGGCAACATTTCGCTTGAGCCAGATACAGATTTTTTAGATATTATCAATCAAACTCAAACAGTTGATGCAAATGGAGAACTTGACATCAATATCGAACGTGAGCATGGCACGAATACTATTTATATAAAAGGAACCATACCGGCAGATTCCAAGAAAACAAGAGAATGGATATCGATTTGGGAACCTTCCCTTTTCGCAATAAGCCTATTCAAAATGTCACTAGAAAAAGAGGGGATAACAGTTGTTGGGAAAATAAAGGCTGGTACCTCTACAAAAGGGATGAAAGAATTAATTTCTCATAAATCAATGGCATTGTCGGAACTCATGGTGCCATTTATGAAGCTCAGCAATAACGGACATGCAGAGGTGCTCGTGAAGGAAATGGGCCAAGTCGTCCACGGCGAAGGCAGCTGGGAAAAAGGACTTGAGGCCATGAATTCTGAATTGGCAAAGCTGGGAGTCGACATTGACCAGCTTGTGCTTCGGGACGGATCTGGAATATCCCATTCTAACTTGATTCCAGCTAATGAAATCACCGGCCTCCTCTACCAAGTCCAAAAGGAAAAATGGTTCCCAGCTTTTCACCATTCACTGCCAGTCGCCGGAGTAAGCGACAGGATGGTTGGAGGAACGCTGCGCAACAGGATGAAGGAGGAGCCACTGAAGGAAAACGTAATAGCCAAAACCGGCTCGCTTACAGGGGTCAGCACTCTAGCGGGATATGTAAAAACAAGCTCGGGTAAGCCGCTAATCTTTGCTGTCCTCTTGAACAACCTGCTAGATGATACACAAGGCAGAAAAATTGAAAATCAGATTGCAGATATCCTGGCAAGACAGCCCTAAATGATAAAAAGCTGTGCAGAATGAGAATCTGCACAGCTTTTTTAGCCTGATAATCAGGATATTCCGGAAATTTTATATTCACTCCGGAAACCTTATCTTTCATTCCAGAAAATTTCAAGATATTCCAGAAACCATTATTCGATATTTTTGATTCATATTGCTAAACCCATTTTACTTCGCAAAACGGTGATTGCCGATTGTCACTGTTACTTCTCTTGAGAATACCCATTTGCTGATTGCCGTTTTTGGATTGAAAAAGAATAATGACCCTTTCCCTTGTCCTTTGAAGGCAAGAGCTTCTTTTACTGCCTTCTTTGACTCAGCATCTGCCGGCTTGTTGATTGCCCCGTTTTTAACGGGTGTAAACGCGTAATAGCCGTTAGCCTTTTCGTAAATAACACCTCTGACTGAATTAGGAAAATCAGGGCTAGCTACTCTATTCAAGACAACAGTCGCAACTGCAACTTTCCCTGCATATGGCTCACCTTTTGCCTCAGCATGAACAAGGCGGGCAAGCAAATCCTGATCTGCAGCAGATACTGCTGAAGCAGGGATGGTCAACTTTTGTCCTGGATATAGTAGATTGCTAGTTTTATTGTTTGCATTTTTCAGTTCAATTAAAGATACCCCGTATTTGTTAGCGATTCCCCAGTAAGTTTCTCCTCTATTTACCTGATGTGTTGCAGCTTCAGCAGCTCCATTCATTGTAAATAATGATAAGGACACCATTGCTGTTAGCGCTGCCAATCTCTTTTTCATTTTTCTCATTTTCCATACCTCCCAAAGTGGTGCTTCTCTCTACTAACAAGGCTAGCAGTTGTAACATAGTTATTCATCGTCCAATAAGTGCCATTAAGACTCGTAATCTATCAGCCTTTGACACGGCTTGGATTATGTTAAACCTAGAAGTTTATTCCAACATCAATTATCTTCCTCATCTATCCAGCACTAACATTTTTCGGCTCGAATTTTACAGAGATTACAGGTATGTAACTCGGACTTTTTTTAAAATTCTTTTCTAAAATACGGACAGCGTTATACACAGGATTATTAAGGGTTAAAAACTTGTACTAATTCCTATTTTATAATAATTATAATTTAGTATTGATTTTCAATTGAAAAGTGTTATCATTTAGTTATCAGCAAAATTAATGATAAAGGCGGGTTGATGATGAGCAATAATCAAAAGCATCTTACTACAAGCTGGGGAGCACCAGTTGGGGACAACCAGAACTCCATGACGGCAGGACAAAGAGGTCCTACTTTAATTCAAGACGTACATCTTTTGGAAAAATTGGCCCACTTTAACCGTGAGCGTGTTCCAGAGCGTGTTGTGCACGCAAAAGGTGCCGGAGCTCATGGCTATTTCGAAGTGACGAATGATGTTACTGAATTCACTAAGGCTGCTTTCCTTTCAGAGATCGGCAAAAAGACTCCTCTTTTCATCCGTTTGTCAACGGTAGCCGGGGAGCTCGGATCAGCAGATACTGTCCGTGATCCGCGTGGCTTTGCAGTGAAATTTTATACAGAAGAAGGAAACTACGATATCGTCGGAAACAATACGCCTGTTTTCTTCATTCGCGATGCAATTAAGTTCCCTGATTTCATCCATACACAAAAAAGAAACCCTCAGACACACCTGAAGGATCCAAATGCAGTTTGGGATTTCTGGTCGCTATCACCTGAGGCCTTACACCAGATTACTATCCTGATGTCCGACCGCGGCATTCCTGCTACCTTACGCCATATGCATGGCTTTGGCAGCCATACGTTCAAATGGACAAATGCTGAAGGCGACGGCGTCTGGATCAAGTACCACTTCAAGACTGAACAAGGAGTCAAGAACCTTTCAGCCGATACAGCAGCAAAAATTGCCGGGGAAAATCCGGACTATCATACAGAGGATCTTTTCAACGCAATCGAAAACGGGGACTTCCCTGCCTGGAAGCTTTATGTACAAATCATGCCTCTTGAGGATGCGAATACGTATCGCTTTGATCCATTCGATGTAACAAAGGTATGGTCACAGAAGGACTATCCTTTGATTGAAGTTGGCCGAATGGTATTGAACCGCAATCCTGAAAACTACTTTGCAGAAGTGGAGCAGGCTACGTTCTCACCTGGAACACTTGTACCGGGTATTGATGTATCACCTGATAAAATGCTTCAGGGCCGTCTGTTTGCCTATGCTGACGCGCATCGTTACCGTGTAGGCGCTAACCACCAGCACCTTCCAATTAACAGGCCAAAATCAGAAGTGAACTCCTACCAGCGTGATGGCCAGATGCGTTTCGACGGCAATGGCGGCAAAGCAGTAAACTATGAGCCTAATAGTTTCGGGGGACCAACTGAAGTAACTGAACACAAGCAGGCATCCTTCCCTGTCAGCGGCGTGGCTGAAAATGTGGGCTATGATCACCATGACCACTATACTCAAGCCGGCGATTTATACCGCTTGATGAGCGAAGAAGAACGCGCCCGCCTCGTTGCAAATATAGTAGGAGCAATGAAGCCAGTCGAGCGAGATGATATCAAACTCCGCCAGATCGCCCATTTCTACAAGGCAGATCCTGAATATGGAACTCGAATTGCGCAAGGATTGGGGCTGCAGGTACCACAGGAAGTTTAATAGATTAGTTTTAGGTCACCAAGGAAGACTTGGTGACCTATTTTACGAGATTGGATGAAAACACGTCACCAATGGATGTGATTGGTGACCTAATTTCCGAGATTGCAAGAAAACTGGTCACCAATGAACCCGATTGGTGACCTAAAATCCGAGAGTGAATGAAAACAGGTCACCAATGATACAGATTGGTGACCTAAAATCTAAGAGTCAGTCAAGCCCACTATTATGTGTAAAATCATTCCTTAGGAAAATCAAGTTATACAGCTGATATATTTTTGATGTACTGGAAGGGGGGTACCCCCCTTCCAGTACATCAAAAATTTCGCTTCGCGGACC
>NZ_JAMBOF010000013.1 GCF_023715485.1 Mesobacillus subterraneus | reverse complement strand
AAATTGGACATGGATAAAGTACTCCTCTCAAAAGGTTATTGTGGTGATAACTCAGAGAGTACTTTGTCCTTTTTTCTTTGTCTAGAAAAAGGCCTTACACATACATTTATAAACCATCATAAAAAATTAAATATCGCTATAAAAATGAAAAAATCGCTATTAAATCGTGATTTTCGCTATAAAATTGATATTTTCGCTATAAAGATTTTTAACAAGTAATATTGAATGGATTTAGCATTGAATTTCGGCTTATCTAATAGTTGATTCCGTGATATTGCCTATGAAAATGGACAAAAAGTATAAATCGTTGACCAAAAATATAGTTAGAACGTCAAATTGGAGTGACATTTCACAATTCAGATGTTTTAATAAGTAATTATCTGAAAGAAGATACAATAGACTTTTCCAAGAAAGGATGGCTTCAATGTCCACTTTTGAACTTAGCAGAAAAACAGAAAAGTTCTTAACTACATATAAGCTATTTGAAAATGATGAAATACAACAAATGCAGTTGAAGCACCGATTGGATTTAGTTGACGCATTTGGGATTGAAAAAGGAATGAGTGTAATGGAAATCGGCTGTGGTCAGGGAGACACAACGGCAGCAATAGCAGACGCAGTAGGGGAGGACGGAAAAGTAATCGCCATTGATATTGCCAGCCGGGATTACGGGGCACCGTTAACATTAGGACAGGCAACAGACCGTATCAAAAGGTCAGCATTGGGTGAACGTATTACCTTCCATTTTGAAAAGGACTTTGATTCTTTTGATTCGAACCAAGTGTTTGATGTCGCAGTGTTATCTCATAGTTCCTGGTATTTTAAGAGATCTGAAGATTTATTCTCCTATTTTAAGAAATTGCGTGGAATGACGAAATGCATTTGCCTAGCGGAATGGAATCTTGACTTTACTCATAAATCTCAACGCGCACATTTTTTTGCCGCTTCTCTTCACGCCTTGTACTCAAACTTTGTAAATAATGACGGGAATATACAAAACTTGTTTTATAAAGCACAAATTAAAGAATTGCTTGAAAAGGCAGGTTTTCAAATCGAAAATCAAGATACGATCGATGCCACGTATTTACAGGACGCACAGTGGGAAAAGAGTTATGTAAATTCCATTCGCCAAGAATTCGCTATCGTTCCAGAGAAGGTGCAAACATTGGTGAACAGCTATTATGAACTGATGAATTTGTCTGATGAAGAGGAGCAGTCATTGAACAGTTTTATTTTATGTGCTAAATAATAGTCGATCATGGAGAGGGTACTTGTTCCAATAATAATGAAAATCATATTATCTGAAACAAGAGTACCTTGATGCATTTTCAATTGGTTTGAGGGAGCCTTCCAGAGGGAGGCTCTTCTTTTTTGAAACCAATTTCTGGGTGGTTCGTATATGGTATATCGATTATTCAGGGAGGTACGTCATGACTGAAAAGAATTTCGTATGTAAAGAATGCGGGCATACAGAAAGCAAGGTTGGGAAGATTGGGAACTCCGGCTATGATAAGGTAAAGCCGCCTGGCTTCAATGCGTTTAAAATGGGGACTTCACTGCTGATCACCTGCTGCGCGAACTGTGGGGAAGTATCATCAATGAGAATTGAAAACCCAAATGCGTTGTAAATATAAGCTTGAAAATCGAGAATTATTTCTCGGGAAAGCGCAGGATTTGACTTTATTTTTACTATTTGTCAAAAGATGAGATTTCTTAGCGAATGAAAGAATCGTGTGTTTAGAGAGTATAGTTGATTGGAGAAATTGGATCGCCAATTTTATTGGAGGTAAAAAATATAATCGGCTATTTTTCATTATGATCCTAAACAAAGGAGCCGTATGATATCCCTTTTGATTAAAATCTGCACTTTATGTCGAGCGAAAAATGCCCTTATTTCTAGACAGATTGGAAGATTTTTGTTTAAGATTTTGATATAGACAGAAATTTCTAAATGAATGGGAGTGGGGCATTTGGTTACCTTTAAGAAACCGGATATAGAAAATTTTTATCGCACCTTTAATATTCAAGCTTTTACAGTAAGTCCTGATGAAAGTCAATTGGTTTTCAGCACGAATTTGACAGGGAAATACAATCTCTGGGCGATGGATTTGCCTAACCAGTATCCATATCCGCTTACCTTTATTGATCAGAGCTGCCAGGCTTTAACTTATTCACATGATGGTCGTTTTCTGGTAGTTGGTTTTGATCAAGATGGGGATGAAAACACGCAGCTATATGCACTTTCTCCTGCAGGCGGCGAGCTAGTTGCGCTTCGTACCGAAGAAGGCCACCGACATATGCTTCCATTTTTATCAAAGGATGATAAAAGGCTTTATTATACTTCAACTAAGGGCAATGAAACCTATCTTAATATTTATCGTTACAATCTGGAAAAGGACGAGGAGAGTGTAGTCGTTGAGGGGGATGGGGCAGCCTGCTTCCTGGTCGCTGTTGATGAAAACGAGACTAATTTCGTTTATATTAAGCAATATGCGAATACATACTCGCCAGGGTTCGTTTTCCAGAATGGGCAGTCTTACTCGCTGACTCCAGAAACAGAAGAGCAATTCACGGTGGGCGATGGAGTTTTCGTAGAGAACGAGTACTTCTTTCTGACAACTTACGGAGAGGATTTCGCTTACCTTGCCAAGTTCAATCTTGATTCTCATGAGTTTGGCAAAGTCCTTTCGATTGAAAAAGAAGAGTTTGGCGCTATTCGATACGATAAGAGTACGAAGAGCCTTTACCTTTTAACAGCAAAGGGTGTAAATGATTACTTATATCATTATGATCTGGCTGATGGAACTCATAAAAAGATCGAACTGCCAGCATCAATCGTTCAAGGTGGGACGGTTGCCGATAGCGGGAATTTATATATTTTAGCGGGATCAGCTACGAAGCCTTTTAACATTTTCGTGAAGGAAGCGGGAAATGACGCATGGAAACAGTTGACGAACCTGGCTGTCCCTGGTGTAAAGGAAGAACACTTAGTAAAACCGGAAGTGCTGACTTATCCGTCCTATGATGGGTTGATGATGGAAGCATTATTCTTCAAGGCAAAGGAAGATGTCAACAACGGCCATGTCATCCTCTGGCCGCATGGCGGGCCGCAGGCTGCAGAGCGAAATAACTTCCGTGCAATGTTCCAGTTCCTTGTGAACAGGGGATACAGCATTTTTGCGCCAAATTTCCGAGGATCCACTGGTTATGGGCTGGAGTTCATGAAGATGGTCGAAGGCAACTGGGGTGAAGGTCCTCGTCTTGATAATATTGCCGGACTGGAGTACCTTTACGAGAATGGCTTGGCTGACAGGAAGAGAACCTTATTGATGGGTGGAAGCTATGGCGGATATATGGCGCTATTGTTGCATGGACGCCATCCGGAATACTTCAAGGCTGTCGTTGATATATTTGGACCATCGAATCTTTTCTCCTTTATTGAATCCGTGCCGGAGCATTGGAAACCAGTCATGAACCAATGGGTTGGCGATCCAGTGAAGGATTTCGATAAATTGACTGAGTTCTCGCCGATTACTTATTTGGAAAATATGACAAAGCCCATGCTGATCATCCAGGGTGCGAAGGATCCGCGCGTCGTGAAGCAAGAATCTGACCAAATCTTCAAGGCCCTGCAGGAAAAAGGACGTGATGTGAAATATCTTGTGCTTGAAGATGAAGGCCATGGATTCTCAAAGAAAGAGAACGAGATTCTCGTTAACCGTACGATCCTTGAATTCTTTGATCAATTCGTCGAGGCGAAGGTTTTAGCAGAATAAATGGGAAAGCTGGACGATCATGTTCGTTCAGCTTTTTTGTTGTGAAAACCGTTAAGAAAACTTTGGCAATCATTTTTATGAGTAACAGTTAGTTTGATAGGGAAAATAGAATCTGTTATCAACAAAGGAGGCTATATTAATGGCAAAAGTTCTGGCAGTATTATCAAGTGGATATAAAGATGAAGAAAATAATTATGAGACAGGCTGGTGGGGAGAGGAATTGTTCGCACCTATGCAGATCCTTGAACAGGCGGGCCATCAGGTTGATTTGGCTTCGCCACTAGGAGGCAAGCCGGAAATCGATAAAATTAGTATTAGTGAAGAATATGACCCAAAAGGGACTTATAAAGAGCTTTATGAATCAGGAAAAGCGGATGAAACTCAAAAGCTTTCCGATGTGAATCCTGGAGATTATGATGTTGTCCTGATTGTTGGCGGTCATGGTGCAATGTATGATTTGGCTAAGAATGAGGACTTGCATCGAATCATGAATGCTATTTCAGACCGAGGCGGGATTGTCGCAGCGGAATGTCATGGTCCGGCCCCACTCGTATATGCCAAGCGACCGAACGGCGAAAGCTTTAGTGCTGGAAAAACAGTAACAGGATACCCTGATGCGATGGAACCAGAGGGCTTATTGGACATCCTTCCGTTCAGCCTGGAGCAGGAACTTAGCAAAATTGCCAACTATGAAAGGGGAGACCTTGAAAAAACAGGACATGCTGTATGGGCTGACGAACAGCTAGTAACAAGCCGTGACCCGTTTTCTTCCGAATTGATGGGAGAAGAGTTGGTTAAAGCGCTGGAAAAGAGGAATAAATAAGGATTTTTTTAAAGCACCCGATTGGGTGCTTTTTTTAATTTAACGGAGGATATTCTTTTATATAAGAACTTAATGATTAGTTACTATTTTAAAAGTTCAGCAGAATTATATGTCTATATCAAAAACATCCTGCTGTAACAAGGGTGAAAAGAATTATGATTAAAATGGTCAACCCGATTCCTGTGTAGATACTCCTAGTTTTTTTACTACTTGGATTCGCTATCCTCAACTGGCATAAAATGAGTCTTAAATACGGAATGCTTATTTCCTAGTTTATTTATGACAATGTAGGTGGTTTCCAGTTCTCTCTCGACCTGGTATTCGTCTCCCACGTTAAATTCCAAATCATAACTTTCATTATTTGTGCAAATGACTTTTTTCATGATAATCCCCCTAACAATGTTACTCTTTATATATTATTCGCCTGAAGGGTAAGTTTTATGTCCTCATCTAAATGCGGATGCGAAGCGTGGAGTATTATTGTTAATTTCTGTAACTAATGAAACAAGTTTCCGTCTAATTCATCAAAAGACATAAGGAGAAGGCTATGAAGAAATTTTCATTTTTCATTCTTGTATTAGGATTAGTGGCTTGCTCGGACGAGGTGGTGGAGTTAAGTGAAAGTTCCCCCAGGGTGATAGCAGTAGAAGCAAAGGCACCATTTGAAGAGAAACAAACGGAACAGAAGGATATAAGGGAAAAGGTGTGGGAGCAATTAAGTAAAACAGACCAGGATCGCATAAACGGAACATGGTCTGATGGGGCAATTATGAAAAGGGTACTTAATGAAGGTATGGGCATTGTCAAAGACAGCAGTTATTTTGGCAGAGAAATATACATAATTGATTTCCCAATAAAAAGTACGACAAGCCTTAATAATATGCTTATTTTTGCGGATTTGCACAACCAAAAAATTATCGGATATGGATACTTAGACTAACTAAAGAAAACACCTTTTCAGGTGCTTTCATTCTATAATCTCTTCCTTATAAAGAGCTGGATTGGCTGCAGTGTTCAAGCTTTGAGTCGATGCCCAAAGGTTTCCCAGGAATCTCGGCATCATCTGCTGTGAAGGCAGGGTGCCGTATCTTGAGAAATAGATGAACAGCTTCAAATAAGTCCGGGCGTTTCCTGGCAAATGTATTTCTTTTGCGTAAAATTCATTCTCTGTCACTGTTGCGAATGAACGGGTTTCAAAACCAGAAATAAATCTGGTTTTCTCACCTTTGTACTCGTTTTCGATAAAATGGATTTTTTTGATGATGGTTGGGTCGTCGTTCCCATCGTAATTTGCCAGCCGCGCTTGTTCGAAGGCAGGAATTGAATCCATTTCGTGTACTAGAGAAAGGATATGGCCATAGGCTTTATCATGGCCTTCATATAAAGGAGAAATGTTCAGCTTTTCCAGTAAATCAACAAGCTCCAGCTTCTCGCCTTTTAAATATGGCGGCCGGAAAATCTGTCTCGACAGCTTTACCTCATCAAGCGTATCGCATTCAAAAGACGTGAAGAAGTACCACTGGCCATTGTCATCCAAACTGATGTCGTAGGAATTCCCGTCCTTTTCCAATAGATAATCTTTAAAACGATTTTCTTTATCAAAAGTAAAATCCCTCGCAGTCTCTTTTCCAGGAATAAAGCCGAAAGGAGACTCAATAGGAACTACAGTCTCTGAGTAATATCGTTTATTCATCCAAAAACACACCTCTTCAACATTAAATTCATACCCACAGATTACCCAGTCTCTATATAATTCACACCTGCATAGAGAAAATAGGATATTGCTGTTGAGAAAAACATGGTAATATTTTACTAGATGGATAGAGGAGAGTAATTTATTCTCGAGGGTTGTGACAACCATGAGAGCAATATAGTTTGCTTACAATTGAGGTGGAAGCACCGGAATAAGGGGGGGCGTAATTGAGCAAGAACATCTTATTTTTTATATTCTCATACTTAATACTGTCTTTATATTTTTATCTAATTCCTTTGGTATACCTGATGAATGATATCTTGCGGTTTTTTCATTTGGTGTTGTTTTTTCCTATCGCTTTTTTATTGGCGCGGAAAAAAGGCGGGTTGAAGAGTTATGGATTGGTATACTTCACCGGCTGGAAACGGAATTTGTTCATCGGCTTCGCAATAGGTTTTATTTCGTTTTCATTTCTATATTTATTCCGGTTTATACTAGGCAGCTATGAGTTTATTGGACTAAGGCCAGTATGGGGAAGTATTATGACACTTATTGTAGTATTCGTTGGTTTTGGATTGGGTTCGTTGATCAATGATATCATTGTCAGAGGGCTAGTATTCAACTTTTTCAAGGATCGTGTACCATTGGTGAAATTGATGGTGATCGCAATATTACTTTATGCCCTGGACGACATTTGGTTAGAAGGATTCAGCATAAACAACACCATTTTCTCCATTGTGCTAGGTTTGAGTTTGACATATGCTTTTTATACTACTAACTCTATATGGGCCAATACAGGGATTCATGTTGGACTGAATGTGGTGTATGGTTTGTTTTACGGGGTATCTGGAAAAGTTGGTGACGGCGTTTTTTTATTTGATGTGAATGAAAAGGCAAATGGGTTTTTCTCGTCGTATCTTTCAATTATTATCGCTTGTATCATGTTCCTGATGGTTTATCGATTTCTTCCGGTCTTAACCAGTGTATCTTCGGAAACAGACAATAGAGCAGGATTCCTTAATAAAAATGCATAGGACACCTCGCTTATGTCAGTAACATGAAGAGGAATATCCCTTTGTTGTGATTGAAGAAAAGCATTCAATGTGGATGCTTTTCTTTTGCGTTCATTCATAGGAATAGGAGTTTCGTGTGATGTGTTATCATAAATAATGACAGTTTTTGTACACATGGAGGTCTATTTTGGGTTCTATATTCCTTTTCATAACGATCATATTAGTAGCATCAATCCTGCAAACAAGCACTGGTTTCGGATTTTCGATTATGGCCACACCTTTTTTGCTGATGCTATTTCTGCCGCATGAGGCGATTCAAATTAACATCATTTTATCCTTGGTTATTTCGATCTCATTAATATGGAAAATCAAGTGCGATATTGATACCATACTGCTTAAACGGTTAACTTTAGGAAGTATGGCTGGTGTCCCTCTTGGGATTTCCGTGTTTTTATCGATTGACATTACCGCTTTTAAATTAGCAGTCAGCATCCTTCTTTTACTTTTGACATTGTTATTGATCTTGAATTTCACAGTAAAAGCAACGCCAGTCCGTGATTATATAGTTGGCGGGTTATCAGGTCTATTAACGACAAGTATCGGCATGCCTGGACCTCCATTATTGCTTTATTTTACCGGCAGCGGCACCGGGAAAGCGAAGTTAAGGGCAACCACTTTGGCCTTTTACCTGTTTATCTATTTCATCAGCTTATTAACTCAAGTGATTTTTGTTGGTACGAATAAAACAATCTGGAGTTCGAGTCTATATGCCATCCCGATTGTATTTATTGGTTTATTGGCAGGTCAAATCATATTCAAATGGATTCCGCAGCGAATCTTCAGGGTTTTAAGCTATTTCCTTTTGAGTGGTACAGGGATTTATCTGTTGTTTGAAAGTTTGGTTTAGTGAAGATTAAACTTTTAAATTGGATAGATATGGTTTACTTTTTTTGCAGGGCAAATTGATTTTTCAGTCTTGCCCTTTTTTATGGTTAAATCAACAGGAATTCATGTTAAAGGTCAAGCTTTATAAAATAGCGTATGTATATATGAAAAATGAAGGTGATGCGCTAGAGGTTTTTCAGGAAACGATATGCAAAGCGCTTGTATAGGAAACCTAAAGGAATAGCGGTACTTTTCGGCGGGGATTATGCGAATACTGATACACGACGGTTGATTTATTAGAAAGAAAGAAAAGGGTCATTCCCATGGACCGGGATGTTTTGGAGAGTAAAACAACACCTTATTTAGATAGTGAAAGGCACCCGTAATTGCTAGAGACGGTGATGGTAGCAACAATCAATACTGAAACAGCCTACTATTAAAAACGACAGATTTATTTTATAATATGTAAAAAGGAGGTGAGAAAAATGTCGGAAGAAAGATTAGATCGAATGGAAGGGATGATATCCCAACTGATCACGATGGTCGGAAATATTCAAAAGAGTATGAACGATTTCCAAAAAAGCATGAATGAAATGCAAAACGTACAAAAGGAACACGGGCAGAAGTTTGAATCCATTGAAGAAAGTTTCGACAGGATGGAAACAAGAATGGAAAAGATGGAAACAAGAATGGAAAAGACGGAAATAAAGAATGAAGTTAGACATAATGAAGTGATTAATCAAATTAAAAGAATAGAAAAAGACCAGGACTTCATTTGGGAAAAGGCAGCCAGGAACGAAAGAGAACTTGAGATTATCAAAAGATCGTCTGAATCTTAATTTTCCATGTTGCTGCCAAGCTCACCGGCATCCAGCAAGCTTGGCTAGTTTTTCGTTTACCAGCGAGCGGCTATTTCCCTTCTGACCGATCCCCGCTTACCTTCTCAAGCAACTCGATGATCCTCTTGTTTTGTTCTACTTGGACCTCGGAATTTTTATTTATCCGAAAGACCCAAATTAATAAAACAATAAATGAAATCGGCGCAGCTAAACCGATGAATAAAGACATTAACCCCATTGCAGACGGTGCGAACATAAACCTTCCTCCTCCTTACATTGATTTTACCATTCATATCCAATTAAAAGTTCGATGTTAACAAAACCTTCATAATTCTTATAGATTAGAGACTCGAATTTTAAAAAAGCATCTTTTATTTTTTCCCCTTCATGGACTTCACAAATGATATAATTATCATAATAATTAAATAAATCACCAAAATTAATAGAAAAGGTGATAGGATGCAGCATCTTCGTTTTCTATGGGAGCCATTTTTGTCATATGGCCAGCTGTTTGAAGTCGAGAAGAATAAGGTTGTGTATCATCAGGGGGAAGCTGGGCGTGGAATCTATTATTTGAAGAGCGGGGAAATAAAGATTACGCTGTTGTCGGATCACGGGGATGAGCGGATCATTAATATTGTGCCGCCCGGGATGTTGTTCGGTGAGCATGGTGTCCATGGGGAGCCTTACTTGACTAGCGGGACGACGAATTGTCCATCTGCCATCTATTATTTTTCTGATGAGGCGATTGCTGCAATATGCAAGGACCATCCGCATGCTGCTGGAATCTATACGGACTCGCTCATCTATAAATTCCGGACACTTGCCGAGATCATCACGCACCTGGACAGCCCGGTTGAGCAGCAAATGGCCTTCTACCTGCTGAAGCTTGTTCAGGAAAACGGGAATGCCTCGATGAACCAGACTGCTTTTTCGAAGTATATCGGCACTTCCCGGATCACAGTGAACAAGATTATTCAGAAATGGAAGCAGAGAGGGTACATAGAGCTTCATAAGCGTGAAATTGTCATTAAGGATTTTGATAAAATAAGGGCGCTTGCCCATCATCCTCACGAGGACTAACCAACCAGGTTTCTTAGGAAATCTGGTTTTTTTATGAAGTATTTTCGTTTGTCGATCTCGATGATCCCGGCATCCTGCCATTCTTTCAGCACCTTGTAAACCGTGATTCTGGTTAGGCCGGTGCAGCAGGCGAGGTCGTGCTGGGAAAGCGGAATCTCGTAACTTTTGAATTCATCACAGATGTTGTGGAGTAAAACCGCGAGCTTCTGCTCGGATGTAAGCGCATTCAAATTAATCCGGTCTAAAAGGATCTTCATTTTATGGATGACGCTTTTTGAAAAGAGTTTGAAGAGTTCTGGGTGGGCGATCATCAGTTTACGGAATTCGTCTGCTGAAAAGTGATAGACGACTGAATCTTTAACTGCGATTGCGGTGGTGAAGTGAGTTTTTTGGTCCAATGATTGAACACCTAACAGCTGATTTGGTATGACGATGTTCAGCATGTTTTCCTTGCCGGTGGCTGTTTCTGTCACGATACGCACAAGTCCTTTGTGCAAATAATAAAAGCCTTCCCCACAGTTACCCTGCTGGTAAATGTATTCCTTCTTTCTAAAAAATTGCCGCGTGCCGTATTTCAAATAATCCTCCCAATGAAATACTTCCTCATATACCGTAACCATACCATGACCTCCCCAAAAGTGAAGTTGATATCTAACATAATCATAGGGGAAACAAGATTAATTTTCTATAATTAGTTAGATAATTTAGACTTTTAAGAAAACTATTTCTGGAAAAATGTTAAATAGGCTACAGTTACATCGAAAATTTAGTATTACAATTCATTATGAATTTTCAATTAAATTTTTCAGGAGGGTGTATATGGGAATTAGGACTGGAGCTCAATATATCGAAGCGGTTAAAGCACGTAAACCTGAGGTTTGGCTGTCTGGGAAAAAAGTCGAGAATTTATTTGAGGAGCCGGTGTTCAAGCAGCCAATTCTTGAAATCGCGAAGCTGTATGATATGCAGCATGATCCAGAATTCCAGGAAAAAATCACTCATGTCTGTGAGGAGACAGGCGAGCGCGTAAACAATGCGTTCCTTGTTCCTAAGAGCTATGAGGATCTGGTGAAGCGCCGCAATGTGTTCGAAGCTTATGCAAGGGCCACTTTTGGTTTGATGGGAAGAACTCCAGATTTCTTGAACGTTGTCGTGACATCCATGTACTACAATTCTTGGTTCTTCGAAAAATACAACAAAAACTGGGCTGAGAATGTCCGCAATTATTATAAATATCTTCGTGACAATGATATCTTCTTGACGCATGCGATCATCAACCCGCAGAATGACCGCAGCAAAACCTCACATGAGCAAAAGGATACATACACACACCTTGGCGCGGTGAAGGAAACTCCAGACGGATTGGTTGTAAGGGGAGCGAAAATGCTGGCGACCCTAGCGCCTGTGACCGATGAAGTCATCATCTACTCATTCCCTGGTTTTGCGCCTGGTGATGAGAAGTATGCACTTGCTTTCGCGATTCCAATTGACACTCCAGGATTGCGGATCATCTGCCGAGAGCCGATGCAGGATGGAACACGTTCATTCTTCGATCATCCACTTGCTTCTCGTTTTGAAGAAATGGATGCACTGCTTGTGTTTGATGATGTTGTCGTCCCTTGGGACCGTGTTTTCTTGTACAACAACGTCGAGGCAGCCAACAAGCTTTATCCAATGACTGGAGCAGGACAGCAGCCGGCACATCAATCGGGTGTCAGAGGTCTTGTGAAATTGGAGTTCGCAACACATGTAGCGATGAAAGTCGCTGATACGATCGGCGTAGACGGCTACTTGAATGTCCAGGACCAGCTTGGCGAGCTGGCACAATCGCTTGAATCCATCCGGGCATTGCTGAAGGTTGCTGAATATGAACATACGATGACTGAGCATGGTGAAGCAATGCCAGCTTATGTCCCACTTGAAACAATCCGTGGATTGCTGCCAAAAATGTATCCGCGTGCGATCGAAGTCATTCAAATCGTCGGAGCAGGCGGCTTGCTGATGTCACCAACAGGAGCGGACTTTGAGAGTGCCGAATTGAGAGACTCCATCGATAACTATTATGTCGGCCGTGAAGGCGTGTCATCACTGGAGCGCGTAAGCATTTTCAAGCTTGCATGGGATTTGTGCGGCGAGGCATTCGGACAACGCTTGCTGCAATATGAGCGGTATTATACTGGCGACCCGATCCGCAAGAGAGGGATTTTCTATAACAACTATAAACGGCAAACTCCGCTTACCATGGTGGACGAAGCGTTAAAGGGCGCACAGATGGACAATAAGGAAGCGCTTACAAACTAGATTGTGATTTTAGGAGGAGAAGGATGGATGGAAGCACATATTTATTCTTCATTGGAACTGCCACAATCCATTGTCGCGATTGGTGCATTTGACGGAGTCCATCGCGGACATCAAGCCGTAATCCGGCAGGCCGTGCAAAAAGGCAGGAAACTGAAGCTTCCAGGTGTGGTGTACACATTCGATCCTCCGCCCCGTGTGTTTTTTCAAGGAGCAAGGATGCTGACCAGCGTGAACGAGAAGCTTGCAAAAATCGAGAAGCTTGATGCCCGGCATGCAGTGGTTGCCAGATTTGATGATGTTTATGCGAAAAAGAGTGCGTTTGAATTCATCGACAGTCTTGCTAAGCTGAATCCGGTTGAAATCATGGTTGGCGGTGATTTCCGTTTTGGAAAGGACCGGCTGGGGGACATTGACCTTCTTAGTAAATATTTCAAAGTACGAGTCACGAAGCCAGTCTGCTGTTCCAAAGGAAGCGTGATTTCTTCGACGAGAATCCGCCAGCTGATTTCGGAAGGTGAAATTCATCTTTCGAAAGCTCTGCTTGGCTGGCCGGCAGGGAAGCAGGAGTAGTCATTAGGCAAAAAAATAGTTTACAAGAATAGGAGGGACCAAGATGAAGCTGCTTGGGATTTCAGGCACAATCATCGGTGCGAAGACGGGGATTGTCGTCCGTAAAGTGCTGGATGATGTCAAAAAGAAGTACCCGGACATCGAGGTGGAAATGCTCGATATGATGGATTACGATGTCCAATTTTGCGATGGTCGCCCAACTGAGAAATATTCAGATGATACAAGAGCTGTTATTGAAAAGGTTTCATCTGCCGATTTTTACGTGATTGGAACACCGATTTTTCAGGGATCGATTCCTGGAGTATTGAAAAATCTGTTTGATTTAATCCATCCTGATGCATTCAGGAGCAAGGTGATGGGGTTTGTCGCCAATGGCGGGACATACCAGCATTTCCTGGTCATCGAAAACCAGCTGAAGCCGATTGCCGGCTACTTCCGGGCGTTTGTAGCACCTAGTTATGTGTACGCGAATTATGACCATTTCAACTCTGAAAATGAAATCGTTGATGAGGATCTTTTACAGCGAATTTCACTATTAGCAGATGAAGTCGTCCATATGCAAAAGTCGTTAAAAGGCAGCCATGCCCAAATTGTCGAGTGAGTTTTAGAGAAACGTAGTGATTATTGCAAATGAGAAGAGGCAATCGTAGTTTTTTGACTGGTTTTTTCATGAATGGAACCAGGGTTGTGGCCTGCTTTCAATAAATAGACTCTATGTGCAGAGTTAAAGATTTATTTTACAAGAATCGAAGGGAGACGAGGAAAAATGAAAAGCCAATTTGTTCCGATCAATCTGCTGAAATTTATTGAGGAAAACAGAGACCAGCTTAAGCCGCCGGTAAACAACAAGGTGATCTGGAAGGATGCCGAGCTGATGGTCATGCTGTTGGGCGGGCCAAACAAGAGACGCGATTTCCACGTTGATCCGTCTGAAGAAATTTTCTATCAGATCCAGGGAAGCTGCTATGTTGAGGTCATCAATGCGGAAGGAAAGCGTGAGGTCGTGGAAGTGAAGGAAGGCGAAATGTTCCATCTTCCAGCGAACGTACCGCATTCCCCGCACCGCGTGGCGAACACGATTGGACTTGTGATCGAGCGCAACCGCGCAGAGGGCGAGCTTGAGGACTTCGTCTGGTTCTGTGATGAGTGCGACCACGAGATGCACCGCGCGACCATTCAGCTGACGAATATCGAATTGCAGGTGAAGGAAGCAATCGCAAGCTTTAACGGCAACGAAGAGCTTCGCAAGTGCAAAAATTGCGGTCATATGATGCCGCCAGAAGCGAGTGAATGGAAATGCGAGTAGACTTCCATACACATATCATTCCGGAAAATTTCAGTGAACTGACGAAGCGTTTCGGCGGGGAAAAATGGCCGACGCTTGAGCGGACCTGTGCATGCGGAGCCAACATCATGGTTGCTGGCAAGGTATTCCGTGAAGTGACCGACCAGGTGTGGAGTGCCGAGAAGCGGATCAAGGATATGGAGCGCGAAGGCGTTGATATGCAGGTTCTTTCGCCGATTCCTGTGACGTTCTCTTACTGGGCTCCTGCTGAGGAGGCGGAAATTCTGGCGCGCGTCCAAAATGATTATATTGCTGAAACTGTCAGCCAGTATCCGACTAAATTCATCGGTTTGGGTGCAGTGCCGTTACAGAATGTGGATGTGGCAATCCGCGAAATGGATCGCTGCAAGCATGAACTGGGCTTGGCCGGGATCGAGATTGGCACGAATGTGAATGGTGTTAATCTCGATGATCCTCGTTTCATCGAATTCTTTGAGATGGCGGAGAAGTGGGAAGTACCATTGTTCATCCATCCATGGGAGACGCTTGGCAAGGAGCGGATGCCGCGCCACAACCTCATGTACACAGTGGGAATGCCAAGTGAAACCGCTCTGGCAGGAGCTAGCTTGATCCTTGGCGGCATCATGGATAAGTTCCCAAAGCTGAAAATTTGTTTGGCGCATGGCGGAGGCGCGCTGCCTTACCTTCTGCCTCGCCTTGACCAGGGCTGGAAGGTTTGGCCGCATCTTCGTTTGCTGGATAAGCCGCCAAGTCATTACGCGAAGCAGTTTTACTATGATTCGCTCGTGAATGAGCCGGTGAACCTGAATTATCTTCTCCAGAATTTTGGCCATGAGCGTATTATCATGGGTTCTGATTATCCGTTCCTGCTGAGGGAAGTTCCGCCTGGAAAGGTGATTGACGATACTCTTGGACTGTCTAAGGAACAAACGGAAGCGATGCTCGGTAAAAATGCGCTCAGATTCTTAAATATTCCTGTTAAGGTGGGGAGTTGATTTTATGGAAAAGTTACAGGTAACACCGGAAGAACGCCTGAAAGAATTAGGCCTGAGCCTGCCGGCTCCCCGTCCTGCGGCAGGGAATTACGTCAGCTGCGTAAAGACTGGCAATCTGATTTTCACTTCCGGGCAGGGAACGAATGAATACCGCGGCCGGCTTGGCGAGGATGTCTCGATCGAGATTGGCTATGATGCGGCGAGACAGTGCATGCTGAATTTGTTGACTGTCCTGAAGGAGGAGCTCGGCGAATTAAGTAAAGTGAAACGAGTAGTGAAGGTGCTGGGCTTCGTGAATAGCACGCCTGATTTTACTGACCAGCCTAAGGTGATGAATGGTGCTTCTGACTTGCTTGTGCAAGTGTTCGGCGAGCGCGGGAAGCATGGCCGTTCAGCCGTTGGCATGGCGCAGCTCCCTTTGAACAATGCGGTCGAGGTCGAAATGATCGTCGAAGTAGAGGATGAGGAGGCTGGATTATCATGAATCTGACTCAACCTCAGGCAATAAAAGACGCCAAGCTGTTTATTAATGGTGAATATCGTGATGCGATTTCTGGCGAAACGTTCGATACGATCGATCCTTCGACGAATAAGAAGCTAGCATCCGTTTCGAAGGCTGGCGTCGAGGACGCGAAGCACGCGATTGATGTCGCGCAGAAGACCTTTGAAAGTGGTGTCTGGAGTGAGATGCCAGTTGCCGAGAGGTCAAAGATTCTCTGCAGGATGTCTGACCTGGTGATGGAAAAGGTCGATGAGCTAGCGCTTGTTGAGTCGCTTGATGTTGGGAAGCCGATCAAGGAGAGCCGTGGATTTGATATACCGCGAGCTGCTGCGAATTTGCGCTTTTTTGCCGAGATGGCGAACTACATCAACCATGAGCATTATGACCAGGCTCGATATATGTCTTATTCCAAATACGCTCCGGCTGGTGTGACAAGCTTGATCATTCCGTGGAACTTGCCTTTCATGCAGATGACCTGGAAAGCTTCGGCTGCGATGGCTGCGGGCAATACGGTTGTAGTGAAACCGGCTTCCTATACTACATTGAGCGCTGTGATGCTTGGTGAAATCGCAAATGAAGCCGGACTGCCACCTGGTGTGCTGAATATCATTACGGGCCCTGGAGGCTCGGTCGGTACAGAAATGACGCGTAATCCTTCTGTACGGAGGATTTCATTTGTCGGCGACAGCACAACTGGCCGCACAGTGATGCAGAACGCCGCGTCCCAGCTGATCCCTGTTTCTTTGGAGCTTGGCGGCAAATCTGCGAATATCGTTTTCGAGGATGCAGATCTGGATGAGGCGATTGCTGGATCGATCGAAGCGGTTTTCAGGAACCAGGGCGAGATCTGCCTGGCTGGGTCCAGGCTGCTTTTGCAGGAAAGCATTTATGACGTGTTCATGGAGAAGTTTGTGGAAGCGGCCCGTGCGATCAAGGTCGGCAACCCGCTTGATGAGAATACCGACATGGGCGCTCTCGTATCAAAGGGTCACCTGGAGACGGTTGATGAGTATGTCCAGATTGGCCTGGCAGAAGGCGCGAAGCTTGCAACCGGCGGCAAGCGTGTAGTGGGGCTTGGAGAAGGCAATTTCTATGAACCTACTGTTTTATATGATGTCGATAATAAAATGCGTGTAGCCCAAGAAGAGATTTTCGGGCCGGTACTGGTTGTGATTCCTTTTAAAACCGAAGAAGATGCAATACGGATTGCGAATGATTCTATGTACGGACTGGCTGGTGTCGTCTGGACGAATGACTTGCGCCGAGCACACCGTGTTGCGGCAAAAGTGAATTCCGGCTTGTTCTGGATCAACTGCTGGTATTACCGCGACCTGCGCACACCGTTTGGCGGCTCAAAAGCGAGCGGCATCGGACGCGAAGGAGGCAGGCACAGCTTCGAATTTTATACCGAAGCGAAGACGATTACGATGAAGCTTTAAAAATATGTCTTTTTTAGATTCCAACCAGTGATACATTTACTGAAACCGGAAATAAAAGTTGTCCAACCGGAGATATATTTGCTCCTACCATCTAAAAAAGCTGTCCAACCGTCGATAAATTGCTTCAACAGGATATTAAGTCTGATTAAGCAAAAATATATAAGCCGGTACTAGGAAAAAGCAGTTAAATGGGGAATAAAAGCAGTTCCACGGGGATTATATCAGTCCTAACGGGGATTATATCAATCCTAACGGGGATTATATCTTGTTCCAAGGGGAATATTTTTGCTCCAAACAGTGAAATGGCTGTCCAACTGGAATTAAAAGTTCTCCATCTGGCATTAAATCCAGGACAACTGGTATCTCAACTTGTAATATCGCGATTTTAATAGCGAGTTCACCTGCTTAATTGCAGATTTTAATAGAAAAGGAGGGTGATTTCATGAGCGCAACAATTGAAAATATTGCTGAAACGTTGCTTGAAGCGGAAAAAAGCAAGAATGCGGTACCTCCGCTGACTGCACAATACGAAAACCTTAATGTAACGGATGCCTACAATGTCCAGCTGGAAGTTTTAAAAAGAAAGCTAGAACAAGGTCGTACGGTTATCGGCAAAAAGGTCGGCCTTACAAGCGTGGCAATGCAAAAGATGCTAGGTGTCGATGAGCCTGATTACGGCCATTTGCTTGATGATATGAAAGTGCCGAACGGCGGTAAAGTGAAGATGTCCAACTTTCTGAGCCCGAAAATCGAAGCGGAAATTGGCTTCGTGCTTGGGGAGGACCTCAAGGGGCCTAATGTCACTTTCCTTGAAGTTCTGATGGCAACAAAATATGTTGTGCCAACTTTGGAAATTATCGACAGCCGGATTGCGGATTGGAAGATCGGACTAGTCGACACCGTTGCTGATAATGGCAGTTCTGCCATGGTCGTGGTCGGAGAGCAAATGACTGAGATAGATGGAATTGACCTGCGAAGTGTAGGAATGACTTTTTTCAAAAACAATGAAATGGTAGCTACTGGTTCGGGTGCAGCGGCTCTTGGACATCCAGCACATGCGATTGCGTGGCTGGCAAATAAGCTTCATGAGTTCGGAATTTCGCTTAAGGCTGGTGAATTGATTTTACCAGGAGCGCTCTCTGCGGCTGTCACCGTCCAAGAAGGCGATACGATTACGGCGCAGTTCGGTCCTGTGGGATCCGTATCCGTCACTTTTGAGTAGGAGGTGTAAAAGTTGGCAAAAATCAAAGCAGCGATCATTGGTTCCGGCAATATCGGTACCGATTTAATGTATAAGCTTGAACGGAGCGAAGTCATCGAGCTTACGGCGATGATCGGGATCGATCCGGAGTCGGATGGCTTGAAGCGTGCGAAGGAACGTGGCTATCTTGCCTTTGATAATGGAATCCAGGCATTGATGGACAATCCTGATATCGCAGACATCGTGTTCGATGCGACATCGGCGAAGACTCATGTAAGGCATGCAAAGGTACTCGCTGAAATGGGTAAGCTTGCGATTGATTTGACTCCTGCGGCAAGGGGACCATTCGTTTCTCCGGCTGTAAAAACAGATACTTATCTGGATGAGAAGAATTTGAATATGATTACGTGCGGCGGGCAAGCGACGATTCCGATTGTCCATGCGATCAACTCGGCAGCGGATGTCAGCTATGCGGAAATTGTCGCGACGATTTCTTCCAAGAGTGCTGGTCCGGGAACGCGTGCAAATATTGATGAGTTCACGCTCACGACTCGCCGTGGGATTGAGGAAGTGGGCGGGGCCGATCAAGGGAAGGCTCTGATTATCCTGAATCCGGCTGAGCCGCCGATTTTGATGCGCGACACGATATATTGTGAAGTGAAAAATATGGACGAAGCTTCGATCACAAAATCGATTGAGCAGATGGTCGAAACAGTAAAACAATATGTCCCAGGCTACCGCCTGAAGCAGGAGCCGTTGTTTGATGGAAACAAAGTGACTGTCTTCATCGAAGTCGAGGGTGCGGGGGACTACTTCCCGATTTACGCGGGGAATCTTGACATCATGACCGCAGCGGCAACTCGGGTAGCAGAGGATTTTGCCGTCCATATGCTTGAAAAACAGAGCGTCGAATCGAAAGGCTAGGTGAATGGGTTGAAGCGCAAAAGTGATAAGCCGATCAAAATTACGGAAGTCTGCCTGCGTGACGGCAGCCATGTCATGCTGCATCAATATACAGAAGAGCAGGTCCGCCGTGTCGCCAGGGAGCTTGATGACGCAGGAATGCATTATATCGAAGTGAGCCATGGGGATGGATTGGGCGGCTCGACGCTTCAGTATGGAAAATCGTTGGTGGATGAGATGAAATTAATTGAAGCGGCGGTTGATGAGTGTCAAAACTCTAAGGTTGCGGTGCTGCTTATCCCCGGAATCGGAACGGTACATGAACTGAAGCAGGCGCATGAATTAGGTGCAAGTCTTGTCCGGGTGGCGACGCATGTAACGGAAGCGGATGTTTCCGCACAGCATATCAGCATGGCGCGAGAACTTGGAATGGAGACTCTAGGCTTCCTGATGATGGCGCATATGGCACCGCCGGAAAAATTGGTGGAGCAGGCGAAGCTGATGGAGAGTTACGGGGCACAGGCTGTCTATGTGACCGATTCTGCCGGAGCGCTTTTACCACATGAAGTAAAAGAAAGAATCGCCGCTTTACGAGACTCAATTTCTATTGAAGTTGGATTCCATGCTCATAACAATCTCTCACTAGCAGTTGCGAACTCTTTGGCTGCGATTGAAGAGGGAGCGACGAGAATCGATGGCAGTATCCGCTGTCTCGGTGCCGGTGCCGGGAATGCACAGACGGAGGTGCTTTTATCCGTATTAAACCGGATGGGCGTCGACTTGGGAATTGATATTTATAAAATGATGGATCTGGCTGAACATACAGTCGGCCCGATGATTCCTAGGCCGCAGGAGATTAATAGAGGCAGCCTTGTGTTAGGCTATGCTGGCGTCTATTCCAGTTTCCTGCTGCATGCAGAGCGCGCCGGCCAAAGATTTGGAATCGATTCAAGAGATATTTTAATAGAGCTGGGCAAGAAGAAGGTGGTTGGCGGCCAGGAGGATATGATCCTTGACGTCGCTGCTGAACTGGCAAAAGCACGGAAGCTGGAGGTGTAGGGAATGACGATTACAAAAGGTGTTGATCTTGAAATCGTAGAATACTTGTATTCTGCCGAAAAAGAGCGTCGTGAGGTCGTAAAAGTAACGGACCGTTATCCGGAGTTAAGCTTTGCTGATGCTTATTCGATCCAAGAAAAATTAATAGAGAGACGAGAGAAGGACGGTGCTCGGAAAATCGGGTTGAAGCTGGGATTGACGAGCAAGGCGAAGCAGCAGATGATGGGAGTCCATGAAGCAATTTACGGATACCTGACTGATGACATGCTCGCTTTAGAGTGGGAACCGCTTGATTTTACGGATTTCATCCACCCAAAAGCAGAGCCGGAGATTGCTTTTTTTATCCAAGAAGATTTACAGGGAACGGACGTAACCGCTAAGGATGTACTAGGGGTCACGAAGTTCGTAGCGCCTGCCATCGAAATCATTGATAGCCGCTACCTGAACTTTAAGTTTACGCTGGCAGATGTCATCGCTGATAATTGCTCCTCCTCGAAATTCCTGATCGGCAGCAAGTGGATGTCACCAAAGGAGCTGGAGTTAGGGCAGCTAGGCATGGTGATGTCGAAAAACGGACAGGTTGTCCAAACCGGTTCAAGTGCTGCAGTACTTGGGCACCCGGCAACATCTGTAGCCTGGGCGGTTAACAAGCTAGGAGAGGTTGGCAAAGGGATTAAAAAGGGAGACGTCATCTTGAGCGGTGCGGTTTCTGAGGCCATTTCCTTCGAGCCGAACGATAACGTCCTTGTCCAATTCGCCGAGCTTGGCAGTGTGTCTTTTACATGCAAATCCAGCACTTAGTTTTCATGACTAAGTGTCTTCTTTTGAGTGTTGGAATATTCAAAATATAAAGATAAAATTACATTCTATGTTAACCACTTTACACTTTCACGGAATGAAAGTGATTATAATCACAGTAAGAGACAGCTTGGGAACATTTATGAGAGCGTTTACAAAGAAGATAAAAGGGGTGCGGAAAATGAAAGGGTTAAGGAAGTATGGACTTACACTATTAATCTTTGTACTGATTTTGACAACTGCGGCTTGCAGCAGCGATACGGATGCGAAGCCAGCAAGTGAATCTGGTGAGAAGTACACATTCAAGCTAGCGCACATTACCCCAACAGATCATATGTGGCATAAGGCCGCAGAGAAATTCAAAGAAGAATTGGATAAGCGTTCTGATGGAAGAATGCAGGTGGAAATCTACCCTGCTAGCCAGCTGGGGACGGAAGCGGATATGGTTCAGCAAATCTCATCCGGATCAGTCGATTTCGGCTTCATCACCGCTGCCTATATGAGTTCACGTGCACCGGCATTCACTGCATGGTTCGCGCCATATGCGTTTGAAGATTTAAAAGAAACAAACGCTGCACGCGATACTGAAATCGCGAAAAAGATTCTCGGCACACTCGATGGCCAGGGTATTAAAGGGCTTGATTACGTGTTTGCCGGAAACCGCGTCATGCTGTTCAAGGATAAAGAAGTGAAGAAGCCTGAAGATATGAAGGGACTGGCATTCCGTGTCACTCCAAGCCCTCCGCTTCAAGACTTCTACAAATCACTTGGAGCTTCTCCTGAGTCATTGCCGCTTCCTGAAGTATACGCAGCGATTCAAACTGGAGTTATCGATGGCATGGATATGGACCTCGATGCAACGATCACGAATAAATACCATGAAGTTGCCAAGTACGGCGCTGTAACGAACCACATGGTATGGCCTGCTGTGGCGATGATGAACAAGGGCAAGTACGACAAAATGTCTGATGCTGATAAGAAAATCATCGACGAAGCGATCAAGGCTGCAGCAGATTACTCAGCTGAGACACGTGCTTCCCAGGAAGAAGAGTTCAAAAAGACACTTAGCGATGCTGGGATGAAAATCTATGAAATCGACCAAAAGCTGTTTGAACCTTATATCAAGCAATTCGATGAAAAGTATGGACCGACTGATCCGCTGATCCAGGAATTCATCGACACATTCCGCAAATAACCTATTGGAGGGAAATGCGTGAAATACGTTAGCAATATGGTAGCCAGTTTCGAAAAGAAACTGGCTATTATCCTCATGTTTGCCATGGCCGTGATTGTGACCGCTGCGGTTGTTTTCCGCTATGTGTTCAAGGAGCCTCTATTCTGGGCAGGGGAAGTATCTATATTTTTACTCATATACATAACCTTTATTGGCGGCAGCCTTGGCTTGAAATATAAAACACAGGCATCGGTGACGCTCGTTACTGATATGCTTCCAAAGCAGACTCAAAAATGGGTTGGGGCTATGGCCCATGTATTTATGCTGTTGTTCATGGGAATCCTATTATTCTATTGTTTTACATGGATTAGCTCACCGACGGTTGCCATTCAGAAATCTAGTGCCATCCTGCTGCCAATGTGGATTCCTTATGCCATCCTGCCGATTGGCTTGCTGTTTGCAACCATTCACTTACTAAACAATCTGATCGAAATCATGAATAACCACACGATTGATAGTGAAATAATCACTAATCTCCACGCAGCAGCAAAGGAGAGTGAAGAAGAATGATGGTACTTGTAATTTTGGCCTTTATCCTATTTTTATTGATGGGTATCCCGATCTCATTGGTTCTCGGGATGACGACAATTGTTTATTTTTTGGTTACTGGTAATTCGATGCTGCTGGAATCGACGCCACAACGGCTTTATTCCGGTATGGAGAATTTTGGATTGCTGGCAATTCCATTGTTCATGCTGACAGGGGAATTGATGAACAGCGGCGGAATCACGAATCGATTGGTTGTATTTGCGAGAATGCTGGTCGGCCATGTCCGTGGCGGACTTGCTTATGTTACCGTCATTGCCAATATGTTTTTGGCTTCGATCCTTGGTTCGGCGAATGCCCAGGCTGCGATGATGAGTAAAGTCATGGTCCCTGAGATGGAAAAGGAAGGGTACAGCCGAGAATTCTCTTCAGCGTTAACCCTCGCTTCCTCAATAGTTGCGCCGATCATTCCGCCAAGCATGATTTTTATCATTTATGGAACACTGTCTGGAACGTCGATAGGCGGACTATTCATGGCTGGAATCATTCCTGGAACAATTTTTGGAATTGGATTTGTCGCGTTAATCGCTTATTTAGGCTACAAGCACAACTTTCCGCGGAGTGAGAGAGCAAGCTTTTCGGCAATCTGGGATTCTTTTATAAAAGTATTGCCTGCCATGCTTGTGCCTTTTGTTATTACTGTCGGAATCCTTAGTGGTGCATTTACTGCCACTGAATCCGCAGCAGTGGCAAGTATGATTGCATTTATTGTTGGCATGTTTTTCTACAGGGAATTGAAGTGGAAGAGCTTACCTTCAATCTTGGTCAACACCGTGATTGGCACAGCAACTGTTACATTCCTGATTGCCATGGCGAACCTGTTCGGCTGGCTGATCGCATTTGAACAAATCCCACAGCTGATTGCAAATTCGATGTTGTCAATTTCTGATAATCCTTTCGTCTTCTTGTTATTAGTGAATATTTTCTTATTGATCGTCGGCACACTTCTTGACGGTATTGCCGCATTGATTATCCTTGTACCGGTTTTCATGCCTCTAGTAACAGGGTTTCAAATTGACCCGATCCACTTTGGCGTAATCATTTGTATCAACCTTACAATCGGGCTTTTGACGCCGCCGGTCGGAACAGGACTATTCATCGTTTCATCCATTGCAGAAGTAAAATTCGAACGCTTAATCAAAGCAGTCATGCCGATGCTGCTGTTAGGAATCGCAATGCTATTCCTCGTAACCTACTGGGAACAAACAACACTATTCATTCCAAGATTGCTAGGATTCTAAGAGTTCGGGTGGTGCCTGTCACCACCCGAAATTTGTCGAAGAGGAGGTCTATTATGCCGGTCATTCAAGTTCAGGTCCTTGAAGGCAGAAGCGATGAAAAGATAAAAGAATTGATTTCAGGAATCACCGAGACAACAGTTAAGACGCTTGAGGTGAAGCCTGAACAAGTTCGTGTGATTGTCCAGACGGTTCCTCATAAATATTGGGGAGTTGGCGGGGTTACGAAGGATGAGATAGAATCTGAGAGGTATTAAGTGAAATTTATCTATAAAGTAAAAAAGTCCCAACTCATTTGCACTATAGTTAGGACTTTTTCTATTTCAATTAAATTTTTAATTTTTAAAGGTATGACCCTAATGCTTACTAACAAATTGAAGTAATTCCTGATTAGGCCCATATAAAAATATTGTCTTTGTGCCATCTATGGATACTGTTGGTTCATCTGTTGCAAATACTACACCTCTTTCTTTGTAGTGGGTGATAGCCTGATCCATGTTTTCCACAGTGAATGCAAGGTGATTTACAATTCCTTTTTCTGAGTAATCTCCGTTGGGCATCAAGTCGTTCATTAATTCAATTTCAACTGATTGATCCTGTTCTAGATACAAAAATGCTATTTCTCTTCTGTTACCTTTAGTTCCTCTTGAGCGTAAATTAAACCCCATTATTTTAGTGTAAAAATTTATGGAATGATCAAGGTTTGTAGCCATGATTGCAATATGCTCAATTTTTTTAATCATTTTCACACCTCATATATTTTTTAGGTTATTGTGCTTTATAAGCAGGTGAATTAATTTCGGCATAGTTAAAAACATAATAATTAGTCTGCTGACTTGCATAAAAGCTACTAAAGTAGCATCCAGGTGAAGAAACAATGCAATAGAGGTCATTTCGACTGCCCCTGCAGGGATGATACTCAAAATGCTGCTGCCGATGTCCAAAGGAGTAATTACATAGAAGAGTAATGCAATGCCGATTCCTATTATTAAATAAAGAAACAACACAAGAACAGCACTCCATCCAATCCTAGCAATTAACATGAAAGTTTCCTTATCAAATCGTAATCCAATAATTCCCCCAATCCAAGCTTGGCCAATTCCTGAAATGATCCTCGGAGACTGTATATCACCTCCAGTAAAAACACTTATTATAAAGCCAGTTAAAATAGAGAAGACTAAAGCTCCCGCAGGCATCTTGAACTTAAAGGCTAAAGAAACGGATACACTGATTCCTGCCAGTATGAATATCAAGTCCTGGGATAGTATAGAAATAGTAGATGTTGTGAACTCAGTCTTGTAATTACTTTTGACAAAGAAGGATAATAGAAATGGAACAATTGAAACGATTAATATAATCCGAGTACTGTGAAAGGCTGCAACGATTTTCTCATTTGCTCCATAATCATTGCTCACTGCTATTACTTCTGTTGCTCCCCCTGGTATGCAGCAAAAAAAGGCAGTAATTGTATCCAGGCCAGATAATTTATTAAAGATCATCCCCAGTAGCAAACCGCTAATGATCATTAACGAAATGCTTAGTAAAAATGGAAAGAAATATTGAAGAAGGGAAGAAAAGAACTCAACCTTTATCATTAAACCGATTCCAATGCCGATTAATACTTGAGACACTTTTATTAATCTTGAACTAAACGGCAAATCTTTAAGGAACATCCTCACTAGGATTCCACACCACAAAGCACCAAGTAGCCAACCTGCAGGGATTTTCAGCAAAGTGAAGATCCCCCCGGTTAATAATGAAGCTGCTAAAAATACCACCTTATTTAAAAACATACATAGATTCCTTTCTTACAGAAATCTGTTACGCTCAAAGTTAAAATAAAAGTTTTACAAGAATCAAGCTTATTGTTCCCATTATAAATGATGAAAGCAGACCTACTATTAAAGGGCGGATTCCGACAGATTTAATCTTTTTAAAATCAGTTCCAAGTCCAACACTCGCCATGACCATAAGTATTACAAATTTGGCAACATCTGAAGAAGTATCGACAAAGGTTTGCGGAAGGGGAACGACAGTGTTTAGAGCTGCTGCACCAGCAAAAATTAATATGAAGTAAGGGAATATCTTACTAATTTTCACTTTATTATCGTTGTCCAACTTAGTGTTTTTAACAGAGATATAAATCGATAAAAGGACTGCAACCGGTATAAGCATTAAGGTCCTGATTAATTTTACAACAACGGATGCATCTCCAGCGGAATTACTATAACTATATCCAGCAGCAACAACAGAGGAAGTATCATGGATGGCGGTACCCGCCCAAACACCGAATTGGTTATCAGGAAGCGATAATAAATGCCCAATCAATGGGTAGATTAAAACAGCAAGGACGTTGAAAGCGAAAATTGTATTAACTGCATAAACGATATCCTCATCCTTTGCTTTAATGATTGGTCCTGTCGTGGCGATTGCTGTTGCGCCACAAATTCCAGTCCCAAGGCTTATCAGGAGAGGGATATTTCCTTTTAAACCAAACAATCTTCCAACGAAAAACGTAAGGGTAATCCCAGCAACTACGGCCACGAATACGATTATAAGAGAGTTTAAGCCCACTTGGAAAATTTGTGCAAAACTGAAACTAAAGCCAAGAAGAATAATAGCAAGTTTTAACAGCTTCTTTAGGGTATAACTAATTCCATCCGCAAAAATTACTGGTACTCCTAAGAACTGTCTGATTAAAATCCCTATAACTATCGCAATTACTGCTCCTCCAATTAGAGGATAATCTTTTCCAAGAGAATTAGATAATATGCCAATTGCCACTAAAAGCAGGACACCAGGAACATTCTTTGAATTGAGGATTTTAGATAGTAGAGGAATGGTACTGGCAGGTTGTTGCAACTCTGTTAAGCTTTTCATCAGAAGAGACCTCCAATTAATTTATAAATAGTGTAAGAAGGGTAGAGGAAATTTCCTCTACCCAAATAATCTAAAAGGCTTTAACTAAACCACCATCTACTAAAACAGTTTGTCCGGTTACATAAGTATTAGCTTCTGAGCACAGGAAAACAAGCGTTTTAGCAAATTCACTCGGATCACCATACCGGCCTAAAGGAATACTCGCAGCACTTTGTTTTTCAACTTCTTCAGTTGTAACTCCAGATTTCTCTGCTTTTACATTATCCAAATACTTGGTACGATCCGTTGCAATTCTTCCGGGGGCAATTACGTTTACTAAAATATTATCTTTGGCTAATTCTTGGGATAATGTTTTAGTCAAACCTACTACACCCATTCTGAATGTATTAGATAGTATCAGATTATCCAAAACTCTTTTAACAGAAGAAGATGTACAATTGATTATTCTTCCTCCACCTTGTGATTGCATATGCGGAATGACTTCTCTGATCGCTCTAATAAAACTTAATAATGTAAGGTTATATGCATTTTGCCAGGCTTCGTCATCAAAATTAAGGAATGTACCTGCTGGTGGGCCGCCAGTATTATTTACAAGAACATCTACTCTACCAAATTGATCTATAGCATTTTTTACAACTCTTTTTATATCATGAGGATCTTTAATATCACCCACAGTGTAAAAGACATCTTTGGTTGTTTCACTTCTTATCTCTTCAGCTGCATTTGCCAGTTTATCTTCATTTGAACTAAAAAGCATCACATTGGCACCTTCGCGGGCAAACTCGAGAGCAGCCGCTTTTCCAAGTCCAGAACTTGATGCAAGTACAATTACTCCCTTACCATTCAAACCTAAGTCCATAGCTTTTATCTCCTTTATGCATTTAGCGGAGTGTCTTCTTTTACAATTCCTAATTTTTTCACGACATCATCTACTATTGAGAGTTCTTCTAAGCTAGGTGTTTTTAATGGCAGTCTCATTGGACCACCTGCTAAACCAAAGTATTTCTCCGAAATGTACTTTACGACTGCAGCATGACCTAACTTTTCACATACTCTTCTAAATGGCTCTAAATCATCAAACATTGCCTTAGCTTTTTTGTGATCCCCAGCCCCTACAGCCTCATACATATCCACGAAATATTGAGGGAAGCATGTTGCAGCTGTGGTCGACGTTCCACAATGGCCAATTGATAATACTGGATACATAAACGCTTCTGAACCTCCGAATACAGAGACTTCCTCACCTAATAGTGCAAGTGTCTTTTCTTGTTCTACGATATTTTGTGTTGCCTGTTTAATGGCTACTATATTTTCTAATTCAGTAAGCTTTACTAAAAATTCTGGTGGAATGTTGTAACCCTGGCGCGGAGGTGCATTGTAAAGGACGATAGGGATACCGACCTGGTTTAACTTTTCGAAGTGCGCATACACATTATCTAAAGAAACTGCGGCATAATAGGGCGGAGTGACTATGACGGCATCTGCACCAACATCCTTAGCGAATTGTGTAAGCTTGACTGCAGTGAAAGTTCCACTATCAGAAGTACCTGCAATCACAGGTTTTTTACCAGCTGCCGCTTCGACCGCTACTCGTATGATTTCTTTTTTTTCCTCTGTATCAAAAGCATAAAATTCTCCTTGTGTTCCAAGGATGATTAAAGCTTCCACATTTGAAGCAGCTCCAAATTCTACGTTTCTTCTTAGACCTTCATAATCAACTGTGTGATCTTCATTTAAAGGTGTCGTCAAAATCGAATGGATGCCCTTCATGTAAGATAACTTCCTGCTCAAAAAAATCTCCTCCTAATTAAAATATAATTGTTTTTTTAAGTTGTTATAACGTTATGATGTTTTGTTCCTAAGAAAACCATAATCTATATTCCGAAAATATAAAACTTTCAGAATTGGGTGTTACTAATTAAAAACTCAATAAAAAGCCACTTAAAATACCAATTTCTCAAATTTCCTTATTATTTTGATGGTGGATATTTTTAATACAAGTTGGGTTATTACATAAGTTAAATAGGAAAAAAAATAGTTTCAATGTTTAGTACAATAAATAAATGCAATTTCCAACATTTACTGAATTAATTCAATTCTTGCTAATCTCGTAGAAAAATATTTGAAACATTTTTTTCGATTCCTTTCTTATTCTGGGCACAGCAACTTGTATTAAAAATCGTTGAGGTCAAAATATTAAGGAAATAGAAGTAAATTAATAAATTATCCTGATTTATAAGATAGAATAGTAAATAACAGTACTTTTTGAATATTTGATAATTTCTGAAAATGATATATCGTATTAAATATCATAATGTTATGACAACCCAGATTAAATGTAAGCGGTATCAATAACCTAAAGGGGGAATAAAGGTGAAAAGAAAGAAAAGACTATCTTCAGTAATTTTGATGGTGTTATTGTGTCTGGTATTCAGCGGGTGTAGTAGTGACGTAAATGGTAAATCAGCCAAAAATGGTAAATTCAATTTCCCTACTAAGCCTGTAACGATTATTGTTAATACAAATCCTGGATCCTCTGTAGATGTGATGGCCCGGAAAATTGCCAGTATAGGAGAAAAACATTTAGGTCAGCCAATCGTGGTAGAAAATAAGCCAGGTGGAGATGGCGCTGTGGCCATGGGTTATGTCTTAAACCAGAAGGACGACGGATATACAATTTGGGCTGGTACAAAAACCTTGGTAGGAGCGCTAAACACAACTTTATCCCATTATAAAGTCGATTCTTTCCAACCTGTCATAAGGATTCAAGATGATCCTTTTGCTTTGGGGGTTTCTAAGGATAGCCCATTCAATACCCTGGAAGATTTGATTAATCATGCCAAGAAGAACCCTGGCAAGGTAAAAATAGGCGGTTTTGGTTCTACTTCCGCGCATACATTTGCTGCCTATGAGTTGATGGATAAGGCTGGTGTTGAAATGACATGGATTCCATTTGACGCTGGATCCGATGGTATCACCAATGTAATGGGAGGCCACATTGATGTTGCCCATTCAAATCCATCAACAATGAAACAATTCGTTGAATCAGGAGATATAAAGATTCTATCAGTTGCATCCGAAGAAAGATTAGCAGACTTTCCAGACGTAGGTACGTATAAAGAACAAGGTGTAGATTTTGTTGATTCACAATGGAGGGGCCTTTTCGTAAAAGGTGGTACTCAAGAGGAAATTGTTAATGTTTTACATGATGCGTTTAAGAAAACGATTGAGGATCCAGAATTTATTGAATACATGAAGACTTCCAATCAATATGATGGCTATATGTCTCCTGAGGAGTTTATGGAATCAATTCAAAAAGAATACGAAGCAACAAAGGAAATTGTAGAAAAGGTAGGCATAGGTAAGTAAATTTGTGGGGTGATTATTGTGGGTAGGACTGATCTTAAATCTGGCCTTATTTTGGCAGCCATTAGTATTGTGTCCATTGGCTATGCTCTGAGTCTTCCTCAGGGCATAACCAAAATGGGAGTTTTACAACCTGGGGTTTTTCCTTTGTTCATTTCATTAGGATTGCTTTTATGTTCGCTGATCTTAGCCTTACAGGGATATAAGGGAGCTAAAGAACAAGATATGGTGGCAGAACAATTTAATTTGAAGGGCTTCTTACAGAATAAAAGCTTTTTATTGATTGTAGGTATATTCTTATACTTCACCGTGGTTATATTTTTGGGTTTCTTGATTAGCACACTTATAGCAGTGTTTATCTCTGTTCATTTCATTTTCAAGCATAAGCTGTTCCAATCAGTATGCATAACACTAATAATAAGTTTCGGGACGTATTTTGTTTTCCAGAGCTTCCTGAACATTAATCTGCCAAAAGGAATGTTCTCTGCAGGATTCATTCAATAATTCTATTTTCACTTGATAAAGGAGGCTTGTTTATGGATACAGTCCAGTATATATTGGGTGGTTTAGCGAATATCTTTACATTTCAAACAATGTTCTATTTAATTATTGGAGTTCTTGTGGGGCAGATTGTCGGTATTTTGCCAGGATTAGGACCAGTTACAGGACTTGCCCTGCTTATTCCTATGACCTTCGGTATGGACCCAATACCTGCACTAGTCATGTTGACTGGCGTTTATTATGGGGCAATGTTTGGCGGAGCATTAACATCCATCATGTTCAACACCCCCGGTGATGCAGCAGCAGTTGTAACTACCTTTGATGGGTATCCATTAACAAAACAGGGTAAAGCAGGGCTTGCGATTGGGACTGCGACGATTGGTTCGACAATAGGAGGACTGGTCAGTACGCTTCTTATTGTCCTGTTGGCGCCCCTTGTAGCTAGATTAGCATTAGCATTTGGCCCAGCTGAATATACAATACTTATCGCTCTAAGCTTCCTGTTAATCATCGGTCTTGCATCAAAATCAAAAGTTAAATCGGGCATCTCAGCTCTTTTAGGGCTATTGCTGGCTCTAATTGGTCAAGACCCGATTACGGGGACTCCAAGATATACATTTGGCCATCTCGAATTGTTGCAGGGAATCGATTTTGTCATTGTGGCGTTAGGACTTTTTGCGATTGGTGAGATTATCAGCAGTTTGGAAAATTATAAGGAATTAAAAGATCAAAAGGTTGGGAAGGTATCTAAAATCTTTCCAAATAAAAAAGAATTTAAACAGATTCTAGGTCCTATCAGAAATGGTACTTTGATTGGCTTTGTAGTAGGACTACTTCCCGGAGCAGGAGCCACTATTTCCTCTTTCTTATCTTATAGTATTGCTAAAAAATCATCTAAGTCCCCAGAAACATTTGGCAAAGGGAATATCGAAGGAGTTGCGGCTGCCGAATCAGCAAATAATGGATCTGTTGGTGGTGCGATGGTGCCTATGCTAACTTTAGGAATTCCTGGGTCAAATTCTACTGCAGTATTATTAGGGGGGATGATGATTCTTGGACTACAGCCTGGCCCTATGTTCTTTACAAAGTACCCCGACATCGCATGGACTGTTATTGTCAGTATGTTTATAGGTGTAATTATCCTTTTTCTAATGAATACTCTTTTATTGAAGGGATTTTTGCAAATCCTTAGAGTGCCATATTCAATATTAGCTGTTTCCATCATAATCCTCGCATTTCTGGGTGCATTCAGTGTGAACAGAAGTATGTTTGAGGTGTTTTTAATGGGAACATTTGGATGCCTCGGATACTTTCTAAAGAAAAATGATTATCCGCTTGCCCCATTGGTCTTAACCCTTGTATTAGGTGGGCTATTGGAACAAAATTGGCGAAGAGCTCTTTCAATTTCTGAAGGTTCCTATATCGCTTTCTTCCAAAGTCCTGTTTCAATTTCTTTATTAGCTATTGGTGTATTAGTGATCATTATCCCATTTATTAAAAAGTTAACCAGAAAAGATACCGAAGGCAAGGAGATAAATGTATGAGAAAAAAATTGATTTCCTCATCATCAATGCCTTTATATAAAAACTGTGCAATGATCCTTAGGCAGCAAATCCTTGATGGAAAATGGGATGGGGGTCAAAAGCTGCCATCTGAAAGCCAACTCACATCAGAATTTAATGCTTCGAGAATCACCATCAGACAAGCTATGCAGCTGTTGGAAAATGAAGGCCTTATCACTAGATTTCAGGGAAAAGGTACTTTTGTTACTAATAAATCAATTGAACAGAGCCTAACCGGCATTCATGATTTTGCTAAGAATTTAAATAGAGTGGGGAGAAAACCCAGTTTCGTGATTGAAAATAACTCTGTTATTGCATGTAATAATTTTCTATCAAGAAGCCTTGATGTGGAAGTGGATTCCTGTATTTACAGAATTGAAAGGCTGAAATTAGATGAAGGGACACCGATGATTTTCGAAAGGCTTTTCTTGCCATGTGACCATGCTCCTGAGTTGGCAATCAATGAATTATCCCAGAAGTGGTTATCTGAAATACTTTCAACAAAATACAATTTACCTATAACTAAAGTGAGACAAACAATTGAACCTATTATTATTGGTGACTATGAAGCAGAAAAGCTGGGTATCGCCGCTCAATCTTTGGGATTGTTAATAGACCGAATCAGTTGGTCAAATGAAAAAGCTGTGTTATTAACCAGATCGATCATTAGAGGAGATATGGCTAAATTTGTTGTGGAAGTTGGAGGTCAATTTGATTAAGGTGGAACCAGCTATTATACAAACCCTTGTGGAGTTCTGTTGCCAATATTACGACGAGGAGTTTCCTGCGGAGGTTATTAAAGAGGCGAAGGTGAGTTTAGTAGATTATTTTTCAGCCCTAGTATGGGGTACAACCAGCGAATATTATGCCAATCTGCTTCAATATGCTAAATCAGTGCCAGTAGGAAATAGCTCCATTATTGGAGTGGACTTTAAGACATCAGCAACCGAGGCAGCTTTTATTAATAGTGTAGTTTCGCATTCAATGGAAATTGACGATATTCATTTGGGGACAGCTGGTTTGCATCCGGGAGTTACGATTATACCAAGTGTTATTGCGATAGCGGAAGAACTTGGCACTTCGGGGAAGGACATTTTAAAGGCAATTGTTGTTGGTTATGAGGTTGCGGGCAGGATTGGGAAAGCGTTAAGCCCATCGCATAGATATCGAGGTTTTCATGCAACAGGCACAATTGGGGTTTTTGGTTCAGCAGCAGCTGCTGCTTTTTTGAAAAAGTTAACACCAGAAAAATTTACTCATGCCTTGTCTCTCGCTGCATCCCAAGCAGGAGGTACGTTTGCTTTTTTGACTGGAGGTGTCGGTGTAAAATATTTGCACGCTGGTAATTCCTCGAAAAATGGTATCCAAAGCACAATTTTTGCAGAGTTGGGATTTACTGGACCAACAAATTTCTTAGAACACCCTGAGGGATTTGCGCAGGCCTATGCAAGTGAATTTAATTTAAAATTAATACTCGAAGGCCTAGGAGAATCCTTTGAAATCTTGGATATCTTTAGAAAAAGATATTTTATTTGCGGTCACATATTTCCATCTATAGAAGCACTCCCCGCAAATATTTATTTACAAGAGCCAGACAAAATCGAAAAGATTGAAGTTTACACTTATAAGGCTGCTTCAGTTTTAAAGAATAAAAGACCTGCTAATTTTGCTGAAGCAAAGTTTAGTATCCCTTACTGTATTAGTTCTCTTTCACATTTTAAGGGGATTGAAGATTGTTTTAAAGATAAAGAAATACTCGAATCTATTTATCGATTTTCAGATAAAATTCATGTTTATGAGAAAGATGAGTATACCTTTGGTTTTCCAGAAAAACGAAGGACATGTGTGAATGTATTTTTAAAAAATAAGGATGTATTGCATGGCCATGTTGAACTTCCAAAAGGTACTCCCGATAATCCCTATTCTATTGATGAAATTGCAGGGAAATTAAAAAGTGCATTGGAATCCATAGGTAAAAAGGAAATTGCAAAAAGTTTATTAGGTTGTATAGAAACAATGGATCGACAGGGAATTTTAGTTTCCTTAATGATTAAATTAAATAAAATTTAACAATACATCCTTGTTTCCGTCGGAAACAGGGGTGTTTTGTATTACCATAAGGAACGCAAGGAAAACTTAATTGTTTGTTCTAGATAAAAGGAGGCTTTTTTAGAAGTGGCATAAATTGCCTTGTCTGTTGTATTTAAGAGTTTTAAGAATGCCATGGAAACAGGTAAAGGCTATTTAAGCTGCCAGCCAGATTAACTAAATGGAGGAACCACCCTCAGCGATCAATGCTATGGGTGGTTCTTCGTTTTTTATTCAGTTGGCTGCTTGCCAGCAGCTATGTCAGCTGCATAAGGAATGATTCCTTCTGCTTCCAAACCAAAAGGGTCCAGTTCCTGTGAGTGGAGGACTTTGCCGTCTTTATCGAGGACAGCGAAGCCGCGGACTGCTTTTGGAGCTTCTGGGTCAAGCATTTTCACCTTGCGGATCAGTTTCATATCTTTATCTGATATGACAGGGTATTCTAGGCCCAGCTCTTCCTTCAAGGCTTTATGTTCATCAACAGATGAATTGCTAACAGCGTATACATTGCCAGGGAACTGACTGAATAATTCTTTACGGTTTTGCAGCTCGACCAGCTGCGATTTGCAGAAGTCTCAGCCAACTCCGGTAAAGAAGAAGACTAACGCTGGCTCTTCCATATTTTCAAAAGAGACTTCTTTTCCATTTTCATCTGGAAGTGTTAGAGCATTCGATCCGGATTCTGATTTATCCCCAGAACAGCCGCTTATAAAAGCACTGACCATTAGGAACATGATGATGAAAAAATACTTTCGCATGTTAGTGGCCCTCCTTTTCATTTACTTAAGTATATAGCATTTAATTGAAATCTAATTATACCATTTGTGGAGATTTTATTTCGAATTGAAGAGTTGTACTCCAAAGGAACTATTTATCCATTTATAAAGGTTCCATTTAGGTAAAATTCAGAAAATATGTTAAAATCAAATTAGTAACAGGTCATAATATCAAGTAATTAAATAGCAAAAAATAGTATTAGAAGAATTGCGGAGGGACTAAATGTTAACAAATCATTTGGATTTTAGACTTGAACCAAGGATTAGGGAACTGTATGAAGAACACAAAATGCGGGCGGAAAAAATAGACTGGGGCTATCATGAATTTTTACCGTGGGACAAGGCTATGGACTTTAAGCGAGTTCCCTGGGATGAAAGCCAGGTTACGCTGCCGGCATCGGTTATTACTGCGATTGAGACAGCGCTGTTGACTGAGGTGAATTTGCCATGGTTTACTTCATATCTTGATCAGACATTTAAAGGGTCATTATCGGTCATCAAGGAATTTGTCCATACGTGGACGGCTGAGGAGGATCAGCATTCCAATTTGCTAGAAACGTATCTTTTGATTACGAGGAATGTTGAGCCGATGAGGCTTCATCAATTACATAAAATGACACTTGAGAATGGCTGGGATCCGGATTTTCATACCCCATTCGAAACGATGGTTTACACATCGATGCAGGAGCTTGCCACGATGGTGTTTTACAATAATGTCGCAAAAGTGGCAGGGGCACATGACAAGGAATTGGCGACATTGCTGCGCAGACTCGCAAAGGATGAAACATTGCATTATGCGTTCTACCGAGAGGTCATTAAATACCACCTGGAACTTGAGCCGAATTATTGCTACTACCTGGGGAATGTCATCATGAATTTCAAGATGCCGGGAGCCGTGATGCCTGATTTCGAAAATCGCATGTCAATCATTGCCAAAGAAGCGAACTATGGACCGCTTGAATATTTCGATCAGGTTCTGGATGTGATTATCGATTACTGGGATATCGAAAATTTAAGGCCAATCGCGCCGGAGGCAGAAAAAGCAAGGCTGGATATTTTAAACTATCATGCCCGACTGAAGAGAGTCAGGGATCGATTTAATAAAAATAAATAAAATAATCAGCGGGGCAGCCCGCTGATTATTTCATTAGAGGAGAAATATAGAAAGTAATAGAATTGTTATAAGTAAGAAGCAATGGTAACTGTCTTCTACTTCAGGTTTTCATAATGATCGTTGAACACTTTAAAAAGCCTTTCATCTCCGCCGCGGTCGGGGTGGAGGGCTTTCAGCAATTTCTTAAATTCCTTTTTCAGGGCCTGAGTATTAGATTTTTGATTCAAACCTAATAGCTCTTCGTATTGGGAAGTGTTCGATCCAACTGCTTCAATTTGGGCATTGAGCATCTTTTTCAATGTTCGTACCTTTGATTGTTCAATATGTAAACGTGTATGTAAGAGTTGGATCTGGTCGTTAAGCTGTCTGATTTCACGTTTGGATTGTTCGATTTTATCAGCTGATACTTCAGTATGCTTCTGAACGACGAACTCTGCTAAGTCATGAATGCTAATTTTATATGAAGTATATCTTCTTTGGTTTAATTCAGCCTTTAATTGTCCTTCTTCAATCCATTGCAGTATATCTTGTTCACTTGCGGCTATTCCCATGGATGTCATTTGGTCAGCAGCTTCTTTTATGTTCAGCATCATAATCACTCTCTTTATATGTATCTTTATAATTCAGACAAATCTATCATACCATTGATTTTTTGCAGAAAAAGAACAGGAGTGTGACATTGTGTTACAGACATTTATGTTAATTAAACAGCAGGCTAGCTAATATTTTGGCTCCGTTTAATTAGACTGTTGATTTTCGTTCCAGGCGCTTCGCTTTCCGCGGGGCTGGCGCTGAGCCCGCAGGAGTCTTCGCGCCTTCCACTACAATCAACAGCGTTTATTAACAGCATTGAGCTTTAACAGAGCCAATATATTAGTAATGATTAGGATTTTGAAGTAATTCTATGGAACTAATTTTAATAAGGAGTGGAACAAATTGTTTTTTAAAATGGACGAAGCAATTGAGGTATTGGAGCGAACTCCAAAATTAATGGATAGTTTCTTGTCAGGTCTTTCAGATGCTTGGCTGCATTGCAATGAAGGGGAAGGAACCTGGAATGTTTCTGAAGTAATCGGGCACCTGATTGATGGAGAAAAATATAACTGGATTCCGAGGTTGGAGCTGATGTTGAAGGAGAGTGAGAATAAGGCATTTCCGGCCTTTGACCGTTTTTCCCATTTAAAGGATGCACCCGATAAATCCATTGATGAAAAGCTAATCGAATTTAAATCATTAAGGAAAGCCAATATTGATAAGCTAAAGGCTCTGATTACGGACGAGAGGCACTTCGAGTTAACGGGAGTACATCCTGAATACGGCGAAGTGAAGGTTAGGGAATTGATTTCCACCTGGGCAGTTCATGACTTGACGCACATTACTCAAATCACTAGAGTCATGGCAAATAGATATCGAGCTGATGTTGGACCATGGAAATCGTATCTGGGAATACTGAAAAATTAATAATGATTTACTCCTGATAGTATATCCTGAAACGTTTTTGCTTCTTATATCGTCTTTAACTTTTAGGAAGAAGGAGGGGACACTTTGATTAAAGCAATCATCTTTGATTTCGACGGTTTGATCATTGATACTGAGACAGCCTGGTATGATGCCTATAAAGAAGCGCTGGGTTTTTATAATGCAGACTTGCCGCTTGATGAGTTTGCCAAATGCATTGGTACTCATGATACCGTGCTCTTTGAATATTTTAAATCTCAACTGGGTGAAAGCTGCAATGTTCAAGAGATCGAAAGCAGGGCAAGCGATATACATAGGGTGAAAATGGCAACTGTTCAGGCGCGTGAAGGTGTGAAGGAATACTTAGAGGAAGCAAAAAGCTCAGGATACCGGATTGCGCTGGCTTCAAGTTCTTCACGGGAGTGGGTAACCCATTTCCTGGGTGAACTTGGACTGTTACAATACTTTGAGTCGATCACTACACGCGATGATGTGGAAAAAGTGAAGCCGGCACCTGACTTATATTTGAAAGCGATCAAGCGTCTACACATTTCTCCAGCAGAAGCAATTGCCTTTGAAGATTCCCTGAATGGTTTGAATGCAGCAGTGGCTGCCGGTTTGAAGTGCGTGATTGTGCCGAATTCAGTAACTGAATCATTAACTTTTGAGAAACATGACCTCAGGCTGAAATCGATGGCAGAAAAAAGCCTGGCTGAAGTGATTAAACATATTGAAAACGTTAAGTGAAAAAATGACTCAGTAAATTATTTTTTAGGGTTATTTTAGATTAAACGTTAAATAGCAAAAAGCGATTCAATTTAGAAGTGAGTTCCGCTGACATTTTAGATTACAACACACCTGCTTATGCAACTAAGGCAGCAGGGATTTTGATTTTAAACAAAAAGCCGTTCCGGAAATACCTCCGGAACGGCTCAGACTGTAGACAAACTCGATGAAAATCGTGTTTGTTTACAGTCTTTTTTTGGTTGGTGCTGGAACGGGGCTGTTGATTTCCGTTCCAGGCGCTTCGCTTTCCGCGGGGCCGGCGCTGAGCCTCCTCGTCGCCGCTGGCGCCTGCGGGGTCTCACCTGTCCGTCTGATCCCGCAGGAGTCTACGCGCCTTCCACTCCAATCAACAGGACTTACAAACTTAGCGTGGAACTAAACTAAAGTCTATTTTAAAATAGATACATATAACGCTTGAGGTGATAAAGATGCTTTCGAAAAATAATCCAATCCAACGAGATCAATTAGAGATGGTCGCTTTAGACCAGCTTGTTCCTCAGGAACATTTAGTCCGCAAGATGGAAGCAGCCCTTGATTTTTCTTTCATTTATGACTTGGTGAAAGATGTGTATTCGGAAGTAGGGCGCCCAAGCATTGACCCTGTAATTCTGGTTAAACTCTCATTCATTCAATATACCTTTGGCATCCGTTCCATGCGCCAGACCATTGCCGAATTTGAAACGAACATGGCCTACCGCTGGTTTTTGGGTTATGGTTTCCATGATAAAGTGCCCCACTTCTCCACCTTCGGGAAGAATTACGAACGCCGTTTTAAAGACACCGATTTGTTTGAACAGATTTTCTATCGAATTCTTAAGACCGCAGCTGATAAGAAACTCATCAGTGCAGAACACGTCTTCATTGATTCGACCCACGTAAAAGCAAGTGCGAATAAGCATAAATTCGTAAAGAAAGTGGTGCGAAAGGAGACACGCGCGTATCAAGAGAAACTCCAGGAAGAAATCAATCAGGATCGGGAAGACCATGGGAAGAAACCTTTTCCTCCTGATAAATTCGATAAGGAAGAAACGAAGGAAATCAAGGAAAGCACTACCGACTCGGAGAGTGGATACTACGTCAAGGACGAGCGAACAAAACAGTTTGCCTACTCCTTCCATGCGGCATCAGACCGTAACGGATTTGTCCTGGGAACCATTGTGACACCTGGCAATACGCATGACAGCCTGATCCTTGAGCCACTGGTAGAACAAGTGATAGAGAAAGTCGGAAAGCCTGATGCCGTTGCGGCCGACGCAGCCTATAAAACTCCAGCTATTACGAAGTTTCTGTTGGAAAACGAAATGACCCCGGCTTTGCCTTATACTCGACCACGAACGAAGGATGGCTTTTTCCGCAAATATGACTATGTGTATGACGAATTTTACGACTGTTACTTGTGTCCTGCCGGTGAGGTCCTGAAGTATTCGACCACAACTAAAGAGGGGTATCGTGAATATAAATCCCCTAAACAGATCTGCGCCAACTGCCCGTTTTTAGCACAATGCACAGAAAGCAAAGACCACCAAAAGGTGGTAACGCGCCATATCTGGCAGGAGTATGTGGAAGAGGCAGACCACTTGAGGCACAAACCAGAAGTAAAACAAATCTATGCGAAGCGCAAAGAAACCATTGAGCGTGTATTCGCAGATGCAAAAGAAAAGCATGGCATGCGTTGGACAACCCTGAGGGGACTTAAAAAATTGTCGATGCAGGCGATGCTTACTTTCGCTGCCTTGAACTTGAAGAAGATGGCCAACTGGACATGGAGAAGTCCAGTAATGGCCTAAAAGTAAAGCAAAGAGAGTCTATTTCCTTTGGAAAATCCGATGAAATCCAAAAAGGGGTTCGGAATGAGAGCATTCCGAACCCCTTTTGTCTACAAACTGAGCCGTTCCGGAAATACCTCCGGAACGGCTTTTGATTATTTTTCAGAATCTGCAACTTTCACGATCGCTTTTCCGAGATTCGCGCCTTTGAACAAATCCAAAAATGCGTCAATTGTATTCTCAAAGCCTTCTGTAACCGTTTCTTCATACTTCAATTTCCCTTCTAAAAGCCAGCCGGCCAATTCTTTCGCTCCCTCGCCAAAACGGGAGGAGTAATTGCCGACAGTGAAACCTTGCATCAACGAACTTGTCTTGATTAAGTACCCTTGCACCCGGGGCCCTACATCTGGCTCAGACTTGTTATAAGCTGAGATCGCTCCGCAGACAGGAATTCTTGCGAAGTTGTTCAAGAGCGGGAAAATTGTATCTGAAATCTCTCCGCCTACGTTTTCAAAATAGACATCGATTCCATCAGGACATGCCTCTTTTAGGGCGGAGCCTACATCCTGTGTTTTGTAGTTGATTGCTGCATCAAATCCAAGGTCATCTAGAAGATAACGAACCTTCTCATCGGAACCTGCAATACCGATGACCCTCGTACCTTTGATTTTTGCGATTTGACCCACGATGGAACCGACAGCTCCCGCAGCTCCGGATACAACAACTGTTTCACCTGCTTTTGGCTTGCCAATATCCAGTAAGCCAAAGTATGCCGTAAGACCGGTCATGCCCAATACACTCAAGTAAGCGGAGACTGGTGCCAGATTCGGGTCAATTTTGCGTACAGCATTTTCTTTTGCGACGGAGAATTCCTGCCAGCCTAATGAGCCGATTACGAAATCGCCTACCTCAAAAAGGTCAGACTGTGACTCAACCACTTTCCCGATCACACCACTTGAAATCGGCTCGTTCAATTTGAACGGTGGGATATAGGATTTGGTGTCATTCATACGCCCTCGTAAATAAGGATCAACCGAAATATAAATAGTTTGCAAAAGTATTTCTCCTTTTGCCGGTTTCTCTACAGGTACTTCCACAAATTCAAAATGTTCATATGCAGGAAGTCCAGTTGGTCTCTTTTTAAGCTGTATTTGCTTTTGAATAGTAATCATCCTTCCAAATTGTTTTCTAGCCTTAATATACAGGAAAGAAAGGTTCATTCAAATTCATTTGATTTGTTTTAGTTTTCATTTATGGATTAACTTACAGTAACTCAAAACCATACTTTCTATACAAAAGGCTTCATTTCAGGAGGATTTGTAAAATTATCAAAAGACTATGAGACCAATGCCGCTTATGAAACACCTGAATAGCTAGCAGAGAATACAAAAGAAATTCAGCTTTCACATAAATTGATTATGTTTAAATTCGAAAAATTTTAGAAAGTGCTGTTTTAAAATAGTTCCTTTTCACAACTTCTCGGTGCGTTGATTCAGGAAGGATTGACAGCTGTTTTGTTGAATTCCTTATTGTGCTAACCCAGCAGATTAGTTTAGTAAAGTAGAAAACTCTTAACGTTTTTGAATTAAACTGAAACGTTTTTTCAAATAAAACGTAGGTAATTTAAAGGGAGGGATGTTCATGAAAAGAGTATTGTCTATGTTATTTTTATTAGTTCCATTAATCATATTAGGGTGCAGTCAAAAAGAGGAAAGGTTTGACCATACAGAACTTAAAGAAGAACTAAAAGAGGAAGGGATTGCCCCAAAGCTTCCGACGAAATTTCCAATGACCATAGTAGGGTACGAACGAGTTATTCCTCCTCACGAAACAAATATAAACGAGGTAATATTCAAAGGGGAAGAAGGAGGAATGCAGTTTTCATTGACTATTCAACCACCCCCGGTTGAATACATCAATTATGAGGAAGAGGATGTTACGGTTAACGGAAACAATGGTTTCTTTATAGAGGGACCTGGATCCTCGATTCATTGGACTGATGGCGATTATCATTACATCTTGACATCCTATACAGACGAAAATGGGACCAAAGAAAAAATGGTTGACATAGCAGAGTCATTTCAGTAGAAAAAAGCATTCTTCGTCAACTACCGGGTGCGTTGATTCAAGATGATTAACGGCCTTTTTTATTGAATTCCTTATTGAAGTAACGAAGCAGTTATGTTTAACAAGGAAATGATAAGCTATTAGAGGTTGGCGTTTAAATCAGAATAAGGTGTGGTTTTAATTGGACATCGAAATGAAAATAAAAGATATAGTTCAACAAGTGGATGGATTGCCAAAAAACGACCAAGTTATTGTATTAGAATATTTAGAACACCGTGAGTGGGGAGTTGCATTGGAACACCTTTGTGCAGCCGTATATGAAGAGAAAATCCACCTAAAAGAGTAATGCCTTCAACGGATTAAGGACGTATCAATTCAAATGGGGATTTGAAAAGAGATTAGAGAACAATTGATTGATTTATTTCAATAAGACTTCTTCAATTATAGGTGCAGTTTAGCTGAACAAGGATAACCGCATAATAATATCGGAGGTGTTGGGATGATTACGGTTAAGCAAACCGAAAGTTATCTTAAAAATAAGATTGGTGAAGATACCGATGATATTAAAAAGGTTTGGGAAACATTTAAGACTTTTTGCAAAGAGCCAGTTGAGGGAGAAGAAGATAAAGAAATCCTATTTCAATGTGGTGTTTATGATTTTACAGGAGAAGAACTATTTCACCTTGATTTTGTCCGTCAGTTTACTGTTTATGAAGAAGATGAATATTCTCGAATGGAACAACTCAACTGTGAATTTTTATTTAGACCATCAGATGAACTGAGTAAGTTAGAAACAGAAGAATGGTCAATGGATTATGATGAAGTAGATGATTTTTTTAATCATATAGAAGACCTTCAGGAATTTAAAATAGTTTCGAATTTAAAGCCGATAAAATTAGAAATATATCAGGAAGAAGTTTAGACCTTTCTTCACTACCGAGTGCGTTGATCCAAGGAGGATTAACGTCTTTTTTGTTGAATCTCTTATTGATCAAACGGGAGGTTAGTTTAAGAAAATTTTAAGGAGAATGGAATTGGATAATACACGAGTAATGGTTTATTTCAGCTTGTATGGCGATGAATTTCCACTCGATTATGTATCGAATAAACTAAAGATAGAACCCACTCGTTCATATAGAAAAGGTGATTTAATACCTAATCGCCCAACTGCGGTTTACAGAAAAGAAACGAGTTGGGACCTGGGTACAGAGTACGAAGAATCATTTGACGTAAATGAGCAGCTCCAAAAAATTTTGCAGCAACTACAAAATAAGTCTTCTATTATCAATGAACTGAAAAAGGCGTACTCCTTAGAGTGTAAGTTCTTTATTGTAATTAAAATTGAAGATGGATTAGCACCCGCTTTGTATCTATCTAAGGATATAATTAAGTTTGCTTCAATCATTAAAGCTGAATTTGACATTGACTTATATGCTAATCCTTATGAAAGTGATTATTTAAACTAACGGGGTAGGAATGTTGAAGAAGGATTGACATCGTAAGGAGTCGAATATTAATCGGTATCCTTATGATAAGGGAATGATAATAATGGAACAAACCATTTCTATAGAGGTAGAAATAGATTCACTAGAATACAACCAACATATTATTGGGAACATTTCTTTTGTTGTTGATTACTATCGTTATTTTCCCGATGAAAAATGGTCTGATTTTGTAGTAATTATTTTATCTTGGTGGATTAAATCATTTAAAGGATTGCTAGTTTCTACTATGGGGCAAACATTCAAGTTTGACTTTATGGATGGAACTCCTATTATACTTGGAAAAAAAATAGGTCCATCCCGTATTGAATTGTCATTCGAATTTGATAAGGAAAAAAGGGAAATGGAATTCACGGCAATTTGCAAATTAGAGGAGATGGGGAACAGTCTGCTTACAGCTTCTAAAAAGGTCCTAAGGGCTGTTGAAAGAAATAATTGGAGCAGCGAAGAGATAAATGAACTTAGAGACTTAACATTGTCACTCGAACGTGGCGTTTCGCGGTAATTAGACTAACGGGGCAGTTTAGTTTAAGAAGTAATGGCAAAATTAAAGAAAAAATGGGGGTACAGAATTTTTTTAATGACTATATGAATGAATATTTCCCCAACTTAATTCTTAGACCACCCTTGTTTTATAACTGGGAAATCGGCATACGGTTTGAGTTAGGAGTAGAGTGGGATAGAGAGTATCATTACGAAAACAGTCCTTTTGTACAAGGGGTTTATAAGAGAGCTGTCACGTTGTTTGAATCCTTACATTTACAAGACGAGAAAATTCTTGTGGTAGTAGATGTAAATGATTTTGGAGATGGAAAATCCTACAGGCATAAAGCGAGGATATTTTCTCCATATATCTATGAAAAATCAGTCCTATATAAATTGAGGCATACAGAAATGCCTTATATTTTCCCAAAAGATGATGAAGACGGAAAAAATAAAACACATAGGTTTACCCTTGAATGCAAAGTATCTGATATGAAATACATTCCATTATTAAAAGCAGTATGCAATCAGGATTTGGGAATCCAACCAAGTATTTTTCATAGGATATATTTTTTAAATTTCAAAAGGAAAACCATTTTTCATGTGTACGATGATAGAGGATGTGATTTGCTTGCTATCTCACCTGAATCTATACGAGACATTTATAATACATACAATGATTGGATATTAGATTACGACAAGGACGAAATAGAAAAAGTGTTTAGATAACAATTAATCATTGTTATACGAGTGTGTTGATCCAGGAATGCTTGAACTATCTTTTTGTTGAATTCCTTATTGAACAAACGGAGCAGGTTAGTTCAACAAACAATATCAAAAAGGGTGAGGAAAATGTCATCAGACGACAGAAAAATGATGGACACTGCGTTGAAAAAAATAGTTATCCCTATACTATGGGATCAAGGATTTAAAGGTTCCTTCCCCCATTTTAGAAAGAATAACGATTATATAGATTTAGTAACTTTCCAATTTAACAAATGGGGCGGGTCTTTTATAGTTGAGTTAGCTGTCTCCCCGTTGGAAGGTATTACAGAGCCTTGGGGAGAACACATTTCACCTAACAAAATAACGGCTCACCATATTAACAAAAGACATAGATTAGGAGCAAAATCCGAAGAAGAAGATGGAATATGGTTTAAGTTTGAAAAGGCAAATTCAGAGGGTGACTATAACCAGGTTGCAATAAGGGTTTTGAATTTACTTAACACATCGGATCCTTTGTGGATTTCGAATTTATTCAAATGAAAACCTTATTGTACTAACGATGCTGGAATGTTGAACAAGCAAAAGTGATGGAATGTTTATTCAGCGACTTCTAGGGAGGGGCAATTATGATAATAACTCAACAATGGAACCAAGAAGATAGTGAATACATTCGAAAGAAAGTGATTGAACATAATTTTTCTAAGCTACCTGATAATGTAAAACATCCTGTTAAGAATATTAGCTTTATTCTTAGGGATGAAGGAGGAGAAATATTAGGTGGCATAACAGGAACAATTTTTTGGTATAACTTACATATTGATTTCCTATGGGTTGATGAATCAATTAGGGGTAGCGGTTATGGGAAAGAGTTATTAAATCATATAGAAAAAATAGCTAGAGAAAACAGGTGTCAACTAATTCAACTTGATACGTTTAGCTTTCAAGCACCGGACTTCTATCAAAAAAATGGTTATGAGATAGTCGGTGTAATTGAAGGACATCCAAACAAAGAAAATCATCAGTATTACCTTAAAAAGACATTAACTTATAGATAAATCATATATACACTCAGAGGGCAAGTGATCTTTATAGCATAAGAACAGGCAGCGTTGTTATTGAACAAACCATGCAGGATAGTACAAGAAGGACTTTAGGGATTTCTAAAGAAAACATTTAATATACACTTTCAATCAAGGTGATTTTAATGAAAAATATAGTGAAGTCTATTTTGTTAACAATAATCTTAATACTAGCCATATTTATCGTTGGCAAATATGTATTGGATACATTGTTTGGAGATATGTGTGGAAATGATATTCTGCAAAAAGTCCCTTCTCCTGGTGGGGATAATGTGGCTTATGTTTTCGAAAGAAGTTGTGGTGCAACCACTGGGTTTTCACCCCAATTATCCATTTTAGATAAAGATGATGATTTTCAAAATGAATCGGGAAATACTTTTAGGTCCGATAAAGACTTTTCTATTGAATGGCTTGATGAAAAGAGCTTAAAAGTTATTTATGATAAATCCTCTAAAACGTACGAAATGGATAAAAAAGTGAATGGAATTGAGATTGATTATCTAAGAAAATAAGAGAGATTATGTCTTATTTAACTAAGCGGGCGTAGATCCAGAAGGATTTTACGCCTTTTTTATTGAATTCCTTATTAAACAAACGAAGCAGGTTAGCTTAAGAAGCATATCAATTATAGAGAGATTTTGCCGGATTTAGGAGGAATCATAATGGATTGGTCACAATGGTTACATGGCGGATCTTTTCTTGAAGTTAGCTTCTTATTGGAACTTAAAGAAATGGAAATGAAATCGAAAGCAATCCAGGATATTATAAATAAGTTGCCAAAGCTAACGACTAAGGTTGAAATAATTGACGAAAACGTTGATGAAATTATTGATTTTTTTGATAGAGGCTATCCATATGATGAGGAAGATTCAGAAGCAAATTTTATACATTCATTAAGATTAAGAGTATTCGTTCACTTACCAAGGAAACGAAAAGCGATTTTACAAATTGAAATGGTTTCTTCAAATTCAATTATGGTAAATTTCTGGTTTTATGGGTCTATCTTCGATGCCTTTGAATGGGACCAAATCGGAATAAAAAAAGAGGAAATAAAAGACTTTACTAATTTCCTTATCGAGTTGTATTTCCTTTATGAGTTTAGGATTGGTGCAATTGCAATCGAAGAAGATGTTCTTGAGTTATTCGGATGCGGGGAAACATATCCTAACGAATGTTATTGTTACGAGAATGTGAATCCGGACTGTTTCCTTCAAGAAGCATCTCGGTTTATAAATATTATATGGGATGAAAAGTGTGAGGAATTAAGCCGAATTCCATATAATCATAAAAGGCTTCATAAAGAAGGGATCCTTATTGAAACGGGGAGTTTTGACTTAGAATCTTAAATACCCAGGTGTATACCCAGGATGAAATAGGCACCTTTGTTGAAATCCTTATTAAGCCAAGGAAGCAGAAGAGTTCAAGAAAACATATGGTAGATGAAATCAGAAGGAAAGGTTGATTAAATGAATAACCTAAAGTTTTTTGCTTATCAAGTCTTACTATCTTTTATGGGAATTGCGAATGACATTCTTTTTAGAGAATTTATATATAAGCTAGAGTTCACTTATAATAGATTAATTCCAGTTTTAATTGAGACATCAATAAATTTGGCTTTACTGTTTTTTGTCTTTAAATTATATTTTGCTTTAAAAACAACTAAATTACGATACAAGGTATTATTACATATAGCTGCTTTTATTGTAGGGGCGATATTTGTAGGATTGGCGTTTAGTGGTTTTATGGAGGCGTAAATATATTAAATTGGTTATTTCTTATTCAACAAACAGGATTAATGATTTCAAACCGGATTCCTCACTTTTTATTCAATATGTTATTGAACAAACGAAGCAGGATAGTTCAAGAACAAGAGGATTATTTTAAATGAAAAGGTGATGTCTTTGAGAGCTAATTATGGAATAGTTTCAATTTTTATTGATAGCTTAGGTAATCTATATATTATCCCAAACAGCCCTTCCAAGAAATATGAAGGCTCTTTGTCTCAAGTTGAGAAAGTTTTCAAATTGGCAGCTCCATATACCTATGAAGAATTGGAGCAAAAGGTGAACGTGGCTCTCGATTTATTTGGCGTAATAAAACCTGATGATGAGAGTAAAGAGTCGGTTATCGAAAAGGTAATGGGATTAAAAGGATATTCAAAAGCCACAAAAACTTTGAAGTATATATCCATATATTGGGATTTTGAAAAAGGTTATTCAGTCGAACCTTTCCAAAAAGAGAAACGGGGCTATACCATACTGGAGGATAAAATTATCGATGTAGTTAGAGATTACAAGCCAGGTCAGTTGGCAGAATCTATTCTACAAGCAGTAGGTTATGCAAGTTTATAAATTCCTACAAGATTGAGCCCTTACGCCCTTTTTTTAAGGTCTTTTTGAACAAACGAAGCAGGATGATTAAAAAAAGGATTTTTATGGTAGTGTATAATTCCTCCTTATGTTACAATTAGTGTAATATTACACTAAGGGTGATTCTTGTGAAGAAAAAAGTGTTTGTTGGGATTACTGCAATTGTCCTTTTTTTAGTCTGTTTTATTGTTTGGTATGTGAATTTTCCTGGTTATAAGAATATCGCAGAAGATAGAATTGATACATATATGGAAGCTCAGAAAGTAGATTTGGAGCAAGGATACCAAAAAAGGTCATCAAGGGACTTTAAAACAGGAAGATGGATGATTGTTTATAAATTTGCTGAGGAACCAAATCTGATATATGAATACGAGTACGATAGAAATACTAATAGTGTTTTGCTTATCGTATTTGAATCACCCACTATGAATGGTGGGAGTTCAATTGAAAAAGGTATGCATTATCCAAGTCTAGAGGATGGCTGGTCTAAATTCGATTCTAAAGGGAATTTGATTTTAAAATCTGACTGATGAGTTTACTATCTAATTTACTACTGTGCTTTCAGAAATAAGGACCTTAATTGGGTCCTTGTTTCATTTAGCGGAGCTTATTTTATAAGCTGGATTGTGAATCAATGCACTTAAACTAAAGGGTGCTTATGTTGAATAAGATTGTTTATATTTCAGATGCGAAAACACAATAAATCAGAAAAATGGCGTGTCAAAACTGATGTCAGTTAACACGCCATTTTCATTATCATTTATAGGGTATTGCACTCTAAAACGCAACGGTTTATGGAGAGGGTACAGGGGTTCTAATTACTGAATTGCACCATGGGGTAAAACGGCATGGACTCCTTTGACCCCATTTACGACCTGGGTGATTCTCAGATCGACTACAACACTTGCAAGCGCAAGAGCTTCTGCTCGTTCAATCTGATGAAGCTCGGTGATCAATTCAACCATTTCGTCAAGTGCCTGAGCAGCTGCTTGATTTAAATCTTCATTAAATCCGAATGTAATCCATCCAGCTGGTGTCTTTGCTCTCGGCATAGTTAGCTTAATATCGTCTCTCACAGTCAAAGTAATATCGACTAGATCCATCGGGCATTCGATTGCCGTGCCGGAAACTTCGCCGTCCCCTTGTGCAGCGTGACCATCGCCAATTGAGAACAAAGCACCATCAACAGAAATTGGCAGGTACAACGTGCTGCCTTTTTCTAGTTCTTTGCAGTCAATATTCCCGCCGCAATAGCGGGGAGGGGATGTATGGTGCACGCCTGGTTCTGCTGGTGCAACTCCCATCAAACCGATGAATGGATTAAGCGCAACATTCACCTGGCGGGAGCTGACTTCAGTCTTAGCAGCCATTGTATCGCGATCTAATTCCCAGTCAAACCGAATCCTCTCAGATCCCGTCAAACCGACTGCATCATTTTGCCAGCTGTTCTTGCCGCCTGCCCAATTTGTTCCATACCAGCCTGGAATGACGTCATTCATTTTTACTTCAAGAACCATACCAGCTTTTGCCCCGTTTACTTCAATCGGTCCAATCATTGGGTGGAGAGGAGTCTCTTCTTTTACCGCAGACTTAAAAAATTGTCTCTCTATGCCTTTTGATTCCGAATATCCCCATTCAATGTCGGGTGTTTGCATGCGAATGCTGTCCCCAGAATTCACTGTGAGGATAGGCTTATATTCATTACTAAAAGAACCGTGCAGGTTTTCCGACTTCAATTCAAGTTTATGGATCATGGCTGCAACTCCTTATGCGATTTCATTTTTCACTATATTCCTGGTTTGCTTCTTTTTAAAAAGCCGCGGGTTTGTTCCAATATAAACACCGGATAGCACGAGGGCTGCTCCGATTGCTTGAGCCGCTGTGAAATCTTCTCCCAAAAACAAAGTAGCCATTATAACTGCAGATACAGGCATCACATTGATGAAAATCGATGCCTTAGCGGCGCCAACTTCTTTGATTCCGTTGTAGTACATGACGAACGATACAACCGTAACCAAAACGCTCATATGGATGATCGCAATCCAGGTTGTACCTGTTGCCTGCTGGACGTCCTGCCATGATGTTTCTGCGAGTGCAAACGGCAGCAGGAAGAGTGTGCCGAAAGCGACGGCATAGGTGGTAGACTCAACCGAGCTGAACTTTTTCAACACCACTTTACCAACGACACTGTATAACGCCCAGCTTACGACTGCGCCCATAAGCACAAAATCGATCGGTTCGAACCCAAGCTCGAACAAGTTTAGCAGATGTCCATCAGTTATGATGAAAAATGCTCCAGATAGTGCGATGGCCAATCCAATGACGTTGTTGCGTGTAATTGTTTCCTTTAAAAACAAAGCCGACAAAAGCACGATCAACACCGGGTTAGAGGCGATGAACAGCGAGCTTTTGATGACCGGCGCATGCTTGCTGGCCAGGAAAAAGAAGATATTGTAAAAGGCGATACCGGTCAGGCCAAGAACTGCAAATAAGCCATAATCCTTTAAGTTTGGTTTTTGACGTTTTTTCTCCATCACAAACATGAGAGGAACCAGCAGAATCACTGCCCCAAAAAACCTAAAAAAAGCGACCGTTGCCGGATCAAAGCTTTCAACCGCAATTTTCCCTGCGATAAACGCACTGCCCCATGTTGCCGTAGCGAAGGTCAACATTCCATATGTAATCCATAACTTTTTGTTCATTGTATTCCCTTCATTCTTTTAAATTATATAAATAGTATTGTAGCATCTTTTTCGATAAGCGAAATAGTTTTTTGAAAATACGTTTAAAAAGAATTTCCGCCTAGAAAATGTACCAATAACTGGAACTTAATGATAAAATAACATCATGAGGAGGGAGTATATGTCAGGTTTCAAATTCATAATGCTTTTTATCGTAATCATACTAATAATTGCCGCATCCAAGTTCATTTTAAGGAAAGTTTTTAATATTAATAAAGTGAAAAAGAAGGCTTTTTCCTATCATCATATTAATAGCACCCATCGGAAAGTAGATTGGGCGGTCCGGCTTACTGCATTAGCCGTTTATTTGATCTTAATGTATCAATTATTCTACCATGACTTATCTATTAATCTTTTTTTATTCTTCATGACGTTGATATTTACATCCGAAAACTTTGTGCGCGCATACTTTGAATGGAAATTTTCTGCAGATCCCAAGCAATCGATCCTGTCAATTGCGGAAGGAGTCATCCTCATTACGATAGTGTTGGGGATCATTCAGTTTGATGTTTTGAATTTATTAGTACAATGAGCGGTTGGACAGAATCTATACTTTTAGTGAACTTGATCTTCCACAAGAGACGCGAGTGAGTGGAGGTTGAATAATAGAAGAGTAGGAGTTGGAAGTCCATTATGCTGAAGTACAAAAGATTTTTGATTGCTGCCATTATTTTTTTCTTTCTCTCGATTGCACTCAACTTTCCATTCCCTCATGAATATCCTATTGGTCAGGAAATATCGTCAGCATTAAATTTTCCAATCAGAACTATGAATGGAGTTAGCTATATTGGTGTCACAGGCTTGATTTTGTTTGTCATCAGTTTGTATTTCCTGGTAAAATCGCTTGAAAAATTCCATCTCCGTATGGTCTTAATCGCCATATTTTTGGTGGTATTCCTGCCGATGGAACTAGTAAGTGCTTACCAAAAAACGCTTGCGACAGGTATTAACGCTATCGAGTACGAGAGAAGGGGAAGTTCGTGCCGGTACGAGATGAAAGGTGAAAAAAAACTATACGCTACATGCCAATTCCCGTTTAAGAATCACAGCAACCAAACCGTCCACTTCAACATCGAATTCTATGAAAAATACCTATTCGAAGATGAAACTCCACTTCTCTCCTTATTGAACCAAGGCGGCCCATACGAAGTAATCATGCATGAAAAAGAAAGAGAAATAGTCACGATTGAAACTGATATAGATCTATCCAAATTAGGAGTAGATTCAATGAGTGGAGAGTCCTGGGGGATTAACTTGAAAATCGTTGATGGGGATAAAGTTAGGAAGCTGTGAAATAAAAAGTTTGAAGCACACATTGAATTAATGAATGTGTGCTTTTTTATTATGCAAAAAAAGAATGAAATTGTCGTTTGCTGGCACGCCTTTAAACTATAGAATCAAGGCTAAGGTAAAAAGCTGCAACAGAAATTCAACCTCTATTTACATTAATATCGAGAGGACCCACAAAAAAATTATTGGGATTTTGTTTTTCCAAAAACTTTTGTTTTGTGATAGAAAAACTTAATTAATAATAACAATTTAATTAAGAAGATATTGATCTCATCGGAACCAAGGAATATCAAAAGTATTTTAAGATAATTCGAAGTTTATTCATTACCAATGATAATTTTATATGACAATAGTTTTATATTTTAAATATTAAAAATATTCTAAAAATAAACTTTACAATCTTTTTAGCCTGTTATATAGTTTTACCAATATCCAGGACAAAGCGAAGGGGTGGTATTTTGATTCAAAGTGTTAACAGTTTACAATCGACATTTTTTACAGAAAAAGTTGTTCTGGTTACTGGTGCAGCGCATGGAATTGGCAAAGGAATCTGCGAAGCATTTCTCAGGCACGGAGCAACAGTAATTGGTACAGACATATTGGATCAAGAACTTGCGGAAGTGAAAACGGAACTTAATGAGTGGCTTGACATGAATAAAAAATCTAACCGTTTTGATACATATACATGCGATATCACAGAAGTGGAAAGTGTGAAACAGTTAGTGGATTACACAATCCAAAAATTTAACAAGATCGATATATTGGTTAACAATGCTGGAGGTGTATGTGGACAAATCCATCAACCAGTAGAAGAAGTAACCCCTGATCAATGGAGAAAGATATTTGCTGTTAATCTGGATGCCGCTTTTTATACAACAAAGGAAGTTGCTCCTTACATGAAAAAGCAGAATTATGGACGGATCATTAATATCTCAAGTGGAGCAGGGCGCAGCACAAGTCTGACTGGAATCCAGGCATATGCCAGTGCTAAGGCTGGACAGATTGGTTTCACAAGGCAAATGGCTCAAGAACTTGGTCCCTATGGAATAACGGTCAATAACGTAGCGCCTGGATTTGTGATATCGAATCCGTCAACAAAGAAGCAGTGGGAAAGAATGACGATGGAGGAGCAAGCAAATCTGGTCAAATCCATCTCGGTTAAGCGACTCGGAGAACCTGAAGATATTGCTCATCCAGTTCTGTTTTTTGCCTCAGACTTTGCAAGCTATGTGAGCGGCCAAACCATTTCTGCGGATGGCGGACAACAACTTTTTTAGGAGGAGTCTAATGGAAATTACAGTGATTGGTGCAGGCGCGATTGGCGGTGTACTAGGAGCTCATCTTGTGAGAGCGGGCAACAAAGTAACCTTTTGCGATAAAGATCAGGAACATGTGCATGCCATGAATAGCCGCGGTCTTAGAATTGAGGGCCCTGATGAAACCTTTACCGTTGAATGTGACGCTTATACACCGGAACAGCTAGTTAAAAAAAAGCCAGCTCTGGATGCGGTGTTCCTAAGTGTTAAGGCACAGCATACAAAAGAAGCACTGAAGCCATTTTTACATCTTATTGAGGAAGAAACCAAAGTAGTATCTTTCCAAAATGGGCTTTGCGAAAACGAGATTGCCAGTCTGATAGGAAGAGATAAAACGATTGGCTGCTTTGTTAATTTTTCCGCGGACTACTTGGAGCCGGGCAGGATTCTTTATGGCGGAGTCGCAGCACTCTATCTGGGGGAGTTGGATGGGCAAATCAGTCAGCGGGTTAAGGATTTGCAGAAAATCCTCCAATGCTGGGGGCCAGCTCAGGTTACTGATAACATTTGGGGCTACTTGTGGGGGAAGATGTCATACGCTGGACTTTTATACGCTACGGCATTAGTTGATGAAACAATGGCAGCTGTTGTCAGAAAAATGGAACTTAGGGAAACACTGATGGAACTTTGCTCAGAAATACTGGAGGTTGCGGATAAGGAAGGTGTTAAGCCAATCGGTTTTGATGATTGGGTCCCTGAGCTTGTATACCCTAGAGTGACGCGTAATCAGTCAATTCTCGATCAGCAGCTGGAAAAGCTCGCACAAAGAATGGCGGCAAACAAGAAAACTAAAAGCGGCATTTGGAGAGACTTGGCTGTCAGAAAAAGAAAGACAGAAATTGATTCGCAATTGGTCCCCATTTTAGAAATAGGAGCTCACCATCGTATTCCAATGCCACTGACAGGATTGCTCGTGTCTCTCATCAAAGAGATTGAAACCGGTACGATTCAAATGGATTGGGATCACTTATATAAATTAAAAGAACAGTATGAAAGCGGAGAAAAATATGCATTTAAACCATGAAAATCTTTCCGATCATGTAGCTAAAATCATCAGGAAAATGATACTGAATGGGTCATTGAAGCCTGGCGAAAAAGTGAACCAAGCCCAGCTTGCAGAAAGTCTTAATATATCACGCGGGCCGATAAGAGAGGCTCTGATGTTACTGCAAAATGAAGGGTTGATCAAACATGAAACTAATAAGGGAACACATGTTACGACACTTTCTTCTCAGGATGCATATGAGATTTATACTCTCAGGGCTCTGCTGGAAGCAAAGGCAGCAAGCCTTGCAATCCCTCATTTAATAGATAAAGATTTTAGCAGGCTGGAATCGTTATTGGAAGAGTTCCAGCATGCTATGGATGAGAAGGACTTAGAAACAGAGGCAAAGTGTGATATAGATTTTCATAGCGTGATTGTCAGTGCTTCTAGGCATAAAAGATTGATCCACATGCATCAGCAGTTGGATACCCAGGTTGGGGCCATGTTTTTGACAGTTGCTAACAAGCTTCCTGCGAGAGCAGCGCTTGTTGTAGAAAACCATAGAAAACTGCTTGATGCTTTGAAGTCAAAGGACACAGATAGAGTCAGCAGGGAGTTTTCCGATCATTATGTTCACGCACTGAATGAACTAAAAGAGGTCAAGGGCCTTCTGACTATATAAGGGTGGTGTTTTTATGTTGCTTGAACTGAATGATGTATCACTATCTCTTAAGAGAGATGGGAAATACGTGAAAATTTTAGATGAGATCTCTCTCCAGGTAAATAAAGGCGAGACAGTAGGTATTGTCGGTGAGTCAGGCTGCGGCAAAAGCATGACCGCACTATCGGTAATGCGCCTTTTACCTGAAAAAGCAAAGCTTGAGGGTGTTATCAATCTCGATCATGAAGATGTAACCTCCTACTCTAAAAGAAAAATGGAGAAAATTAGAGGCAATAAAATGGCGATGATTTTCCAGGATCCGTTGACGTCATTGAATCCTCTTCATACTGTGGGAAGGCAAATTGAAGAGACGCTTATTCTTCATACAGATTTAAATAAGGAGCAGCGGAAACAGCGGGTCATAGAGCTTTTGAATGAAGTTGGGTTACCGAGAGCAGAGGAAATAGCTTCGGAATATCCACATCAATTATCTGGCGGGATGAGGCAGAGAATCATGATTGCTGTTGCCATGGCATGCAACCCGAGTCTATTGATTTGTGATGAACCAACAACTGCCTTGGATGTAACCGTTCAAGCACAAATCCTCGATTTAATGAACCACCTTAAAGAGGTTAACGAGATGGGGATTATCATGATCACCCATGATCTCGGTGTAGTTGCTGAGGTATGTGACCGTGTTGTTGTTATGTATGCTGGCAAAATTGTAGAGCAGGCCAATGTTAAGGAGTTATTTCTTAATCCTAAGCACCCTTATACAAAAGGCCTTCTTGAATCCATTCCGAAATTAGGAGTTAAAAAAGCAAAGCTTGGATCCATTCCTGGAATGGTTCCATCACCAGATAAAATGCCACAGGGCTGCCGCTTCTTTGATCGCTGCAGTTCCGCAATGGAAATTTGTAAAGGTAAAACTCCTCCAATGAGCAGTGTAGGAGAAGATCATACAGCAGCTTGCTGGCTATACGAAGAAAAGGGGGGAGAAATGAATGGCTCTTCTGGAAGTGAAGGACTTGAAGCAACACTTCACAATTAAAAAGGGATTCCTGGGTGAAAAGAAAAAAGTAAAAGCAGTGGATGGAGTAAGCTTTCATATTGAGCAAGGGGAAACGTTAGGGATTGTTGGTGAATCTGGCTGTGGAAAGTCAAGTTTGGGCCGTACAATCCTCAAGTTAATAAAGCCAACTTCCGGAGATATCTTTTTCGGTGGAAAAAATATTACCCATCTTCCGAGGAAGGAAATGAAGGAATTGCGGAAGGATATGCAAATTGTCTTCCAAGACCCTTATGCTTCCTTAAACCCCAGGAGTACAGTTCGTACGATCCTTGAAACCCCGCTGATCGTTCATGGTGCAGGAAACAGACAGGAAAGGATGAAAGTTGTTGAAGGCCTGATTGATAAAATCGGCATTCGCAAAGACCAGCTTGACCGATATCCGCACGAATTTTCAGGGGGACAGAGGCAAAGGATCGGGATAGCCCGCGCCCTCACATTGAATCCGAAATTGATCATAGCTGATGAACCAGTATCAGCGCTTGATGTATCGGTTCAGTCCCAGGTTCTGAATCTTATGGTGGATTTGCAGAAGGAATTTAACTTGAGTTATATGTTCATCTCTCATGATCTTTCGGTAGTACAGCATATTTCCGACAGGGTAGCTGTAATGTATTTAGGAAAAATAGTTGAGATCGCTGATGTTGATGAATTGTACAGGAACCCGCTGCACCCTTATACAAAGGCACTGTTAACAGCCGTACCGCTTCCGGATCCTACAAAAAAGCGAGATAGAATTATTCTGCAGGGAGATCTTCCAAGCCCGATCAACCCTCCTACAGGCTGTGCATTCCATACACGGTGCCCGGCAGCTACTCCTGAATGTAAAATGGAAACACCTGAGCTCAGGGAAAAAGCGATGGGACACTGGGCGTCATGTATTCATGTACACCCTGAGCAGAGTACGAAAACAAAGATCCATATTTCTTAACCTAAAAGGAGGCGGGATCGGTGGACGCACTTCGTTACACGGTAAAAAGGATTTTCCTCATGATACCGATTTTGATTGGAATAAGCATTTTGACTTTCTTTATCTCGAATACCATTCCTGGTGATCCAGCTCGATTAGCTGCAGGTCCATACGCAGATGCGAAGGTAATCGAAGAGTTGCAGGAAAAAATGGGCCTGAATGATCCTGTTTATGTGCAGTATGCCAATTACATGAAAAATTTACTTCAAGGGGATCTTGGAAACAGTAATTATTCTCATCAGCCCGTAATGGAGGATATCAAACAATATTTTCCGGCAACTTTAGAATTAACTTTTTTCTCGATGTTTATCACGATTTTAATAGGTATACCTTTAGGTGTCATAAGTGCGAGCAAGAAGGATAAAGCAGCTGATCAATTTGCTAGGGTCATGGCACTCGTAGGGGTGGCCATGCCGGCCTTCTGGCTGGGAATCATCTTTCTATTATTCTTCTATTTAAAGCTTGGGGTTTTACCTGGTTCAGGACGGTTAGATACAGGGCTCACTCCTCCAGAGACAATCACTGGAATGTACACAATTGATGCGATTCTGACAGGAAATTGGACGGTCTTTAAATCAGCGGTGATCCATTTAATCCTCCCTGGGATTACGCAAGCTGCCGTAACAATCGGGATGATTACAAGAATGACGAGATCATCCATGCTTGAAGTGTTAAGAAGTGACTATATCAGAACGGCCTTTGCAAAAGGTGGATCAGAAAAGCGAGTACTTTACGGCCATGCATTAAGGAATGGGATGATGCCGATTATGACGCTTCTTGGCATGACATTTGGTCATTCTCTAGGTGGAAGTGTCCTCGTTGAGTCGGTGTTTTCGTGGCCAGGACTTGGCAAGTATGCGGTCAATGCCATTACATACCTGGACTTTCCGGCTGTTATGGCCGTCACGATTCTGATCGCCGTTCTCTTCATTCTCGTAAACCTTATCATCGATATACTCTATCAGGTTGTCGATCCTCGACTTAACTATGATTAAAAGGAGGCAATTTAAGTGGTTAGACGGATATTACAAAGTCCTTTAACAGTGTTAGGGATTTTCCTGGTAGCAATGATCATCATTTTAGCCATATTCGCACCATGGCTTGCCCCTAAGGATCCCCTGGAGGTAAATCTGGGACAAAAATTGCTTCCTCCCAGTTCCGAGCATTTGTTCGGGACGGATGAAGTAGGAAGGGATATACTAAGCCGGATTATCTTTGGAACACGGATTTCTTTAAAGATTGGGTTAATGGTCGTTTTGATCTCATTCCCAATCGGCACCATCCTTGGCGCAATAGCAGGTTATGTAGGTGGTATGGTAGACCAGGTAATCATGAGGCTTACTGACATTTTCCTCAGCTTTCCAGGCATCATACTGTCGATGTCCATAGCCGCAGCCCTTGGGCCATCGATTGAAAATGTCCTGCTGGCATTAGCGATAACATGGTGGCCGTGGTACACAAGGATTGTCCGCTCGTCAGTCCTGTCTATCAAGAGCTCGGAGTTTATTGAATCAGCAAGAGCGATCGGAGCCAACCCTTTTAGGATTTTATTTAAGGAAATCATTCCAAACGCGATTGCTCCAGCAAGCATCCAGGCGAGCTTGGATTTAGGGTTCGTCATCCTGGCTGCAGCTGGTCTAAGTTTTATCGGGTTGGGAGCTCAGCCTCCTTCTCCTGAGTGGGGAGCGATGCTATCCTCGAGCAGGGAAATCCTCCGTGATGCCTGGTGGGCCGCCACATTCCCTGGTTTAGCGATCCTCGTGACCGTCTTAGGTTTTAACTTATTGGGTGATGGCATGAGAGATTTACTTGATCCTAAAAATAGGTAATTTGAATTCTTTGAAAGGGGTGATTCCTGCCTTTTAAAGCTTTGCTAGTAATAAAACATCCACTAAAAATCTGGGGGGAAACAAATGAAGAGGAAAAGTATCTTATTTAAAGTGATGACCATGGCCCTGATTCTGTTACTTGCTTTGACTGGATGTAATAAGTACAACCAAGAGACGACGACTACACCGGCAGAGGGTAAGAAAGAAGAAAAGAACGAAACACCAGCAGAACCACAGGGTTCTGGAAATCCAGAAGTCTTCAATTTCGCCACCAACCAGGATATACCTCACCTTGACCCACATGGCACTGCTGCAAATACTTCGTTCCGTGTAACATATATGCTTTATGATCGCCTCGTTACTTATGATGGCACAGATACTGAAGTCAAACCTCAACTGGCTGAAAAGTGGGATGTTTCTGATGATGGTTTGACTTATACTTTCTACTTGAATAAGGAAGCCAAATTCCATGATGGATCTCCAGTAACGGCAGAAGCTGTAAAGTATTCGTTCACTCGTGCAATTGATATTGGAAAATCTGCTGCTGGACAATTTAAAAAGGTTATTTCGAAGGATAGTTTTGAAATTGTGGATGATCACACAATCAAAATTACTCTTGAGAAACCATTTGCTCCATTCATCAAAACGCTTGGAACTGTCTTTGCCAATATCGTCAATCCAAAACTTTCTGAAAATCATGGCGATGATTTAGGTGAAAGTTATCTTGCAGATAAGGGTTACGGTTCTGGACCATATATTCTTGAAAGCTGGGATCGCGGCCAGAAAATGGTTTTAAAAGCGAATGAGAATTACTGGGGAGAAGTACCTAAATTAAAAACAGTCAACGTTATGATTGTTAACGAGCCTTCAACTGCTAGACTCATGCTCGAAAAAGGAGAAGTAGATTTGCTGGATTACTCTATGCTATCTCCTGATGTCATGAAGCAAATGGAAGGCACAGAGGGAATCGATGTCATCACACAACCTGGGTATCAAATTGACGATATCGCGATTAACATGGAGAAGAAACCTCTTGATAATGTGAAGGTCCGACAGGCATTGGCACACGCTGTAAACTACGATTCTATCAATAATGATATTCTTCTTGGAGCTGGTAAGCGTATCGGCGGAATCATTCCTGAAGGTATGTTTGGTTATAACCCCGATGTGAAACAATATGATTTTGACCTTGATAAAGCTAAGGCATTACTTGAAGAGGCAGGACTCGGAGACGGTTTTGAAACAGAAATCCTGATTTCCGAGAATAATGAAGTACGTAAAAATATTGCAGTCATGATGCAATCAGATTTTAAAAAGATTGGTGTTGACCTGAAAATCAAGACATTGGCATGGCCGACATTCCTTGAAACTGTTACTTCAGGCGGCCATCAGTTAGCACTGGCAGCATGGACACCAGATTATGCTGACCCAGATTACAACCTTTGGTACTTTGCTCATTCTACTAGTAAGGGCCCAGGCTTTAACCTTGCATTCTATGAAAACAGCAAAGTCGATCAGCTATTGGAAGAAGGCAGAAAGACCGTCGATGAAGGCAGACGTGAGGAAATCTACAAGGAAATCCAGGCAGTCATGAGTGAAGAAGTTCCATACATCTTCCCTGCACAGCGTCTTGTCCAGGCTACTCAAAGATCTTGGGTAAAAGGTTATGAAATCAATCCAATGAACACATGGTATGTTCCGTTCCAGAAGATGACGAAAGAATAATTCCAGTAAAACGACCGCAGGACTTTATTGTATGCGGTCGTTTTATTCAATCAAATTCAGGAGGAAAAGCCATGTGGAAGTATTGGATTCTGGAGGCTGGCGAGGTCGATTGCTTCCTGGTAACAGCACAGGTAAATAGGATTGATCCTTTACTGGCAAAAGGTGATGAATGATGAAAAAGTGTTCCGATTTATCGATTTTGGAAGTGGCTGAGTTATACAGACGAAAGGAATTGTCGCCTGTTGAACTAGTCAGAAGCACCTTCGAAAGGCTTAAAGAAGTTGACTCAAAACTTAACAGTTTTATTACGGTAATGGAATCAGAAGCCAAGCAAGCAGCGAAAGAGGCTGAGGATGCTTTTTTAAGAAATGAAGTGAAGCATGTTTTATACGGCATTCCATACAGCGTAAAGGATCTTTATTATACACAAGGAGTCAGGACGACGTGCGGGTCCAAGATCCTTAAGGGGTATATCCCTGACACCACTGCTCCATTGGTATCACGGCTGAAGAATTGCGGAGCCATTCTCATTGGTAAAACGAATATGCTGGAGTTTGCTTATGGAATTGTTCACCCGGAGTATGGGCAGACAAACAATCCCTGGGATCTGACAAAGACTGCTGGAGGATCTAGCGGCGGTTCTGCTGCATCGGTCGCTGCCGGGATTGGGTTGTTTTCTCTTGGTTCAGATACGGGAGGATCTATAAGAATTCCCGCTTCTTATTGTGGGATTGCAGGGCTTAAACCGACATATGGCTTGCTTTCACTCGAAGGTCTATTTCCATTATCGCCCTCACTCGATCATGCCGGTCCCTTGGCTAAAAGTTCGAAAGATTTAATGGTTGTGATGGAAGCACTTGTGCCGGGTTTTCACTCTGCAAAAATTCCCAAAAATGAAAATGTGATTATCGGAGTCCTTCCAGCTGACAAAGTCTCAGATGTAAACGAAGAGGTAGCAAGAATTTATAAAGAGGCATTAGAACATGTAAAGAAACTAGAATGGACTGTACATGAAATCGAGTTGAAGTACTTTGATATTACAGAAGAGATCGTTATGAATGTGCTTTTACCGGAAGCGGCTTCAATTCATGAAAAATGGATTTCCAGGAAAGAAGAGTATGCTCCTTTAACATATAAACAGATTGAGGCTGGTTTGGTTCATCGATCTCTTGATTACTTGAAAGCGAAAAATGAATTAGTGAGTGCGAGAAAGGATGTGGACGGAGTATTGGAAGACGTGGATTTTCTGCTCATGCCTACTGTTCCTTATCCTGCACCTGAAGAGGATCCAGCCCTTAAGGATGATAACGAAATGAAATTTACCGGGTTATTCAATGTTACTGGACATCCAGCTATAACGGTTAACGGAGGGTTTACAAAGAATAAGCTTCCGGTTGGACTACAACTTGTCGGAAGACGTTTCGAGGACAAAGGAATGATTGAAGCAGCGGTCAATTTAGAAAAGCTGCTATCCAAATCAATGAAAGGAATTCAGTTGAATGTCTGATATTTTAAATTACCTTAAAGAGCACAGTAACTACATCACAGACACTTTGCTTAGGTTAACAAAAGCTGAATCTCCGTCCCATACAAAAGCACTTGTAGATAAGTGCGGTGATGTACTCCGGGAAGAATTCGATAGATTAGTTGGCGGTTCCGTCGAAATGATTGAGAAACAGGAAGTTGGCAACCAATACAAATTTACATATGGAGCAGGGGACGAAGAAGGTCAGATTTTAGTAATCGGCCATATGGACACGGTTTGGGATGTGGGGGTTCTTCCAATAAAGCAGGATGGAAACCTTCTCTATGGTCCTGGGGTTTTTGATATGAAAGGCGGCCTTTCAATAACACTATGGGCATTAAAGGCGTTGCAAGAAACTGGTGCAGAGTTGAACAAGAAAATTACATTCCTGGTAACGACTGATGAAGAAATAGGCAGTGGCCATTCGAAGGAGATTATTCTCAAGGAAGCTGCAAAAAGCTCAGTCGTATTTGTTCCGGAATCAAGTATCGGACCGGATGGTGCTGTAAAAACCGAAAGAAAAGGAGCAGCTCAGTTCCTTATGAAAGTTCAAGGAATTGCAGCACATGCTGGTATAAATGCCTGGGATGGTGCCAGTGCAATCGAAGAGCTGGCTCATCAAATCCTAGATTTGAAAAAGCTTGAAAACCGTGATGAAGGGATTTCGGTGAATGTCGGGGTAGTGAAAGGCGGTACCCGAGGGAATGTCATTGCCAAGGAAGCGTTAGCAGAAATTGATGTTCGCATCACCAAAAAAGCACAGGCAGAAAAGATTACAGAAGCAATCTTAAACAGGCCTGTTTTTGTAAAAGGAACATTGGTCGAGGTTATTGGAGAAATCGATCGATACCCTCTTGAACGGACGGAGGCAGTTATTGAATTGTATGACGAGTTGAAGGGAATCGCCGCATCACACGGATATGATTTAAATGAAGGATCTTCAGGCGGAGCGAGCGACGGCAACTTCACCTCAGGGATGGGCATTCCGACAATCGATGGACTGGGGCCGCTTGGTGATGGAGCCCACACTGAGAAGGAGCATGTTGATTTATCTAATCTCCCATACAGGGCCGCACTTATTGCTGAAATTATCCAGAGATACGCCAATAAATAAAGGGGGTTTGGCATTATGTACATGATGGATTTAACTGCCTCAAAATTCAAGGAAATTAAATCTTCCGTAGACACTGTATTGCTGCCAATTGGAATGATTGAAATGCATGGACCTCACTGTTCGCTCGGAACGGATGTATGGATTCCGCGTGAGTTTGTTCGCCGGCTTGACCAGAGGATTGGCGACAAAGTATTGATGGCTCCGGAAGTTGCTTACGGTCATTCATGGGGGCTTGCCCCATTTGAAGGAACGATTGATATTTCTGCTGAGGCCTTTTCTCAATATGTCTATGAAATCGGGAAGGAGTTTCACCGGAATGGTTTTGAACAAATTGTCTTGTTCAACGGGCACGGAGGCAATATTCCAAGCTTAACGACTGTTGCCGAAAAGCTTGCTGACCTAGGGATGAAGGTTTTAACCATCAATTGGTGGGTGGATTACCGTGAACAAATTTTTGAAATCACAAAAGGACCTGGCCATGGTGGTGAAGATGAGACTTCGTTAGTTCTTGCTATTGATGAGAAGCTTGCTGATCCTAGTCTTGCTGGTGATCATCAGGTAAATGTGAATCCGAAAATCAAGTACGAAAAATCAGGCAAGGTGTTATTTAAGGATGGCTATCTAGGCAATGCAGGAGCAGCAACAGCCGAAAAAGGCGAAAGATTATATGAAATGATGCTGGAACTAGTTTTATCCGATATTGAAGATCTATGGAGGGTTGCATATGAATCAGTCAATTAAGGAGGAGAAGCAGATGTTGAGATGGACTGATGAACCAGTTGGGGAAAAAATCGTTGATATCGTTGTCAGTTTGAATGAACAGGCTCAAAATTTACACAGCCAGGAGGTTGCCACGGCAAGTTACAGTCATGTGAAGCCCACACTTTCCGGCTTTGATGAGATTGGTGACTCCTTGGATGTAGTAGAAAATGCACTCAAAACGACATCAGGACATGAAGGAGAATATATGAGAGCAATGGCGAACGGGTTTCGTTATTTTGCTCGAAGCATGCAGGGTGACAATGTTCCATATGAAGAACTGATTGCGAACATACAGGAGTTGCCATCCACCTTGATAACTGACCAACAGCTAGAACATGCTAGGGAGCTGGTTGAAAAAGGGCTGTCAGACTTTGGGTACAAAGGAAGTTTATTTGAAAAAGCTACTGCTTGGCGTTCTGATACATTGATTGATCCTGAACAGGTGACAACCGTAGCAGAAAACTTCCGTGAAAACAGCAAGCAAGGGACTTTGAAAAGGGTGATCGGACTTCCAGAGGAAGATGGAATCGATTGGATCAAGCCTATCAGGGGTGTGTTTTGGAGCGGGTATTCCAAATATACCGGTAGCTATCGCGGTAACTTAACCTTCAATATTGACCGCCCATGGACAGAACCGATCCTTGCACAAATCATGACGCATGAAGGCTATCCTGGACACCAGGCGTTCTATTGCCGATGGGATTACTTATTCCAGCAGGGAAAGCTTCCACTCGAGGCTTCGTACTACTTAATCAACAGTCCTACCAATGCATTATTTGAAGGTGGACCTGAAACAGCATTGAGCTTCCTCGGCTGGGATGATGTGAAGGAAGAAGCTCCTGGTGTAACGGATGAGCAGAAGCAACAGTACTTGCTCGCAAGGAATTATCTCGATTACCAAAGGATGTTCACCACCAATGCCTGCTATATGTATAACCTCGGCCAGGTATCCAGGGAGGAAGCAATCGATTATTTGATCAACAAAGGCGGAATCACCGAAATCGAAGCAAACAATGCCTTCCGATTCTTCTCAGATCCTATTCAAAAAACTTATTTCCCTTGCTACTATTATGGCCGCTGGATGGTAGGAAACGCCTATAAAGAAACTCCCAAAGAAAAACGAGGTGAGTATTTCTCCATTCTCTATGACACACCACATACAACGAATACTTTTATCAAAGCGATCAGCAAGCTGAACGGAAAAGAATTCGATGCTTTTAACACGTTGAAACAATAAAAATGGAAGGTGAGGCTTTTGGGAGCTTCACCTTCAAAAAAAATTTTGAGTGGAGGTGAATGAATGGAAATAACTGTTATTGGATCGGGTGCAATTGGAGGTGTTCTTGGCGCATATATCGCAAGAGCTGGTATAAAAGTAGTTTTCTGTGATATTGAGCAAGATCATGTAAATCACATCAGGTATAAAGGATTAAGAATAGAGGGTCCAGCAGAAGAATTTGTCCTCAAAGGAGAAGCGTATACCCCAGAAGAATTGATAGCAAGAAACAAGCAGCTTGATTGGGTTTTTATTTGCACGAAGGCCCACCATGCTCAACATGCCTTGGACCAGGTCCACCAATTGATCAACAAAGACACAACAATTGTATCCTTTCAAAACGGTTTAATAGACTTAAAAGTTCCCTTACACAAGAAGGTGTATGAGCCACTATGCTGTTTTGTCAACTTTTCGGCAGATTATCTTGAGCCAGGCCGTATTTTGTATGGTGGGGTATCCTCTGTTGCGATAGGAGAATTTAACGGGACATCTACCGATAGATTAAAAGAGTTGAAAAAGTTATTGGAACATTGGGGACCAGTTAAAGAAACGAATAATATAATGGGTTACTTATGGAGCAAGTTATCCTATGCAGCCTTATTATATGCAACAGCTCTTGTGGATGAAACAATGGCAAATGTTGTTGAGAGGAAAGAATTCAGGCCAGCACTTATTGAGCTTTGTGCTGAAGTACTTGAAGCAGCACATATAAAGAGTGTGAATGTAATTTCTTTTGACGTATGGAAGCCGGGACTAATTTATCCGAGGGACAATCAAAACACAGACTTGCTAAATGAAGAATTTGACCGGATTTCGTTTTGGATGTCAAAGAATAAAAAACAAAAAAGTGGAATATGGCGGGACATTGCCATAAGAAGGCGAAAGACAGAAGTAGATTATGATTTAGTTCCTATATTAGAAATCGGCAGACAGCATAATTTGTCCTTCCCTCTAACTAAATTTGTAATTGAAAGAATAAAAGAGTTAGAGCAAGGGGCCAAGCAAATGTCATGGGATAATCTAATGGATTTGAAAAAGCTATATGAGGATGATGTACTAAGATAATGAAGAGAGGGGTTTGAGGATGAAAAAGAGTCAACCTTTTGTATTATTTATATTGCTGCTTTGTTCAGTCTTATTAATAGCTGGGTGTAATAAATACAATGAAGAGACTACAACAAAATCGAATGATCAAAAAGACAAACCACAAGCTGACACTGCCAGTGAAGTCTTCAATTTTGCAACCAATCAGGATATTCCTCACTTAGATCCTCACGGAACCGGCGCTAATACATCTTTTAGAATAACTTATATGCTCTATGATCGACTTGTTAATTATGATGGTACCACCACAGAAATTTCCCCAATGCTGGCGGAAAAATGGGACATTGAAAACAATGGACTGAGTTATACTTTCCATTTAAGAAAGGACGCAAAGTTTCATGATGGCAGCGCGGTTACTGCAGAAGCGGTTAAATATTCATACTTAAGAGCATTAAAAATAGGTAAATCAGCAGCGGGACAGTTTAAAAAAGTAATTGATGAAGATAGTTTCGAAATTGTCGATGATCATACGATCACTATCAATCTCAAACATCCATATGCTCCATTTCTTAAAACGTTAGGAACTGTTTATGCGAATATAGTCAATCCGAAACTAGCTGAACATGAGGGTGAAGACCTAGGAGAAGAATACCTTGCTGATAAAGAAATGGGATCTGGACCCTATAAACTTGAAAGCTGGGAACGAGGGCAGAAACTTGTCTTAACTGCAAATGAAGAATATTGGGGAGAAAAGCCAACTTTGAAGAAAGTCAATATACTCGTTATTCCAGAAGCATCGACAGCAAGAATCATGCTGGAGAAAGGTGAAGTGGATATGCTGGACACTACCACTATTTCTCCAGCGACTCTGGAAGAAATGGACGGCAAAAATGGAATCAAAGTTCATTCTTCTCCAAGCTACAAACTAGTATTTGGAGACATGAACATGTCGAAAGCTCCATTTGATAATCCTCTTATTAGAAAGGCGTTTGTCCATGCTGTTAACTATGAAGCGATTATAGAAAATATCTATCTTGGGAATGCATTTAGGGTTAACTCGGCAGTTCCTAAGGGTATGTTCGGTTTTGCTAAGGATACTCCTCTATATCCTTATGATTTAGAAAAAGCAAAGCAATTAATCGAAGAGGCTGGTTATAAAGATAAGCTTGAATTTGAAATTTCAATTTCAGAAAATGATGAGGTTTATAAAAATATGGCCGTGACTATCCAATCAGATTTGGCAAAGATTGGTGCAAAAGTAACTATAAAAGAATACGCGTGGCCTACTTATCTAGACTTAATAACTTCAGGAAACCATAATATTTCCTTAGGTGCTTGGACACCTGACTTTGCCGACCCGGATTATAACTTATGGTATTTTGCGCATTCCTCAAGTAAAGGGCCGGGCTTTAACACAGCATTTTATGACAATAAACAAGTTGATCAACTGTTAGAAGAAGCACGTACTACTGTTGATGAAGCAAAACGCGAAAATTTATATGAAGAAGTTCAGAAAATCATGGCAGAAGAAATTCCTTACGCCTTTATAGCACAAACGATGGAAAGCGCGCCTGTAAAAGATTATGTAAAAGGATATGAAATGAATCCAATGAATACATGGTATGTGCCTTTCCATAAAATGTCCAAATAATTATGAGAGGGCAGGTTTTGAAAGATTTAAACCTGCTCCCTTCATTCATATTAAAGTGAAAGAGGCTCATCAACATGATCGAATTGAAATACTTTACAGAAGGTGACATCCCAAAACTTATAAGCTGGATTGATAGTCCTGAATTTTTACTGCAATGGAGCGGGACAGGATTTACCTATCCGCTGACTCATCAACAGCTCATTAAGTATTTGGGTGAAGCCAATAAAGAAGATTCAGAGATTCAGGCTTTTAAGGTTATTCACGTTGAATCATCGAAGGTAATCGGGCATATTTCGCTCGGTTCAATCAATCCCCATAATCGGAATGCGAGAATGTGTCGAGTTCTAATTGGTGATGAGGAGATGAAAGGAAAGGGCTTAGCTCCTATCATGGTCAATAAGCTTTTAAATATAGCTTTTGTACAATTTGGACTTCATAAGGTGAGCCTTGCTGTATATGATTTCAATACCTCAGCTCTTAAACTCTATCAGAAAATGGGTTTTCGAACAGAGGGTTTGATTAGAGAAGCATCAAGAATCGGGAACGATTTTTGGAGTTATCATGAGATGAGTATTTTGGATCGAGAGTGGAGTTCAGCATTAAATGGAAATGGGAGGGAGAACCTTGGAAAATTTGACGGTGATTGAAAGAGAAATAATATCCCATATAGATGCAAATCAACTAATGGATTTTAACAGGGAAATTGCCAAAGAGGTAAGGCTGTCAGGATCTGAAGAAGAGCTTCGTGCGTTCAAGTTTGCCCAAAAGACTTTGGAAAGCTTTGGGCTAGAGACTGAACTTTCTTTTCACGAAGCGTACATTTCTCTTCCACGTAAAGCTAGCTTAAAGGTTGGGGATATCGATGTGCCTTGTATTACTCACTCAATGGCACCGTCCACCATAGAAGGCGACTTATTAGGAGAATCGGTTTATATTGGTGATTATTCAGATGATAAGCTTTCTCTTTGCAAGGGCAAAATATGTGTCGTAGAAGGGATTGCAAGTCCAGAAGTTATAGCAAAGCTTAGTGGTGCTGGAACTCTTGCCGCCGTCTTTATAAATGGACCTTATACACATGAAATGATTGTTTCAACTGTTTGGGGAAGTCCCACTGCCGAAAATATCTCACAAATGCCGAAGATTCCTGTCGTTTCAGTAAATGATGACTCTGGTGAAATCCTAAAAAAGTCGATTTCTGAAGGGAAGAGCCAGGTAGAGTTACATACCGAGGTTGAAACGAAATGGACAGCAATCCCAACTTTAATCGCCGAAATTAAAGGGGAAGAAGAACCAGAGCATTTTGTCTTATTCAGTGGCCATATCGATTCGTGGCATTACGGAGCAATGGATAACGGGTCTGCGAATGCGGCCATGCTAGAGGTCGCAAGAGTGCTGTCAAAATATAAAGAGCACATGAAACGATCGATTCGTTTTGCTTTTTGGTCAGGACATTCTCATGGCAGATATGCTGGTTCACAAGCCTACTGTGATAAGCATAGGGAAGAAATCCACGAGAATTGCGTCATGCATTTCTATGTTGATTCTGTCGGAGGCAAAGGAGCTACTATACTTAGCGAGAGTAACTGTATGAGTGAAACTAAAGATATTGCGTCTCTCTATGTGAAGGAATTATCCGGCCAGGATTATATTGGAAGCAGATATGGAAAGTACGCTGACCAATCTTTTTGGGGAGCAGGAGTTCCTTCCTTGTATATGGGAATGTCCGAACAACGATTATCTAATGACCCGATGTCCCAAAAAGTGTTTCAAGTATTTGCGGGAAAGGAGGCAGGAGGGTTCGGTTGGTGGTGGCATACAGTTGAAGACACAATCGATAAAATCGATCCGGACAATTTAAAGCGCGATTGTAAAATCTATGCTCTCTCAATCTTTAAAGTTTTATCCGATCCTATTGTGCCAATCAACCAACTGGCTGCGGTTCAAGAAATTAAAGATACGATTAAAAACTATCAGGAAGTCGCAGGAGATAAAATAAATCTCGATTTAACGATGGAACGCTTAAATGAACTAGAGGAAGTTCTTACAAAGGCTCAATCTAATCTTTTGTCTTCGGGTCTGTCGATTGAAGATCGGAAAGAACTGAATAAGAGAATTATGGGAATCTCTCGCAATCTTGTTCCTCTTAATTATGTAAGTACTGATATTTTTGAACATGATGCAGCTATTGGTTTATTACCAATTCCCGCACTTTCCTCGATTAATAGAATTGCTACATTGGAGAAGGGTACGCATGAATATTATTTGTTGAGCACATCTCTAATTAGACAGATTAATAAAGTGAATTATTTTATAAAAAATGCGCTTAAAGAAGCTTACAACTTATTAACTGTTAATAAAAAAAGGAGTGGGAATTATGTCGGCAATTAAAAATAAAATCGTTATTATTACAGGAGCTAGCAGCGGGATCGGTCGTGCAACTGCTATGAAATTAGCAAATGAAGGAGCGAAAATTGTTCTTGCTGCCAGGAGAGAAGAACTAATGCAGCAGCTTGCCGAAGAAATACAATCACTTGGCGGCACAACTGTTTATAAAGTAACTGATGTCACTTCACTGGAGCAGGTTCAAAGTTTGACTGATTTCGCACTGGAGCAATTCGGTCAAATTGATGTGCTTTTCAATAATGCTGGAATCATGCCGCTTTCGTACATGAAAAATAATAGAGTAGGAGAATGGGATCAAATGATAGACGTCAATATTAAAGGAGTCCTACATGGCGTAAGCGCTGTCCTCCCTCATATGCTTGAAAGAAACAGTGGTCATATCATTACGACCTCTTCAGTTGCCGGACACGGGATATTCCCTTCAGGAACAGTTTATTGTGCAACAAAGTTTGCTGCAAGAGTGATAATGGAGGGACTGAATAAAGAATTGACGAAATCGAATATCAGAACCACCACAATCTCACCAGGAGTTGTTGATACAGAGCTCGTAGATTTGATTGTTGACCCAGAAGTGAGACCAATCTTTGAGAATCCTGAACTTCCTTCAATTAAAAGCGAGGACATTGCCAACGCGGTATTTTATGCTTTATCACAACCAGCAACAGTTGCTGTAAATGAAATCATCATTAGGCCCACAAATCAGGGATGATTTTTCTCAACGCACACTTCTTGAATTAATCATCGTTTATGAACAGGTACAGAAGGATTGGCGTGATTCGAGAACAATCAATTACTCCCCACATCGAGAGAATAAAGTAGCTGTATCACAGAAAGCAGGTCATTAAGACTTGCTTTTTTATTTTCTTACAGGAAAATCCGCTATTTTTCCCGAATAGATAACGAGTGAATCTGCTATAAGATTTTATGTTAAGTTAGAGGAGGAGGAAGTCTTATCAATGCAAAACTCATACCCTTAGTCGCAGGGCTGATATCAGGGATCGTCCTTGGGCTTTTTTTAAAAATCATCCAATCTATAACAAACCTTAAAGTGTATACCTTATTGCTAAATGTTGATTATGTACCAATCCTAAAAAATATCGAATTGACTGAAATAGTTGAGTTTGGTTTGCATATGGTGATATCAATAGTGCTGGCCTACGTGATTAACTTTTACATAATCAGAAAGGAATTAGGAAAAGAATCAATATATCACTTTGTTATTAGGTATAGCTTAATCGTTGGTTTGCTGCTATTTCCCACAACGGTTCTATCAGAACGGACACCCTCAATCACAAATACATATGCTTTTCTATTTTGGATGGTGGGTCATTGGATTTATGGCTTGGTTTTAGGGAGAGTTTTATCAAAAAAGGAAGGAGAGAGGTTTTGAAGAAAAAGTACTTTGGGCAATAATAAGTGCCCTTTGGAATTAGGCCCTTACCTAGGCGTAGATAATAGAAAAATCATTAAAAAAACCAGGAGACTAAGCTCCTGGCATTTCGTTAATCTGCTTCTTCGAATGAAAGGTGAATTTGTTCTTACCAGCTCTTTTTGAAACATATAGTGCGTCATCAGCGTAACTGATGACGGTAAAAGGATCTATATCATGATCGGGCCAAACTGCACCGCCGATACTGCATCCGACCTGAAGTTTAGCATCGGCTATGTCATATGGTTTGTTTATATGTGTGATTAGTTTGTTTGCAACTGACGCAAGAACATGTTCAACAGATTCACTTGGAGTCTCGACTACGACAAGGAATTCATCACCGCCAAGCCTGAAAATAGTATCTTTTTCCCGTGTGATTTCTTTCAGCCTGCATGCTACTCCCTGGAGAAGTAGGTCCCCAATATGATGTCCATATGAATCGTTGATTTTTTTAAACCCATCCAAATCTAAATACAAGAAAGACAGGGAATTGGAGTCAGTTCTGGCCTGTTTTATAAATTGATCGAGAGCGACACGGTTTCCGAGTCCGGTCAGAAGGTCGTGGTGGGCCAGGTTTTCCATTTTTCCTAAATTGGATTCTGTACGTACCAAAGAATCTACCAAATCCCTAAGAGAGCCTGAAAGTAGTTCAAGGTCCTTGATTCCTTTAATAAAAGGGATAGGGGTTTCTTTGCCGAGTCTTAAGCTGTGGGCGGCTTTTGATATTTTCCTTAAAGGATTTGTGATGAACCCGGCAAGGAGCCAGCCGATGATGGCAAAGGTAACTGCAGTTATTGTACCCAGTTTGATTATATAAGATTTTAAGTTTTCGACAGGGGCAAATGCATTCTCCTCGGGGATGCGGACTATAACTGTCCATCCCAGTCCTGAGTAATCATGATGGCCGTCACCGACCGCAAAGCCAGTTAAATAGCGCTTTCCATCGGGCCACTTTTCCACCAGCCAGCTATTTTCACCCTTTCTTGCATTATGTACACTATTGAGTTCAAGTACTGTCCCAGTCATCTCGCCTGGTCCAAGGAGCACGGTATTGTCTGTTTTACTCACTACAAAGACTTCTGCTCCACTTAATTCATCCTTTAGAGGCTCGACAATCTCATCCTGAACCTGCCTCGACCACTCCCAGCTGAGATGCGCTGCCAAAACACCTGTGAAATTCCCTTTTTCATCCGTTAACGCCTTACTGATGTCAACAAATTGCATCGGCTCTCCAGATGGATTTGGCAAGAGGTTTGCCAGGAGAACCGCGTTATGCACGTCTCCTATAAATGTCCCGTTTTTACCTTCCTGGTAAACTGGTCGCTTTGAAATATCAGAACCTACCAGAATTTTGTCCGATGCCGCGATGACCGTCCCATCTGCATTGGTGAGACCAATCCAAGAAAATACAGGGATACTAGCTTTCAATTGGTCTAACAATGACTGCGCTGCTGTGATGTCATGTGGGGAGTGAATGTCACCTATTTGGCTGAGAACTTCTACTTCTCCAACTCGTGACCACATGAATGAATCTAGCTTATCTGCCATATGATACGCTGTAGTGGATAGGCTGTTTCCAATTTCTCTTTTGATTGTATCACCTGATTGCTTGCTGATTGTTATGCTCAACAGCATCGTAAGTGCAATGATCATGATACCAAAAAATAGAGCCATATAGGCTCTCAGGTTAATCTTCATATAAGTAAATCCTTTCGTTCTGCAAAACTTAAATCTCTACATAGTTATTTCGACAAATTTTACGCTTTTTCAATAGATACTAAGAATTTTTTTTTATTGATGACGGCAAATGGGGAGAAGCATGATCATTAATGCCGATCTTCAAAAAATAGTTTGCTTGTGGAAGAATTTTAACGGTTGTCTGTGAATTGCCCGAAAAGGTTGAATAAGTGGAGAAACGGTAAAAGCAAGTGCTCTGTATTGCCCGAAAAGTCGAGCCAAAAGCAAAAATGGTAAAAGCAGGTACTCTGTATTACCCGAAAAGTCGAGCCAAAAGCAAAAAAGGTAAAAGCAAGTGCTCTGCATTGCCCGAAAAGTCGGGCCAAAAGCAAAAACGGTAAAAGCAGGTGCTCTGCATTGCCCGAAAAGTCGAGCCAAAAGCAAAAACGGTAAAAGCAGGTGCTCTGCATTGCCTGAAAAAGCGAGACGAAAGCAAAAATGGTAAAAGCTGGTGCTTTGCATTGCCTGAAAAGGCGAGACGAAAGCAAAAATGGTAAAAGATGGTGCTGAATTAAGAAGGTTGAAAAAAGGGCACAAGACTAATAATCCAATGCCCTGACAGTTATTTCTATTATTAATGTCGACTTTGTTGTGTAAATCTTACTCTATAAAAGAGTAGGGGAGTAACCTTGAATCTAACGGTTATTTGGAAAGACGATTCCGTATTAATGCAGTTATCCCAAGTAAAATAACTGCAGCAATAGTGAGCTTAATGAGAGAAATTTGTTCACTCAAAGGTGTATGGGTGGAGCGAGCGGAAGAATAAATCGACCACCAGACAGGTTCTTCATATAGAGTTGATGCAATAATCCAAAATAATAAAAAAACGGAAATTGAAAGCAAATAAATTTTCACCATTTCACCTCTAAAACGGAGCATTTAATGTTGATCGCTCTCCTTAATGACTTCCATATAAAAACCGATAGCTTTTAAATAGTTATCAATACTAATATGTTCGTTCGTTCCATGCATCCTTTTCAGGTCTTGTGATGTCAGCTGGACAGGCAAGAAGCGGTATGTGTTTACAGCAATACTGTCATAATGCTTTGCATCCGATCCGGCAAACATCAAATAGGGAGCAATGACTGCGTCATCATAGATATTCTTCGCGCTTTGCTGGATGGTCTGGAAATGCCAGCTGTCAACGGAGGAAACTCCGGAAGCTTCAGAGCCGTTTAGGGTTACTTTGATATCCTGATCATCAATGGTTTTTTCGATATAATCCTTCACTTCCTTCAAAGAATCTCCTGGCATAAGGCGGAGGTTGATGATGGCCGATGCTTTTTCTGGAAGGGCGTTGTATTGCTCGCCAGCCTGAAAAATCGTTGGCGCGATGGTCGTCCTGATTAGAGCTGCAGATGCCGGCTGCCGCAGAAGGATTTTTTCAATCACGGGTTCAAAGATGAATTTATTGGCAAAAACGTATTTCATCCCGAAGCTCATTTCAGGAGCGACAAACTCGAATAAATCCTCACCTGGTCCTTTTAAGTCGGCAGGGAACTGGGTTTCCTCAAGCTTGGCGATCGCTCTGGCAATCCTGCCGATATTTGTTTGGTCTTTTGGCTGAGATGAATGACCGCCGCTTCCTTCGATTGACAGTTCAGATGTAACAGATCCTTTTTCGGAGATACCAACCACGCCGACGGGCTGGTCAACACCAGGAACCATGTTCTCAACAATGGCTCCGCCTTCATCTAAAACAAAATCAAATTGGATGCCTCTTGACTCAAGCGTGCTGACAATCTTGGCAGCACCTTCATCTCCGCCGATTTCCTCGTCATGTCCAAACATAAAATAAAAATCCCGCTCAGGCTGATAACCCTGGCTGAGCAAGTGGTCAACTGCTTCGAGTATCCCGATGACACCGACTTTATCATCCAATGTACCTCGGCCCCAAATCTTTCCGTCAGCGATTGTTCCGCTGAAAGGACCATGTTCCCATTTTCCCTCTGTCCCTTGAAGGACTGGGACGACATCATAATGGCTTGTTAATCCGATGGGGAGTTTATTCACGTTTGTTCCTTTCCATTTATAAACGAGGGCATAACCATTTACTTTTTCCAACTCAAGCTGTTCATGTATTAGCGGGTAGCTCTGTTCCAAAAAGGAGATGAAGCGATCGAATTCTTCCAGGTCCATTTTGTTGCGGTCCTGATAAGAAATCGTTTTAAATTGTATTGCTTTAGAAAGGGTATCAATTGCATGGTTTTCTGCAATGGTGCTGTTGAATGGCTCGGATACTGGCTGGCGTGTTTCCAAGGAGAGGGCATTAAACATGGTGATAATGATGAAAAGAAGGAACGTGCTGACGAGGATGGATAGAGCGATTTTTTTCATATATAGGTTACACCTCCGGAAAATTCTTTTGAAAAAAGCCTCCGGTTTCCCAGAGGCTGTTGATTAGACGATTTCAGGTGCATGCTGTTGTGCTTCAGGCTCAGGCACGAACGCCAGAATGACCATTCCGATAACAAAAAGGATGACGAGACTGAAAACACCCATGCTTGAATTGCCGGTTAATTGTGCTGTTAATCCGACCATAAGCGGTCCCATGATTGACGCGAATTTTCCAAAGATGTTATAAAAACCGAAGAACTCGTTTGCATTTGCTTTCGGCACCAGCTTTGCAAAGTAAGAACGGCTCAGTGCCTGGATACCGCCCTGTGATGTGGCAACGAGCATTGCCAGGATCCAGAAGTCTGTAGTTGTCTCCAGGAAGTAGGCGTAGATACAAACAAAGATATAAACGGTAATGCCGACATAAAGCATTTTTTTACCAGTGAATCGTTCGGACAATCTTCCGAATAAAAGGGCGAACGGCCACGCAACAACCTGGGTAGCAAAAAGAATAATTAGTAGGTTAGTAGAGCTGATTCCAAGGTCCGTGCCATATGCTGTTGACATCGTGATGATCGTACCGACACCGTCGATATAGAAGAAATAAGCTAATAAGAATAAAAATAATGCCCTGTATTTACGGATTTCCTTGAACGTCTTACCAAGACGTCTGAAGCTTTGCAAAACCATTTGCGGTTCACGTTCGATATAATGCTTCTGGTGAACATTTTTAAATAATGGGATTGAGAAAAGCCCCCACCATAGGGCTGTGATGATAAAAGCGGTTTGACTGGCTAAGGTCATTGATATCGGAAGGACCTTCTGCTGCGCTAAAATGATGATTGCAATACTGATGATAAACGGGATCGTACTCCCAATATAGCCCATGCCATAGCCGCGCGATGAAACTCTGTCCATCCTTTCATCGGACGTCACATCGACTATGAACGCATCATAGAAAACATTGGAACCGGTTGAACCGAGGACGGCGAGTGTATAGATAACCAGCAGCATAAGCCAATTACCGCTAGGCACAAATGCGAGCATTGCTGTAAAAGTGATTCCAAGCGTGAAGAAGATTGTGAAAAAACGCTTCTTCATTCCTTTGTAATCAGCAATTGTTCCCAGAATTGGGCCAATCAATGCAAGGATGAGGGTCGCAATCGCGATTGTGTAACCAAGATAGGCCGTCGAGTTCGCCAGGCTTACGCCAGCTTCAGTCGCAGAAGCTTTGTAGAACAGCGGAAACACAGCCGTCGAAATAATGATTGAGTAGGCCGAGCTGGCCCAGTCATAACGAATCCAGCTGTTCTCTTCTTTCGTAAAACCTTTCATCATTTTCCCCCCAATATATTGTAATTTCATCTTTGCTATTGCCCGTTAGTTCGTAATCCCCCTAGGAACCAAATCCATTTAGGTGAGATGAATCTTCTTCAACCACCCAAATAGTTACGAAATCTACTCATCTAGGATTAAATGTATTCAAACTAGAATAAATCTGCACAAACCAAGAATAAATCTGTACAAATCCGGACTAAAAATCAGCAAACTAGGATTAAATTCTTCCTTTTGCTAATATACTTCGCTTCTAACTCTTGCAGGACCTGCTTTTCAAGTGTTTAAATATCCAAAATTCCCTCTACGATCCGGCCGTCTGTATTCCCGAGGTCTAGTCCGAGCAAGCGGGCGAAAGTCGGGCCTTCGTCCACTAGGTGCATGGAGCGAATCGATATACCTGGACGGATGCCTTTACCTGCTGCGAAGAAGACTGTGTGGTAACCTTCCTTTTCTGGTGAATACCCGTGGCAGGCGAAGGTGTATTTCTTCGATTTTACATCCAGCTCGGTAACTTCTTCGATATATTCACCATCAAGAGCCTCACTGAAATAATATCCCCTTGCTGCCTCAAGCATTCTGAAAACTGTTCCATCAGCGCCTTTTGCGTTTGCTTCCTGGCCGGTGATGCAAGCTTCGATTCCATTGCTTGATGCTAGCATGAGCTCTGCCAAAAGCTCCGTTATCGCATTTTTTGTATCATGATCATTTTCATCCTTTAGGTAAACATAGGCGGAACCGTCACAGCTTTTGCAATAAGCTTTCCATTCAGTTACTTTGCCGGCAGGGTTCGTTTGGATAAGTCCTCGTTCTTTAAATAATACGTTCAATTTCACCACTTTAGACTCATCAAGTGCACTGTGGTCACCAAGAATAGCAATAGTTGCATTTTCATAAATTCCAGCATCTTTAATGGCTTCGATGATTCTGCCTAATCTCTGGTCATGGCGGTGGATTGCTGCTTGTGCTTCCTTAGAGGAAAAACCGTACATATGGCGCTGAGAATCCAAATCGACAAAGTGAACGAGCATCAGCCCGGGCTTCTTCGTTTTGATGGTTTCCACCGTAGATTCAAGAACGAAATCATCAAGCTCCGGCTGGCTAAGACCCTTGCGTACATGCCCGAATTTCGCGTTCATTTCGAGCTGGTATCTTGGACTGCCATTGAACAGCGAAACAGGAATCTGGTGCTGCCATGGACGGTTCGCGAAAATTTCAGGCATGTTGTAGTCAATGTCTGCTTTTGCGGTTACAGGCCATAATAAGGCTGCTGTTTTCATTCCGGCGTTTTTGGCTTCGTCGTAAAGGGTTGTCCCTTTTATATGTCTGCGATGCCAGTACCAGTCTGGTGAAGTCCTCCCAGGCTGGATAAAGGTATTGTTCACGATGCCATGCCGATTAGGCAGGTTTCCAGTCACGATCGTTGCATGGCACGGATAGGTGACTGAAGGGTAGATCGTCTCAACTTGTGTACAAAATGAGCTGTTTTCAATAAACTTTTTAAAGTTAGGAAGCTCCCTGAGCAATGGAACATCGTGCTCAGAGAGGCAATCGAATGATAGGACGATTAGGTGGTCTGTAAGACGGGTCATAGCGGCCTCCAAATGAAGTTCTTTAATATAAATATAGCAGAATATTTTGGGAAAAATAGCGAGAAATAATATTTGGAGGCTTTTCGACATCATTGTTAGCTGCTGTTTATCTTTTTTAAGCGAAAGGAATGGCGAGCAGAAGCTCGAATATATTCTTTAAGATAAATTGGGAGATGAGTTAAGTGGACAAAATCTATAAGGCGTTAGAAATTGCTGCGATGGCACACGAGGGACAATACCGAAAAAATACAAAAATCCCCTATATAGCCCACCCGGTTGCCGTGGGGATGATATTACAAAAGGCTGGTTACAGTGAGGAAATGGTAGCGGCTGGAATCCTGCATGACACGATTGAAGACACAGAATTGACTATCGCAGATATAGAGCGAGAGTTTGGAACAGAAATTGCTGCAATCGTAGCAGGCTGCTCTGAACCTGATAAATCATTATTCTGGGAAGAGCGTAAGGAACACACAATTGAGTTTTTGAAAACAGCACCTGTAGAAATCAGAGTTGTTGCCTGTGCGGACAAACTGCATAATGTCAAGTCGATCCGAACTGATGAAGAGCAAAATGGCGATACTGTCTGGACAAGGTTCCGGCGCGGAAAAGTACAACAGGAATGGTATTACAGAAATGTAATTGGAAGCCTGGGCTATGCTTCGAAATTTCCATTGCTTGAAGAACTGGAGTTGGAAGTTAATCGTTTATTTCAAATGAATTAGAAGTTGGGTGTTATACCCATGGCAGACTGCTTCTATTGCAGCTTGCCATGGGTTGTTTTATTTTTGGGATCTAAGTTAAGAAATCTGAAGTTCAATACCTTAATATAACAATTTGCTAAGCCATTAGTATGAAAATATCAAAGCAAACGCTTTCTTTAGAAAATTCTAATAATTTTAATTGACTGAATAATTCAACTATATTATTATTGTCCTCATAACATTTTTTCTTTCGTAAGACGAAGCGTCAAAGCGAAAAAGCGAAAATTGGGGGGATTCATCATGTCACAGATGTTAGCTTTAGTTATTGTTGTATTCATTTTATTGGTTGGTGATTTTGTTGCTGTAAGGACAAAGGCGTGGATTCCATCCATGTTCATCTCTGCTGTCCTGTTCCTCATCGGATACTGGACATTTTTCCCGAAAGAAATCGTCGCACTCGCTGGTGTGCCATCGGCTGTCGCGGTTATGATGATGTACTTGCTAATCACGAATATGGGAACCTTGCTTTCCCTCCAGGAATTAAAAAATCAATGGAAAACGATTGTTATAGCTTTATCTGGTATTTTAGGGATTGTCGCTGTTCTATTAAGTGTTGGTACGCTTGTATTCGGCTTTCAAACGATGGTCGTTGCTGTCCCGCCTTTAGTCGGTGGTGTTGTATCAGCCTTGATTATGTCTGAAGGAGCGAAGGAAGCTGGTCTTGCGTCTCTTTCGGTTTTCGCAATCGTGATTTATGTCATGCAGGGCTTTGCTGGATATCCATTAACTTCATTGGTATTGAAAAAAGAAGGAAAGAGACTGCTTACGCAATATCGTGAGGGCAATCTAGCTTCAGCGGAAGTGGCTGCTGCAGTTGAAACTACACCTGCTGTAGAGCTAAAGCTATTCAAAAATATGCCGGAAAAATATAATACTGATTTCTTCAAGTTTTTCAGACTTGCATTAGTGGCTTACCTTGCTTATCTTGTCTCGACACTTTTGGCTCCAGTCGTATCCGTTAGCCCGTTCGTTCTTGCGTTATTGTTCGGTGTCATCGCCACGAGTGCAGGTTTCCTTGAGAAGCAAGTATTGCAAAAGGCAAATGGATTCGGGATTGCGATTTTAGTTTTAATGCTATTTATCTTTGACGGACTCAAGCAGGCGACGCCGAGCATGCTTTTAGAAATCATAGTTCCGCTAATCGGGACGATCATTCTCGGGGTTGTCGGAATGTATATCTTCTCGTTCATCGCCGGCAAAATTCTGAAGGTCAGCAAGGAAATGGCTTTTGCAGTGTCATTGACTGCGCTTTACGGATTCCCGGCTGATTATATCATTACAAATGAAGTAATCAATTCACTGACAGAGGACGAAAAAGAGAGAGCTGCATTGACTAGCCACATGCTTCCTCCGATGCTCGTTGGCGGATTTGTGACAGTAACGATTGTATCAGTCGTACTTGCTGGTATCTTTGTAGGATTCTTGTAAGAAAAGAGGTAATGAGATTGCTAGATTTAAAAGAGCGTATTGAAGAGCATATCGATCAAATCAGTGAATTCACAGCAACTCCGGGAAAAGGTACGACAAGGCTTACTTACAGCCAAGAAGATCTTCAAACCAGGAATTATATTAAAAGTAAAATGAAAGAAAATGGGTTGAAGGTAAAGGAAGACGGTTTCGGGAACATTTTCGGCAAGCTGGAGGGAACATTGAAGGATGCGCCGAGTGTGATGATTGGTTCGCATTTTGATTCTGTACCAAACGGCGGCTCGTATGACGGACCGGCCGGAGTAGTGGCCGCACTGGAAGTAGCCCGACTTTTTGTGGAAAATAAGTTTACGCCTAAGTATCCTCTCGAAATTATTGCCCTTGTCGAAGAAGAAGGCTCACGATTTGGCGGCGGGCTGATGGGTTCAAGAGGGATTGTTGGCTTGCTGAGTAATGACGATTTTAGAAATCTGAAAGATAAAGATGGCGTTTCTACAGAGGAAGCAATGGCGAAAATCGGGCTTGATCCATCGCTTCCAAGAATAAGAGATCCCAAAACGATGAAGTCATTCCTGGAACTGCATATTGAACAGGGACCTATTTTAGAAGAAAAAAAGATTCCTGTAGGAGTTGTCGAAGCAATTGTTGGTTTGACACAGCTGGAAGTGACGATAAAGGGCCAAGCAGGCCACGCCGGCACGACTCCGATGGACCGCCGGGCAGACGCGCTTGTCACAGCAGCACAGATTATTGGGCAATTGCCTCAGTTCGCTGTTGCTGAAGGAGAAGGGACAGTCATAACAACAGGCCGCCTTAATGTTTTTCCGAACGGTGCAAATGTCATCCCTGATCAGGTTGTATTCTCTGTCGACATTCGCTCGGGGATGGAAAAAAATGTTCTCAATGTAATTGAGAAAACGAAAGAACTCATTGATTCTTTTAATAAAGATGGAATCGAAACTTCAGTTGAGCAGCTATTGTACATCCAGCCAAAAGAGCTGAATGCCGGCATTCGCTCCCTTTTAAAAGAAAAGAGTGAAGGACTGAATATACCATATTGCTCGATTAACAGCGGGGCAGGCCATGATGCGATGGTGTTTTCCGATTATACAGAGGTCGGAATGCTGTTCATTCCAAGTAAAGATGGCCTGAGCCATTGTCCAGAGGAGTGGTCTGATTCTGAGGATATCGCGAAAGCTGTACAAATCTTTTATGAAGCAGCTAAGAGCTTAACGGAGGCAGAATAATGATAAATCAAAAATTAAAAGAAGCTTTTATCGAATATAAAGATGAACTAACTGAATTACGGAGGAAGCTCCACAGCGAGCCGGAGTTGTCATGGGAGGAATACAAAACGACTGATTTTGTATGTGATTATCTCGATCAACTTGGAATCTCATACAGACGTGCTGAACCAACTGGCGTGATCGCCGAAATCAAAGGCGGGAAGCCAGGGAAGACGGTAGCACTGAGAGGGGATATGGATGCACTTTCTGTAGAAGAGTTAAATAAGGAGCTGCCATACGCCTCCGGAGAAGACGGAAAAATGCACGCATGCGGACATGATGCTCACACAGCGATGCTGCTCGTTGCGGCAAAGGCTCTTAATGAAATTAAAGATGAGCTGCCTGGGAATGTAAGGCTTCTGTTTCAGCCAGCAGAAGAAGTGGCAGAAGGTGCTAAAGCATTGGTCCAACAAGGTGCAGTGGAAGGTGTCGATAATGTTTTCGGCATCCATATCTGGTCGCAGATGCCTACACACAAGGTAAGCTGTACACCTGGTCCATCCTTCGCTTCAGCTGATTTATTTAAGGTCACTTTCAAGGGGAAAGGCGGGCACGGTGCGATTCCGCAGGCATGTATTGATGCAGCAATCGTTGCCTCATCCTTTGTCATGAATGTCCAATCTGTCGTTTCAAGAACGATTGACCCCCAGAATGGAGCAGTCCTGACAATTGGGAAAATGGTAGTAGGGACACGTTTCAATGTTATTGCCGAAAATGCAGTGATTGAAGGAACGGTGCGCTGCTTTGATCCCGCAACTCGTGACCATATTGAAGCGCAGTTATCGCATTATGCAGAAAGTGTCGCCGCTGTTTACGGAGCAACTGCCAAAGTGGAATATATTCGCGGAACTCAGGCTGTCATCAATGATGAATACAGTGCGTCGCTGGTCCAGAAGGTGGCGGCAGAAGCATTTGGTGAGGACGTGATTTTTCATGAGAAACCAACAATGGGCGGCGAAGACTTCAGCTTCTATCTGGATGAAGTGCCTGGCAGCTTTGCTCTTGTCGGAAGCGGAAACCCGGAAAAAGATACTGAATGGGCCCATCACCATGGCAAATTCAATATCGATGAAGAGGCACTTGCAACTGGGGCAGAACTGTACGCACAATATGCCTGGGCCTATTTGAATGAATAATAGATTATAAGTAAAAAAGAGGAGAACTGTAGCGGTTCTCCTCTTTTTTTTTATCTTTTCTTCTTTTTTGCAGGATCAGCGACAAGGCTTGCTTTTTTGATAGGTTCCAGGGTTACTTGAACATGGACCGTTTTTTCATCAACTTCAGTTACGCCGGTAACCTTCCCTTTGCGCCCCTTGATTGTTAAATCTTCACCAACAGCAGGAACACGCTTCAGCAGTTGATTCAGCAGGGCATTTTTGTTTTCGTAGAAATGGACAACAAACATTCAGCTCACCTATTTCATATAGAATAATTTTGCCTTTCTATAGAATATTGGGAGATTTTAATGTTTAGACCATTTCATAAAAAGAATTTGGACAGGCAGAGAAACTTCGAAGCTTTTATTACAAAAGCGACTCCGCTCCATCAATATAAACTTCTGTACCGGTTATATGACTGGACATGTCTGATGCCAAGAAAAAGACTAGATCGGCAACCTGAGCTGGTTTGCCTGCACGCTCTTCCAGTGGCTGGTTACCTTCAGGGTACTCGACAGGTATCTTGATTTTTTCAAGATCGTGATCTTGGGGGAAGGTGTTTTTGCCAATGTTTGTCTCGATGGCGCCAGGGCAGATAATATTGACTCTGATTTTAAACTGTGCCAATTCGAGCGCAGCCATTTTTCCAAAGCCGGTTTGGCCGATTTTCGAGGTGCTGTAGGCGGACATCCCGAAATTTTTATAAATCCTGTTGCCGTTAATCGAGCTGGTTATGATAATGCTTCCGCCATGTTCCTTCAAATGAGGGATTGCATATTTAACAGTCAGGAATGTTCCTTTCAAATTGGTGTTGATCGTCTTATCCCAATCTTCTGGATTAAGGTCTTCAATCGGGGCGATGACACCATTGATGCCAGCATTCGCAAAGACGATATCGACTCGTTCCCATGCCTCGGCTACTTTTTGATAGCTTTGTTCAACTTCCTCTGGCTTTGATATATCACACTCGATGATCATTGATTCTCCGCCGTTTTCTTCTATTGCTTTCTTTACTTGCAATGCATTTTCTTCTTTAACATCAACAAGTGCAATCTTCGCTCCTTCTTCCGCTAATTTGATAGCAGCGGCCTTCCCGATTCCTGAACTTGCCCCGGTTATGAATGCGACTTTCCCTATCAATTGCCTCAAATTAAGTGCCTCCTCCATGTTTTTTGAATTATTCATACTAATGCCCAATTTAATTGGTGGTAAAACTGATGGTATTAGTAAGATGACCATCTTTAATACTTTTACTGGCATAAATCTGTGAAAAAGAATTTTAGTATTTGATTTCGTTTTAACCGAAACCATAATAATATTATGTAAACAAATAGTTCAATATATAAAATAAATTATTTTTCCTAAGAAAGGGGGTTCAAATTTGCTCCGTAAGTATTTTCCCAAGTTAAATAGACAGTTTAGGTATTTTGCAATGAAATGCAATTTCTCAATAGATAATGGTTTTTGATTTACACCGTCAAAAGGCCCGAGATTAACAATTCAGCTATAGTGTAAACCTCTTATTTTCCAAAGTTTTCTAGTTAAATCGAAAGAAAAATAGCTTGTCTAATTATGTAGAAACATTAGGAAATATAGGTGATGTATAAATAACTGAATATTCTGTAGGATATGAATTACAATATTTCTACTCTCGAAAGGTAGGGATTTGGTTTTTACATAAGCAGTCATTTTATTAAGGGAGGAATACTATTGAAAAAGAAATTTCTAGTCAACACCGCATTAGCAGGAGCATTGGTCTTTTCAGCGGGAGGTACTTCGGCTTTCGCCCATGATGAAATCGGCGGAGGGGTAGAAAAGGGTGACAGCCTGGCTGGGGTTGAATTGGCAGTGCCATTGATTGAAGGCAGCAAGAACACTGGAAACCTTCAGGAAGTAGCTGCGGTTACTTTAAAGGAAATTCGTGAAGGTGTAAAAAATTCTACAGGGGACGTATACGCCCATAAAGGATATGCTTACCTAGGAACACATCGAGCAAGTGGCGGTGGCGGTGGAGTCCGAGTTTTTGACATGAAGGATCCCTCTAATCCAGTTGAAGTGGCAGCGTTTGCTGATATTAAAGACACATGGCAGGAAAAAGTCATAGTCAAGTCAGTTAATACAAAGCATTTTAAAGGCGACCTTGCTGCTGTGAGTGTGCAAAAAATGGATCAAAAGGATCCAAATTCAGAAGGCGGCTTTGTGCTTTACGATGTGACCAATCCTAGCGAACCAAAGAAGCTCGGCTTTTGGGAATCTTCTTCTTCAGGGGCACGTGGTACTCATGAACTTTATTTAACTGTCCAAGGAGACAATGTGTATGTTTTGACAGCAGATAGTTATGCTGACTATTACTCAAATGGAGAAAAAATGGATGTGTCAATTGTTGATGTATCAAACCCTGCTAATCCGGATACCATTTACGAATTTAATCCTCGTGATTATATCACGGAAGTAAGTGATGCAAACTATGACGGCTATAATTGGACAGATGAGGAAGGCATCAAGCGGGTTGCATTCGCTCATAGTGTAAAAACAGATGAAACTGGAAAAACTGCTTTCCTATCATTCTGGGATTTGGGCACAATTATGCTAGATATCAGTGATGCGAAAAATCCAGTCTATCTTGGAAGAACGGACTTTGCTGATGATGTTCAAGGTGCTGCACATTCCATGGATTTAGCCAAAGGGGGCACTGTTCTGGTTGAGACAAGGGAAGTCTTCGGCCCAACAAGGGATGGATTCGAATCAGCATACGGATATACGATGATTTATGATATTAAAGATAAAACCAATCCAACACTTTTGAGCACTTTTAGGACTGATTTCACCGAGGTGATCCCGGGAGGAGCTACTGTACATGATCCAAAGGTACATGGGAATACATTATATCTTTCCCATTATTCCGGGGGTGTCAGAACAGTTGATATCACGGACCCCACTGCACCGAAACAAACTGGAATGTACATTCCAAGTAAATCAAATATCTGGGGAGTTTTCGTAGATAGAAACTATGTATTAGCGTCTGATATTGGATCTGGCCTGAAGGTTCTGCAAAAATCAGGGGATCAATCATCACAGGGATTGATAGAATAAGCCAAATAAAACTCTAAGCACATTCTCTTAAGGGAATGTGCTTCAGTTTGTAGACAAAAGGGGTTCGGAATGCTCTCATCCCGAACCCCTTTTTGGATTTCATCGGATTTTTCAAAGATAATAGACTCTCTTTGCTATACTTTTAGGCCATTACTGGACTTTTCCAAGTCCAGTTGGCCATCTTCTTCAAGTTCAAGGCAGCGAAAGTAAGCATCGCCTGCATCGACAATTTTTTAAGTCCCCTGAGGGTTGTCCAACGCATGCCATGCATTTCTTTTGCATCTGCGAATACACGCTCAATGGTTTCTTTGCGCTTCGCATAGATTTGTTTTACTTCTGGTTTGTGCCTCAAGTGGTCTGCCTCTTCCACATACTCCTGCCAGATATGGCGCGTTACCACCTTTTGGTGGTCTTTGCTTTCTGTGCATTGTGCTAAAAACGGGCAGTTGGCGCAGGTCTGTTTAGGGGATTTATATTCACGATACCCCTCTTTAGTTGTGGTCGAATACTTCAGGACCTCACCGGCAGGAAACAAGTAACAGTCGTAAAATTCGTCATACACATAGTCATATTTGCGGAAAAAGCCATCCTTCGTTCGTGGTCGAGTATAAGGCAAAGCCGGGGTTATTTCGTTTTCCAACAGAAACTTCGTAATAGCTGGAGTTTTATAGGCTGCGTCGGCCGCAATGGCATCAGGCTTTCCGACTTTCTCTATCACTTGTTCTACCAGTGGCTCAAGAATCAGGCTGTCATGCGTATTGCCAGGTGTCACAATGGTTCCCAGGACAAATCCGTTACGGTCTGATGCGGCATGGAAGGCGTAGGCAAACTGTTTTGTTCGCTCGTCCTTGACGTAGTATCCACTCTACGAGTCGGTAGTGCTTTCCTTGATTTCCTTCGTTTCTTCCTTATCGAATTTATCAGGAGGAAAAGGTTTCTTCCCATGGTCTTCCCGATCCTGATTGATTTCTTCCTGGAGTTTCTCTTGATACGCGCGTGTTTCCTTTCGCACCACTTTCTTTTCGAATTTATGCTTATTCGTACTTGCTTTTACGTGGGTCGAATCAATGAATACGTGTTCTGCACTGATGAGTTTCTTATCAGCTGCGGTCTTAAGAATTCGATAGAAAATCTGTTCGAACAAATCGGTGTCTTTAAAACGGCGTTCGTAATTCTTCCCGAAGGTGGAGAAGTGGGGCACTTTATCATGGAAACCATAACCCAAAAACCAGCGGTAGGCCATGTTCGTTTCAACTTCGGCAATGGTCTGGCGCATGGAACGGATGCCAAAGGTATATTGAATGAATGAGAGTTTAACCAGAATTACAGGGTCAATGCTTGGGCGCCCTACTTCCGAATACACATCTTTCACCAAGTCATAAATGAAAGAAAAATCAAGGGCTGCTTCCATCTTGCGGACTAAATGTTCCTGAGGAACAAGCTGGTCTAAAGCGACCATCTCTAATTGATCTCGTTGGATTGGATTATTTTTCGAAAGCATCTTTATCACCTCAAGCGTTATATATATCTATTTTAAAATAGACTTTAGTTTAGTTCCACGTTAAGTTTGTAAGTCCTGTTGATTGGAGTGGAAGGCGCGTAGACTCCTGCGGGATCAGACGGACAGGTGAGACCCCGCAGGCGCCAGCGGCGACGAGGAGGCTCAGCGCCGGCCCCGCGGAAAGCGAAGCGCCTGGAACGGAAATCAACAGCCCCGTTCCAGCACCAACCAAAAAAAAAGACTGTAAACAAACACGATTTTCATCGAGTTTGTCTACAGTCTGAAGCACATTCTCTTAAGGGAATGTGCTTTTTTATGTTTATGGCAAAAGAAAAATGTCATGGTATGGCGGGCCATCCAACTTAGATTGTTTTAAGTATCCTTCTGTTACTAATTCCTCGAGTCCTTGTTGAACTTCTTCTGGTTTTACCCCGAGAATATCTGCGACTTTCACTGTGGAAATGGTCATATATTTTGGTCTCTTTGTTGATGACTGGATCATGGCATGGACACGCTGCAGCAATTGATTTTTATCCATCAGACTACTCCTCTATAGAAAATTGTCGCGATTATGCTAAATAATTTTCCCAGTAATGTAAATATTATTAGGGAAATTGAAGGAGTTGATATTGTGGGATTTCACGCGCCTTATAAAATTGCCCATTTGACCGCTGAACATGGGCAGAAGAAAGCGAATCTGCCATTTTCGAGTGTGCTGGTACTCGGATTTTTAGGCGGTGCTTTCATTTCTCTAGGGTACTTGCTTGATATTCGCGTCATCGCCAGTCTTCCTGAGGAATGGGGAACGTTCAGTACACTAATTGGGGCTTCTGTTTTTCCGGTTGGCCTAATCCTTATTATTATTGCAGGCGGTGAACTCCTTACCGGGAACATGATGGCTGTATCGATGGCGTTTCTGTCTAAGAGGATTTCGGTAGGGAAGCTGCTGAAAAATTGGTTTTGGATTACGGTTTTCAATTTTATCGGTGCTTTATTCGTGGCATATTTTTTTGGACAGGTCGCAGAATTGACGGCCCATGGACCTTACCTCGAGAAGACAGTTGCGATTGCGGGCGGAAAGCTGGATGAAAGCTTTTTAGCAAGTCTCGTTTCAGCCATTGGCTGCAATTGGCTGGTCGGTCTCGCAGTTTGGCTGGCATATGGGGCAGAAGACATTGGCGGCAAAATCCTTGCGATCTGGTTTCCAATCATGGCATTCGTAGCAATCGGCTTCCAGCACGTGGTTGCCAATATGTTTGTGATTCCTGCAGCGATTTTTTCCGGTTATTACAGCTGGCAGGACTTTATCGGAAACTTTATTCCGGTTTTTATCGGCAATGCCATTGGGGGCAGTGTGTTTGTTTCGATGTTCTACTGGATTGCTTATCGAGGTACATTCGAGCAAGGTGCTGGCAGGGAAAGCAAAAGGAAACAGGGGAGCAGTAAAACAGGTATTCGGAGACAAGGGGTCAATAAAGTCGGTTTGAGGAGGCAGGGAAATGAGTGATTCACGTTTTACGGTTAATATTAATGGCAAGGATTATCCTGCCATGGAAGGCCAAAAGATTCTAGAGGTGGCACGGGCAGAGGATGTTTTCATTCCGGGAATTTGTTATCATCCAGACCTCGGCACCATCCAGACATGTGACACCTGCTATGTTATGGCAGATGGACAATTGGCCAGGTCATGTACGTTAAAAGTCGAACCAGGCATGAAAATAGATACGATGTCCGGGGATGTAAAAGCTGCGCAGTATGAAGCGATGTCCCGAATTTTAAAGAATCATGAGCTCTATTGCACGGTTTGTGATAACAACAACGGGAATTGCACAATACATAACACGGTTGAGGAAATGGGACTGGCACACCAAAAATATCCATTTGCAGCGAAGCCTTATCCGCCAGATAATTCGCATCCATTTTACCGATATGAGCCGGATCAATGTATTTTATGTGGCAGGTGTGTGGAGGCATGTCAGGATTTGCAGGTGAATGAAACGCTGACAATCGACTGGAGCCGCGAAGTTCCGCGTGTCATATGGGACAATGACGTACCAATTGACGAGTCTTCCTGCGTTTCTTGCGGCCATTGTGTAAATGTATGCCCGTGCAATGCTTTGATGGAAAAATCGATGGTCGGAAACGCGGGCTTCCTGACAGGGATCGCTCCAAACATCCTTGCCCCGATGATTGATTTGACAAAAGAAGTGGAACCTGGCTACCGGGAAATTTTTGCGGTCTCTGAAGTGGAAGCGGCGATGAGAAAGGCAAGGATTAAGCGGACAAAGACCGTATGTACGTATTGCGGAGTCGGCTGCAGCTTTGAAGTGTGGACGAAGGATCGTGAAATTCTCAAAATCCAGACGAAAACGGAAGCTCCGGTCAACGGAATTTCCACTTGTGTAAAAGGGAAATGGGGCTGGGATTTTGTCAACAGCGAGGAGCGCCTGACGAAGCCGCTGATCCGCAAAGGCGATGAATTTGTGGAGGCGACCTGGGACGAGGCGCTGTCGCTTATTGCTGAAAAATTATCCGGCATTAAGGAAGAGTACGGTCCAGATTCAATAGGGTATATCGCATCATCAAAATGCTCGAATGAAGAGAACTTCCTTTTCCAAAAGTTCGCACGTGCGATCATGGGTACCAACAATGTGGATAATTGCTCGAGATACTGTCAGTCTCCTGCGACTACCGGTTTAATGAGAACGGTTGGACTCGGTGGTGATTCAGGGACGATGGAAGATATCATGGCATCTGAACTAATCATTGTTGTTGGCGCGAATCCAGCTGAGTCTCATCCAGTTTTGGCTACACGTATCAAACGTGCTCATAAGCTTCATGGCCAAAAGCTGGTTGTTGTTGATTTAAGGGAAAACGAACTTGCGCAAAGAGCCGACCTCCACCTCCATCCAAAGCCGGGATCAGATATCATTATGCTGAACGCGATTGCGAAATACTTTTTCGACCAGGGCTGGGAGGATGCAAATTTCCTTACAGAGAGAGTCAACGGTGTCGAAGAATTTAAAGCTTCACTGGAAAAATACACGCTTGAATACGCAGTTGAAAAAACAGGTCTCAGCATGAAGCAGCTTCTTGCGCTTGCAGAAATGATCAAGGAAGCAAAATCCGTCTGTATGCTGTGGGCGATGGGTGTGACTCAGCATATGGGAGCATCCGATACTAGTACAGCCATCTCCAACTTGCTGTTGGTCACTGGAAACTACGGTCGCACTGGCACTGGAGCTTACCCGCTTCGTGGGCATAACAATGTACAGGGCGCCTGTGATTTCGGAACACTTCCGCCTTGGATGCCAGGATATGAGCCCGTGCAGGATGAGGCAGTCAGGGCGAAGTATGAAAAAGCATGGGGCGTGAAGCTTCCCGAAAATCCTGGTTATGACAATCACCATATGGTTGAAGCGGTCAATAAAGGCAAGCTGAAAGCCCTTTACCTGTTTGGTGAAGATATGGCCATTGTCGATGCGAATTCTAACTATGTTCACTCGACTTTTGAAAAACTGGACTTCTTTGTTGTCCAGGATATCTTCTTCAGTAAAACGGCTCAATTTGCCGATGTTATTTTACCGGCAGCACCAAGCCTTGAAAAGGACGGTACTTTTACCAATACAGAAAGACGGATCCAAAGATTTTACAAGGTGTTCGAGCCGATGGGTGATTCAAAACCGGATTGGCTGATTTTTCAGGAACTGGCGAACCGGCTGGGAGCAAATTGGAATTATCAGCATCCATCGGAAATTATGGATGAGGCAGCAAAGCTTGCGACGATGTTTGCCGGAGTCAGCTATGAGCGTCTTGAGGAGTGGGAATCGCTCGTCTGGCCGGTAAAAGCGGATGGAACCGATACACCGCTTTTATATACGGATAAATTTGCATTCCCGGATGGAAAGGCGAGACTGTTTCCAGTCGAATGGACAATACCATTTGATCCAGGCGGGGACTATGATTTGCATTTGAACAATGGCCGCCTGCTGGAGCATTTCCATGAAGGCAATATGACGCATAAGACGGAAGGGCTCGTTCATAAGGTGCCTGATGTCTGGCTTGAAATTTCACCAGAGCTTGCAGCAGAACGAGGTCTTGAAGATGGCGCACTTGTTGGGCTGACATCTCCTTATGGACATGTTGAAGTCCGAGTAATAGTCACGGACAGGGTTAAGGGCAAGGAACTTTATTTGCCGATGAACTCTGCAGAGGATAATGAAGCCGTTAACAGGCTGACGAGCAGCTACCATGACATCATAACCCATACTCCGGCTTATAAGGAAATGAGCGTTAAAATGGAAGTGCTTGAAACGACGGGCGAACCGCCGCTGCCCAAGCATAATCATCGGTTTGGGAACAGGATTCCGCAAATAAGCGTGAAGGTCGAGGAAAAATGGCAGCGTTCGGATTATATTCCAATCTCCGAAATCGATGATTTGAAGGAGGGGCATTATGGCGAAACCGATCAGGCAAATTAGCAGAGGGATCGCAAACGAGGCAGATGTGCAGGCACAGGCAGTTGATGAAATTCTTAAAGCTCTTGCTGAAAATAAGGAAGCAGTTCTTTCATTCATTGAATTGACAAAAGAGCTCCATGAGGTTCATGTTTTTGAGACTGCGGGTGCATTAATAAAACAGCGTAATGAGGTAGGGGTCATTGCCATGCAGCAGGTTAACCAGCCTGCCGTCCATAATATCATCAAAAGCGGTTTTGGTTTATTTAAGTTTCTGGGAGGTCTGCAGCCAGGCCAGCTTGATACTCTTTTGCAGGGAGTAACCCTTGGACTGAAGCGCATGTCCCAGACGGGGGAACAAGGCAAGAAACAAAGCATTTGGAAAATGAGAATCAGGCTGCGGAGTCCAGAAATTCGCGCCGCGATGACAACGATGGTCGATTTTATGGAGGGAATGGGCGAAGCCTTCCTGAAGAACAGGGAAAAGCGTGAGTAAAGGTGGTGTAACCATGAAGGAACAGACTTTTCAAGTCAGCGATCTGAATACATCGGAAGACGCCGAAAAAATCACCCAGGCAATGCTTGATGTCTGGGGGATCTCCCAGGCTGAAGCAAGTTCGCAGCATAAAACAGTATCAATCCGGTTTGATGAACGAATGGCGTCTTCGGATGATTTTGAACAGGCGGTGCGCGAAGCAGGATTTAATCTTGTTAGCGAATGATTATATAAGAGGTGATTGATTTGAGATTATGTGAAGTATGCGGGACAAAAGAGGATTTCGAGAAACAGGAAGACGAAATGATTCAGGCTGTGACGCTTCATGTATGTGAAAGCTGCCGTGAGGACCGGAAGTTTCACACTTTAGGTGATTGGGCCTTTTAGATGAGGTTGATTTTTAGTTAGATCCTTTTCGTACCCCATTTGGCTGTCTCGGTAAGAGGAGATTATAAACGAAAATGACAATTTTTAAATTATAAGAAACGAGGTGGTAAAACTTTGGAACCGATTGAAGTGAAGCGAGAAGTCCTCCGATTAGGTAATGGAGGAGCTGAACGCATTGTAGATAGTGTGGTCACAGAACACCCGGTCACAATCAAAATCAATGGGACCGAGTTTGCCACACTTGTGTGTTCTCCGGATTATATCGAAGATCTTGTAACAGGATTTTTAGCATCTGAAGGAGTCATTCGCCGATTTGATGATCTGGAGGATTTCTGGGTCGATGGAAAAGCAGGGACCGCTCATGTCAAAACTAAGAAAGTGAACCCGTATTTTCTTAACTTTCAAGGTAAGAGATATATCACCTCGTGTTGTGGGGGCGGCAGACAGGGATTTGTTTTCATAAACGATGCTCTGACTGCGAAGAAAATGGATAAGGTACGGGTGAAGGTTTCATCTGACGATTGTTTCTCGTTGATGAAGGAAATGCAGGATTCGTCAACCGTTTTCCAAAATACAGGCGGCGTCCATAATGCCGCCTTGTGCCAGGCAGGCAAGGTCGTTATTTCAAGAATGGATATCGGCCGCCATAATGCTCTGGATAAAATTTATGGGCATTGCCTGAAAAACAATATTCCGCTTGAAGATAAAGTCCTTGCCTTCAGCGGAAGGATTTCTGCAGAGATTTTATTGAAAGCATCCAAAATCGGCTGCGAAATTGTCCTTTCTAAATCTGCCCCGACTGAACTGGCACTGAAGCTTGCAGAGGACCTAGGTATTACCACAATAGGATTTATCCGCAATGATTCATTGAATGTGTATACAGGGCAAGAAAGAGTGTATTTAAATTGAACCATTAAGCATACTGATTCGAGCACACGGAAGCTGGGGCTATGGAAAATAATTGAAAATAGAAAAAGCGAATCAATCGGGAATTGATTCGCTTTTTCTTTTATCTCACTCTTAATTTTTCTATCGGTTTGCCTTCTACAAAGGAAGGGGTTTCAAGTCCGAGTATTTCATAAATGGTCGGGGCGATATCTAAATTCGAAGTGGGCTGTATTTGTTTGCCTTCATCTATTTCTGGACCCATTGCCATAAAGACAGCCTTCAATTTTTCGCGATTAGGGTCTCCGCCATGGGTTCCCAGTTCTGGAGAAGGCTTGACGATCTCTGACATTCCCTCACCCATGATATAGCCAGGAGCAGCCATTAATAATATGTCTCCCTCATTTTGATCCTTCATTTCTGAATTTCCTTTTTTCGGGATCTTTTTTATGTCCTGATATGGATGAATGTTAGAGTTCATAAGATATCCATACAAATCCCTGGAATTTTCCTTTAAGGCAGTAAGTGATAAACCCTCATTAAACATGCTGTCCCACATTTCTTTTAGATGATGTGAAACAACCGGTCCGTTTTCATTCCTGTTCACCTCAACCTGATTAAAGGATTGTATGATTTCCTCTCTAACTTTTTCATAATCCTGCTGGGGTACAATTCCCGCTTTTTCTCTTGATTCAAGGTTAATATATACATGTGCAGCCGAACCGCTTGGAATGGCAATTGCTTTTGTTTTTTCATAATCAATTTTGCCTTTGGAGTCCAAAACAAGCAGGCCGTTGTCCTTTAACACTTTATTCGGTTCCAGTGCAGAGTGGGCTGGTTCCATGCCGTGGTCAGAAACAATAAATAGATGATCGTTTTCATCAAGAGATTTTACCGTTTTACCCACCACTTGATCTGCTGTCTGATAGGCCCATTCTATATACTCCATGTATTTTTTGGACATTTCCGGCGTATAGTCTGGCTGCCTTGGATCTGTTAATAAATATTTATGCTCCTGATGATCGATTTGCGGGGCATAGAACATCAGCAGATCAGGTTCATATTCGTTTTTAATAAAAAGAGAAACATCTGTTACCCAGTTAACAAATCTTTCAGTAATCTGTTCATATTCCTTCCTTGAAATCCAGCCTTCTTCCAGAGCTGTATCATCATCCTGGGGAGGGAAAAATCCAAATCGATTTCTGATTTCCTCTGAAAACCCTTCAGGTCCATCAATCAGTCCCGAGGTAACGGCAGATCGATAGATGAGAGCTCCGTTTTCCAGTTTTTGATCTTGTAGAGATAACTTAAACCAAAAGCCGGCTGTCTTGCCTTCCTTAACCTCCAGCATGACAGATCCCCAGGACTTATTCTGAACTGCCTTAGCATCAGCCTCTTTACTTTCAGCTACAATAAATTGATTGTAGTTTACCTCTTGATCATTTGTTGAATCATATGCCAACACGTGAATGGTCTGATTTTTACCGTTCTCGACTTTAATAGAGAAAGATGATTCCTTTAAAGGACTATAACTCTGAGGAGAGTGCTTCCAATCTATGGCTTCCGTGAAGGTCAGTTTTTCCTGGCTGCTTGGTGACCATGTATCTCCATAATAAATCGTATAGTCTGCTTGTTTCCCAGTTTGCGGATTGGCACCCGCAAAAGCAACTGTTGCCGTCGTTTTCCCCTGTTTCCTCGCTGCTACCCAGAGCGGGTCAACCTCAAGCTTGCTTAAGAATGCGTCTTGCTTGTTCGTGAGCCCCTCATCTGGTTCCTGCCATACATTGCTGACAATCGACGTTTTGAGGGGAGTTGCTCCTGTCGCTATAGCGGCGTGTGATGGAGCCGTAAGCGATGGGCTTACTGTTTTTGCATATTTTGCTATCGTCCCATCTTTAATGACCTCTTCTATATGAGGAAGCTTTCCATCTTTGACATATTTACGGGTTAAATCATTGCGCATTCCATCAAAGGATATAAGGATCACCTGATTATCATTTTCTGCCGAGGCAATCGATCCTTCCATACCCGTTAAAATAATTGAAAATAAGATAAGTACTTTAAAGATTCTTGGTGACATAGTTGCTCCTTACTTTGCTGTTATAAAGAGAATTTACCTGTTTTTTAGGGAGTTAAAACTTTTTGAAAATTTGCCATTTAGTTAGCAAGCAGAAATCGTGATTGTTGCTCGATATTTTCTGCACAATTTCCTGTTATAAAGTTAAATATAAGAACTAGAGGAGGAAATCATATGAAACTAAAAGGGAAATTTTTAATGGTGATGATTTCGGTCACGACAGCTCTTTTTTTAACAGCTTGTTCTGGTGATGTTGAGAAAAAAAGCGAAACAGACCATAGCAGCCATGCCAATATGGACCATTCTGGATCAGGAGAGCTTCCCGAAGGGTTGAAGGATGCTGAAAATTCGACCTATAAAGTGGGGAGCATGGCTATTATTACAGAGGATCACATGCCAGGAATGGATGGAGCAGAAGCAACGATTGTTGGAGCCTACGATACAGTTGTCTATTCTTTATCCTATGACCCGACCACGGGCGGAGAACGAGTTGAAAACCATAAATGGGTTATCCATGAGGAGCTTCTTGATGCTGGTGACGACCCATTGAAGCCAGGTGATGAGGCAACGATCAATACGGATCATATGAAAGGGATGAAAGGAGCAAAAGCAACAATCGATACAGCAGAAGAAATGACGGTATATATGGTTGATTTTAATCCGACAGACGGTTCTGAAAAAGTCACGAACCACCAATGGGTAACAGAAAGTGAACTTTCTCCGGTAAAGTAATTTATAACGCTTTTCCAAAAAAATGCAGGATTGGCTGTCCAGTAACCCGGGTATACAAGCAGTAAGAAATGAGGAGGGATTGCTCATGAATAAACTGATCAGGGCCGCAATCAAATGGGGACCAGTCGTATACCCAATCGTGAAGAAAATGATTGATAGCCGAAAAACAACTAGTATTAAAAGCTACTCAAAATAAACGATTAAAGGAAAGGCCGCCCTTTGAGTCTAAAACTCAAGTGCGGCCTTTTCTCTTGTACAACTTTGCAATATTGATAGAACGTCACCGACATCTGAGCAGAAGCCAACTGGGGTAAGGAATAGGGATTTTAAATTTTCTTTATAATTGAGCCCATGGTTCATGTTATAATGGGAAAATGAATCATAAGAAATTAATACATAAGATAGAATGCAGTCGTTTATATAAAGGAAGGTATCTATGGTCGAAGAAAACATAACGAGAATTGAAATGAATGGAAAAGAATACATACTGATTGGAACAGCTCACGTTTCTAAGCATAGTGCTGAGCAGGTTAAAGAGGTAATCGAAGCAGAAAGACCGGATTCTGTCTGTGTGGAATTGGACGAGCAGCGCTATAAAACAATTACTGAAGGCGCGAAATGGAAGGAAATGGACATCATCCAGGTTATTAAGGAAAAGAGGGCATCATTGCTGCTGATGAATCTTGCTATTTCTTCTTTTCAAAACAGGATGGCGAAGGAACTGGGGATCAAGGCCGGACAGGAAATGATTCAGGGAATAGAGTCAGCAAAGGAGACAGGTGCAAAGCTCGTACTTGCTGACCGTAATATTCAGATCACTTTTTCAAGGATCTGGGGTAATCTTGGTCTTAAAGGAAAAGCGATCTTGCTAAGCCAAATTATCACGAGCATCTTCAGCAGGGATAGCATTTCTGAGGAAGATCTTGAGAAGATGAAGGAACAAGATACCATCAATGCGATGCTGAATGAATTTACTGAAACATTTCCGCGCCTAAAGAAGCCCTTGATCGATGAGCGTGACCAGTATCTGGCGCAGAAGATTAAGGACGCACCAGGAGAAAAAATCGTTGCTGTACTTGGGGCTGCCCACGTACCAGGAATAAAAGAAGAAATTAAAAAAGAGCACGATTTGAAAAAGTTAACGGCGATTCCGCCAAAATCCAATTGGCCGAAGATTATCGGCTGGAGTATACCGATTTTGATTGTGGCACTCATCGTTTTTACTTTTTTCGCTAACCCATCTGCAGGGCTAGACCAGTCAATCAGTTGGATTTTATGGACCGGTTCGTTATCCGCTTTAGGAACTGCTATTGCGATGGGCCATCCACTGACCATCCTTACCGCTTTTGTAGCCGCGCCTTTTACAGCTCTTCATCCCTTGCTTGCAGCAGGCTGGTTTGCGGGTCTCGCACAAGCCTATATTCGCAGGCCTAGCGTCAGGGATTTTGAAACTCTTTCAGAAGATGTCTTCAGCGTAAAAGGTTTTTGGCGAAATAAAGTAAGCAGGATTCTGCTTATTGTCTTACTTTCTAATATCGGTGCTTCGTTTGGAACTTTCATTGGCGGGGCAGATGTAATTAAAACTTTTTTTGAAAACTTTTAAAAGTAAGGGTGAAATCACTTTGATTTCATCCTTTTTTATTTGTGCATTTAAAAAAGGGATTAGGTTACATATTATGGAATATTTATAATTGTATTTTTTTTATCAAAAAAATATTAGGTGATTGTTTTTCAGGGGGAGTTAATAAGTGGAAATATTCATTGGATTAATCGTGATAATAACTATTTTTTCGATGGAAGTGCAGTTGAGGAAAATGAATAAATCAAATGAAAAAATCGTTGAATTACTGGAGCAGATAAAAAACAAAGAGATCTAGTAGCATTGTAAAGCGAAAGAGCTTGGAGTCCCAAGCTCTTATTGTTATTTCTTATTTACCTGCTGGCCGCTCTTTTTCTGGCTCTGCGACTTTGAATTGCCAACTTGAAATTCACTGCCGAGTTCTACATCGTTTCTTTTATCATGTTTCTCAATTTGTTCTCTTGTTTGGTCCTTATTTTGCATCCCTTGTCTTGCCATTTTCATCTCAACTCGCTTTCTTTTTTGTTCGTTTATAATATGCTCATTTCCTCATATTATTATTGGAGTTTCATTTAATCGGAAACGCCCCTTATCACTTTGTCATAAAAAACCTGGAAACCATACATCACAAATGACTTGATTAAAAATACAATTGACAGCTGGAATCTAGTTAACCGTACTAAAGTCACATAGCCAAATTTCTTAAAAATATCTAACATGAAATACGTAAATAGTGAGTCAACGACAATATTGACCAATAAATACAAATTAAACTTTTTATAAGTGTATTTTAAAATCCAGAACGACCCAATGAAAAATGGGCCCCATATTAAAGGTAATTCTCCAAGGACATTTGGCTTAATCTTAAACGGAAACCACCACCATTTTCTTTTCTCGGCTAACATCCCTTCTAGCGTTACATAGAATCCCATGAATATAGCGCCAGGAAGAAATTTGGTTATCGTCTTTTTACCGAGAAGTGGCAGAGAAAGCCATGGGAGTAAAAACAAAAATAATATATAAAAGTTCAATTTCTTCACTATTTAACCTCCTTTATATCGGAGTTTTAATTCTTGATCTTTTTTATTATCTCTAACTGAGGATAAAAGATAAGTGAAAATCAAAATAAATATCTTAACACGCTAAAATTTTGCTGAATAATCATTTCTTCCTCTTTTTAAAAGTAATTATTAGAAGGAGAAGGAGGGATAGAATTTATGATTACTCTATGGGATGAACATTTATTTTGGCTTGAAATGCTCCAGGACCATGCTTACTTCGTAAGAGATGCATTATCTCCGGCAGAGACAGAGTATGTTAATATTGCGCAGCAATTTATCGGATTATATGGTGACCTGCTGGCGGACTTGCGAACGATTCCGCGGACAGCCAACTATAATGACCAAGTAATGATTGAATTTTCGAGAAAGGTTTGGCCTGTAGCAAAATCATATTTCGATTTTGAGGGAACATTGCAAGCATTGAGGATCGATAACAAAGTGAATTTGAATTTGTCGCCAACTTACTTAAATGGGACACTAAGCGAAAATCAGGAATACTTACGGCTTTTGAGTTACATGGCAGAGGGACGTGAGCCTGTACGATTGTCGGCTGCAGAAATTATGGACCTTTGGCTGGAAGACCAGTTAGGGCACGCTGTGTTGTTTGAGAACATGTTAGATCCTATTGAAGTAGGTGCACTCACTGTTTCACAGGGGTTTAAAAGCAGATTCCAGCTTTTTATTGTCCAAAACCATCATTTAAAAAATTATTTGCGAGTCAAACAACCTGGTTTTGCCCGTCAGCAGGAATTTATATATGAAGTAGGGAAAACCACTCTGGAAATGAATCAATACATCAAAAGCATGGTCGAGAAATATAAAGAAAACACACTGTTGAATAAGACGAATCTGCGTTTTTTAGAGCATCATTTTCCCGAAACCTGTTATTTCCTGACCCATCTTAGCTATTACGAACCGAGACTGCAGGCACAAGTCAGGAACTGCTCCTTAACAAAACCATCGTTTAAGTAAGGCTATGTTACAGGGTATGGTTAATTTTTGAACTCTGATGTTCCACTGGGGAAGGTTTAACGATTCCTTCCGTAAAAAGGGGAAGTAAAACCCTAAGCAGACTTAAGTAAATTGCTCTCAGTCATCGAAAATTGTCATGTTGGCCAATTTTTCTGATTTTTTGCGTTTTTAATCGGGTATATCTATTACCGTAAAAGCAAAAATAGAGGTTAAACAAACAACGGGAGGAATACTCCCGTTGTTTTTATTTGATGGCTTCCTCCATAATCACTAATGGCCACTTCTCAAGCTTATAGGCCATATCCCAGAACAGGAATTCATACTGGCTGCTGATTAAGAAGTGTTGTTTCATTTTTTCCTTTTCCATATAAGAAGCTTCTAGCGCCAGGGCATCGAGCCGCGAGATTTGTTCATTCACTAAATCGCTGAACCATTCTCCTCCATATGCTTCGATCCATTGCTGATAGATCGGAACCCCGGGGTTTGAGCCCTTCAGTAATTGTCCAATTTCAAAGTAAATCCAGTAGCATGGTAAAATCGCTGCGATAAGTTCTCCTAAACTTCCCGAAGCGGCTACTCTGTATAGATGGGACGTATATGCATAAGCAGTGGGGGAAGGCTGAAAAATGGCTATTTCTTCTCTTGTCACTCCCAGTTGTTTAATGAACTTTTCATGAAGCCCAAGCTCTGCTTCGTATGTCCCCAGGGAATGGGCAGCCATTCTTGAAGTCGTAAATAAATCCTCTGCCTTCGATGCACCGATAGCTTGGACCCTGGCAAAATGGGACAGATAATAAGAGTCCTGCAATACATAGTAGCGAAATGATTCTAAAGATAAATCTCCATTTGCTATTCCTTTTACAAAAGGATGTTCAAAATTTGCTTCCCAGATGGCATTTGCTTCTTTACGAAGTTGGTTGGTGAATGTGGACATGAAAATACCTCCCATTTTTGATTTTTACATAATCTTAAATTTCCAATAAAAAAACCACTTTCCAAAGAGAAAGTGGTTGTATTGGCAACAGCAAAAAGACAAAATGCTCCAGCAATCCACTTCCCTACGCTGGTATAATCCAGATCAGGTTCCAAGGGTCTTAAAGTCTCACTTTAATCTCAGCCTTCAGGAAAAGGCACCCCTAGTGGTAAAAAACGTTATTAAGTTATCACTACAACATCATAGCATGGTGTTTTTTAAATAGGCAAGAATTTCAATATGAGTAAATTGCTTCATATTTGAGTTTGTTAGTAATGTATCAACCTATATGTGAAAACACTTAAAAGAAAATGTGAACATTATGTGACATTTTTTCGTAAATTCTGTTAATATTAGAAATACATACGAAAAAGTGGGGGAATGAGAAGTGGGGAAGCTTCTTATGTATTTTTATTTAACAGTTGGAGTGTATTGTGTTGTAAGCGGATTCCTGGCATTATATTCTCATGGATTTCAGCATGCTGTTCTCTCATTGTTCCTGGCGGTTTTCAATTTCGCGATGTTTTCTCTTTTTAGAAAAGAAGGAAAGCTGCCGCGTTTAAAATTGATCAAAGGGCAAAAAAGTGAATTAGCGTAAAGTACCAATGTAGATGTAGGGGTGCTTAAACGGAGTCCTATACCAGAAAAATAGACGCGATGAAAAAAGATTTTAACTGAAAAAGGTGAAAATAGAGCAAAAAACCAGGCGCCCGCAAGGAACGCCTGGTTTCATTTTTTTTAATGTGAGTGTCCGGACGTCATTACCCAAATAGATCCAGCAACAATCACCACTGCTATGAAAGCAGAGTATAGGATATTAATATTATTGGTCACCTTATCATCGCCTTCATTCATATGCATGAACATATAAAGCTGGATGCCAGCCTGGACAACGGCAAGGGTGCCGATGATCCACATGACCGCCTTCATTGACAATGAACTTTGAAGGGCAATCCAAGCTGCTCCGAAGGTTAAGACAAGTGACATAAAGAATCCAACGACATGGCTGATCGGAAAGACTTTAGAATGATTATCCATTTACATCACCAACCCTGCTAAATATACGAATGTGAAGATAAAGATCCAGACAACGTCAAGGAAGTGCCAGTAAAGGCCAAAGATAAAAGTTTTACGTGCAGTGACTGGGGTCAAACCGCGCTGGAATATCTGGATCATTAACAGGATGGCCCAGCCAATCCCGATCGTTACGTGCAATCCGTGCGTTCCGAGAAGAACGAAGAAGCTGGATAGGAACGCGCTTGTCTGCATCGTGGCACCTTCGTGTACGTAATGCATGAACTCACGGACTTCCATGAACAGGAAGCCGCCGCCGAGCAATAATGTGAACACAAGCCACATAAGCATACCCTTAATATTACTGCGGCGCATTTCGTAGATCGAGATTCCCATTGTAAAACTGCTCGTCAACAACAGGAACGTCTGGATCATGACGTCTTTAACTACGAATATATCCTTTTGTGCAGGTCCGCCGGCATAGCGTTCACCGAGTACACCGTACACTCCAAAAAGAGTAGCGAAGAGAACAATTTCGGCTCCAAGGAAGATCCAGAAGCCGAGAATATTCATCCTGTTTTGTTCAGTCTGGTACTCAAGCGGCAAAGCTGCATTCACTTTAGCTGACATGGTTCTTCACTCCTTTATTCGCACCTTTTCTCCATTTCCGTTCCGTTTCAAGGATCTCATCTTTATGGACGTGGAAGCCTTCATCGTAATCAAATGAACGGAAGGCTAATCCGGCAAATATACCTAATGCGGCAATTGCAGCTGCGATTGTCCATTCAAATACAAGAAGGAATCCTGAAATCCCAAAAATGACTCCCATGTAAATTGGAATCCATGTATTGCTTGGTAAATGGATTTCCTCAATTTCATCTTCAGTCAAAGGCTGAATTTCATTGTTCTTTTTCATGTGCCAGAAAGCATCAATCTTTGATACATCAGGCAGGGATGCAAAATTATAATGCTGTACTGGTGTGGCTGTAGCCCATTCAAGTGTTCTTGCATCCCAAGGGTCATTGCCGATATTGCGGTCTGCGTGGCGAGCGCTCCAGTAAATGTTGTAAACAAGTGCCGCGAAGCCTGCAGCAAGAATGACCGACCCAACTGCCGAGATCATCATTAATGGACCGAACCCAGTTTCAGCTGAGTAGGTGTATGCACGGCGGACTGCACCGTCAAGTCCAAGGAAGAACATTGGCATGAACGTTACGTTGAAGCCGATCACAAACAGCCAGAAGTGCCATTTTCCGATTCTTTCATTCAACATATAACCAAACATTTTTGGCCACCAGAAGTAAAGACCTGCAAAAATCGGGAAGACAACCCCTGGAATCAATACATAGTGGAAGTGCGCCACAAGGAATAATGTATTGTGATACTGGTAGTCAGCCGCAGCCATCGCAAGCATGACGCCAGTCACACCGCCGATGACAAAGTTAGGGACGAAAGCAAGTGACCAAAGCATCGCCGTCGTAAACTTTATCCGGCCTTTTCTCATTGTGAACAGCCAGTTGAATACTTTAACCCCGGTCGGGATGGCAATCGCCATAGTTGTAATCGAGAAAAATGAGTTTACTCCCGCACTGTTGCCCATCGTAAAGAAGTGGTGAACCCAGACAAGCATACTTAATACCGAGATCATCACGATCGAAATGACCATTGATTTATAGCCATAAAGTGTTTTACGAGCGAATGTTGAGATAATGTCTGACAGCATACCGAATGCTGGCAATACAACAATGTAAACTTCTGGGTGTCCCCATAGCCAGAAAAGGTTTGCCCAGAGCATATCCATACCGCCGCCGGAAATGGTAAAGAAATGCGTGCCAAATGTCCGGTCAAACGTCATCAATGCAAGTGCCACAGTAAAAATCGGGAAGCTCGCTACGATGATGATCGATGTTATGAAAGATGTCCATGTGAACATCGGCATTTTCATCAGCGTCATGCCCTTGGTTCTCATTTTTAACACTGTGACCACAAAGTTGATACCAGTCATTAAGGTACCGGCACCGGCAATCTGCAGGGCTACGGCGTAAAAATTGTTACCAATGCCGGGACTGAACTCTTTCCCGGCGAGAGGGAAGTAGGAAGTCCAGCCAGCATCTGGAGAACCACCGATTATAAAGGAAATATTGAAAAGCATCGCACCGCTGAATGTCAGCCAAAAGCTGAGAGCGTTCAGCTGTGGAAAAGCAACGTCTCGCGCTCCTATTTGCAGCGGAATCACAAAGTTCATTAAACCGATCAATAGCGGCATCGCCACAAATAGAATCATGATGACACCGTGAGTCGTGAATACTTCGTTATAGTGCTGAGCATTCAGGAACTCGTTTTCAGGAACAGCAGTCTGGCCCTTCATCATCAAGCCGTCAATACCGCCGCGGACGAACATCAAGACTCCCATCAGAATGTACATGATCCCGATCTTCTTGTGGTCAACTGTTGTTAGCCATTCAGTCCAAAGGTAATTCCATTTTTTAAAATAGGTCAGTGCGGCAAGCGCTCCAATCATTGTAAGAGCAATACCGATTTGTGAAGCGAAAATTAAAGGATCTCCTGTTACGAAAAATTCATCCCATTTAATGCCCACTATGTTCACCCCCGTGAGAATCATCAGTTTCAGATTCATTGTGATTCATATCTTCAGAGTTATCGTGTTTCGTATTTACAGTGTTTCCGTCTTTATTCTTGTAATTATCCTTGTCTTCAAAGATCTTTCCAGGCCAGCCATGTCCTCTGTCATACATTTCTGGATTTGTATAGTTCTTTGAGTGCGGGTCTGAATGGTCAACCCATTCCAGATGTGTGTTTGAGAATGTCTTGCGTCCAAAGTGTGAAGGCTCGAGCATTTTTTCATACTCTGATAAAGTCATCTTTGGAGCAGTTTCTTTTACTTCTTTGACCCATTCATCAAATTCTTTCTGAGTTTGCGAAAGGACTTCAAATTCCATACCTGCATAACCCTGCCCATTAAAGTTTGTGTTTCGCCCAACGTAAGATCCTGGATTATCAGCTACTAAATAGAGCTGAGTTTCAGCTTTTGCCATCGAATACTTTTGACCCCCAAGGGCTGGAATCCAGAAGCTTTGCATCGTACCTGCAGATGTCAGCCTAAAATCGATTGGCCTGTCCTCTGGTATATTTACGTAATTGATTGTTTCGATTCCTTGCTCTGGATAGCTGAATATCCATTTCCAGTCAGCCGATGTTACGTTAATGACCAAAGGTTCCTTATCTTCGTAGCCTTGTGGTATTTCATCTATTGCATAAATCGTCTTGACCGTTGGTATGGTTAACGCGACGATGATTAAAATTGGGATGACTGTCCAAATAATTTCGAGTACTGTACTGCCGTGTTCTTCTGGAGGCTCGTAACTCATATTGTCCTTGCGTTCACGGTATTTCCAGACTATGAATGCAAATAGTCCGAATACAACGATTGTAACCAAAAGCATCAGTGCGATTGAGAAGTTGATCAACTCAAGAATTTGTCTTGCGATTGGTCCCTGCGGATTGAAAACGACCATATTATTCTCACAGCCGCTAAGCAACAGCACAGCCATGATCGAGGTGAGAGAGACCAATAGTAGTTTGGATTTCTTCATCACTGCAGCTCCTTTCAGATTGAAAACCTTGTTCATTATATCACATACTTTTGCTCATTTGTTCACAATGTTGTCGAAATTGACTCCAGAGTATGCGGTAAGTTGTGGCAAAAGGTGTGATAAAAATCACACTGGTCTATTTGTAATGATTCTAACATGGAAATTGTTACGGATTCAGTGACAATTGTGAACAAATTATGAAAACAATTAATGTCAGCTTGGTGAATATTTTGAAATAGTGCTTGACGAAAAATAGGAAGCAAAAAAGCAGGGACCCAACAAATTCGAGTCCCTGCTTGTTATATTAAGATACTTTATGGCATTCGATATAGGTTTCAAATGCCGGGTGGAATTCTTTTTCATAATGATCCTCGGGGCATGATTTTATAATAATCGATTTACAAGAAGGGTTATTTTTCACCTTCAATATTTGATTACAAACGGGGCATTTCTCCTTAAAAAAATCCATATATCATCCCTCCAATAATTCCTATGTGTTTAGTAAGAATTATAAATGAATCGAGAGATAAATCAATGGTTAATCCGCCCAATTATGATACCATAGAAGAAATCAAGATTTGCAAATAGATTTTTATTGCAACAAGTTATTATAAACGGGAAACAAAGACTAGTATTTTTAAAAAACAGGGGTGTCGTGATTTTGTTAAAAGAAAACTTAGCAGGAAATATAATGATCATAACAGGAGCCAACAGTGGGATAGGCCTGGAAGCTGCTAAAAATTTGGCTGGAAGAGGGGCGCATTTAATTCTTGCTGTACGTAATGAGGAAAAAGGACAGTCGGCTGTGGATCATATTATGAATGTCCATCATCAAGCTTCTGTAGAAGTGATGAAGCTTGATCTAGCCGACCTTAATAGTATTCGCACTTTTGCCGAATCTTTTAAGAACAAGTATGATTCATTGAACACTTTAATTAATAACGCAGGTGTTATGATTCCGCCATACGGAAAGACAAAAGATGGTTTTGAACTGCAATTTGGCAGCAATCATCTCGGTCATTTTGCGCTTACGGGACTGTTATTGCCGATCCTTAAAAAAACTCCCGATTCCAGGATCGTGACATTAAGCAGCATTGCACACAGAGGTGCTAAAATTGATTTTGATAACCTCGATGGATCGAAGGGTTATAAGGCGATGAAGTTTTATGGCCAAAGCAAGCTTGCCAATCTTTTATTTGCAAGGGAGTTAGATAATCGTTTAAAAAAGCATGGGATCAATGCTATCAGTATTGCCTGCCATCCAGGGATATCCAATACCAACCTTTTCAAGCTAGGAAGATCGGAGACACCAGGGTTTATGAAAGCGCTGATGAAGATGTTCTTTCAGCCAGCAGAAATGGGCGCACTTTCAACAATATACGCTGCAACTGAAGACAGTCTAAAGGGAGGAGAATATATTGGCCCGGATGGAAGAGGGAACAGGAAAGGGAATCCTGTGATAGAGACACCTGCAGCAGAAGTCTACAATAAAGAAATAATGGCTGAACTTTGGGATGTTTCGGAGAAATTAACTGGAGTGAAATTTGGATTTTAACAGGAAATTAAGTCATTAATAGAAAAACCAGATCCGCCCAAATTCCTGGACGGATCTGGTTTTTTTTAGTTATGGCAGCATCATAAATAATAATTCACGGGAGTTTTCCATGCCTAATTTCTTCTGATACTTATTGGGTATAGATAAGGTGATTCAGGTTCTTTGATCTCTTCCCATTTTGTTACTTTGATCAAAGGAATAGGTGAATCCATATATGTGCTGTTCTCAATCACACCTTCGACCCTAATCCAAGTATCCTTCTGTATTTTCCCCGCATCTGGGAATTCTGAAAGAAACCCAATAATACTTGCATCAGCTACACAGTGTGTTACCAGGAACCTTGAGACAACCAGCTGGTTCTCTGAGAATCCTTCTTCTTTATAGACAAACCCATTCAGACTTACTTTTCGCCCCTGGAATTTATCGATATTAGAGCTTATTTCTTCGTAATACGTTGAGAAAATACTTTCGTTAAAATCTATTAGAGGACTTTCCTGCAATTGTTTCATAAGTTTTTCATATTCCGCTTCGGATTTCTCATTCTCATATCCAGTAACAGTTGCTGTATCTTCTGTAGATATGGAATCTTGGTCGGTTTGTAGATCATTATTATTTGTATCCTGTCCTGACAGATTTCCATTAACGCTTTCCTTATTATTTTCCTTTTTACTTGAACCCGCAATTGAGAGCATGGCACCTTTTTTATCTGCAATCGAAGAATCTAATACCTTTGCCGGGAGGAGGAAGCCTGTAAGCAATGGCAAAAGGATAATAGAATAGGAGACTAGTTTTTTTACAGAAAAAGGTGTATCGCCATGATCATGATTATGGTCATGATCTTGTGAACAGCAGCCATCTTCATGACCGCAGCTCTCAGATGCATCAGCGCTTTTTAAAGTCCAAACTCTTGTGATTTGGATGAAAAATAAAATTAAAAATATAAAGGCTGCAGCCTGACTGAGCAATAGATATTTCGGATTGATAAATAACAGGATTTCTCCTGTGTAATGCATCATATAAATCAACACGGAAAAGCCGAGCAGAATAAGGGACCTAGCAGCCTGCTGTGCATGAAATTTCATCTCCGCACCTCCTAAAGCAAGCCGCTGAGCAGCATTAGAATAATAAATACAGTGCCAGCGACAACTGCAAGAACCGACATAACAAACTTAAAACGGAACACGCTCATCATCATAAGAGTGTTTTTTAAATCAATCATTGGCCCGAAAATCAAGAAGCCAAGAATGGATGTTGCCGGGAAGATACTGCTGAAGGATGCTCCAATAAAGGCATCTGCCTCTGAACAGAGAGACAAGAAGAAAGCAAGTCCCATCATGACTGCCAAGGATGCGGCAGTCCCACTGCCTATTTCAAGCAATGACTTAGCCGGCATGTATGTTTGTACGACCGCAGCGAGGAATGCCCCGGCTATTAAATACTTCGCCATATCGAAAAATTCATCTATGGAATGTTGCAGCATTGACCAAAATTTCTCGAAGAAGTTCTTGTTATTTATATGTGAATGGGTTACAGCTGAAAATGATTGTTTGAATTGAGTTCCTTTAAATAAACTGCCAATTATAAAGGCAACAATGAGTGCAATAATAAACCCCAAACTCATTCGCAATGCAGCAATTTTAACATCATTGCCAAATGCCATATAGGTTGAGGCGATAACGATTGGATTTATAAGCGGTCCTGTCAGCATAAATCCGATAGCAGCAGCCACTGGCACGCCTTTACCTACCAGCCTTCTAACAATCGGGACGATGCCGCACTCACACGCAGGAAAAAGCGCACCAACTGAGCAGCTCATTACAATTGCCATGTATTTGTTTTTGGGAATCCATTTACTGATATGCTCCTCAGTCACAAAGATTTGGATCATACCTGCTATTAGAACCCCGATCAGTACGAAGGGGAAGGCTTCTATTAAAATACTCAGAAAAATAGTATTTAAATTTAATAGAGATGGCGGAATTACAATCGTCTCTTTTAGACCTGAACCGAGGCTTAGCAGCCACAACAAAGCTAATATTACAGTGAAACCAGTGATATCTAAAATATTTGAACGGAGCAGCCTGATCATTTTACCCTCCTGGATTTTTAATTTAATATTTGCTAGTTTTAATATACTTTTTAAATTTCGATTTATTACTATTAAATAGAATTAAATCTATCAGTTTAAAGCTTTTTTGAGTGTTTCGAGATTTTTCCTCATCAGGCTGAAATAATCCTCATTATTTTTAACATCCTCTTCAGTAATCGACTCCAGGTTGTTTAGAGTTAAAGCCGAGGCTCCAATTTCTTTTTGGATAATTTCCGCTACCCGTGGAGACACGTTTTGTTCAAAGGCAATGTATTTAATTTGATGTTCTTTCGATTCTTTTATGATATCTGCCAATTCCCTTTGTGTCGGCTCTTGAGTAGGGGAAAGACCGTTAACAGCAATTTGTTTGATTCCATAACGGTTGGCCCAATAACCATAAGCATCATGGGCAACCAACAAGTATTTAGTTTTAGAATTATCGATGACTTGCTTGAATTCGTTGTCCAGTGCAGTAAGTTCTTTTTCAAGCATTTTATAATTATCCTCAAACTCAGTCTTTTTTTCTGGCATCAGCTCGATTAAAGAATCTTTAATATTAGAAGCTATTTGTATAGATAATGATGGATCAAGCCAGACATGAGGGTCATAATTGCCGTGTTCAGCGTGATCTTCGTTTTCTCCGGAATGGGTACTGTCATTTTTTTTATTGTCCTCTTTGGAATCAGAGGTTTCAGCTTCGATGTGTTCTTCCTCGGAATGATCGGCTTCCTCTTCGTGATGTTCCTCTTCGGAATGGTCGGCATCCTCTTCGTGAATTTCGATTTTTGAATTGCTTTCCTCCGCGTGGGAGTGTTCCTCGTTCATCTCAAGTAGTCGTATTCCTTCGACGGCTCTTACAATCACAACTTTTTCGTTCTTAAGAGCTTCTGCTGCTTTTTCTGTGAATCCCTCAATTCCTGCACCTGTATAGATGAAAAGGTCCGCTTTGGCAAGGTTAATCATATCTTTTGTGGATGGTTCAAAACTGTGAGCGTCTACATTGGGTGGATAGATGCTCTTAACGTCTACAAAGTCTCCGCCAATTTTATTCGTGAAGTCTTGAAGCGGGAATATAGTAGTATAGATTTTGAGTTTTTCAGTGTGGGTTTGGCTTATTGATTCAACCTCTTTAGTAGATGAGCAGCCTGCCAATATAGTGCCCATAATTAAAATCGATAATAATAATAATCTTTTCATTTCCTCTTACCTCCGGGTTCTTTTTTTTAAGGATGAATATGTATTATTCCTTAATCGAAATGATTACGATTTATAGTTTAAAATACGAATCAGCTTTTGTAAATGATTTTCGTAATCATTACGATTTATTTTTGCTATGTGCTGTAACGCTTTCGCGTCTTTTATGTATTTGCTGTACGTTAAGGGAAGATTTAATCATAGAAGTTGAAAAACTGATTGAATCTGAGATATTGATTATATACTGATTGAGTCATCTTGCATTTCGGAGCTGATTCCAGTTTCGCAAACCTTTACATATATTGACGCGGGCCTCGGAATAAATTTATCTGATCGCTGCAAGCTGGACACTATGGTAACCGTGGTAGATGCTATTCGATTCTGGCATGATTTTTCCTCGGGAGAGACTCTGTTAGACAGAAAGCAGAGGACTGATGAACAAGACACAAGGAAAGTGGTCGATTTATTAATTGACCAGATTGAGTTTGCCAATGTGCTGATTGTGAACAAGGCCGATCTGGTGGATGAGGAGTCTGTAATAGAATTAAAAGCCATACTGCACAAATTAAATCCTGATGCGAGGATAATAGAGGCTGCCCATTCTGAAATACCACTCTGCGAAATTCTTGAAACGGGTTTATTTGATTTTTAAAAAGTAAGCCAGGGAGCAGGCTGGATCAAGGAGTACCCCTGAGACCGTAGAATGTGGAAACTCTTCCTTTGTGTACCGCAGGATAGTTAGGGCAAAAGTTTTTTTCTGGCTGGCAACAAGGAATAATGTTGCGGGATTACTATCCCAAGCAGGACCTTCGATTACACTACAAGCAGCAGGGGAATGGGTTGCGGCATATCCTAAAGAGGAAAAGGATCAGATCCTTATCGATGAACCTGAACTACTGGCAAAATGGGACAAACTATATGGGACCGAATAATAGCAATTGTGTTTATAGGAGTCGATATGAACAGAGATGAAATAGAAATAAGGTTTGATGAATGGCAATTGGATGATCAAAAAATGACCATGGATTGGTCAATAATGAATGATCAGGTCCCAGCCTTCACTGCTTGATAATTTAACGGGGAGGCTTAATTAAATTTAAATTTAGGAGGACTCAGTTGTGAGAGTAAATATAACTTTAGCATGAACAGAAACTGGTGACCACAATTATATTACGACAAAAAATAAGCGGAATAACCCTGATAGATTAGGATTAATGAAATACTGTCCGCGGTTAAAGAAAAACACCTTGCATAGAGAAACAAAGTAATTGTTCATTTTATAGTCCGGTTTTCCATGGTATTTGCAAAACCCAGAAAGTTTTTGTAAAGGGCATTTAAAAATATTTTTTAAAATAAATAGGATATCTAATTTCACTGTGCTATACTTAATTAAACCTTTTTATTGCTTTACTTTACCTGCACCATTAACCTGCTCTTGCGTTGGAGCAGGTTTTTTACTGTCCAAATTTATTTAATAAAAAAAGCAGATCCTTGTAGGATCTGCTTTTATCAAGCTATATTAAGCTTTTTGAACGTTAGCAGCTTGTGGTCCACGAGCGCCTTGCTCAACGTCGAAAGTTACTTTTTGACCTTCGTCTAATGATTTGAAACCTTCAGATTGGATAGCTGAGAAGTGTACGAATACATCGTCTCCACCTTCGCGCTCGATGAATCCGAATCCTTTTTCTGCGTTAAACCATTTTACTGTACCTTGTTCCATGTTTGTTTCCTCCTAGTGCATTACACGCACAATTTGTTACTATCCTTGCCCAAAGGTGATCATTAAGACGAAAATATTCTATCCTTTACACCGAACAAAAATAATTCTACTTCATAATAACAGATACTGGTATGAATAGCAAATTAAATAGTAACTATTAATTTGGCAAAACTGTTCAATTCAGTAGACACGCTGTTTTTGAATTGAATTTCAGGATTAATTACCTATAATGTTTTTCCGGATTTTTATAATCTTGTACTACTCTTAAAGTCCTCATCAGTTCATTCTTCAATATATATCTCTCCGTCTCATTTAAACGTTCAACCCATTTTTTGTAGTTTTGAACGCATCACGAAAATCTATTCCTTCTATAATATTCAGGATTTTTCCTGTCCGGAATATAGTGAGTCGTTACAGCGAGTACTGCACCTCTCAGACCGTTTGTTAATTCTTTTATAAAATAAGGCTATTCAAACGTTGGTTTGCAAGTCTTTGAAAGGATGATATTTGCTGATAACCAGGGGAAGCTGGATTCTCGGACCGCTTGAGTCAATAAATCCATTCCGAAGTTATACTCATGGTTCACGATAAAAGCGCCTTCATACTGTAAATAATTAAGCACGCATATTTTTGAATCTTATTTTAGCAATGAAGTTCTGCATAATGATAAGTAAGGGGAGTGCCCTGGATGACATCTTCATTCATCAATGAGGAGGTAGCAATCGGCTTCTTTTATTGTTTTTTGGAATGAAAATGCCTCTTTTAACAAATAGTAATCTAAAAAAAGGGTCGTGAAGCGATGGAGAAATGGAATGAGCAAGGCGCTCCTAACAATAATCTTTCAGCTGAAACAATCGCAAGTTCCAAGCTTGTCGGGAAACAAGGCCTGTCAGAACACGAATTTTCTGAAGAACTTGCAGATGGCGGAGAAAGGGATAAGGCTATTGATGAGCAACTGAAAAAGCATCAGCCGGGAATGTAAATTAGAAATGTATGTCCAAAGTGGAAAACTAGAACAATTACTTAGATCAAAGAGGCTTTTTATTTGCCGCCTGAAGGTTTGAATACCCAAACGTCTGGCAGAAAAAAGATTACCCATGGTTAAAAGAAAATGAAATAGGACAGGTTGTCTGGCATTTTTATTGCCGGACGACTTCCTTCTATATAATAATGTTAACTCGGCTTATAGAATTCAATTTACCTTTTTACCATAATCTGTTTGTTGCGTCTTAAACAACACTGATGGTAATATGATTAAACACAGACGGAGTACTTCACCGTTTGACTAACACTATTAAAAAAGTGTTGACAGCAATCTAGCAACATGGTAATATATAAAAGTTGCCACTGAAACGGCAACGTAAATTGCTCTTTGAAAACTAAACAAACAAGCGTCAACAAACAATAAATTTTCATGGCTTCTATTATATAGAAGATCATGAGCCAACGTTTTAACTTTATGAGCTAACTCATAACTCTTTATTGGAGAGTTTGATCCTGGCTCAGGACGAACGCTGGCGGCGTGCCTAATACATGCAAGTCGAGCGGATCTTCATTAGCTTGCTTTTGAAGATCAGCGGCGGA
>NZ_JAMBOF010000012.1 GCF_023715485.1 Mesobacillus subterraneus | reverse complement strand
TTCCAATGCCTTTATAATCTTAATTTTATCTTGGAGTGAAAAGGCCCTTTTTGACATAATAAAAACTCCCCTTTAAGTAAACAGATTTTATTTTTTAATCTGTCTACCTAAAGGGGAGCATATCAGTTTTTCTCCATGCTTTTTATATTCTGGCTTAACAAATGCTGCGATTAGGTCTACACTAATAACTATCGATTATTGCATCTGCGGGAGGGACAGAGCATGGACTTAAAACTGAATCATAAAGTCATCAAGGAATTGTGCGGAACTGTTTCTTTCAAGCGTGGGGATGCGTTTTACCGTGCGGATAAAGTGAAGTTTACAAAATACAGCAAGGAATTGGCGGTAGCTACAGTCACAGGAGCAGACGAATTCCATGTTACTGTCCGAAAAAATAATGATGGGTTCACTGCTCAGTGCAGCTGCCCCAAGCTTGCTTCTATCAAAACAGAGTGCCAGCATGTTGCTGCTGTTTTAATTGCAATCCTGGACAAGCAGAGACAAGGGATTGAACAGCTACAAGTAAAAGGTGAAACGGAAAATGGGCTAGCTGAGGGTTTGTTGACGCTTTTTAGTGAACAGCCACGACGTTCGAGCAGGCATCAGCTGCACTTTGAAACTAGAAAGGTTCTGAATACAGAGTTCAGGGTCAGGCCTGTCAATCTCAGCAAGAAGCAAACCATGCTTGGGATTGCGATGAAGATTGGACCTATTGCTATTCAGGATATCAGGGGCTTTTTAGCGAGTGTAAAAGATAAAGAAAAAGTGTCTCTTTCCGGATTGTTTGCATATGATCCAGAGCTTCATTGTTTTCAAGGCGAAACGGATGTCATCATTAAAGCCCTGATTCAGGTGGTCGAGGATGAAGAGGCACTGCAAAATACCTTTGCTGGAAACAATGAAACGCTGCTCATTTCGCCTTCAACATGGGATCAACTTTTACCTTTGCTCACGAAGGTACCGAATGCAAAGGTTGAATACGCAGGGGGATTATCTGCTGATTTAAGAATTTCCAGCGAAAAACTTCCATTACTATTTGATTTTGAAGAAACAGACGATAAAAACTACCGTTTGAAGATCGATGGGTTGACTCAGCTAGTTTTGCTGAATGCCTATGATTTAGTATTGTATCAAGGACAATTAATCCAGCTGAATAGCGAGGATAGTAATCGTCTTTATGAGCTGATCCAAATGCTTGAGAGTTCAGGTACGAACGAAATTCCAATCCGGAAAGATCAAATGAGTTTCTTTGTGGAAAAAGTGGTTCCAGGTTTGAGAAGAATCGGAGAGGTTCGAATAAATGGAGATATTACGAGACAATTTTTAAACACACCGTTAATCGCCAAATTGTATCTCGATCGAGTCAATAACCGTCTCCTCGCCGGGCTTGAGTTCCAGTATGACAATATTGTGTTCAATCCATTGGAAGGCAGGGAACCTCAGACAAATTCAATGCTGATCAGGAATACGGACAAGGAAGACTTAATACTGGGTATGCTCGACGAAAGTTCGTTTGCTAAAACGGATGGCGGCTACTTCTTGCATAATGAAGACCTCGAGTATGAGTTTTTGTATCATGTCATGCCTAAGCTTCAGAAGCTGGTGCAAGTTTACGCAACTACAGCAGTCAGGAATCGGATTTTCAGGGAGCCGGCCCGACCGCAAATACGTGTCAAGGTGAAAAAAGAGCGGACGAACTGGCTTGAATTTAAGTTTGGAATGGATGGGATTCCTGAGAAATATATTAGGGATATACTCGAAGCGCTTGAGGAAAAACGGAAGTACTATCGGTTACGCAATGGGGCATTGATGTCGTTGGAAACAAGGGAATGGGAGGAAATCCAGCGGTTCTTGAAGGCAGGGCCGATTCAGGATGAGGATTTGGAGAAAGGGCTGAATGTTCCAATTGTCCGTGGGATGCAAATGCTGGAATCATTCGAGGATGGTTCAGTACTGCGAATGGAAGATTCTTTTCGAGGTTTTCTTGATGAAATCAGCACCCCTGGAAAAGTGAAGTTCGATATCCCAGATAAATTAGAGCCAATTTTACGTGAATACCAGAAGCAGGGTTTTCATTGGATGAAAACTCTTGCAAGATACGGATTTGGCGGAATCCTGGCTGATGACATGGGCCTTGGTAAAACAGTGCAAAGTATTACATATATTGCTTCCGAACTGTCCGATGTAAGGAAAAGGCAACAGCCTATTCTGATTGTTTGTCCGTCTTCCCTGATTTATAACTGGCTCAGTGAATTCATGAAATTCACTCCTGATATTCAAGCTGTCATCATTGACGGCAATAAAACAGAGCGTTCGAAACTATTAAACGATTTTTCGGGCATTGATGTTGTCATCACCTCCTACATGCTTCTGCGCCGCGATATTCACCTATACGAAAAAATGAATTTTCACACTGTCTTTTTCGATGAAGCTCAGGCATTTAAAAACCCGCTGACTCAAACGGCAAAAGCAGTGATGAACATACAGGCTGACCACCGGTTCGCGTTGACAGGTACGCCGATTGAAAACTCGATAGAAGACTTATGGTCTATTTTTCGGGTGGTTTTTCCTGAGTTATTCCAGGGGTTGAAGGAATATAGTAATCTGACAAGTAAAACCATTGCCCGCAGGATTCGGCCATTTTTACTGCGAAGGGTAAAGGAAGAAGTGCTCGGGGAGCTGCCAGAAAAAATCGAATCAATCGACAGAGTGGAATTGCTGCCTGAACAGAAAAAGCTATATGCTGCCTACCTGGCAAAGCTTCGCCATCAAACCTTGAAGCAGCTGGATAAGAATACGATCAGGAAAAACCGGATCAAAATCCTGGCTGGCCTGACGCGATTAAGGCAAATATGCTGCCATCCAGCCTTGTTTGTAGATGGGTATATGGGCAGCTCAGCTAAATTTGAACAGTTGAAGCAAATCATCGAGGAGTCCAGGTTTGCAGGGAGAAGGGTGCTCATTTTTTCGCAATTCACGAAAATGCTCGATCTGATTGGCAAAGAGTTGGCATACGAGGGCATTCCGTTCTTTTACCTTGACGGGCAGACACCTTCCCAAGATCGTGTGGAAACATGCGAACGGTTTAATAACGGGGAACGGGATTTTTTCCTGATTTCCTTGAAAGCGGGAGGGACGGGCTTGAATCTGACTGGAGCGGACACCGTCATTCTATATGATTTATGGTGGAATCCAGCTGTCGAGCAGCAAGCTGCTGACCGCGCCCACCGTATGGGCCAGAAAAATCAAGTCCAGGTCATCAAGCTAATTGCCAGAGGAACAATCGAGGAAAAGATGAATGAGCTGCAGGATAAAAAGCGGAACATGATTGAAGAAATTATCGAAGAAAAATCCTCGGCTACCCTGACAGAGGAAGATATTCGCGAAATCCTGCAGATTTAGTTGATCGATTAGGAGTGAAAGTTCCGAACTAGCGGGTAGTCTTCGAAACATCACTGAACAGCAGGAATCTCAGCAGCAAAAAATACTATCCGTCAAACAGCAGGAATTCAATATTTCATCTGAAATTGATGGCATCCATCGAGACATAGAAGAAAACAATCAAATGCTGTTGGAGCTGGATAAACGACTTTAATCATAGTAAAACCCCTTTGTTCAAAGCAAAGGGGTTTTACTATGATTTTTATTTTGCTTCGTTATCCAAGTAAGATTTAAGTGTTTGCTGCAATGTTCCCCTTGTTTCGGCCTTCTGTTCAAAGTTGATTCCGGCATGGATCATATTTCTCACAAGCTGAGGACGCATCCCGGTAATTACTGCTTTGGATCCCATCATGGAAATTCCGTTTAAAACCTTTTGGAAGTGATCGATTACGTTCAATTCCATTTCCGCGGTACCTGAAAGGTCCATGATCAAAGTATGGACTTTCAATTTAGAAATATCCATTAAAACCTTTTCTTCAATGATTTGCATTCTGTACTCATCAATCATGCCGATCAAAGGCAATACAGCGACAGTGCTGCTGATAGGAATGATTGGAACGGACAAGTGTTCAACCAGTTTTCTCTGAGAGTTGAGCATCTCATCCTTGTATTTGGTATAGCTTAAGAAAAAGGTATTCAGGAATTGGTCGACACGGTCATTAATCTTTTTCTCAAGCGGGAAAAATTCCTCGCGGTCAGTAAAACTGTTATTCATACGATCAAATTGATACAAGAAGTGCCACAATGTTCGTCTGATTGCCTGCACCCATTCCAGTTTGAAAGCAACAGTCAAGGAATGCTCTGCCCAGGCCAAGCCTTCTTGTTCAGCAAAAGCGATCAGTTCTTCTTCTTGCTCCTCCACAATGTAGACAATTAATCTTTCTGCGTTTTTTAAGAGGTCAATATTCCCTTTTTGGAGAATTTCATTGATTTTAGACGCTACGTTCACTGCCTCTGATAATAATTTTTGTTCAAAAAGCTCACGATTGGCTTTAATGAACTCAGTCACTTCATCTCTTTGCTTAAAAGGTGCTTCCATCTTATGTACACTCCTCATTCTCAATTGTTTATTTATATGTTAATGAAATAAGATAACAATACATGTATAGTGAAAACCTTCCTTACAATAAACTTAGCAAACAAGGGTTGAAAACACAAATAATTGACAATGAATGCGCGAATTACTATTTGTGCCGTAAAGCAGGGAGAGTTTAGGCTATTAGTATACGTTGGCGTATGAATTATAAATACAAAAGACTGCCTTCTATAGGAGGCAGTCTTTTGTATTTAGTAGAAGTTGTGATAGATTTTCTCTTCGATTCCGCTTTTTACGGAAGTGAATTTATCTTCGTCAAAATACTCTAAATCTGGTTCCATATAGACTAATTCGAATTTCCCTGTTAAAGCTGAATAGATAATAACCGGTTGCTTTGTTTTGTCAACTGAAGCAGAAAGTTCGATTTGACCATATTGTTCAAATGATGGAATGTGGCGATTGTGATCGTAAGATTCAAGTTTACCGTTCCTGGCATTAAGGTGGAGAATGGTTTCTGTCTCTAATGGTGTATAGAGTGAATAACCCTGAACCATAGGTACTGCTTTAAAGCTATATACCTTATGTCTTGGATCATCTGAATAGGAATTGTAATTAAAACCTAAAGATACCACTTCAAAATTTATTTCTTTTCCATAGATTTTTTCTAAATAAAAATTAGCTTTTTTTTCAGCTGCCTTTTGACTTATGACTGGAGCATTACTTAATGGTCCGGTATCCCCACTATAAGCGAGGATTTGTCCATTAATGGCATCGATTGTCCCTCCATATCCACTTTTATTCTCAAAACGGTAAACATATAAAGCATTAACAGGGCTTTCCTTCTCTAATTCGATATCATCTTCTTCAAATCCTAACACATTTGTGATCCGCTTTTTCAATTCAGATTCATGCAGTGCTTTAATTTGATTTGGCAATTTATGATATCGAGTATAACTGTAGGTTAATAAATTAACCTTTTCATAAAACTGATCCATCTCTTTTACATTTAGAAAGTGGAGATAGGAGCTATATCCATGATGGGTTTTATTATATTCCACACTAACGACTTCTTCCTGTCCAATGAAGTAATCCTTTACAGCCTGAAATGCTGCTTCGTCTGTCTCTGTCCATCTGCCCTGGTCGTAACGAATTTTCATTACTTCAAGCATTGCATTCAGCCTTTGAGTATTTAGACTGAGGTGGTGTTCTGTTGAGTTCTTGTTATACTCTTCAATGAAATTCAAATTGTCATTAAGCGAAATATTATACTTTGAAAAACGATGAATTTCTTGCTGCAATGGTTCCAGGCTGACTTGGTCCTTGTTTTTCACATCATCAAACATAGGTTGTATTATCCCTAAAGCATCATAATAACCATCAGTAGCCATAAACAGTTGTTCACGCTCGTTAACGTAATCAGTGAAAATCATGGAAAATAAAATAGCAGCAAGCATGATAGAAATAAGCCTCAAACGATTCAGCTTCATTCTTAAAATGATTTTTTCATCCAGTGATTTAGATACTTTCGGCTCATCGATTTTACTGATGTTAGCCGTTTTTTCCCCCGTCTCATAAAATCTTCTGCATTCCTGGCAGGCTTGTAAATGCTCGTCAACCGCGATTTTCACCGAGGGGCTTAAGTCGCTATCGATATACAAAGGGTAAAGGTCTTGGACGATATCATGTTCTATTTTCATTCTTCAGCCCCCAATTTGTTATAAATTTCCCTAAATTTCTTTCGGGCTCGATACAACCCAACCTTTACCTGGCCGATTGTTTCATGTGTAATGACTGCAACCTCTTCATAAGTAAGTTCATTGACATCACGTAAAATAATATAGGTCCTGTAGTTTTCCGGCAGTTCCAGCAATGTAAGCTCGATCATCCTCTGTTCATCAGATCGTTTGAATTGATCATATTGAGGAGTCTGATGCTGATCCATAATGTCAGTATGGATCTCCATCTTGTATTGTTTTCTCGTACTGAAATTGATATAGGTATTCCTTGCGATTTTGAAAAGCCATGTTTTTATCGAAGACTCGCCACGGAAGCTGGAAAGTGATTGAAAAGCCTTCACGAAGGTATCTTGTGTAAGATCCTCAGCAACATGCCGATTCAGTGTCGAGCGGTATAGGTATAAAAAAATTGCATTTTTGTATGTCTCGTATAATTCGATTCTCGGGTCCGACATCACATTTCCCCTCTCCGGAAAATATAGACAGATTGCATAGGTGAAAGTTACACCAGATTTTAGAAATTTTTTAGAATAAGGTTGAGAAATTATTCCCTGATGGTAAAATTAGCTAAAAGTAAATGTGGATTAGAGTTTTACTATCCTATATATCTTCGGTTTAGATTGATATTTTTATAGAAGAACAGGAGTTGTATTATGGAGCTAACATTAAAACCAATTACCAAGGAAAACTGGAAGGATGCAATTGAATTAACATTGAAAGAAGGGCAAAAACACTTTATGGCATCCAATCTTTATTCCATTGCAGAAGTTCAATTCCTGGACCAGTTTTATGCGGCGGGTATTTATGATGGCGATCGGATGATTGGATTTGCCATGTACGGCATTGACGAGGATGACAATAATTATTGGATTTACCGATTGATGGTAGATCAAGCATACCAGGGAAGGGGAATCGGTGCCGCTGCAGTGAAATTAATTATTGAAGAGATTAGAAGCAAGAACACCGATCAGATCCCTTATATCATGATTGGTTATCATCCAGAAAATGAGGGGGCCAGAAAAACATATAAGAAGGCTGGTTTTGTTGAAAAAGAAATTGCGCCATGGGGAGAACAACTGGCTGCATTTAAACTGGTAGTTTAACTGAAGAAGGGAAAAATGGATAATAATAATGTTTTATCGGATACCTGCTTTTCAATATAAAATTACACACTTTGTGATGATAGAGCAAATAGGCTACGAAAAAGCGCAAAATAAATAGCCAACAGAGATGATCCTGTTGGCTATAGATGCAATTTAAGAAGCTTTATTTATAGCAGCGGATTGCTTTCCAGGTTTGAAGACGCCTTCCCATTTAGCGATTACAATGGCTGCCAGGGAGTTCCCGACTACATTTACAGCAGTGCGTCCCATATCAAGGATTCTGTCAATACCAGCAATGAAGGCTAAACCCTCAACAGGCAATCCTACTGTACCCAATGTCGCCAGGAGAACCACGAATGAGACACCCGGAACTCCGGCTATGCCTTTAGAAGTAACCATCAACACCAGCATAAGTGAAACCTGTTCAGAAATGCTCATGTCGATTCCGTACATCTGTGCGATAAAAATGGCTGCGAGCGCTTGATAAAGCGTTGAACCATCAAGGTTAAAGGAGTAGCCTGTCGGTATCACGAAAGAAGTGATGTGTTTTGGTGCTCCTTCTTTCTCCATTTTATCCATGATTCTTGGCAAAACTGTCTCGGAGCTAGCCGTCGAGAATGCTAAAATTAATTCATCTTTCAGTGTGACAATCAATTTGAAGATATTGTAACCTGCCATTTTAGCAACTAAGCCTAATACGACAATTACGAAGAAAGCCATTGTTCCATAAACGGTAAGGACTAATTTGCCAAGCGGGATCAGTGATGCAAGACCAAATTTGGAAACAGTTACACCAATCAGTGCAAATACGCCGAATGGTGCGAATTTCATGATTTGGTTGGTTGCATAAAACATTGCGTCAGCAGTTCCCTGGAAAAAGGCTATAACTGGTTTTCCTTTTTCACCGATGGCTGAAATCCCTAAACCAAATACAAGGGAAAAGAAGATGATCGCAAGCATATCGCCTTCTGCAAAGGCGGCTATTGGATTGGTTGGAACGATTTCTACCAATGTCGTGATCATAGACTTTGTTTCTTGTGTTTCGGCTGTATCTACATAACTGGCAATATCTGTTTTGTCGAGCTCGTTCATATTCACCCCAGCACCTGGCTGGAATAAATTTGCTGCGACTATACCTACAATGATGGCCATGGTCGTGATAATTTCAAAATACAAGAGCGTCTTTCCGCCGATTTTACCTAACTGTTTGATGTCGCCGACACCTGCAACGGCAACAATGATACTTGCAACAACGATTGGTACGACGATCATTTTAATTAAACGGAGAAAAATATCTCCAATCGGCTGAAGGTAGGTGGCAACTGCTGGGTTTCCAAAAAACACTGCACCTACAATGATTCCGACGATCAGGCCAATAAAGATTTGTCCTGCCAAACTGATTCTCTTCATCAAGATTTCCTCACCTTCTGTAAATTCTATGCTGTAATAGCATTTGGCAAGGGATACAAGATTGTTTTTCTCCTTAAAAAAAAGACACATTGGGTGTCATTTACCACAGAGATTTTGATCTTCTGTTCCCTTTGGTCGCTTACGAGGTTAGCTGTCGGGTTAGGACCCGGAAACGCAAAGCCCTTTCACGTTGAATTCACCCCAGGCGAAAAGACGCCAATTGGTTCCCCCGTTCTTCGGAAAGATTAAGCGGAAAATATTTATAAATATTATATTAATATTTTAAAAATGTAAATGTATATTCGTTTCCAATGTTCTTGTTTTTATTAAATGGAACGCTTTAAGTTGTACCTTGATGCTAATTGAGAATCCTGTATTAACGTGGGAAATGAGAAAGAGTCTACACATGGATGGAGTGGTGATGTTGAAGCTTGTACACATTGTGAGTGAATTAAATCAAGTTTTTGAAATCGAAGAGTTTGGAAAGGATCCAGGGTTTAGCAGATTTCTTCCAGCTGCATATGAGGAAACGGGATTTAACTGGAAGGAGGCCTTTGAAAAGGAATTTACAGAACTTTTCAATGGGCTGATGTTAAAAGGAGCGCCGGAGGTTAGCAAAGTATTCTTGGCTGTGTTTCCAACAGACGAGGTGCTTGAGCATTTTATCGAAAATAGCATGGAGGGGGATCTTCTTTTTATGCACCATCCTTTGCTGATGGAATGCGGCGACCCCAATGGAGACTGGGGAAAGGGATTTGTTCCTATTAAAACAGAATATATAAATAGAATCAGAGACAAAAAACTTTCCGTTTATACAGTCCATGAACCGCTGGATTTCCATCGTGAATTGGGAACTAGTGTGGCAATACAGCATGCATTGGGTGCTGAAAAAGTTGACGGTTTCTTGCCAGAGTACAAAGGAATTGACCTGGTTTTTATTTGTGAGATAGAAGAAACCAGCACTGTAGAGTTAGTTTCAAAGCTTGAGAAATTATTTGAGATTCCATATGTCGATTTTGAAGGCAAGAAGCACGATCGCATTTCGAAAATTGCGATTGTGGCAGGATGCGGTGACAAGGTAGATTGGATGAGGGAAGCAGAAAAAAGAGGAGCGCAAGCCTATATCACCGGCGAAATCCATTGCCATATTGATAACGACTACGGCAAGAAAAAATTCCAGCAAATGATGGACTATGTCCCCGAAACAAACATGTCACTTATAGGCGTTTCGCATTCCGCATCTGAATATTTAGTAAAGAAAACGTTGATGAGAAAATGGTTCAATGAAAAATTAGAATTGGAAACTGTTATGATTCCTCAAGGGAAATGGTGGATGTAAAATAATCAAGGAGCTGAAATATTATGAACTCGATTAAAGGGATAGTTTCGATTTTGTTAATTTTACTTACAGCTTTGCTTGCTAAAGAGGGTGTTGAATTATGGTCACTTGGTACCAATGTTGATGGCGATGGGATCGGAGTTCACTTTTTGGGCTTTGAAATCAACGATCGAGTCCCAGAAGCGAGTATCCCTTCCTATGCGATTGGATTTTTTGTTACGAGTGCGATTACACTATTAATGACTATTACTGTTATTGGCAGGAGATTTTTAAAATCGAAATAAAATGAGGGGGATTTTAAACCCTTCATGTTTTTGAGGAGATATGAGAATGGAAGAGAAAGTGTTGTTAGTAAAGCCAAATGTTAGTTTAGAAAAGGAATATTTAGATTTTTACCAGGAATGGAAAGCAAGTGGAGAGGATATGATTCCGTGGGTAATCGAAAAGGATCCAACTGACTTTCAGGGGATGGTCCAATTTTTGCTCAACAATGAAAAAGGTATCAATCTTCCGGAAGGCTGGGTTCGTGATTCCACTTACTGGCTCGTTAATGAAAGCAACAGGGTGTTAGGAGCAGTGAATATAAGACATTCGCTCACTGATAGGCTGTTTAACTGTGGGGGGCATATCGGCTATGGTATCCGGCCAAGTGAAAGACGGAAGGGCTATGCGACGAAAATTCTCGCATTTTCATTGGGAAAAACTAAGGAATTAGGAATCGAGAAGGTACTTGTCGTATGTGATGCAGATAATATCGCATCAGAGCGGACCATTCTTAAAAATGGCGGCAAAGAGGATGTCAGTTTTACAGAGGAAAATGGCCATGTAGTAAAGAGGTTCTGGATTGAGTAAGACTCCTGAACGTGGGTGTACCAACGGGGAATAAAACAAATCCAAATGGGAAAAATCGATTCCAACAAGTAATATTTTCTGAACAAGGCTTGCAGTAAAATTCGTAAACTTTTTGGCTGTGAAGGCTACAAATTTTAGGAAAGAGCGCCATCAAATCTATATATCTAAAGGAAGTGAAGACATGCAGGCTGGACAGGAACACCCTTTTGAGCTTGAAGTGAATGCTCCCTATTCTTTGAATTATCTAATCTTCCTTCAGAATGTCTTTTTAAACCAAACTGGTCATCGGAATGGGCAGCTATTGTTTCCTTATTTAGATAGCAGCCAATGGGGACTACTCGATGAGGAAAATTTCAACCGAGCTTTTAAAGAAGTGTGGGAAGAAATGATCCAAAGAAGTTTGGATCGCAGGTTTGACCATAATGGGATTTTGGAGGAACAGAAGCTTTTGTTTTTAAAATTGTTTGAAGGGCAAGCCAACCATGGATACATAGAGAGCTCTAAGGCATTTCATGCATGGTGGGATGGAATCGCCGGCAAGATTGCAGTTGAACGGGTATTTGATGATGACAGCATGAACAAGATCTATCTGGAACTGGCAAGTTCAGTAGAACCATCAACGGAGAACAACCGCCTGGCAATTGACTTAGTATATGACAGACCAGTTTTAAGTGAACATTGCAAGGCACCATGGTATATCGTCTTGCCTATTGAAGATATATTTTTGAAAAATCGCAGGCGAGAAGTAACGGAGAGTATGCGTCTCGCCTGTCGGTAAAGGGTTACCCAGGTTCGGGCTTGTTTCCAGATTGTTTAAATGAGATTAATCGAGTTGCCACACTTAATAGAGAACCAAGCATTGCGCTTCCGATGATGTCGGATGGATAATGATGGCCAACCCAGATTCGAGAAAATCCGGTAACCGCAGACATCCAAAGCATCAGGGAACCTAAGCTCCGGTTAAAGAAAATAATTGATGTGGAAGCAGCAAAGGCAATCAGGGTATGTTTACTAGGAAACGTCGAATCAAGTTTTGAAGGAATAAGGATTCCGACTCTTCTTTTCTTGAACGGACGCGGTTTGTAATAAAACAGTTTTATTAAAAAATGGGCAATGAAGCTCAGGAAAACGGAACTGCCTGTTTCAATTGCAATCCTTTTGTTAGAACGATTTTTAAACAGCATGATCACTAATATCAGGATATAGGCATAACGTATTCGATTTGAAATCAAAATCATCAATCTATCCATTGGAGAATAACGTCCGGATAAATTGTTGATCAGACGGAACAGTCTTAGGTCCATTATGTTTCTCCTCAGTTTTTTTTAGATAGTTTTTCCTAAATGATTTTGACCAATGTATGAAAAAGTGAAACATGATCATGGGAAATATAGCTAATTAATGAAATTTGGTGTGGAGAGCTGATTGGGTTTTATGGATTTGAAGGATGAAGAAATAGAAGTTGAGTAGGAGGTATGAGGGTCATTTGTCAGCCATTGTGACGATTGCGGGTCACTACGGAAATTGAAGAGCAATTGGATGAGGATAATAATTTTCCCAAGTTCGTTTTTACCAAAAAAAAACAAGCACTCTGGAAGCTGCTTGACCAATGGCGTTAGCAAACTTCTTTCTATCAGGCTGAGGTATTGGTTTTTTCACTGCCGATATCCTCCCCGCCCGGGTTACTGTTACTTATTTTGAATAATTCCAGTCCTCTCAGTAAGGCATCCCCTCCAAATCCAGCCATGATGGACATTAAAAATACTCTTAGCAGCGAATCAGCTTCTGATGAAACCACCAGCAATGCTGCAGCCAGGGACCCGGTAAAAATTTCTTCGAAGAAACCAAGGTAAATGAACTTTTTTGTCCTTCTCGGCATGATGATCTTTCCTCTTTTTCTCACATGCCCGGTCAGTCCGACAAATCCGCCAATCAACATTGCGAACATAATGTTTTCTAACATTCTTCCTCACTCTCCTAAAGTCTAGATTTTGTTGGACCTTAGGTAACTCTTGGTGTATTACTATTATACAAGTATTAAAAGGAGAAAAGCATGTGTAAATTTATCGAATTTTCAGTATATTAAAATTAGTAAAAACTAAGTGTAACTTTTTGGAAAAATTGCCTTCCTGTAAACTCCTGAAAAAGTTACAGGACTTTTGGCTTAAAGATGGGATTAGCCAAATGGTTATAAAATTTAATGAGAGCAATTGAAAGGAGTTTGTAAATGTTCATTTTAAACGTTGAAGGTGCTGTATATAGAGATGGAAAGTGGCTGGTCATTGAAAGGAGTTCAAAAGAGGAACACGCTGGGGGAATGCTTTCTCTTGTAGGCGGAACGGTTGAGAATGAAGGTTTCTCGAAAAAATTGCTTGAACGTACATTGAAGAGAGAGTTATCTGAGGAAGTGGGCATCACGATAAAAGATGATGTTCAATATATAAGGAATACTTCATTTCTGCTTAAAGATGGAAAGGAAGTCCTTGATCTTGTGTTTTTTTGCGAAATAGAGACAGGAGAACCATTTGTTAAAAGTTCTGATGAAGTCGAAGCTATATATTGGATGACCACAGATGAAATCTACGACCATCCCAAATCTCCAATCTGGTTGAAAGAAAGTATCCAGGAAGCAGAGCGATTACAATTTAATGTTCAATTTAAATGATGCCGCCTTTTTATAGGTGGTTATTTTTTGTCTAAAAAAGGAAATAGTTGTTGACATAGCGAATAATTTATTGTAGTTTTCATCATTTAAAAAGTGAGGTTGCCAAATTGAATGTTGTTGAAAAAATATTTACAGAAATCTTAACGGCAGATCAGCAGGATCAACGCTTCATTTTAGGGATAGATGGGCTGAGCAGGTCCGGGAAAACATCCTTTGTAAAAAGAGTCGCTTCTAACCTGAAGGATTTGGGAATTCCTTTTCATGTCATACATATAGACGATCATATTGTTGAACGCGCCAAAAGATATAATACTGGCCAGGAGGAATGGTGTGAGTATTATTACTTCCAATGGGATGTGGAGTGGCTGAAGGTACATCTATTTGGAAAGCTTCTTTCCGCAGATCAAATTGAGCTGCCATTTTATGACGATGAGTTGGATGAACAAACATCAAGAGTCTTACATTTAACAGGAAAGAAGGTTCTCATAGTAGAAGGTGTGTTCCTGATGCGAGAGGAATGGAAAAATTATTTTGATTTTACCGTTTTCTTGGATTGTCCAAGAGATGTAAGGTTTTCCAGGGAAAGTGCCAAAACTCAAAGCAACATCGAAAAGTTCAAAAAGAGATACTGGAAAGCGGAAGATTTTTATCTTGAAACGGTAAAGCCTGCTGAGAATACAGACTTAGTCATATCATGGCAGGAGTTGGTGGGGGAGCGGCTTTTCGCTTCAGTGCAAAATTATGATTAAGGATGTATCTAAAATAAGTAACCATATTTACCGCTAATATATTCGGGGAAGGTATAGCTATTAGCAAGAGTATATTATTTTTAAACATGACGAGTCCTGTTTAGGAAATTCCTTACTGTATGGATGGGTAACCATTATAGTAAATCATAAGAATACAATTTAGCAGGTGATCATTAAATGAATTGGAAAAAGCTTTTTGGACTTGGCAAGAACCAAGTTCCACAAGAAAATATTGAAAAAGCAAGGATTGAGTTAGGTTTTTCTGAAGAAGTAATTTCAATTATTAGAATGCATACCAATTCACCGTTGCAGCCTTTAAATCATCAAGATTTGTATACGGATGACTCAGTTAAAACGGTTGGAATATCTTTTAAGACAAATGAAGGTGAAGCGGAAGAAATGGTCGCAAAACTGAATGCGGAGTTCAAACGAATCGGGTATCAAGCTTTTATTTGTAATCATGACTATGAAGAAATAGGGGTTATAAAAGGAATTGATCAGTTTGATATATTAAAAATCCGGCAGACAAATGGTGACAATTACGACATTAGCAATGAGGAAGTTATCGCTAAGCTCAGGGTGTGGCATCAGCGGTATCCATTCACGATTATCGGGGCGGATTATGACTGGGTGGAAGCTAAATTTAAAGTGTTTCCTGAAAACAAGGAACTAAAAGCTTTTGCGGACGAAATCTATAAATTCTGTCCTGACATTGTTGATCAGGGCTCTGGCAGTATCGATGGTTTAATTGAGGATATGAAAGAAACAAAAAAATTATATCTCTGGTGGGACTGATATGGTAAGCAGAATTCTTCGCCACCGATTATTATTGGCTTCTATTTTTATAGGCTGGATATGTGTATCGATCACACCTGTTTTCGATTCCGTCAGAGTAACTGCTGAATATGCTTTAACGAAGCATAGGATTGGATTTCCTTTGCCGATCATCGAACAGCATACCTCCTTGACACCAATGGATGATGCCTATCCGTTTCATTTAGGTTTACTAAGTCCACAAGAGACTCCAACAACTTTACTATTAGGGAATTATGTTCTGCAGTTTGTAATAGCTGTTCTTGGTGTTTACGTTATTTTAATTGCTATTAAGTATTTACTAAAAGAATTAAGGTGATGTTTGGAATTAGGGTTTAAATGACTCAAAGAATATGAGTGAAATTCATATATTTCGTATAAAAAGACACTTAGCCGTTTTGGTGCAGAGCAATTTATTGTTTATTCAAGGAGGGAATGTAGTGGAAATTCGATTGGCCCAGGAAAAGGATATCGATCAGTTAATTAAAATGAGATGGAATTTCACACTTGAGGACTATCCTGAAATGGGAGTAGGAATTGAGTATAGTTCATTTGAAGAAGAATGCAGAGTGTTTCTGAAGAATGCACTCGAAGGCAGCCAGTGGAAGATTTGGGTTGCTGAAGAAAATGGCAAAGTGGTTTCACACATTTTTATTGAATTAATTAACAAGGTTCCTCGTCCTGGCAGGGTGACAAACCCTTTTGCTTATATGACAAATGTTTACACATTACCAGAATACAGGGGCATAGGGCTGGGCAGCAAACTGCTTACGACAGTAAATGATTGGGCAAAAAAAATGAACTATGAATTCATCATAGTCTGGCCAAGCGAGACAAGTATAGAGTTTTATGGGCGTAACGGATACACGCATTGTAAGGAACCAATGGAGCTTTGTTTTTAAGGTTTTTCTTAATGGAAAATCGCTTTTGTTAGGAATATTCCAAATTATTGAAACTTTTCCCCCTCCTTACCGTAATACATATTAATTATAATATAGGGGGGAAACGTCATGGCTACTTTAAATATCCATACAGAAAACACGGCAAGAATTCTATTTGTTTCTGCAATTATCCTTATGTTTAGCAGTTTTTTTATGCCCTTGGTATTGGTTTTTTTTATACAGGATTATCTATATCTTTCTAACGAAAAATGGTTTTATGTCACACCACCCTCTGCCTACGTTATATTTATGATCGGCATGCTTTGGATTTCCATTACATTGCTAGTTCATCTTTTTATACAAAGGAAGTATGAACTGAAGCATTATAAGTGGATCACAATCCTGCTTATGTCTATAAGCATTCCATTCTTCATGTTTGGCATTTCAAACTATTATTATCTTGATAATGAGGGCCTCCATTTTAACGATGAAAAAACATTCAACACCATCATTTCATATGACTGGGAAGATATAAAAGAAGCAAAAGAAGTATTCATCAAAAGCAATGGGGTAACGGTGATGGACCATTATCGTTTTATTACAAAAGATGGTGACATCATCGATTTACCTTATAACAGTAAAGTAGGTAACAACAAATCAAGGATCGTGGAAAAGTTGAAAGAACATAATGTTCCTGTAACCAACAACATGGGAGATCTTTATGAGTAAAATCCAAACAACCTACATTCATACCAATGATTGTTTTAATTCGGCTCATATTAAACCTTGATACGATGAGTAATGGTACAAAGAATAGTATTCAAAATGAATGCCCCCTCAATTGAGGGGGCAAATTTATTTTTCTTTTGCTAATTCTTTTCTGTTTGGTCCCAATGGAGGTTGCTCCAGCCATTTGTTTTTTACCATGATATCAAACCATTTTTTTGTGACCATTATATTTTTTAGGATGACTCCTTCATAAGTGGTAATAAGATCTGCTCTCATTGCAGATGCCAGACCTGTCCCATTGTACATTTGTGCAGCCTGGTACAAGAAACCGATATGGTACAACATTAGTTTGTCGGATAAAGGTGATTCTGTTAAAGTTGTAACCTCCGTTTCCATTGACCGGGGAATAGGCAAACTATCATCATGCATTATTTTGGATAAAGATTGAATTTGTTGGTCTGCAATCTTTTCAGACTCTGTTAAAAACTTTCTCACTTCCTTTGACTGGGCAGCCTGGCTAAATCCAATTGAAAGTGTCTTGGCCATGATACTCTTTTTAAGGTTAAACGAAAGGCTGATGATTTCAGTTGCGGCCAAAGTTCTGCCATTACCAAAGAATCCGTCTGTAAAGTCTTTACTTAGTACGTATTTTGGATTCCGGTCGGGATAAAACATAGGATCTCTTTGAAAGTGCCCCTTCTCAAGCAATAACTCAATTGTTAGATGGTACATCTTTTTCGCATCATTATCACAGGAGTCGTAGAAGTGTCGCAGGTCCTCTCTGACAGAAACGCCCAGTGAAGTTGAATGGCCAAATAATCCATGTAAAGTCATGATATGTAAATAATGGAGGCAAAATATATCACTAAACAATCTGCCGGTGCCTTTATTAATGTCCGCATCGGTGAACCCATTTGGGATTGGAAAACCCTCGTTTTCAATAAAAGTAACCACTTGCCGTTTCTGTTTTTCAAATATTTTAATCGCAATGTCAAAAATGTTTTTTATAGACTCATCTTCAATGATAGAGTACATATATCTGTTTACTGTATCCGTCATTGTTCCATTTATATATTGTCCCCATAGTGTTCCAATTTCCGCTGATGTGAGTTTTAACTCATTCTTATCCACATGATCACCTCTTCGAATAGTATTTACAAATTTCACTAAATACATGAGTTTTTGTTGGGAATTATATATCCTATCTGCTGAATTAAAAAAGCGCAATGCAGCAAGTATTGCTGATTGCGCTTTTTGCATGAGAAATCAGGTGTTTTTTATTTCGGCATTAAATTGGAGTACCAAGTTGGCCTTGATATTGCAAAATACTGGTGGTCCTCGAGCATGGCATACAATCGTTTAACCATTGCGTCTGATTGCTGTGGAGAAAACTTTATCGACCATACAACGGTCGAAAAGACAACCATAGCTGCATAGATTGAATATAGCATCCAGAAATCATCTGGAATGCTGTCATCAAAATATCCATTAAGCTGTCCAATAGAAAAGGGGATGCTGATTCCTCTTGTTATCAAGGCTACCTTAACAAAATCATGGTAAGGATCGCCCCAATCATAATTATTAAAATCGATGACTCCGGCATAGTCGTTGTTTTTAACGATGATGTTTCCGAGATGGAAGTCATCATGCTGAAATCGATTTGGCCGATTGATTAGAAAATGTTTATTCCTTTCTATAAATTCTATGATCTTCTCATCATTTTTAATTTTTATGCCACAATTTTTGTAGCTTTCCAGGTATCTATAATGTTTTTTCATTGCCCGTTCATGCCAACTGTTTATGGATGGAGGTGCTGGATATAAGTTCATCTTGAATAATTCCTTGCCTGCTTTCAACCCCAGCTTATACTGTTCTTTCTCAGTAAGATTAGGTAATGCCTCTATACCATCCACCCCATCTAAATAAGAATACACGGTGTAGCAAACACCTAAATCGACTATAACTCCAATTTCAATTGCTCTATGAGAAAAGACTTGATACTGCTGCAGATCTTTTAAGATACTAAATTCAGCTCTTTTTTTCTCATAGTCATTGATATCACTTATTCGTAATATGTATTTGTAATCGTTAGATGTAATAAGATATTTTTTATCTAGCGAGAAGCCTTTATCTAGTAATTCTATCTTTTGGGAGTGCTGAAGCATTGAGATCCTTGCACAGACTTTATCTATTGATAGATTCATTGGCGACCTCCAATATTTTAAGGAGCAACTTATTATATGAATAATAAAATATAATTTCAATATTTTTCTAAATATTTCGGAACCTTGATGGCTTTTAACCGTATTAAAGAATATAGGGCGATATAAGAGAGGGGAATTTTCTTAATGAAAAAGCTGCTAATTGCCATTGCTACACTGGTTATCATGCCATTGATCACCTATATTGTAGGGAATGTATTGAATATTAATTTTATTGACTATGCATTTTTAATCGCACTTATTATTACGACGATCATTTGGTTTTCTGCTTCAAAAGGAGGCTTCACTTCAAATTATACAAATGTGATGGCACAGTCTCAAACAACAAACTTTAAAATGGAAAAAGAAACGTTTAAATTTACTCCCTCCATTATTTTCTTTACAGCCGTGGGATATACAATTTTCATACTGATCATGACAATCTATTATTATAAGGATTATTTTTTTAGTTAATTGATTATCTTGCCATCTAATCGATTGTTGATCAGGTGGTGTTTTTAATTTGTTAACCTTTTATTTGAAACTAATCTTCCTATACTTACGTCATAATGTATAAATATGGCGCTGTTTTGCTTATTTTTTGCGAGGAGGAATTATGAATTCAAGTACAGTAAATCGCTAGACGTAATACATAGTAAGAGAAATTATTAATCATGGGCGGTATGTGTATGAGAAACCTAAGTGTAATATTAGGACTACTTTTATTTTTGCTGGCAGGGTGCAATAATAACTTTCAACCAGAGCTAACCAGGATCGATGCGCAAAAAATTTCTTTTGATGGCACAAAAAACGGTGAGGAACGGATTATTGCTGATAAACAAAGCCTACAAGCAATAGAACAGGCTATGAGCAAAGTCACCTGGGAACCTAATACGAAAGCAGACATGGCTAGGAGAGAAGATGCTATCGCAACTTTTTTCGTTCAGGAGGAAAAAAATATGCCTGAAAGATTATATGAATACCGGATTTGGTTTGAAGGAGAGACGGCTACAATTATTAGCAGCAAGGAAAATGAAGGGTATGGCAGGTTAGTAGCTAAAGATCAGGTTCATTTTCTAGAAGCTGAACTTTTAGATTGATGTATGTATAACTGAGTGCCTATGGGTTATTCCTGGGCCAGTAGGAAGGATTAAAAAACGCAACTCGCTTATTTTAGCTATGGGACGTACTTTCTCAACCGCCGAAAAAAGGATCAAAAGGGAGAGGCACTCAATGTGCTTCTCCCTTTTCTGACATCAAGTGATCCTGATATGTCATATTAAACTCTGTTTTCCGTTGATATATTGACTAGTTTAATCGAATCTTATCAACAATTCGTAATGTGATCCCTTTGATAAAATAAAAAAGTTATATAGAAAACAAATCCACTTTATTAAATAGGTTAAGAAACAACACTGAATGCCTGAGGATATACGATTTTTCCCTGGAGACCAGACAATCCACCTTTTTGGAGTTCTATTGCCATGAACACCTCATCTGGCACTGGGAAAGGCGATTGAATACAGAACGTTTTAGAAGGGGAGAATCCGAACTTAGGGTAAAAATTTGGATGCCCTAGAACGAAAACATGCTTAAAACCTAATGCCTTGCAAGCTTTTAACCCTGCTATAACAAGTTCTGAACCGATTCCTTCCATTTGATAGCCAGGTTTCACGGCCATCGGTGCAAGGCCTAAAGTTGGCAGGGTGCCGCTTATCGTCACAAGATGGATGGTGCTGAACAGAATATGTCCTATGATTTCACCATCTTCCTTTTCCGCTACAAGACTTAATCCCGGGATAAAGTGTTCTGAATTTCTTACTAGATCGACTAATCGTGCCTCGTTTTCTCCATTCTCAAAAGCTTTTATATTTACTTCCCTTATTCCTTGGAGGTCGTTTGAGTTTTCTTGACGAATTATATAATTCAATAGAGATGCTCCTTTCTTATTGTTTTTCATATTTCTTACACTCCCTCCAAACCAAGGTGGAGGTTCTTGAATCCGAATTCGTGAATTCTCGATAATAACGCCTTTCGTTTTCACCAGATATGGAATCCATTTCATTCATAAGTGAGATTAAAAACTCTAACCTGTTTAAAATTTCCTTCTCGTTATGTTTGTAATCCATGTTACTTTTAAAGTTGTTTGCAAGCTCGTGATATTGATTAGCAAGTGAATCCAATTGATCTCCAATCATGGAAATTTTCCCGTTCATCATATGGTATTTTCTGCTTAAAAGGGCCAGTTCTCCCACGTCTCTTACAACGTGAATTGGCCATCTTTTTCTTGTAAGATCTTCAACCAGAGATTGACATCACCTTCTTCTAGGACAAATATTGTATCTCTTACTGTACGCTGGTACTCATACCCTATTGTTCTCTCAAAATCTGAATTTCTATTGTACTGATAAATATTGATGATAACCAATAATGCAATAATTAAGATAAGTATGTAGAGCAAACGTTTCGTTCTCACAGAACTCCCCCTAATCAATGATAGTATAATTTTAGCAGATAATTCCAAATTTGAATTTAACCATGATAAAATTTTTTCTTTCCTTTCACTTTAAGTCCTATTTTCTGTTATGATAAAAGCTGGCTTTTTGCCAGGAATCAAGAATTGAGGAGAACCTGCATGACAAATAAACTTCCATTTGCCATTACCAAAAACGATACCTTCTTTGACTTGCTGGGAGACTATATTGGTGATGTTTTTTATGATATATTGCCTGAAAAAGGCTACGAATTACGTGATGAACAGATTTATATGGCCTTCCAGGTTGAACAGGCCTTCAAGAATAAAGGAATTATTTTTGCCGAAGCTGGAGTCGGGACTGGCAAAACCTTCGTATACTTGATCTATGCCATTCTTTATGCACGTTATATGGGAAAGCCTGCAATCGTATCCTGTTCTGATGAAACACTTATTGAACAGTTAGTTAAAGAGGGCGGAGACATAGAAAAGCTTGAAAAGGCATTGGGCCTTAAAGTGGATGTACGCCTTGCAAAAGCAAGGGAACAATATGTTTGCGTGAAAAAGCTTGATGACCTTTCCAATAGTTCCAATGATAATGAGATTCTTGATGTGCACGATCAGCTTCCAGATTTTATTTTTGATGAAGGGATTTCCATGAATTCCTTCAATCGATATGGAGATCGCAAAGAATATCCATGGGTAACGAACGAGAAGTGGTCCACTATGGCATGGGATCCTCTTCAGCAATGTTCAACGTGCAATTGGCGCCATCGCTGCGGGCAAACGTTGAATCGTGATTATTACCGACATGCTCAAGATTTGATCATTTGTTCGCATGATTTTTATATGGAGCATGTATGGACGAAGGAATCACGTAAGCGTGAAGGACAGATGCCTTTGCTTCCAGATGCAAGCACGGTCATTTTTGATGAGGGGCACCTGCTGGAGTTTGCGGCGCAAAAGGGCCTTACTTATCGATTTAACTCACAAACGTTGACTACTGTTCTAACAGGTTATATGCACCAGGATGTAAGGGAAGAATCTCTTTACTTAATTGAGGATATTATAGAGCTGCATGATGGCTGGTTCGATATGCTTGTTGAGAATTCTGTTGCCGTCGAAGGATCGAATCGAAAAGAAGTTCCTATGCTGCCTAGTATTAAGAAGACTGCTGAAGCATTAGAGAAAAAGGTAAGTGAATTAATGGACCAGCTCGTATTCGATGCGGAACTGTTCGTTATTGATGATTACCATCTGAAGATTATGGAGGAGTATTTGGAATTCTTCACTTATGGACTTTCAATTTTCTTGAAAAATGATGAAGGAATCTTCTGGATGGAAGAGAACGAGGTGCAGAGTTCATTGGTCATCATGCCACGTCTTGTTGAAGATATTCTAAAAAAAGAAGTCTTCTCACAAAACATCCCATTTGTATTCTCTTCAGCAACCTTATCTCAGGGAGGCGATTTCAGCTATATTGCGAGGAGTTTGGGAATTGAGCAATACTCTTCCTTTACAGTAGATTCTCCGTTTGATTATGAAACACAAATGGAATTGGCTGCCCATATAGAGAAGCACGAAAACGAAAAATGGCTGCAAATTGGTGAAGACCTAACAAGCAAGAATGGAAAATCCTTAGTTTTGTTTTCATCATTACAAGAGATGGACCGTTTTAGAAAATGGGCTGATCAACGGGAATGGACATTTTCCATTCTTTTCGAAGGAGACCGTGAAATCAGTGAAACAGTAAAAGATTTCCAGAACAACCTGACTACTGTTCTTTGTTCCTACAGTCTCTGGGAAGGCCTGGACGTTCCTGGTGAATCACTGATACAAGTCATCATATCTTCCTTGCCGTTCCCGCCGCATGATCCTGTTTTCCAGGCGAAAAGGAAGCACTCGGAAAACGCATTGGAAGAAGTGGACCTTCCATACATGCTGCTGCGCTTAAGACAGGGAATCGGCCGGTTAATCAGAAGCACAAAGGATTATGGCACTGTACAATTATGGATGACGAGAGAGCAGAAGGAAGCACATCTTGATGCAATTACCAAAGTACTTCCTGCTACAGATGTTCGTTGGTCATAAATGAATGATATTAAAAAGAATCCCGAAAGACCACTGCCTTTCGGGATTCTCCAATTTTTATTTGATATTTAGAAACCGCATCCGCATTTTCTGTGGCGGCGATCACGATCATCATCTCGATCGTCTCTTCTATCATCCCGGGCGCCAGCAACTAGATCATCGATCAAACAACGGCGAACTGCACGACAGAGATCATCAAAATCAATAGTAGCTCGGACTCTATTCCGGTCACGATCCCGGTCACGATCCCGATCTCTGCTAGGGATAAAGAGGCCCGCTACATCGTTATCACTTCGATTGTATCCCATTTGTATCAACTCCTTCCCTTGTTAACTGGTGGTACAGAATATCATATGTTCAAAAGGACAAGAGGAAAGGGTATGTACCTATATATATTTTAAATGTGCTGTTCTCATAGATTAAATGATAAAAACTTACTTGGAAAAATAATTGATTGCCCCATTAGGTTAATCATTATGAAAAATGGAAAAGAATAAACCTATCCGAAAAAACAATGGAGATGAGTTCATGAGTAAAGCAAAGAGCAAGGGCGGTACAGGAAGAGGCACAGGCAAAAAAGGCTGGAATCGATGGCAGTCTAGTGCGAATAAAGCAAAAAGCTTCAAACCTTATAAAAGTAAGGGTGTAAAACACAAAGAGGATTCTAACCAATCGAACGAGGGTTAGAGCACACGTAAAGGACTAATAGACCTCTGCGAGTTTCATAGAATGTAAAAAAGCAAGCGGAGTCCGCTTGCTTTTTTTAGTGCATATGACGGTAAACACCAATGACTTTTCCGAGGATGGAAACATTGCGCAGGATAATCGGATCCATCGATGAATTTTCTGGCTGCAATCTGAAGTAATCCTTTTCCTTGAAGAAACGTTTTACTGTTGCTTCATCTTCTTCAGTCATCGCTACAACAATATCTCCATTGTTCGCAGTCTTCTGCTGCTTCACGATTACGTAATCGCCATCAAGGATTCCGGCTTCGATCATACTGTCCCCCATGATCTCTAGCATGAAGACTTGCTCATCATGCGGAACAAGGCGTTCCGGAAGTGGAAAGTACTCCTCGACATTTTCAATTGCCGTGATTGGCATACCCGCAGTTACTTTACCGACGACAGGTACGTTTACTACTTTATATTTAGGGATACGGCTATCCTCTTCTATTTCCAGAATTTCAATTGCACGCGGCTTTGTTGGATCACGTCGGATCAAGCCTTTGCTTTCAAGCCTTGCAAGATGGCCATGGACAGTGGAACTGGAGGCAAGCCCAACCGCTTCGCCAATTTCGCGTACGGATGGTGGATATCCTTTTTTCTTGACTTCACCTTTTATGAACTCAAATATGTCTTGTTGCCGCTTAGATAACTTCGTCATATTCACGCACCTCGTATATTTTCTTGTCCTTATTATACCATGTCCTTTTCAGGGATACAAACATAAGTTCGAATTTTTGGTTGACACGAAACAAATGTTCGTTTTATAATAAAATTAAATACACGAACATATATTCGTAAAGAGGTGTTGGATATGAAAAAACTATGGGAAAACTATTCTTACGCAATTATCCTTATTGCTGCAAGCTTGATTTTTTCGTTGGTGGCAAAAGCGCACTTGAATAACGATGATGCATACATAACTGTTACTATAGAAGAAGGGCAATCACTTTGGGAGATTGCGGAAACTTTTGCGCAAGATCATAACCTGTCAGAGCATGAATTTGTAAGCTGGGTCGTGAAGGAAAATGGAATTGCAGGCGAAATGATTTATCCTGGTGATGAAATTGTGATTCCTGTAGTTGCTGAACAGATCGAGCCTACTCAGATTGCCGGAGCTGAATGATAAAAATGTAATTTGAAAAAGGTGACAACATGAAAGCAATTATTTATTGCCGCGTAAGCACGACGAAGGAAACACAGGAAACCTCGCTTGCCAGGCAGGAGGAAGAATTGCTTCGCCTCGCAAGTACATATGGATTTGAAGTCGCAAGCATAATCACAGATCAGGCCAGCGGGTATGATCTTGAAAGGGACGGCATTCTGGAGCTGCTTGAACTGATAAAAGATAAAACGATAGGCGCATTGCTCATCCAGGATGAAACTCGTCTAGGGAGAGGGAATGCGAAGGTCGCCATCCTTCATTGTATTTTGAAGGAGGACGTTAAGCTGTATAGCGTTTCTCACAACGGAGAGCTTCAGCTTTCAGAATCAGATTCGATGGTGCTGCAGATTGTCAGCATGGTCGAAGAATATCAAAGGAAGATCCATAATATAAAAATCAAGCGTGGGATGAAACGAGCCATTGAACATGGTTATAAACCACAGCGCAACTTGAAAAACCAAGGTGAGCATAACGGTAGGGAACGAAAGGAAATGCCGGTTGAAGAAATCGTAAAGCTTCGCAATAACGGTCTGACTTTTGCGGAAATTGCCGCAACAATGAGAGGCTTCGGCTTTAACGTATCAAAGGCAACGGTTAATCGAAGATATTTAGAGTATATGGAATCTAAGGAAGACATTTAGCGTCCAGCAACCAAGTGCTCCATTCTTGTAAAAAAACGATAATTCTAGTAAGATGACTTTTGACGTAATTTTTTTACAAAGGAGCTTTACCATGCTATCAAGTGATAAAATTGCCAGGATCAATGAACTGGCGAGAAAAGCAAAAGCATCAAAATTGACAGAAGAAGAGGCAAAGGAACAAACAAAGCTTCGTGCTGAATACCTTCAATCCTTCCGTTCTTCCATGCTCACCACTCTAAAAGGCGTTACAATCATTGACCCTGAAGGAAATGATGTAACACCAAAGAAATTGAAGCAAGAACAGGATAAAAACAAGCTTCATTAATATATCATTCGTAGGAATGCATCTTATGTGTTCCTTTTTTATTTTACAATCAAAAAGATCTGATTGGTTTATCGAGAATCAATGGAATTATCATAGGCGGAAGGAGACTTTTTACATAAGGTTTCGTCGTTTGTGTCAAAATAAATAACAATACGGCCTTTTCTGTCTCCTTCAGGCACAATTTGTTGTATAATAATTGCTCTCACTATAATATTAAGGTTATAGTCAGTACTTATAGAAAGGATGTATTTAAATGTTTAACAAAATTGATATGCTTTCGATCGATTCCATTCGTACTTTATCGATTGATGCAATTGAAAAGGCGAATTCGGGACACCCAGGTATGCCTATGGGTGCGGCTCCGATGGCTTACACTTTATGGACTCGTTACATGAACATTAATCCTAAAAATCCTGACTGGTTTAACCGTGACCGTTTTGTCTTGTCTGCTGGACACGGATCAATGTTGCTGTACAGCTTATTGCACCTAGCAGGCTACGATTTATCTATGGATGATATTAAACAGTTCCGCCAGTGGGGCAGTAAAACTCCTGGCCATCCAGAATTTGGTCACACTGCTGGTGTTGACGCAACAACTGGTCCGCTTGGACAAGGTATTGCTATGGCAGTAGGTATGGCAATGGCTGAACGCCACCTTGCAGCTGCTTACAACAAGGACAACTATAATATTGTAGACCATTATACATACAGCATTTGTGGTGATGGTGACCTAATGGAAGGTGTTTCTGCCGAGGCAGCGTCCCTTGCCGCCCACCTCAAATTGGGAAGATTGGTCGTTTTATACGATTCAAATGATATTTCCCTTGACGGTGATTTAAATAAATCATTCTCTGAAAGTGTAGCAGACCGTTTCAAGGCTTATGGCTGGCAATACCTGCGTGTTGAGGATGGGAACAATCTTGATGAAATCGCAAAAGCTTTGGAAGAAGCGAAGACAGATGAAAATCGTCCAACTTTAATCGAAGTAAAAACAATTATTGGGTATGGTTCACCAAACCTTTCTGGTAAATCTGATGTGCATGGTGCTCCTCTAGGCGCTGATGAACTGAAGCTTACTAAGGAAGCATACAAGTGGACATTCGAAGAAGATTTCCATGTACCTAGTGAGGTTTACGACCACTTTAAACAGCAGATTGTTGACAAAGGAGAACAAACCGAACAGGCTTGGAATGAACTTTTTGCAAAATATAAGAATGAATACCCAGAATTAGGTGCTCAGCTTGAAAAAGCAATGAAGGGTGAGCTTGTTGATGGATGGGAGAAGGACATTCCTGTCTATGAAGAAGGAAAGAGCCTTGCTAGCCGTGCATCTTCCGGTGAAGCCCTTAACGGCATTGCGAAAAATCTTCCTTACCTTATTGGTGGGTCTGCTGACCTTGCAGGCTCCAATAAGACAATGATTAAAGGATCTGGCGACTTTTTCCCAGGTTCTTTCGAAGGCCGCAATGTTTGGTTCGGAGTACGTGAATTCGCAATGGGAGCTGCAATGAACGGAATGGCTCTTCACGGCGGTCTAAAAGTGTTCGGCGGAACATTCTTCGTATTCTCTGACTACTTGAAGCCGGCAATTAGGCTTGCTGCATTGATGGGCTTGCCTGTAACTTACGTATTCACTCATGACAGCATAGCAGTCGGTGAAGATGGCCCTACACATGAACCAGTTGAACAGCTGGCTGGGCTTCGCGCAATGCCAAACCTTTCAGTGATCCGCCCGGCAGACGGAAACGAAACAGCGGCAGCATGGAAGCTAGCGGTTGAATCAACAAAGACTCCAACAGCTCTAGTGCTGACTCGCCAAAACTTGCCGACAATTAAAGATACTGACAAGAATGCTTATGAGGGCGTATCTAAAGGTGCTTATGTAATCTCACCTGCTGGTAAAGAAACTCCAGATGCAATGCTTCTTGCTGCAGGATCTGAAGTAGGACTTGCGGTACAAGCTCAAGAAGCTCTTGCTTCTGAAGGTATCAACGTATCTGTAGTCAGCATGCCATCATGGGATCGTTTCGAACAGCAATCCAAAGAATACAAGGAGAGCGTCATTCCAAAGTCTGTCAAGAAGCGTCTTGGAATCGAAATGGGTTCATCACTAGGATGGCACCGCTATGTTGGTGACGAAGGTGAAGTACTAGCAATCGACACATTCGGAGCATCTGCACCAGGCGAAAAAATCATGGAAGAGTACGGCTTCTCCGTGAACAATGTAGTAGCTCGCTTAAAAGCATTACTTGCACAAAACTAATTAAATCAATCTTAAAACGAGTATGAAACCGATTTGGTTTCGTACTCGTTTTTTATTTCTAGGCTGTGTTAAAGGTCATTGTTGATTTTTAAGCTCTGTTGATTGGAGTGGAAGGCGCGAAGACTCCTCCAAAAATGCTAACGCATTTTCATCGTGCGTGGGCAGATTCTAGGATGCTATTCAATCTCCTGCGGGATGAACGGGTCAGGGGAGACCTAGGATGAAATGGTCCACGTGAAGGACCAATTAACCCCGCACGAGTGAAGCGACGAGGAGGCTCCCCGGGCCGCCTAAGAAGAATTTGTTCTTTGAAAAAGCCGGCAGTAGGGCTTTTTCATAATTCTTCTCGCGGAAAGCTAAGCGCCTGGAACGCAAATCAACAGCCAAGTTTAACAGAGCCTATTTCTAAAAATTTAACTGGTAAGTTATGTTAAAATGAAGTTGCTGAATAAACAAGCAATCAGACTAACTCGCCTAAGCGCGGGTTTTATTTAATGTTTTGATTTTTTTTAAATACGTGCATCCTTAACAGTCTTATTGGCGCCTAAAGTGTAGAACAAGACAAGGAGGTGCTGCTGATGGACCAGGCACAATTGATGCAACGAATCCGAAATGGAGAGGATTCAGCTTTTGCTGAACTCATAAATCCCCTAATTGAAAAGGGGTACAGATCTAGTTTCAGTATCGTCAGGTCAAAGGACCAGGCAGAAGAAGTTGTCCAAAATGCCATGATTGAAGCGTATCGAAACATCATGAGCGGCAAGGAAATCACTTATTTCAGCACATGGTTCTATAAACTCGTTTCCCACAGGTCGATTGATGTACTTAGGAAGAATGGCAGACTGAAAGAAACCGTGATTGAGATGGATTACTTTAATGATAAACGCGGAGTTCTCGATAGCGTAATAAAAGATGAAACTGAACATGAAATTAAAAATGGTATCCATTCTCTTGAAAATCTTGATTACCGAAATGTGCTGCTCCTTTATTTATCAAGACCTCTCAATCCAGGAAGTTTCTGAAATGCTCGGACTTAAAACATCAACGGTTAAATCCCATCTGAGAAGAGCAAGAAACGCTCTGAAAACAAGATTGATCGAAAATCAAATCATAGGGGTGAACACACAATGAAGGTGGATGACATGATCAAGAAGGAAATGGATGAAGATATGAAAAAGATTCAGGTGCCATCCTCACTATATGATTTTGCGAGGAACATTAAGGAAGAATCAGAAACAAAAGAAAGACCGGTGTTGAAGAAAAGAGGGAAGAGAAAATTCCAATTCGCAGCTGCTGCACTAATTGGACTTGGCGTACTTACCGGCTCGGCTTTTCTAAATCCTGCAGTCGCCGAAATGGCTTCGAAAATTCCTTATCTCGGGCAGGTATTTAAGACGAAATCACTGGATGTCTTGCTCTGGGAAGCATTAGAAAAAGAAGGTTATGAAAGATTTTCACTAGGAATGAGACCGGGTGAAACAGTGCTTTTTGAAGTGCGAGTGGAAGGTTCTGAAAAGGATGCAGATCGAGAAAGAGAAAATATCACAAAAATTGTTGATAATGTGCTGAAAAGTAAAGGATATGATTCCTATGAAATACATGTATCATCTTTCATGCCTGAATATACTTCTTTAACTGAAGAAGAGGAAAAGATGGGCAAGTTAGGGGAAGAGGTTGAAAAAACACTGAAGAATACAGGGTATGAGATTCAATTCGTAAATCCATTTAACGATGTTATTGAAATTTCAATTCCGTTAACTGAAGCAAGAGGAGAAGAAATAAAAAAAGCCTCTCTTGAAATTGTGAAAGCCAATGGTTCCGATAAAGAAGTGTTGATAACAAGCGTGGACGTCGAAAAAAATAATCGGGAAGATACCTGGACGAATTACTTAAGAAGTATCCATGAAGGACTTGCTTTGAAAAAGGAATATAAGGTTTCAGGCTATGGATATCAATATAAACAGAATAAAATGAACATCTTCATCAAAACGAGTATGAAAGCTTCAGATGAAGAGGCTAAAGAAACCGTTGGAAAAATTCGCAAAGAAATCACCACCTTTATTGAAAGTGAAAAGGAAAACTCAGTCCTAAAGAATGATGATTACGAGATTATTGTTCGCGACAAAACCGGCAAAGATTTTCCGTTTTAATAGCTTATGAAAAAGCGGGGACTCCCTCCGCTTTTTATTCTTGTTGTGAAGTAACAATTCAAAAATAAGACTATGTAATACCACATACTCTTATTCGTTTGGATTAAATCTATACTGGATAAAATAGATTATTGTTTAACTAAGTAAAATATGGTAAAGTTAATTACGAACGTTTGTTCTAAAAATCTCAAAAGAGGTGCTGTCATGGTAACAGGAATTGTCCCTTATTTAGTAACGAATGGGAACGGTCAGGAAGCAGTGAGGTTTTATCAGCATGCTTTAGGAGCAGAAGTCACCAGTCTGCAAACATTTGGGGATATGCCCCCAAGTCCTGAGCATCCAATTCCTGAAGAAGCGAGAGATCGAGTTATGAATGCCCAGTTGAAAATTGGCAACGCGAGCTTAATGCTATCTGATACTTTCCCGGGACAGCCGTATCAACTCGGTTCACAAGTAACGATTGCTCTACTGGTAAGTGAAGCATCAGAAGCAAAAGAAATTTTTGACAAACTGCAGGACGGCGGAAAGGTAACGATGCCTCTGCAGGAAACCTTCTGGAGCCCTGCTTATGGTCAAATTACTGACAAGTTCGGTATTGAATGGCAAGTATCTACTGAAGGTAAATAATAATAATTGGAAAAGCCAGGCTGGAAGATCAGTCTGGTTTTGTCTTTTTATAACCATTTTAAATTTTACGGAAAAAGTTTCAAAGATTGATTTAAAAACAATGTAGAGAGCATTACATGAAAAAGTTAATTAAATTACAGGTTACAGGAAATGCTATACAAAACATATTGGAGAGTAAAATATGCATTTCATCTATAATGCTCTATTTTTAATAGCAGGAGTTATATGGGGTGATTGGAAAAAGTGGAGGGAGTATTATCCCACTATTTTGTTCTTTTTTACCGGAGATCTTTTGAAAAATTTCTTGCTTTACAACTATCTGATGTGGTCCTATCAAGAAACGATTTTTGGTGAATCCATCCTTAGCAGCCATACCATAATATCACTCATGATTATGTTTGTTGTCTATCCTTCAACAATCCTGATTTACCTTGGCCGATATCCCGAAACAGCTTGTAAGGGTATTTTATGGGTTGCGCTGTGGGTTTCAGCTTATTCAGGCATAGAGTTCATAAATGAACGGTATTTAAATTTAATCCATCATCATCACGGCTGGGATATTGTATGGTCGATCGTATTTAATATTGTTATGTTCTTTTTGCTAAGAGTTCATTTCAAAAATCCCCTTTTAGCATGGGGGCTGTCTGCTATATGGATTATTTTTTTGTTGAATGTATTCAATGTTCCTTTTGATAAAATGAAGTGATTATACTTGAAACTACCTTTTTTAATTACAAAAGGCTTACATGAATTATACTCTCCCTGCTGTTTAATATTGGAGGTCCATTTTCGAAGAATCGTGAAAAAACAAAGTGGTAGAATAGAGGTGGCTTTATAATGTTGACTAAGATAGGTTTCCTAATCATTAGTTTTAATTTATTCTTCCAATTAAGTGTTGTAAAAGTTAATGCAACAGAAGATGGACACCTTAGATTTGAGGATATTTACGAAAAAATAGGGTATCAATCTGTAGAAGATGAACTTGTTAAATTTGAGAATCATTATGTAGAAAACTTAAATCTCCCGCTTAAGTTGCCACCTGTTGATTTTACTCACCATTTTGGAAGGTTTAATGATTTAGAGGGAGAAATCAATGATAGTTTTGAAATAGAATATATATCGGATCAAATACCGGAAAATCATTATAAGGTGGATGTCAGACCTATTAAATATAAAATTCCGGTTAAGGAGCAATACGTAGTTAAAAAGGTGAGATTGGAAGATGGTGAAACGGCGAACTACATGAATGTCTCCGGATTTAATGTGCTTGTATTTGAAAAGGATCATTGGCAATACATGCTGAGTGTGGACAATAGAATTGAGGACAAGGTTCCTCTTGAAAAGCTTATAAAGATAGCAGAATCGATCGAATAAGGAAGGGTGAGAGTAGATGCCTAATAAGTTTGAAGAGAAGACAGTCATCATAACCGGAGGTTCAAATGGGATTGGGAAAGGAATTGCACAAGCTTTTGCTAAAGAACGTGCGATTATTTGTATTGCAGACTTTGACGAAGAAAAGGGGAGGGAGGTTGTTCGCCTCCTTGAAGAATCAGGTGGAAAAGCAGTCTTCTACAAAACAGATGTAAGGAACGAAGAGGATATATTGAATCTGGTCGAAAGTGTTATGAAGGACTTCGGCAAAATTGATATTCTTATCAACAATGCTGGTGTCTCTCGATTCAAGCCTTTATTTGAGCTAACGACCGAGGAATGGGAAGATGTCGTATTTACTAACCTGAGGAGTGTTTTCATTGGTTCGAGGGAAGCGGCAAAAAGAATGAACGCCGGCGGACGGATCATCAACATAGCTTCTACCAGGGCAACCATGTCTGAACCAAACTCCGAGGCGTATGCTTCATCAAAAGGTGGCATTGTCGCTTTAACTCATGCCCTGGCAGCCTCGCTCCAGGAAAAAAGAATTACTGTTAACTCGATCAGTCCTGGCTGGATTCAAACCGATGATTATGACCAACTGAGAGAGAAGGACCATCTTCAGCATTGGTCCAATCGAGTCGGGAAGCCTGAGGATATTGCTAAAGCATGCTTATATTTAGCTGAACCCGATAACGATTTTATCAATGGCCAGGATTTAATCATAGACGGCGGTATGACCCGGAAAATGATTTATGAAGAATAAATGAAGGGGAGTTGCGGAAAAGTGGGCAGCTCCCTTTAATATTTCGCCATTTTTTTATAAAATAGAAAAGTAAGAGTACGGGATTTGGGAGAGAGAGCATGAAATACAACGCAAAGAAACCCAAAAAGAAAAAGCAAGTTCAACGGAACTTCAATCTAGCCATCTTGCTATTCACAGCATTTGTGGGATTTTTTCTGTTTGATAGATTCCTTGATTTATATCATCAAAGTCTTAAAAAAATCAATGTGGGCGTAAATAACTCAATTGGTGAAGTTGCCAAGTATACTCCTATGATTGAAGAGGAATTGCAAAAAGTCGGCCTTGATGAACACACCGTCACTGTTGCAGCTTTAATGATGCAGGAAAGCAAAGGAAAAGGCGGCGACCCGATGCAAGCCTCTGAATCTTTAGGTCTTACCCCAAATACCATCCAGGATCCAAAACAAAGCATCCAGCAGGGGGTTAAATACTTTCATCGCGCAGTGAATTACGGAACTCAGAGACAGGTCGACTTCCCGACCATCATACAGTCATATAACATGGGAATCGGCTATATCGATTTTGTAGCGAAAAACGGAGGGAAGCACAGCGAGGAGCTGGCGAAGAAATTTTCAATGATCCAGGTCGAAAAAAATCCGCAGACATATAATTGCGGCGGCGATAAAAATAATTTCCGCTACCCTTATTGCTACGGAGATTTTAGTTATAGCACAAAGGTTGCAAAGCATATTGAAACAATTACCGTCAGCAATCCAGAAGATTTAAGTGAAACTCAATCATTTTAAGATTAATTTCATATGGATAAAAGGACACTCGATTTTTTCGGGTGTTTTTTATTCTTTCTAAAAATGAATTAAATTTTAAAACGGGCGTATGAATTAATTAACAAAAAATTTTAAAAATAAAAGCAGGAAAAAAGTCTTAACATGGTAAATATATTAGTAACAAATACCTATACTATTAAACAGGAGGTGTTTTGAATGTTCGAATATGGAAAAGACATTCCTTTGGAAGGTGCCGTTGTTGGCCAGGGAAATCAGCAGGACATGGCTGAAGAGCAGGCAAAAGCAGAAGGAACTGTATTTAATTTTGATCACCGCATGGATATTCCTTTGGATGGAGTAAAGTAATTCAACAAAAAAAGCCTGAAAACAGGCTTTTTATTTTTGCTTAAAATTGTTTTGCCAGTTCGTTCGCGCGCTGGATTGCTTGCTGCTTGATTTCCTGGGCTTTGTCAGGCATTGCAGCCATGCCTTCAATTGCAAGGGTTTCAACATCAGTAACCCCCATGAAGGCAAGAACAGCGCGAATGTAACGATCGCCAAATTCCAAGTCTTTAGCTGGCCCTTCTGAATAGATGCCACCGCGAGCCTGGATATGGAGGGCTTTTTTGCTGCCTAACAAACCAACCGGTCCTTCAGCAGTATATTTGAAAGTTTTACCGGCAATCGCAATGTTATCGATATAAGCCTTCATTTTTGGCGGGAAGCTAAAGTTCCATAAAGGAGTAGCAAAAATATATTTATCCCCCGAAATAAATTGGTCTGTCAGCTGATTGATTGAGCTGACTTTTTGTTTTTCATCGTCGCTTAGCTGCTCAAAAGCAGAACCCTGCTGCAGCTTTCCCCAACCGCTGAAAACGTCGGTATCAATAAGAGGGATATCCATTTTGTATAGATCCAGCCTAATAACTTCGTCATTAGGGTTATTTTCTCGATAGGCTTTAAGAAATTCCTCCCCAACTGACAAACTGAAGGATTCCTCCACAGGCTTTGGATTCGCTGTAATGTAAAGTACTGTTGCCATCATTTTCATCCTTTCTCTAGCTAAATAACATTGATATATTCCCCTTTTTTCTAGCAAATAATCCAGTGACTCAGAAAAAATTCCCAAGTAAATGAAATGTCCCTTAATCCGTGACTTATTTATTTGTTGAATTTATAATAAAAAGTAAGAAAGTTTTGAATTCGACATAATTAGTGGTTTTTTTCAGCATCTTTAGACAAACGCAGACTGATAGTTTTCCTATAATAAAGACAAAAGCTTGTCTGCAGAGGAGGGGATCAATTGAGATCCTACCAGCTATATTTAATTGAAGATGAATTTGCCTCCCATTATTTCGGAAGAGAACGGATGTTTTATCAGTTATTTATGGAATATAGTCAAGCAAACGGCGAGTTAAAATCAATCATCGCAAAGCAAGTAGGGTTCGTAACGAAACCAATTCCGGTCTTGCGGATCCATCAGCTTCTCCATCAACAGCTTTCCAAAGTAAAAGGATTTATAGTAGAAAATGGTACCTACATTTATGAAAATAAAAATTCAAATAGCTCGGCTTCACTCAAAGTCCATGATAGATGGCTGGAGCTTGAATCCCATGGACATGTAGACGCGGAAACGGTTTTTTTTGAAATTTTACGTAAATGCGAGTCGTCATTCCTGGCAATTGACCTGCAGTCTTCCAAATACGGCTGGCTAAAACCGATCAAAGAACGAAAATATGTATAAGCTCATAACTTAACTAAGAGTACAGATATACGTACTCTTTTTTGGTGATGTTTTATCCAATGAGGAATATATTGAATAAAATTGAAGAAATAAGACCGATAAATAGAGAAAAAAACCAACAGATATTGTATAATAACTGTTGGTTTAGTACACTGTATGTTAGACAACATGAAGGAGGAAGTTTTTATGCTGTGGCAGTTTATTCTAGTGGGCTTTCTGGCACTCGTTGCCGGTGTAGCGCTAGGATTTTTCATAGCTCGTAAATACATGGAGAGCTACCTGAAGAAGAATCCGCCGATCAACGAACAAATGCTTAAAATGATGATGATGCAAATGGGTATGAAGCCATCCCAGAAGAAAATCAATCAAATGATGTCAGCAATGAACAAGCAGACAGGAAAATAATAGAGGACAAGCACTCAATCTTTCGGTTGGGTGTTTTTCTTTTGTGAAGGCTGTGTTAAAGGCCAATGTAGATTGGGGAATTTCTATTTAGTAAGACAATTTAGCTCGATTTTTTAAAAAAATAACGCCAAGGCGGCGTTATTTTTGTTTATTCGACTTCGTATCGGCCTCGCCTTTATCTCCAGGCTTGAAAATGGAATCAAAAAGCTGATCTGCATTTTCCAGTGTTCCACCGTGAAGCTGTCCGTCTGAACCTGCCTTCTTTTTATCACCGTCTACTGGATTGTGGATTCTTACCATTGTACACCTCCTAAAAATAGGCTTTGTAAACAAAGACCATATTAAACGGCTAAACGTAAATGTAAAACTATGGCAGGATATTTCATGAAATCTGAAGAATAGTTGTTCAAGTGTATATAGAGAGGGGATTAGATATGTATCAATATTACAATGGGCTGGTAATTAGAGAAGGCACGGACGGAGTTCCAGCGGATATGGTCGAAAAACTTTTTGAAAATGCAGGCTGGGCAAGAAATACTCCTGATTGGCAAAAGGAGAAATTTTCGCTTATTTTTAAAAATTCGACTTGGGCTTTCACGGTATGGGACCAGAAAAATATGGTTGGTATGGTAAGAGTAATATCAGATCAAATCATGGCAGCCAATATTATGGACCTAGTTGTCCTTTCGGAATACCGTGGAAAAGGTATTGGCCAAAAGCTTGTGGAATTATGTGTTCAAAAGCTTCCGCATGGTGATTGGTTTGCTCACACATCAGCTAACAATTTTGGCTTTTATGAAAAATGCGGTTTTGAGGTAAAAGATCTTTCCCAGCATGGTACCTGTGCGTATTATGGATATATCCAGGCACGAAAGGATGGCCATCGATAATAATAAAACTGATAAACAAAGTAAGGCGGCGAGGGGAATTATAATGAATAAGAAGGAATATGAGGCAGTCATTAAGCAACCGGCAACAATCCGGTATGAATATTTTATAAAAAAAGTTGTGGATTATGAAGAAGTATGGGGATTGTATAATGAAGGTTGGGCTTCGGCGCAGGATGATTTAGGAAAACCTCTCATTCCATTTTTTCCAAAAAGAGAATTTGCAGAAGGCTGTGCTCAACTTGAATGGGAAGGATTTAGAGCAAAACGAATTGCTTTGGATGATTTCATCGGAAAATGGCTTACTGGAATGAAGGCTGATGGAATAAGACCAACTATATTTCCAACTGAGTCTGATACAGCAGTTGTCGATATTGAAATAATAACAAGAGATTTAGAGCATGAACTCGAAAATTATTAATTCTCCATCCTGATCATCATATTAAATCAATGGATTTTATTTTAAGCTGACTGACGTTTCTTTATGCTGATGGGTCATATCCAAACCATACCTATTGTGGTATTATCTGATTATCCAGAATGAATTCATACGGAGGAGCATCATGGTGAAAAATAGAAATACCATAGGGTATATTAGGGGGCGGAGTTATGTCTCATAAGACTGAAGATGCAGAGGCTTTAGAAAACCAGCCAGCCTGGCTGCAGAGTTACATAGAATCACCTGAAAAGCAAAAAGTACTATATAAAAAGACATTGTTAATTGTAGTTCTTTCGCAGATTTTTGGAGGTGCGGGTCTTGCTGCTGGAATCACGGTAGGGGCTTTGCTCGCAAAAGACATGCTTGGTACCGATAGTGTTGCCGGGCTTCCAACGGCACTGTTCACGCTTGGTTCAGCTGGGGCTGCGCTGGTGGTTGGACGGCTTTCGCAGCGTTTCGGACGGCGGGCGGGACTGGCTTCCGGATTTTTAGCTGGGGGCATCGGTGCTATAGGAGTCATCATTGCGGCTGTAACGAATAATTATTACCTTCTTTTTGCTTCCTTACTGATCTATGGTGCAGGAAGTGCGACAAACTTGCAGGCTCGATATGCAGGCACTGATTTAGCCAATGCCAAACAGCGTGCAACGGCTGTAAGTATTGCGATGGTATCGACTACATTTGGTGCGGTCGCTGGCCCCAACCTTGTAGAAGTCATGGGTGGATTTGCTTTGTCAGTCGGAGTTCCTGCTTTATCGGGACCATTCATTCTTGCAGCTGCTGCGTATATTATTGCAGGATTAGTGCTTTTATTCTTTCTGCGACCAGATCCTTTTGTTGTCGCAAGAGCGATTGCATTGGCCGAGCGAAAAGCGAATGCCGGCAACACCGAGTTCATTGAAGAGGAATTCACGACTGATAAGCGAGGAATCGGGGTGGCGGCTCTTGTCATGGTGCTGACCCAAATGGTGATGGTGGCAATCATGACTATGACACCCGTGCATATGGGCCATCATGGACATGGGTTGAGTGCGGTGGGAATGGTGATTGGATTCCATATCGGCGCGATGTATCTCCCATCATTATTGACAGGTGTACTCGTTGATAAAATCGGAAGACCCGTGATGGCAATCGCCTCAGGAGTAACTTTGCTTGTATCGGGTATTGTGGCCGCTGTTGCGCCTGGCGACTCCATGCTATGGATTTCACTTGCTCTCATCCTGCTCGGCCTTGGCTGGAACTTTGGATTGATTAGCGGAACGGCACTGCTCGTTGATGCGACCAATCCGACCAACCGTGCAAAGATGCAAGGCTCAATCGATGTAATGGTAGCCTTATCAGGAGCATCAGGCGGGATGCTCTCAGGTATGGTCGTAGCCAATTCAAGCTATGCATTCCTTTCACTTGCTGGGGGTATTCTTTCACTTGTGCTTATTCCATTCGTTATTTGGTCGAAAAAAAATCATTAAAAGGTATTTTTACCAACGAATGAAGAATCGGCGAACATCCCCAGATTGATGAATACGAAAAAGGCTTGGCCCCAGAGCCAAGCCTTTTTGCTGTAAAATTATTGTTCAGCTATCTCAATAGACCCGTTATTTTTGAGACGACATCACGGGGACTGAAAGGCTTCAGTATGTATTCGTTAGCCCCTAAATCTTGTCCTCGTTGTAAATCCTGTTCCTCGCCTTTGGCGGAGAGCATAATGACAGGTGTTTCTTTTGTTTTCCTGATTTCTTGTAAAACCGCGAAACCATCCTTGCCTGGCATCAGGATATCCAGAATAATTACATCATAGGATCCTTCCAATGCTTTTTCACAGGCTTCATCGCCATTATCAACGACATCAACTAAGAAAGCTTCCCGTTCCAAATATAATTTTAATAAGTTGCTAATCCTAATTTCGTCTTCAGCAATTAGAATTCTTTTCTCCATTTTTTCCCCCTGAAAACTCTGTCTAATGGTAGTATACACCATTGCCACGTTGGATTCCTTAGCTAAATCTAAATTAATTTTCCATTTGCACCGTAAGAAGTTTTTCTTCACCTGATTTCATTTAAGTTCAAATCCCGTTTAAAGAATGATTAATTGATTCCTAAATGTTTGTGTGCTATTATGTGACCTATAATAATTTAATTCATAGTATACTTATAGGAATTATATAAATTAAAACGGAGTGAAATTTATGGGCAGAGAATTTATCCCTTTATTTGATGACTGGGCTGAGTTTTATGAAGAAACTGTTTCTGGCCAGGATGCAGAATATAAAGAAGTGTTTGAACATTATGATAAAATATTACAAACAGTGGCATCAAAGGCAAAGGGAACAGTCCTGGAGTTTGGAGTAGGAACAGGTAATCTTACAGAAAAGCTAATCGCTTTGGGAAGAGTAGTGTATGGGATTGAGCCTTCTAAAGCAATGAGGAAAAAAACGAAAGCTCGGTTTATGGATCTGCAATTATATGATGGAGACTTCATCAACTTCCCAGTGCTGCCTGGAAAAGTGGATTCGATTGTCAGCACCTACGCTTTTCACCATTTAACAGATGAAGAAAAGGATTGGGCAATCAATCTGTATAGCAAACTATTAGATGACAACGGAAAGATTATTTTTGCTGACACTGCTTATGTGAATGATCTGGATCGGCAAGAAAGGCATCGGATTGTTAAAGATAAGGGTTTTGCTAACCTGCTGTCAGATTTGCAAACAGAGTATTACACGACTCTTGAGGTTTTGGAAAAACTTTTCGAGAAAAATGGGTTCCAGGTTACTTTTGAAAAAATGAATTCCTATGTTTGGCTGATGGAAGCTGTTAAAGTAAACAAAAATTGAGACAGGATTGGAGAGTTTTAGCGATGAGGATTGGAATTATCGGAGCAATGGATGAAGAAGTTGATTTACTGCGCAGCAAGCTGGATGGCAGAGAAGATACGAATCTTGCGGGAAGTGAATTTTATAAAGGCAAGATTGATAGTTTAGAAGTTGTGCTGCTGAAGTCAGGAATCGGAAAAGTGAATGCTGCATTAGGTACAGCTTTAATGATCGAGAAATTCCATCCTGATGTGATCATAAATACAGGTTCCGCTGGTGGCTTCCATAAAGACCTGAATGTCGGTGATGTCGTCATTTCATCCGAAGTCAGGCATCATGATGTTGATGTAACAATTTTCGGCTATGAGTATGGTCAGGTTCCAAGAATGCCTGCTTATTTTGCCCCGGATGAAAAGCTTGTCAGCGCAGCTGTAAAAAGTGCTGGAAAAATTGATGGCATCCAGGTTGTGCAAGGCTTGATTGCGTCAGGCGATTCCTTTATGAATGATCCAGAGAGGGTGGAGTTCATCAGGTCTAAGCTACCAGATTTATATGCAGCGGAAATGGAAGCGGCAGCGATTGCTCAGGTAGCGTACCAGTTTGAAGTTCCTTTTGTAATCATCAGGTCATTATCTGATATAGCAGGGAAGGATTCTAATTTGTCATTTGACGAGTTCTTGGTGACGGCTGCAAAAAATTCCGCTGAATTAATTTTACTAATGTTAGAGGAGCTGAAGTAGTAATGGTTAAAAAAATGAATGTTGAAAGCTTTAATCTGGATCATACGAAGGTAGCTGCACCATATGTACGATTAGCGGGTACTACTCAAGGGGCAAATGGCGATGTTATTCATAAGTATGATATCCGCTTCTGCCAGCCGAACAAGGAGCATATGAAAATGCCGGGGCTGCATTCACTTGAGCATCTAATGGCTGAAAACATCCGCAATCACCATGACACTGTGGTTGATATCAGTCCTATGGGCTGCCAGACTGGCTTTTATCTTGCCGTCATTAACCATGACGACTATGACAATATTCTCGAGGTATTGGAAAAAACACTGAATGATGTGCTTCAGGCCGATGAAGTGCCGGCATGCAATGAAATCCAATGCGGCTGGGCGGCAAGTCACAGCCTTGATGGTGCAAAAGAAATTGCAGCTAAAATGCTGGCGAAGAAAGATGAATGGCGCCAGGTGTTTGCTGAATAAGGAGAGTTTTAGTCATGACGGTTTACCGCAGTATACATGAAATTGTTGGACATACACCTATGATTGAGCTTACTCAATTTCAGCTGCCAAACCATGTCCGTTTATTTGCAAAATTGGAATACCTGAACCCGGGCGGCAGTATTAAGGACCGCCTGGGACAGGAAATGATCAATGAGGCTTTTCGTACAGGTAAATTATCTGCAGGCGGGACAATCATTGAGCCTACAGCTGGCAATACGGGGATTGGCCTTGCGCTAGCAGCCATCAACAGGAATATTAATGTTGTTTTTGTAGTTCCTGAAAAATTCAGCATTGAAAAACAGGAAATCATGAAGGCCCTGGGAGCAAGAATTGTCCATACACCAACTGCTGAAGGAATCGAAGGGGCCATCCGCACAACTGAACGGCTGCTGAAAGAGATTCCTGGTTCGTATTCTCCTTCGCAATTTTCCAATCCAGTGAACCCGGAAACCTACTATAAAACGCTTGGCCCTGAAATATGGAAAGACCTAAAAGGTGAGATTGATATTTTTGTAGCCGGTGCAGGTACTGGCGGCACATTCATGGGGACAGCAAGGTTTTTAAAAGAAAAAAATCCTATGATCAAGACTGTTATTGTGGAACCGGAGGGCTCGATTCTTAATGGAGGACAGTCTGTTCCACATAAAACAGAAGGGATCGGGATGGAATTTCTCCCGGATTATATGGACTCTAACTATTTTGATGAGATTCATACAATTTTCGATCAGGATGCATTTGAACGCGTGAAAGAACTCGCGGCCAAAGAGGGCATTCTTGCTGCAAGCTCTTCTGGCGCAGCTCTTCACGCAGCATTGATAGAAGCTCATAAAGCCCCTCCTGGCACAAACATCGTGACAGTGTTTCCAGATGGAAGCGAGCGTTACTTAAGCAAAAAAATCTACGAAGGGGGAATTTGAGTGAAACGCAAGACTAAATTGATTCATGGCGGCATTCCTGGAGATCAGACGACGGGAGCGGTATCATTTCCTATTTATCAAGTAAGTACTTACAAACAACAGGATGTCGGTGTCCATAAGGGATATGAATATTCCCGAACGGGGAATCCGACCCGGTTTGCATTGGAAGAATTGATCAAGGATTTGGAAGAGGGGAAAAGAGGCTTCGCATTTGGTTCTGGGATGGCAGCAATCACTGCCGTCATGATGCTTTTCAGTTCTGGAGATCATATCATCCTTACCGATGATGTATATGGCGGGACGTATCGGGTGATGAACAAGGTCTTGAACCGAATTGGCATTGAGTCCACTTTTGTCGACACAACCGACCTTGATGTAATCAAGGCGGCGATTCAGCCTAATACTAAGGCGTTATATATTGAAACACCAACAAATCCACTTTTAAAGGTGACGGACATTAAGGCATCCGCTCAGTTGGCAAAAGAACATGACTTGTTGACCATCGTGGATAATACCTTCAGCACACCGTACTGGCAGACGCCGCTTGCATTAGGAGCTGATATCGTTCTTCATTCTGCAACTAAATATCTTGGAGGCCACAGCGATGTTGTCGCTGGATTGGTTGTTGTGAATGATGACCAGCTTGCAGATGATCTTCACTTTGTCCAGAACTCAACAGGAGGAATCTTGGGACCGCAGGATTCCTGGTTACTGATAAGAGGCATCAAAACCCTTGGACTCCGAATGGAAGCCCACGAGGCAAATACAAAGAAAATCGTCGAGTTTCTCTCAGAAAACGAGAGCGTGAAGAAAATTTATTATCCAGGCCTCGAAACACATCCGCAGCATGCAATTGCGAAGCAGCAGGCAGAAGGGTTTGGAGGCATGGTCAGCTTTGATGTCGGAAGCGCGGAAAAAGCGGCTGAGGTGTTGGGAAGAGTGAAGTATTTTACACTTGCTGAAAGTCTTGGAGCAGTCGAGAGCCTGATTTCCGTCCCGGCAAAAATGACACATGCCTCTATTCCAGCAGAAAGAAGAGCGGAACTGGGAATTACTGATGGATTGATCCGAATATCAGTAGGTATTGAAGATGTAGAGGATCTGATTGAGGATCTGAAGCAGGCATTGGAATAGAAGTTAAAACAAATGCCGATAATGCAGTTATAAAAAATGACGTGTGAACAGTCACACGTCATTTTTTTGTATAATGTCTATTTTCAAAACCTGAAGTTTAGCTAGGAAGCCTTCTGTTCAGATAAGGAAGCATGATGGACCACTTTACTGTCCTTAAAAACATTGAATACCAGATTTAATGCAATTGCTGTTAAGCTTCCTGCCACAATTCCGTTATCTGTCAGGATTCGGATGCTGGAAGGCATTTGCGCAAATAATTCCGGCACTGCTGTAACGCCTAAACCCATTCCGACAGAGCATGCAATGATCAATAGATTTTCCTGAGAAGCGAAATTCACCTTGCTGAGCATTTTTATACCATAGGCAACTACCATACCAAACATAGCCACCATTGCTCCTCCAAGAACCGGAGTCGGGATGATTGTTGTCAATGCGCCAATTTTAGGTACAAGCCCAAGCAGAACTAAGAAAGCTCCTGCAGTGTATATGACATTTTTTGTTTTTACCCCTGACAGCTGGAGAAGGCCTACATTTTGTGAGTAAGTTGTATATGGGAAAGCATTAAATATTGCTCCAAGGATAATCGCAAGCCCTTCAGCTCGGTAACCATTTGCCAGATCTTTTTCTTCGATCTTTTCTTCACAAATATCACCGAGCGCAAAGTAAACTCCAGTTGATTCAACTAGGCTGACCATCGCTACCAAAATCATCGTCAAAATGGCTGTTAGCTCAAAGGTAGGAAGGCCGAAATAAAACGGAGCAGGCAAATGCAACCAGGAAGCCTCCGAAACAGCTGCAAAATTCACTTTGCCCATAAAATAAGCAGCCATTGTTCCTGCTGCCAAACCAAGCAGAATGGCAATGGCGCGAATAAAGCCTTTAAAGAAGCGGAACAGTGCAATGATGAACAGCAATGTTCCAAATGCAAGACCAATGTTTGTGAGGGAACCAAAGTCTGGGCTTCCCTGTCCGCCAGCCATATTATTCATCGCGACAGGGATTAAAGTGATCCCGATAATCGTAACAACAGATCCTGTTACAACTGGCGGGAAAAATTTCACAAGCTTCCCAAAGAACTTTGATATTGCCACAACAAAGATACCGGAAACAAGGATGGAGCCATAGATGGCAGAAATACCGTATTGTCCCCCAATGGCGATCATTGGACCTACGGCAGTGAATGTACAGCCCAGTACAACAGGAAGACCAATTCCAAAGAATTTATTGCGCCATACCTGCAAAAGGGTCGCGATGCCACACATGAGAATATCGATGGAAACCAAATAAGTTAACTGTTCTGCCGTTAATCCAAGTGATCCGCCAACAATCAGCGGTACAATTACGGCTCCAGCGTACATTGCTAGTACATGCTGAATTCCTAGTGAAGCAATTTTTAATGGATTCTTTTTCATCGTGTTATTTCCGCCTTTCCAACTGGTGATTGATCAAACTGGATGATTCCATTTTCCAGAGAGTTTATGATAGCCAATGATTCCACTCGGTATCCGCGTTCTCTAAGTATACTTCCGCCCTCCTGAAATCCTTTTTCTATTACTATTCCGATTCCCGAAACGGATGCTTTCGCCTGGCAGACTATTTCTGCAAGGCCAATAGCGGCTTGTCCATTTGCGAGGAAATCATCAATAATAAGCACTTTATCGTTTTCTGATAGATATTTATTTGAAACGGAAATTTCACTAGTTTCTTGCTTAGTAAAAGAGTAAACGGATGCTGTAAGAAGATCATTTACTAGAGTCAGAGATTTTCTTTTTCTGGCAAATACGACTGGCACATTCAGATGCATACCTGCCATCACAGCAGGAGCAATACCGGAAGATTCGATTGTTAAGATTCTAGTAATTCCGCATCCGTCAAATCTTTTGGCAAATTCCTTGCCAATGGCGAGCATGAGCTGGGGATCTATCTGGTGATTTAGGAAGGTGTCTACTTTTAGTACGGAAGATGATAGGACGCTCCCTTCATTTTTAATTTTTTCAATTAGCTGTTCCATCGTATTCCTCCTCTGAAAATTAGAGCAATAAAAAAAGCCCAAATGTCATGCATTCACATCATAAAATGAGTGAAGCAATGACCTTTGGGCTGTTAAGCAGCAATAGGCAATCAGAGGGTAGAGCTCTGCCCCCTGCATTGCTCACTCATAGTCAGATCATTTACGGTAATCCGGTAGAAACTTGCAGGCCATATTCCTGCGATTATATGAGCGAAGGTATTTAATTTATTGCAATTATAACACTCTATGTAAATTATTCAACAAAATAACACAAAAAACCGAACAAAAAGATTTTGCGTGAATTAAATATTCGTGAACTGACTATATAGAAATTTCAGTTTGCAAAAGAAAAAATCTTCCCCATTTTACAAATATTTGATAAACTATTTAAGCATTTAAGGGGTCTGGGGGAAATACATATGAGCGTATTCAAGGATTTGATGTGGTATTTTAAAGCTGAGAAGAGGGCTTATCTGACAGGGGTTTTCCTGTTATTGTTCGTGGCTTTGCTTCAGCTTGTTCCGCCAAGAGTGATAGGGATTGTCGTAGATGAAATTACAAACGGCACTCTTACTGCCGGAAAACTTGGGAAGTGGATTGTTGTACTTGCTGCATCTGGATTGGCCATGTATTCACTGCGTTATTATTGGCGGATCATGATATTCGGTTCAGCAGTAAAGTTGTCACGATTATTAAGGAACAGGCTTTATGCCCACTTTACGAGTATGTCGCAGTCCTTTTACCAGAAGAGAAGGACTGGTGACTTGATGGCTCATGCCACCAATGATCTGTCGGCAATCCAGCAGACAGCGGGAGCAGGAGTGCTAACATTTGTTGATTCACTTTCAACGGGAGGATTCGTGATCCTCGCGATGGCAGCGACCATCAGCTGGAAACTGACGCTGATTGCGTTGATACCAATGCCACTTATGGCAGTGCTGACCAGCTGGTATGGAACGATGCTGCACAAGAGATTCCATAAAGCCCAGGAAGCCTTTTCGGACCTGAACGACAAGACACAGGAAAGCATCACAGGAATTAAGGTGATAAAAACCTTCGGCCAGGAAAAAGAAGACATTGAGGATTTCCGCAGGCAATCTGAAGATGTTGTGAAAAAGAACATTTCGGTTGCAAGGGTAGATGCGTTATTTGATCCAACCATCTCAATCATAGTGGGTATCTCATTCTTCTTATCGATCGCATTCGGGGCCAAGTATGTTTTGAATGGAGAATTGACGATTGGGCAGCTTGTCTCATTCACTTCCTATTTAGGACTTTTGATTTGGCCGATGCTTGCTTTCGGCTGGTTTTTCAATATCGTCGAACGCGGCCGGGCTTCGTATGATCGTGTATCGGCTTTGCTTGATGAAAAAATAGACATTCAGGACAAACCGGATGCCCTGGACATCATTCCTTATGGAAGCATTGCCTACAATATACACTCATTTACTTATCCAAATGACCAGGAACCAATTTTAAAAAAGATAGATTTCGAGCTTGGCAAGGGTCAGACGCTAGGTATCGTTGGTAAAACAGGGGCCGGGAAGACCACTTTGCTTAAATTGCTCATTCGTGAATTCGACTTGACAGACGGAAGCATCAGCGTTGGCGGCAAGAATATTCAAGATTATAAAATGGAAAGATTAAGAGAGGCAATCGGGTATGTGCCTCAGGATCATTTTCTATTTTCGGCAACTGTACATGACAATATTGCGTTCGCAAATCCGAACGTTGGAAAAGATGTAATATTTGAAGCTGCTAAAATCGCAAACATCCATGATGATATCCTTGAATTTACAGAAGGTTATCAAACGATAGTTGGCGAGAGGGGTGTTTCACTTTCGGGCGGCCAGAAGCAGCGTATTTCGATTGCTCGTGCATTAGTGATGAATCCAGAGATTCTAATTCTCGATGATTCATTGTCTGCGGTCGACGCGAAGACAGAGGAACAAATTTTATCAGCCTTGAAGGAAAATAGAAAAGATAAGACAACAATCATCACTGCCCACCGCTTGAGTGCAATCCACCATGCTGACCTGATCATCGTCCTTGATGGAGGACGAATTTCTGAACGAGGCACACATGATCAGCTGATGGAACAGGATGGCTGGTACAAGGATATGTATTTGAGGCAGCAGCTTGAAGAGCTTGTCGAGCAGGGAGGGTGACATATGGAAAAAACGCCTGTATTAAACGCAAAAGAACAGCGTTCGGTGCTGTTCCGGCTTCTCGCTTATGCAAAGCCACATTTGAGAATGATTTTTGCAGCCTTCGGATTCCTGCTGCTCGCGACGATTGGCGATGTTCTCGGACCGATCCTTGTGAAGATTTTCATTGATGATTATTTAAGGGAAGGGTATATGCCTTTCAAACCGATGTTGCTGCTGGGCGCGGCTTACATGGGAATCCAGATCCTCAATGTCCTTGTCTCCTACTTCCAGCTATTGAAGTTTCAGGAGATCGCTTTGAAGATTATCCAGCAAATGCGAATTGACGTATTTACGAAGGTACAACAATTAGGATTGAAATTTTTTGATAAAACTCCTGCCGGCTCCCTTGTTTCAAGGGTAACGAATGATACCGAAGCAATTAAGGATATGTTCGTCAGCGTGATCGCGACCTTTATTCAGAGCGGCTTCTTGTTGGCGGGAATCTTTGTGGCGATGTTCATACTCAATGTAAAACTGGCTTTGTTCACTTTGCTGATTTTACCGATGATCGTATTCATTATGAGCATGTACAGGAAATTGAGCTCAAAGTTTTACCAGGATATGCGGGAGCGCTTAAGCCAGCTCAATGCGAAGCTTAGTGAATCTCTTCAGGGGATGGCCATCATCCAGATGTTCCGCCAAGAAGAAAGGCTGAAAAAAGAATTCGGTGAAATCAACGAAAAGCACTTCGAAGCAGGCATGAAAAACATCAAGGCAGACGGACTCTTGCTGCGGCCGGCAGTTGACCTTGTATATGTCTTTGCGCTGATTATCGTGCTTAGTTTTTTTGGAATCAATTCATTTAACAGCCCGATTGAAATTGGCGTCCTTTATGCTTTCATCAATTATCTCGACCGTTTCTTTGAACCGGTTAACAATATGATGATGCGTTTGTCGATGTACCAGCAGGCAATTGTGGCAGCTTCACGCGTGTTTAAATTGCTTGATGAAGAAGAACTTGCACCTGCCCAAACAGGAACTGAAGCGAAAAAGATTAATGAAGGGAAAATCGAGTTCAAGGATGTCAGCTTTTCTTATGATGGGAAGCGCGATGTGTTAAAAAACATCAGCTTCACAGTAAACCCTGGGGAAACATTGGCGTTTGTCGGGCATACCGGCAGCGGCAAAAGTTCAATCATCAATCTGCTGATGCGCTTTTATGATTTCAATCGCGGGGAAATCTTAATTGATGACGCTTCTATTAAAAGTTACCCGGTAAATGAACTGCGTGATAAAATGGGGCTTGTTCTCCAGGATCCATTCCTATTCTTTGGGACAATAGGTGATAATATCAAACTTCATAATAATGGTTTAAATGAGGAAGATATCAAAAGGGCCGCGGAATTTGTCCAGGCTGATTCGTTCATTGAAAAGCTGGAGGATGGATACAATCAGAAGGTTACGGAACGCGGTTCTACTTTTTCAAGCGGGCAGAGGCAGCTGATTGCCTTCGCCAGGACGATTGCTGCGAATCCGAAAATTCTCGTTCTCGATGAAGCAACTGCAAATATTGATACGGAAACGGAAGAAGCAATACAGTCAGCACTTGCTAAAATGCGTGAGGGAAGAACGACGATTGCGATTGCCCACCGTTTGTCGACGATCCAGGATGCAGACCAAATCATCGTTCTGCATCACGGTGAAATCATTGAACGAGGAACTCACCAGGAACTCCTTGCCCAGCAAGGACTTTACCACAAGATGTATTTGCTGCAAAATGGTTCAGTCGAACGCGTGGAAGATGTAGTAGGTTAATTATATAAGGCTCTTTTCGTAAACTTTGTACATTCACTACCAAAAGTCTTACGAGTTTCAATTAAGTCCTCGGCCTGCAACCTCTTCATAAAGAGTTCGAAGTTAAAAAAATACGGACTAAAAACCAGGTGTGAAAACAACAATTTGTGGGGAACAGCATTATATAAAAAAAATAAAACAGCTATAACGCCGAATGCGTTTAGCTGTTTTTTAATGGGCTGGAACTTTCTTTATGTATGCGCGATTATATTCGTTTAGTAGTTCATCAAGCTCTTGACTGTGGTGGATCGCAAGATTTGAGCTAAGGCCGTTCTTCGAAGCGATTTGAATCAATTCTTCACGTTTCTTCTCAATTAGGGTGATCAGTTGCTCTTTAGACAATTTGAAAATCCTTTCCTGTTTTATCTTACTGCAGTCTATTAACCTACATTTATGTAAAAAGGTTATAAATATAGAAATTATTTCAAGTGTTATTCAAGTATATAGCATTTGCTGCCAAATTTCAAAAGAAAGATTTGTAAATAATTTTCCTGCTAAAATAAAACACCATGTTTATTTACCCGCATATTTTCAAGTTAAACATCTTTTTTATAGAATTAATAAATTGTTCACAGCTTATATATTATAATAGGGGTGGTTTTTGTTAGAATGGGTACAAATGAACACGGACTGGAGATGTAATCATGACAGATATCAATATATTCATAGCATTGGGAGCTGGTTTCCTAAGCTTTATTTCACCTTGCTGCCTGCCACTATATCCGGCCTTCCTATCTTATATAACCGGGATGTCAGTAGGGGAACTGAAAAGTGAAAATGCGATGCTGCAAAAACGGAGTCTGCTACATACATTATTTTTCTTGCTTGGATTCTCAGTGATATTTATCGCGATCGGCTTTGGAACATCGTTCGTCGGCCAATTTTTCATTCAGTATCAGGATCTCATCCGCCAGCTTGGCGCAATCTTTATTGTCGCATTTGGCCTGATGGTAATCGGCTTCTTTAAACCGGAAATGTTGATGAAGGATCGTAAGTTTGAATTCAAGAACCGCCCGTCTGGATTTTTTGGATCTGCTTTGATTGGGATGGCGTTTGCAGCAGGATGGACTCCATGCACAGGGCCTATCTTGGCTTCAGTCATTTTGCTTGCCGGTTCGAATCCTGGTTCGGGAATGCTATATATGATTGCTTATACTCTTGGCTTTGCGATTCCATTCTTCATACTTTCATTCTTCATCGGAAAAATGCAATGGATCCGCAAGCATAATAACAAGATTGTTAAAATCGGCGGCTATATCATGATTTTAGTCGGGATCATGCTGTTCTTTGACTGGATGACAAAGTTGATTTCCATTCTATCTATGTTGTTTGGCGACTTTACAGGTTTTTAAAAACATTATAGGCTTCGAAAGTTTTAGGAGATATATGTCCATATATGAGATTTTTTTCATAAGATATTTTTTCCAAAAGAAGAAATTTTTCGGTGTCTTTACATTGAAAATAGCCAGTGAATATAGTTATATAGTAATATAGGAGAAAATTAGCACTTTTATATACTTGTTGTGATTGTCGGGGAGGATACAGCGATGGCCAGAATTTTGATAGTGGACGACGCAAAATTTATGAGGATCACCTTAACCAATATTCTGAAAAAAGCGAATCACGAAATCGTAGGGGAAGCAGAAAACGGGCGTGAAGCAGTGAGGCTCTATCGCGAGTTGAAACCCGATTTGGTGACAATGGATATTACCATGCCTGAAATGAGCGGGCTGGACGCAGTAAAAGAAATCAAAAGAGATTTTAAAGACGCGAAAATCATAATGTGTTCGGCAATGGGCCAGCAGAAGATGGTTGTTGACGCAATCGAAGCAGGTGCCAAGGATTTCATCGTGAAACCGTTCGACGATTCACAGGTAGTCGATTCCATCTCAAGAGTACTAAGGTAAGAAACAGCCATTTAAGTCTATCTTAAATGGCTTATTTTCATTATAATAATAGGGGAATTCTATAAATAAGGGATGAAAAATGAAATGAATTATGTTCTGGCATCAACAGTTGGAGCTGTCGGCATGGCTATATTCGTAACGTTCATGCGGATGAAAGCCGCGAAAAAACCAGCAACAGCCAAGAAAATCATTTTGCCGCCGATTTTCATGAGTACAGGTGCACTCATGTTCATTTTTCCGATGTTCAGGGTACATTTTTTACAGATTATAGAGGCATTGACAGTAGGGATGTTATTTTCCATCCTGCTGATTAAAACGTCCAAGTTCGAAATACGCAATCAACAAATTTACCTCAAGAGGTCTAAAGCATTTGTCTTTATCCTGATCGGACTGTTAGTCGTCAGAGTTATTGCCAAGCTCGTTCTGAGCAGTTCTATTGATGTCGGCGAGCTAAGCGGAATGTTCTGGATCCTTGCCTTCGGGATGATTGTTCCATGGCGCACCTCCATGTACCTGCAATTCAAGAACCTTTATAACGAACTTCATGGAGGCCCAGCTAAAAAGAATATGGTTTAATTGAATTCCCCTGCCAAACTGGTCAGGGGAATTTTTATTTATAGATAAAATGACCTATTTATTTAATTAAGAAAAAAATGGATATTATTGAATTTTGTGGAATGTTAAAATTATTATAAGGTTTAAAAAACAGAAACGCAGGTGACACATGACAACATCTACTCTTCTAAAATTGCCTGAAGCATTATTGTTAAGGGGAGAATTAATAAGCAGAGCAAAAATATCAAAAGCGCAACTGCATGCCTGCTTAAATGATGGCATGCCCCATTATTTAATCGGGAACGAATACCGGTTTTTAGAAAGGGAAGTCTTGGAATGGCTCAAGACCTATAAGCCTTCCCAGGAGCGGCTGGAAAGAGAGTTTCGCGACAAGAAAGGCCGGTCTCTTGATGAATACGTCACTCAGGAAGTCATTTTATCTACGTTGAGGACTACAAAAGAAAGATTAGTCAATCTCCAGAAAAATGGGCTTCCATTTCAAAAGGTAGGTCAAAACGATTTTTACCATGTCCATGACATTTTGGATTATTACCGTAAAGGGGATGTAACCACAGGTGTGAAAACTAAGCAGTCGATGCAAGAGTTGCTGATGCCTATTTGTGGGAATGTACCTAGCAATGTGCCTTTCATAATCGTGGACGGATCTTACGACTTTAAAAATTTCACAGCCGGGACTGGATTAGTCATCGTTAGAAACAGAAATGCAGCAACCGGCTATTCAACGGTGAGAAGGATCAAAACGGCGAAGCCGATTGTATGTGAAATGCTTGCAATCCTCGATGCATTTAAGCTAATAAAAAAGAAAAAAATCAAGAAAGCAATGATCTTCACAGACCAAAAAGCATGGACTTCTGGTTTTTCTATTGATATGAAAGCATATGAAGGACCGGTCAAGCAGTACATAAACGAATTGAATCAGTTATGGAATCAATTGAAAGGAAAAGTCGAGATAAAGTTTGTAGGAGAACTGAGCCAGGGGAAGGACAGTCCTCTATATAAAAAAGCACATAATTTAAGCCAGGAACACAAGAGTAGCATCATAGGGAACCTGAAATTTGATGACGATTAGGTTAGTCAGAGGACTTTACTAGTTTCATTTTAATTATGATTTCGGATATTGATAGAATGACAAAGCAACAGATAAGTCGCGACTGGCTAACGATTAGGAAAGAGATTCATAAGGGGGAGCAAAGTTGACTATTTTTATAACAGTAATCCTGCTAGTTTTCCTTTATGATTTTACAAGACTCAGGCAGCAAAATGAGAGAATGATTGAGCAAAACGAGAAGATGATTTTGCTGCTTGAAGAGTTATCGAAAAGAGGAAACGAATGAGTGGCAAGGGCTTTTCAAAATAAGGTTTTGGGTGACTGTTTTTACAATATTACTTATCATTTTTATAGTCGCTATGTTCGGTATGCTTAAAATGTTTCAGAAGGAATTAAATGATCGGACAGGGGAGAATTCCACTTTATACGAGACATTAAGAACTGCAATGCATTTAAACTATGACAGTGAATTAGAAACTGAACTCAAAAGGCAAAGTATGATGAAGAAGGATGATCATGTAACAATCTATTATCAGGAAGAAAATAAGGATCTAATACCCCTGGTTATTGAAACACTGAAACGGGCAAATACGAAAACTTATCAACTCCTTGGTGACTATGATCAGAGCTCTATTGATCTGATTTTTATGAATAGAGAAAACCTGGAACAGCTTTCAAATATAGATGGCGCAGCAGGATTTTATTCTGATTTTCTTAAAGTGATGGGACTTACCATAGATCCTGAAAAAGTGGATAGTATCCTACAGGAACTGGAAACGCCCCTATATTATTTTCAGAAAACGATATTACACGAATACGCTCACTATGCTACCTTCAGAAAAATTGGCGATTCAGGAGCAATGGGTGATGCGTTTCCTCTATGGTTTATTGAAGGGGTCGCGGAGTATATAGGAAATGACAAAACGGAGGTTCATTACGAATCTTTTCATTACGAGACACTCTCACTCAAAAGCATCAGTGGTGAAGATAAATGGAAGGAAGCTCGTCTTAACCCAGATGCCGACCCATATTTGCAAAGTTATTTCACCGTCAACTATTTGATGCAAGATTACGGTGAAAATGTGGTGACAGACCTGATTGATAAAACAAAGGAAACAGATGATTTTTATATAGCTTTGGAACAAGTAACTGGAAAAACGATACTTGAATTTGAGCAGGATGTTCTGAAGCATTATGAGTAAATTTTTGTTACAAAATCATGGTGAAAGTAATTCTGAAAAAATGTAACATGTATAAGCATGGAACCGTCAATTTTTAGTCAGTACTTATTTGATGGAGGGCCTTAAAAATGAAAAATAAATTTATCGCTTTAATTTTATTTGTTATTCTTTCCCCTATGATCTTTACAGCCTTCCCATCAATCAGCCATGCTTGTAAATGTGAAGAACCTCCGAGTGTAGAACACGAGCTGGAAAGGTCCAAAGCAGTTTTTTCCGGAAAAGTAATTGATATGAAAGATGAGAAAAATAAAAGAAAGATATTATTTGAGGTAGAGGAAACATGGAAGGGTGCAGATGAAACGCAAATTATACTATTAGACGAACTCTCCAGTTGTTCTCTGGACTTCTTCGAGGGAGCATCATACTTAGTATATGCCCATGATTTCCAGGGGGATCTCACTACAAATATTTGTGACCGCACAAAGGATCTAAGCAGTGCTCAGGAAGATCTATTAAAGTTAGGAAAAGGATCGACGCCTTCAAAGGAAGTAAAACTGCAAGATCAGTTGCGTAATCCGGTCGTCAATTATATGTATATCTGGCTTCCGTTGGTAATTCTATTTGCGCTTGCAGTTTTTATTATCAGTAAACGGTCCAGGTAATTACGGAAGATAAAAGCTATTTTCCTGAATTATTTGCCATCATAGCCTCGATTGCGAACAATAAAAAATCATATGAATGAATGACTGTCCGTCAAGAGTTATATGAGTAAGTAATACTCTATTAAGTAATTTCGAATAAAACTGATTGTTCATTTCCTGCGAAGCGTTCCTAATAGTAACGCTTTTTCTTTTTAGGAAAAAGAAGGAAATACAAACAATCTGTCGAAATTTGTGTATCTAGCTAAAATTTAGGAGGTCAGTATGGGATACATAGAGGATTTACGGAAAGTTATCGGCAGCCAGCCACTTATTTTAGTAGGGGTTGCGGTGGCAGTCGTAAATGATGGGGGAGAATTTTTACTGCAGAAGCGAAGTGATGGCCAATGGGGCGTTCCGGGTGGATTTATCGAGTTAGGTGAATCAACAGAAGAAGCAGGAAGAAGGGAAGTATTCGAAGAAACGGGGCTAGAAATTGGAAGGCTTGACCTGGTAGGTGTTTTTTCTGGGAAGCAGCATCACGTAAAGCTGCAAAATGGGGACGAATTTTATCCTGTTACGGCAGCATACATATCAAAAGAAATCTTGGGCGGGGACCTGAAGGCCGATGGCGAAGAAACAATCGAAGCTCGTTTTTTCAGTGTGAGTGAATTGCCTGATCAGCTTAATCCTTTGATAAAAAATCTAATTAATCAATTTGCCCTTACCATTGAAAGGTCCGCTTATGCAGAAAAGAGTAAGGCGTAAGTTAGTTAGCTTATACACAGGGGAATTGTTTGCTGTGTTCACATTTGCTTTGATGTGGCTTCTTTATATTCAACTTTTTGAATGGTCAGTCCCTTATTTAACATCATTTTCTTCTTTATATGCGTTTGCATTGCTGGAATTTATTTTGCTTCAGGGAAGCTATTATTGGTACTTGAAGCTAAAACAAGTTAAACAAAACGATTTTTCTAACCTGCCTGCTCGCCGATTGAGAACTTTTGAATTCTTTAAGAGGCTGAACTCCTTGTTCATTTTGATAGGCTTGATGGTATTAATCTATCAAATCACCAGCAAACAAATAGAATTATATTGGTTTATTTTTCTCTTCCTCTTTGCTGTTATTGAACATATTAACTATTATTATTTTCGTATTTCGTATTTATCATTAGAAGAATTAAAGGAATTGAAGCGACAAAAAGGTTTTCGGAGATCTAAGCTTGCAAAAGAATTAAGCAACAGTACAAAATGATCGTTTGGAGGAAATCAGAATGGATGCAACATTTTATATGGAAACGGCCGTTTTTAATTATCGGGTAGCAGCGATCATGATTGTGGACGATCATGTTTTAATACATAAACAGGTAAAAGATAAGCACTGGGCGCTGCCTGGTGGGAGAGTTGAGCTTTTGGAGGATTCACAGACTAGCATTGTTAGAGAAGTAAAAGAGGAGTTAGGGATAGATGTAAAAGTTGACCGCCTGCTTTGGTTTACCGAAAACTTCTTTGACTACAACAATAAAAATTATCATGAAATCGGCTTGTATTATAAGGTTTCACCTACTGGCGGAAGATTTACTTTTCAAAGTGAAGCGTTCTTTGGTGAAGAGGGCGATCGGCTGGTGTATCAATGGGTGCCGATCGATCAGCTCGAAAAAATCCTTTTATATCCGGAGTTTATTAGGACATCGCTTAGGGATTTGCCGGACGCGCCTAAGCATTTAATTATTAAAAAATATAGTATTTAGGAGGTATATGGATTGGAATTTTACAATTTTAAAAAAGAGAACGGAATAGAAATCACTAAATTCGATTCGGACTTTGTGATGTCGCGAATCGTTAGAACGACTAATGCAACTCATATTGGTTTCATGTACCTTGAACAAAACGGACTCATCGGCTACCACCAGGCAACGCTGCCGCAGCTTTTGATGATTGTAAGCGGCCAAGGATTCGTTCGAGGTGAATCGGAAGACTGTTTTAAAGTTCAGCCTGGTGATGCTGTTTTTTGGGAAAAAGGTGAATGGCATGAAACGAAAACGGATTCGGGGATAACTGCGGTTGTTATTGAAAGTGAAGAGTTAAATCCATCATTATATATGTCGCTTGTTTCGAGATGAATAAAATAAAGGGGGGATTTTGTTAAAAAGGATTTTCAAGCTAAGATCAAAAGGAGTCTGACATATAATGCTTACTTATCGTTCCAATACATATATTCCAAGGTTAGTTAATATCTCTAAATCTTTGGCTAAGAAGCATTCGTTCAATGGTTCTTGTTCAGATGAAACCGGGAGATTATTATCTGTACTTACCGGACAGGTCAAACGGGGGAAGGTCCTTGAGATAGGAACAGGATTTGGAGTGGGCAGCTCATGGATCCTATCTGCGATTCAACCATCTGTTTCTTTCATCTCCGTAGATGTTGACCGGGTAAAGATTGATGTAGTCAGCCAAAATATTGACCATCCTCAAGTAAAATTCATTTGTGGTGATTGGGAAGAAATTATTCAATATGGTCCGTTTCAATTTATATTTGCTGATGCTGCAATCGTCAAAACAGACGAAGGTGAAAGACTGGTTGATATTTTAGATATAGGTGGCTTACTCATTATGGACGACTTTACACCTGAAGAACATTGGCCAGATGAATGGCAAGGGAAACCTGATTTGGTAAGGGAGTTCTGGTTGAATCATGAAAATTTGACAGTAACTGAAATTTACCTAACGCCAAAGTCTACTGCTATATTAGCTACAAAAATAAGGTGAACGGGAGATACAGGGTGAAAAAATGAGTAATCAGAGTATACCTTACCATATATATTTCTGTAATCATTTTTCACCCCTATATTGTTATTTCATAGCTTCTAATACTCTTGATACATGCAGATCATTCTTCATGGAATCCAGTGTGTGCCACTGCACTTCACTCAGTGTTTGTTCATCGCCGAGTTCAGGATCAAAGCCTACCTGCGGAATCTTTTCATTTAAACTCCGAACTAAAAAGCATCTTTCTTCACCGCCGCTGTATTGGCCGGTAAATAAATATTCCATTACCTCAACATCTAAATTCACTTCTTCCTTTACTTCACGAATCACCGCTTCCTCAAATGTTTCTCCCTTTTCCAGCCCGCCGCCTGGAAGCGTCCAGAAGGAACCATCAGGATAGATATGTTTAGTCATCAGTATACGGCTATCATCAATAATCGCAGCAAAAGCTCTCGGTCTAGTCAAAAACCTGACACCTCTTTATTAATTATTTTAATTTATTTTACCATATTTTAACTATAATCAGATTGGATTTTAAATTTTAACAGGACAATTCCATACTGAAAAAGAATATTTAAAGGGTAGGTTTATTCGCAATGATTAGAATAATTATCCTTTCTAGCGTTATTGTTATTGGGGTAGTTGGGTATGAAGCGTGAAAAGGAGAAGAATTGAATGCATACACAGCATGTCCGTACTTCAGGAGCATATGTTTTATATAATGGACTTTTTCCCTTTCAGGTTGGTCCAACGAGGAAAGGGGACAAACTTGGCGTGGTTAGGTTAGGAGGGCATCGAGAAGGAGATGAAAAAGCCATTCAGACTGCTGAGAGGGAAGTCCTTGAAGAATCCTCAATGAAAATCAATATAATTAATTCCCCCATAACCTTTTACAAGAGGGACTGGAACCATTCGGCGAGTAAAATACGAACTGAAGATGAAATTGCACCTATCCTTATTAAGGGGAGTGATCCGGATTCTTCAACGGCTATGTATCTTGCTCATTCTGAAAGTGAACCAAGGCCATCGTCCGAAACAAGCGGCCTTTTGCTGTTAACTCCAAAAGATGTCCATTTAATATGCAAACAAAGAATCACACTGAATGATTATCTTAATCAGCATGGCAGAGCATTATTTAAACGGAAGTTGAATAAAAATTTGCTTCTGGAACCTTTCCCCCAGCTGCAATTCTTAGCTGAACTTTTTGAGAATGAGACTGAATTAATGATGATGTTCATGGCTGGCAGGGGAATATCATAACGAAAAGTAGACAAAAAGCTATAATCACAAAAGAAATAGAGTCATTATGAAATTAGTGTTTATTGCATATTTAGTTTACAATTCTCATAATGGTATAATAATAGGTGATTGCATATTAAGGGGATAGATATTTATGGACAACTTCTTGGCGAGACTAGTAAATGATTTAAAAGAGGCGAAACAGGGACACATTTACTATCATTATAATGATATAGATAAATACCTGCAAAACGCAATAACATTTATTGTAACTGTAATTAAACACGGTTACCATGTAATGCTCGTAGATAATGACCGCAATATTCTCTACATACAGGAGAACCTTAAGAAACAATTAACAGAAGAACAATTAAAAAATCTTCATATAATAAACAATTTCGATTTTTACTATTCCAATGGGGATTTCCATGCAGAGACGATTTTTAGTTATTTTAAAACAAATATCGAACCACTTTTAAACTTGAATGTATCAATTTGTACTTGGGGATTAATCGAGTGGTCTGATGAAAATGATATTACCAGTAATATAGAGCAGTACGAAAAAGACTTAGACTCTTTCGTCAACGAAAAAGGACTTATTTCTGTTTGTGCCTATGACGGAAACCGCACGTCTCAACGTTTAAAAGATATCTTGATGCGCTGCCATAGAATTATGTTGACAGATGATCAATACATATATTTGGATGACCATAAAGCAATTTAATAAAAATATTAATATTACAGCTGCCAAATTGGCGGCTGTTTTTTTGCTTGAAAAGCATAAAGCTGTATATTTAAGCAGGAATTCTCTTCCATTCTTTAGAATATGTGTAAGGATAAAAATAGAACTGGATAACCATGTAAATGAAAGATTGAATCTTGATAACCAATGTAATCAAGCAATTACAATAAAGTTTAAAGGGGCGGCCTTGTTGAAATATATTGAATTTGGCGTAGGGAATACTTGGTTAGTCCGAACAGAATTCGAATGTGATGATGGACATGAATTCGAAGTGAAGGGTGTAAGTGGAACGATTAATTTCCACTCAATTTATTTTAGAATTTGGATTGGAAAAACCGTCTTCATAATCGATTCAAAGGATGGTTTTAAGCGGGTAAGAAAAAGCTCTCGAAAGCTTAAATTGATTATGGGTATAGTCAGTAGATAGAACACTTTGTTATGGTCTGAAAATAATGGTTGTCCCAAAAAGAAATTTTAAAATCTTCAGACCAGTCAAATCTGAAGATTATATTGCAGGACTCATTAATATATCCTGCCATTAGTTAGTCCCGGCTGTTGTAAAGTAAATCTGATGTTAAAAAAACACCTGCTGGCGGTAAGGTTCCAGTGTAAATTGCCGGACCTGTAAGTACGGTGTCAGTCGTGGCGATCCAATTTCCATACTCACCGGCCTGTAAGGATGGTGGTTTCATCATAAACCGACCACTTAAAATTAAATGCCTGATTTTAATGGCTGCATCATCAAAGATGGATAGCTTACCAGTAAAAGAAGCATATGGTGAATCAAAATTTAATTGCTTTGTGTTTTCATTCCAGGATCCCTGAATCGGTATTGGTGTTCCGCGGAAATTTGCTGTTCCTATTACTGTATTACCTGAAATTGAGTTGATTGTAAGTATCCCTCTGACCATAGGTCTCCCGGCTATTTCAGCATCTAGTCCCCATCGAGAAGGGAAGAGTAAGCTGATTGAGGTGTTATTTGGTGTTTGCAAGACAATCTCTCCTTTTATCCACTTTTTAAAAGATTGGAATATCCCTTTTTAAGTTAATGGCCTAATAAGAAGTATATGCAGCATATTACTGATTGGGGAATAGAGGTTAAACTTTATACTTTAATAAGAAAGCGGCGATCCTAAATGTCAATTGTCGAAAAAGAAACCGTCTCATTACAGTTTTACAGTCCAGAATATAAAGGTTTATTAGAGAATTACAGTTTATTAAATGAACAGAAAAGGTACACTGCATTTCCATTGGATGCCTTGCAAAAATGCGAAACAGAACCTGATCGCCATCCTGTTGTGATTCTTTACGGTGCTTACCCTGCAGGATTCTTTGTTCTCCATGGCTGGGAGGGTGTAAAGGAATTTAGCGATAATGAAAATGCGATTCTTTTAAGAGCGTATTCGATCAATTCGACATTCCAAGGAAAAGGAATCGCAACGGATTCAATGAGGTTATTGCCGTTGTTTATAAAAGAGAATTTTCAACAAAAAAATGAAATCATCTTAGCTGTAAACCATGCGAATTTGATTGCCCAAAAGGTATATAAAAAGGGCGGATTTATTGATAAAGGGATAAGGGCAATGGGAAGAGAAGGGGAAATGCTGATCCTTCATATGGATTTATAGGTTTAATTAAAGAAAAGAATATTGAGAAAATGGCATTTAGTAATTTTCCATGGATGGGCAGATCCTAATAATGTAGATGTTGAACTTTTGGATACTGTTGACACTGAAAAAGCAAATTAAATATTTCGAATCTTTTCTGGTGTTCTACGTAAACATTAATAAGATTTCTAATGATTATTTCAACAGTAATTTGTTACTCTGAGGGGAAGGGATATTATGGTTGAAGCTCTGGGAGACTTTATCATTTCCTGAAATTCTTCTCCGACCTCAAGGAATGTGAAGAGCGTAGCCCAATGAGTAGGTGGAAGATAAATGTCGGTTGGCATTAGCCAAAACAGACCCTGCTATAGTATAATGGGAACATACATTCCCAGTGTGTGAGGTGTGTGGTAATGCGAGTCAAAAAGGCATTCAGGTTTCGCATCTATCCTACAAAAAAGCAGGAGATCCTCATTGCCAAGACCATCGGGAGCAGCCGTTACGTATTCAATCATTTCCTGGAACAATGGAACAACACATACAGGGAGACCGGGAAAGGACTAACCTACAATACCTGTTCTGCTGGTCTGACACAGTTAAAGAAAGATTTGACGTGGTTAAAAGAAGTGGACAGCATCGCCCTCCAATCCTCACTGAAGAACCTGGCTGACTCATTTGCAAGATTCTTCAAGAAGCAGAACAAAGCACCACGGTTCAAATCCAAAAGAAACAAAGTGCAGTCCTACACAACCAGACAGACAAACGGGAATATCGCCCTTGCTGGAAACAAGATCAAACTGCCCAAACTTGGCCTTGTCCGGTTCGCCAACAGCCGCGCGGTAGAAGGACGCATCCTTAATGTGACGGTCAGACGGAATCCAAGCGGAAAGTATTTCGTCGCCATCCTTGTAGAAACTGAAGTGAAGTCCTTTGAAAAGACAGGTTCTTCCATTGGTGTTGACGTTGGACTGAAAGACTTTGCCATCCTGTCGAATGGGACGATTTTCAGGAATCCTAAATTTTTCCGTACGATGGAGAAGAAATTAGCGGATGCCCAGCGTATCCTTTCCAGGCGTGTGAAAGGTTCTTCCAATTGGGACAAGCAGCGCATTAAAGTGGCAAGGATCCATGAAAGCATCACAAACGCACGGACAGATTACCTGCAGAAAATCTCCACTGAGATCATCAAAAACCACGATGTGATCGGTATCGAGGATCTGCAGGTAGCGAATATGCTGAAGGATGGCAAGCTAGCCAAAGCCATCAGTGAAGCATCATGGTCACGGTTCCGTGCGATGCTAGAATACAAAGCAAAATGGTATGGCAAAAAAGTGATTCCTGTAAGCAAGACATTCGCCAGTTCCCAGCTATGTTCGTGCTGCGGATACCAAAACAAAGACGTCAAGGACCTGAGCCTCCGGCAGTGGGATTGCCCAACTTGCGGCACCCAGCATGACAGGGATCTGAACGCAGGACAAAATCTGAAAAATGAAGCGATAAGACTTCTAACCGTAGGGACTACGGGGTTAGCCTAATCAATTAGGAGCCGATAGGCTTCCGTACTTAGGAATCTCCCACTTCAAAAACACCCGTAAGGGTGTAAAGTGGTGAGTAGTTCAAGTTTACGGCTGTACCAATATTTATCGGCATCATTTTTTTCTTCGTAATCGGTCTGATTATTTTTCCGATCATTAAAGGAATTTCAATATGGAGCAATAATAACCAGCAGCCAAGGGTGAATGCCCAGGCAAAGGTAGTGACAAAAAGAACGAGTGTGCATGGCGGGGGCGAAACAAATGCACACAACAGCTATTTTGTTACCTTTGAATTTGACAGTGGTGACAGGCTTGAATTGCAGGTCAAAGGCCAGGAGTATGGACAGTTGGTAGAAGGGGATAATGGAGAACTGCAATTCCAGGGGACGAGGTATTTGGGCTACACCCGCTATCGGAATTATATTTAAGATAATTAAATGAATGGGGGAGTTGCACAAGCAGCTCTTTTTTATTTGGAAATTTTAATGGTGAAGGTTTTTTAAGGCAATACTAAATAAAAAAAGGAGAAAGAAGGTGAGATCTTGCCACGGAAGACAGCAGCAAATAATGGGGAATTAGAGAGTGACATTCAGGAAGGGCAATCGGTTCCGGATATTAAAAGGGATGAAATAGAAAATCTGAATCGGTTATTAGGGGCTGTTCTGAATTATTTATCTGATGATGAAGTTGAGGTAATCGATATTGAGTATTTATTAAATAACACTGAGGGGTTGCAAGAGTGGTGGGATCAATATCGCGAGAGGAACAGGAAACAGATCGAAGAGGAAATAAAAAAATCACTTGGAGACCTTTCCATTGAGGAGCTAGAAAGCTTGCGTGAAAAGATCAAGGGGATAGATAAGTAATATAGACGATTATGTATCAGAAAAAACTAGTAAAAGGGTATGCACATGATTGGACTAATAGTCTCAGTAATCATTTTCAATCTAATAGCATTCAAAACGAATAAACGGCTGACACCTAGCCAGATTGTGCAAATTTGGACGTTCACCATTGCGTTTCAATTGTTGTTTGATTTAATTGTGGAGTTCAAGTACCACAGCTATTGGTACTTTGACCAAGGTGTCGACTGGATTGGTTTGGTACCTAGAACAATCCTAATTCCGCCGGTGAATATCATATTTTTAAATTGGTATCCGTTTGAAAACAGTGTACTCAAACGGATTACATACTTCGTTGCTTTTGTCATTTTCATTTTATTATATGAACTCGCCGTGTTACTCCCTGAACCTTGGGGCTATTTTCATTACGGTTCGTGGAAAATAGAGTATTCTGCAATTGTTAATCCTATTATCCTCTATTGCTTGTTAAAATTTTATAATTGGATTCGCTGGCTTGAAACTAAAGCTGCACCTGAGAAACAAGGTGGTTAATAGTATGTATTGGGCACCATATCTTGCTTTAGCAGTTAATCTTCTTATTATTTGGTTTATGCCAAAGCGCCTGACAAACAAAGAAATTTATATAACTTGGTCTGTAATTGCATTAGTTAATTTAAGTACAGATGTAACTTTAAGTTTATATTTTAAATTATATGAGCTGGCTGGACCTGGAGTACAGCTTGGGGTTCATTTTATCGAAATCACACTTGGAGCATCGTTCGGAATTATTTTTCTTAATTTCATGCCAAAACAACTGCGCCCATTTTTGCTCTACCTGGCAGCTTGGGTAGTCTTATCCATGTTATTTGAACTGCTAATGGTCAAAGTCAAGTTTCTTAACTATATATCATGGGAGCCTTGGTATTCAGTACTGTATTATATTGCAGCATTATTTTTTATGAGATGGCATTTAAAATTCATTAGAGGAAAATGAGGTACTTCTCAAGCAGAAGCACCTCATTTTTTAATTTGTAAGGAATGAATGCAATAGGATTTGATCGTCTTTAAGGATGAATTCAAAATGATACTCTGCGGGCATTTCTGCATAACCCACAGTAATGATGTCATTCTCCAAATTATGAAATCGGTATTCCAGCTTGCTGAAGTTAATCGTTTGGAGGAAGTCCTGGATGTATCCATCTTCGAATTGAAAGGAGCTTGTATCTTTATTGATGGTGACATTTGAATCGGCAATGGATTCGAGGTACTCGTAATCCTTTTCAGCCATGGCGGCAAATGCTTTCAACGAGAGATTCATTGTTTCCCTGAGCTGGTCTGCATTTAGAGGCGGTCTTTCGTCCAGTTTATCTTGGAGTAATGTGTTTTCTTTGACTAGCAATTCCATTTTCGGATCGACTGAATCCTGGTCAGAAGTACAGCCTGCAAGCATAAATAATGCAGATAAGGTTATTAAAATCTTTTTCATCTCGTCATCCACCTTCCATTAATTGGATTTTATCATTTTTAAATGGAAATTAATAGATAGATAGGAGGGGAAGGAAGGGGAAAAGGAGAATTTAATTTTAGAAAGGTGTGGAAGCGATGAAAAATCAACTCTTAAGGGTAGGGACAATTTACATCCCTGTACAGGACCCAGCACGATCTTCCGAGTGGTATTCAGACAAGCTCAGAGCCAAATTAAAATACCTGGATGAAGACAAAGCGATTCTGGACTTAACCGACATAAGCTTGTTTTTAGTTAAGTCTATAAATCAGAGCTCGAATTTTTTTGATTCAAACGGTAATGAGCGATTTGTCCTTACATATGAGGTGGATGGCTTGGAGGCCCTCCTTTCGATTCATAAAGATTTTAAAGAGCGAGGAATCAAAGTCGAGGAAATCGAGAACAGAGGGCATGCAGGGCGGAACTTTGTGTTTTACGATTTGGACGGCAATCAATTCGATGTATGGAGTGAGTTGAGCAGGAATTTTAAGGAGGAATTATGAAGTTTGTTTTGATTTTTGGCCCACAGGCTGTCGGTAAAATGACGGTCGGGCATGAGCTGGAAAAAATAACGGATTTAAAGCTGTTCCATAATCATATGACAATTGATCTTGTAAATCCGTTTTTTGATTATGGCACGAAGGAAGGGAAGCGGCTGGTTTCTCTGTTTCGCCAGGAAATCTTTGAGGCCATGGCAAAAAGTGATCAATACGTATTGATTTTCACGTATGTCTGGGCGTTTGATCTGAAGGAAGACTGGGATTACGTTGAAAAGGTCAGCCGGATTTTCGAATCAGAGGGGGGAACGGTGTATTTTGTGGAGCTAGAAGCAGATATCGAAGAAAGGTTGCAGCGGAACATAAGTCCCCATCGTCTTGAACATAAGCCGACCAAAAGGAATCTGGAATGGTCGGAAAGGGACTTAGTGATGTCCATGGAACAGTACAGGTTGAATTCTTTTGACGGTGAGATTCAGAGGGAGAACTATATGAAAATTACTAACACCAATTTGAGCGCGGCTGAGGTTGCAAAGCGCGTTAAAGATCATTTTAATTTGTGATGAAAAGGGGAGAGTTCACTTGGTTTCTATTAAACAATTAGAACAGGAAATAGAGAATAAAGAGCAGGAACTAATGCGGGTAAAACAAGAATTGGCCGCGTTACGAAAACAGCATCCTGCTTTTATCGTTGAAGATTATTCACTCACTACAACAGAAGGCGAAATGGTCCAATTAAGTAAGCTGTTTGGGGAGAAGCAGGAATTGATCGTGATACATAATATGGGTAAATCCTGTTCTTACTGTACTCTTTGGGCGGATGGATTCAACGGATTCACGGAGCATCTTGAAAATAGGGCAGCATTTGTCTTGACCAGTCCGGATGATTATCAAACTCTTTCGGAGTTCTCAAAGAATAGAGGCTGGACATTCAAAAGTGTTTCTACTAAGGGTACGACTTTTAAAGAGGATCTCGGTTTTAAAGATGAAAAAGGCTTATGGCCCGGAGTCTCCATTTTACTTAAAGAAGAGGATGGAACAATTAAGCATTTTACAAAGGCTGCTTTTGGGCCTGGTGATGATTACTGCAGTATTTGGTCATTGTTTGAATTGTTGCCTGAAGGAACGGACACCTGGGTGCCCCAAAAAAGATATGAGGATTAGTCAGAATTTGCTTCAGGATATAGTTGGAGAGCTTATCACGCTAGAAAAACTGCCTGAACAAGGGTGGACATCGGAAGTAAGCCGGATTGTTACCAAAAACGGTACATACCTGATAAAGAGTGCTTTTAAGGAAAAGTATCGAGACTGGCTAAGGGCGGAAGCGAAAGTGTTAATGAGCCTGGCGGATGGAAGAGAGATACCAGTTCCTGCATATAAGGGTTTTATTGAGGAAGACGAGACAAGCCACTTAATTATGTCTTTCGAAAAAGGAATCACCTTAACCGCAGCATTAAGGGAAGCCATGCATCTTTCCGATAAAGAAAGGCTGGTCCGCAGTTTTGGCTGCTTTATTCAAAAGCTCCATGAACAAGAGCCTGTTTCCAATAGGGAAGGTGACTGGCTGGACACACAGCTTAACAAAGCTCAGTTATATGCTGAGAAAGGACAATCAGAGGGCAGCCTGGAATTATTGGAACAGCTGAAATCCTGTAATCCTCAGGTTGTAAAACAAACCATGATTCATGGCGATTATACAACAGATAATGTCCTGGTGATTGATGGTGAAGTTCAAATGTTTATCGATGTTGCTGGAATGACTGTAGGTGATCCGCGATATGATGAAGCATTGGCAATTCGAAAGTTCAGACACCATCCTGAATTGTTGGCTGCGTTTTATAAAGGGTATACTCGCTACCGGGTTTCGCAGGAGGAAATTCAATATTTTGAAGGTTTATATGAGTTCTTTTAGGAGGGTTATAAGATGTGCCAAATTGTCACGAAGGAATTTAAAGTTGTCGGATTGAAAAATAAAGGACTATTTGAAGACTATGCAGAACTAGTGCCTCGGGCTGCACATCATTTTTTACAGAATGCAAATCGCATTCAGCACAATACAGGAATAGAAGTGACGGTATACGAACCAAAAGCGAACGAGAGTCATGCAGAGGGAACCTTTTATGTAGGCTTATTAGTGAATGAACAGATGGATACCTTGCCAGAGGGAATGGAGTACCTTCATTTTCAACATTCGTATGCAATGATAAAAGGAAAGGGTAATCAAATAAGCAGCTTGTATTCGACGTTGGATCGGTGGATTGAAGACGAGGGGTATGAACGGGATACGCCAAAGCATTACATTGTTGAAGTGTATCATCCTCTCGGGAATGATGTAGAGGATATAGAAATACATATTCCGGTAAAGAATTAGGGGCAACGTTGATACGTTGTCTTTTTTTGTAAAAATAGTTATTTTATTAAAATGTATGTTAAAATATTGAAGATTTGCGATTCTTTAACTGTTGGAGGGGATAGGGATGGAGCTCAGAGGTGCGTCAGCTTATGATGAAGGCGAATTTTTCGAGAATTACATGAAGCGGAGAAACCGCCCGGATAGCCCAAATAATATCATCGAAAAACCTATTTTGCTGGAGTTGCTCGGTAGTGTGGATGGGAAAAGGATTTTGGATTTAGGCTGCGGTGATGCTGCGATTGGAGTTGAGCTTCTAAAGCAAGGAGGAACTTCTTATCTTGGCTTGGAGGGTTCGGAGAATATGGCGCGTGTAGCAGCTGGAAATCTGGAAGGTAAGGCCGGACAAGTCCAGCAATCTTCGATGGAAGAGTGGGTACCGCAACCAGAGCAATATGATTTAGTGATCTCCCGTTTTGCTTTACATTACCTAGCCGATTTAGCGAGCGTTTTTAAGAAGGTGCACCACTCATTAGCACCAGGCGGAAACTTTGTTTTTAGCGTGCAGCATCCCGTACTGACTTCATCTGCCAAAAGTGCAGAAGGTTCCGGCAGGAGGACGGATTGGATTGTCGATGATTATTTTAATCATGGAGAACGAGCTGAACCTTGGATCGGTAAAAAGGTGATCAAATTTCATCGAACAGTAGAGGAGTATTTCCAGCTCCTATTGCATGCTGGTTTCAGGGTGGATGACCTGCGAGAAGGTACCCCGAAAGCCGAAAACTTCAACAGCCAAGAGGAATATGAGCGGCGGATGAGAATTCCTCTGGTTCTGATGTTTGCATGTACGAAGGCAGGAGAATGAGAGGATGGAAATTGCTTTAGCGGAGCAAAAGGACCTTAAGGATATTCTTAAGGTACTAAATGGCGCGGCCTTGGCTTTACATGAACCAGATGGAATTTTTGTATGTCATTATAGTAGACAAACAGGTAATTGGAACATTTGGGATTAAAGATATTGATTGTTTAAATGAATACTTGGTTGAGCCCAGCAGCAAATATTTATATCAAATAGCTATTGTACCGGAGTACCAGGGTAAGGGGTACGGACCGGCGATTACATCCTGGGCTCGTGAATATGCGAAGGGTCTGGGTAAACCATTGTATCTGGATTGCTGGGCAGGGAATCCGAAGTTAAAAAGCTTTTACCAGGAGAATGGCTTTGATTATGTCGGCGATTTTCCTGAAGAGGATTATTACATCAGTATTTTCAGATGTGCTCCGGAAAGGTGATTAGGTAGGGAGTCGTTATTAGAGACGAATTTTGCCTCATTACTATAGGGAATACCGTATAAAGTTTACAAAATAGACGTATTTCATTTAATCCAGCTTTACAATGCTATGTTAAATTAAAGATGTAAGGGAACTCTTGAAATAAGGAGTGTTGACGATGATCTACAAAGTCATCATTAATTTCTTATTGGTATGTACCCACTTCTATCTGCTTTAACGAACATTAAAAAAGCTTTAACATTTTCCGGCAATAATCTTAATATTTATCTATTAATATAATACTAGGCAGGATAGCAGGTGTGGCTATCAGGGCAATCGGCGAAGGTGGGGCTGGTTGCTTTTTTTTCATATTTATTGGACAAAACGGAGCTAGGAAACGAGAGGAATGTCCGATAGAAGGTCTCTAACGGACAAACCGAGGCAGGAGTACGAGAAAAATGTCCGATAGAAGGTCTCTAACGGACAAACCGGAGCTATGACAAGGAAATAGTGTCCGATAGAAGGTCTCTAACGGACAAACTGGAGCTATGACAAGGAAATAGTGTCCGATAGAAGTTCCCTACCGGACAAACCGAGGCAGGAATACGAGAAAAATGTCCGATAGAAGGTCTCTAACGGACAAACCGCAGCTATGACAAGGAAATAGTGTCCGATAGAAGGTCTCTAGTGGACAAACTGGATCGAGGTTACGAGAAAAAATTAATTAAAAAGAGGTATATCTATATACAAGATGAAAGTTGTTAGGTCTTTATACAAACCATCAAATACTTTTATTTATAACTAGTCCATTTTCTTGAACCTTCTATCTCAAGATGTTTTACCAGTATTCTTCTAATCCTTTTACTGTTCTTAATCACTACACACCATTCATAAATTGCCTGAGTTGTGACTTTTCTTTCCGGAAATAGAATTATAAACTCACGGACATTCCGCATAACAGCTGTTTCTACAACCTCTTTACTCCCACAGGCGTTACAATCTAAATACTTATGTGTAACCGTCACCGAAAAAGAATCGCATTCATTGCAGGTGATTCCTTTCTTTAGTTGATTGTAGTCAAATTGAGGCGATTTATTGAAGGACGAATCTGTCTGATGCAGTTCTACGAGTTTGGATGCCAGTTTTTTATGACCAGTGTTTATTTTCCCTTGCTGTGAATTGAGTTCGTTGAAGAGTCTTTTAAGTTGTGTGGGAAAAATGAAGGGGAGATCTGGTGGTGTTTGGTAAAGGGTGAATTCGGGGTTGTTGAATACAACATAAGCTTTAAATGGGAGGTTATAGCCAATTTTACTAAGTAGTTTTTTGAAAAGAATTTTGCTGCGGTTCAGTTGGTCGAGGGGATTTTTGATTACTGTATCCTTGGTGATTGATGTCAGACCGTCTGCTTTGTAAATGTAATCTCCTGAGTTATGCTTTATTTCGAAAACATACATGGTTTCGGCGAAGATAATCAACGTATCGATCTGGAACGTAGTTTTTTCTACTTCAAACAATAGTTCGTTTAAAATGAGACAACTAGTTGTAAGTTTCTCTGTCAGCAGGTCAAATTGGACCTCTCCTTTATATCCTTTGTCCAATGAATGGAAATACCTGTTTTCTTCCTCCGTGAGTTTCATTCTTTTTTTCAGGATTCTTAGTTTCGTCAGAACGATAGGTTCAATTCTCTCTTTAAAAGCCATTCTTAACATCCTTTCTATAAAATCTACCAGTCAATGTTAATCATACTATTTTCTCAAATCAAAAATAATGAACTTTTAACGAATATTGGCGGGTCTCAGCAATACAATGATAAAACCACTTATTTTCAGACAGGAGGAGAAGGGATGTCATTGAAGCACTCTGCAATTTTGCTGAAAGCCTTTGGTCTTGCTATTTTCCTTGTGCCGCTGTTTATGAAGGGGATGGGTTATCTCGCGGCGATTTCTCATGGGATTGTCATTGTGTTGATGATCATCGGGGTGATTTTGCTGATTATCGGGAATGTGTTTGAAGCGAAGGCGATGCGAGCGGATGCAGCTGCGGAAAAGGGTAAAAACTAGTTTCAGCTGCTGAAACTTGTTTTTTACAAAGAACGAAACGAACCAGTACAACAGGTAGCCTGCAAGAGTGAAGATTGCCCAAAGTGCACCAAGCTTTAATTGCGCTGCTAAAACTTTGAATTCATTTGTATCCACTGGTTGCCGATACTGTTAATCAAACTAATCATCGGTACAGAAATAGTTAAAAGGATGGCAATCATAAACATTGTCATTCTTCTTTTTTTAATTACGGAGATAATTGCTGTGGTAAAAATCAATAAGATAAATAAGTAGTATCCAACCCAAAGCCAAGCCGAAAGTGTTTCCCAATACATATTTCTACCTCCCAAAGTTATTCTATCATTTTTACGCAGGAAAGTTTCTAGAATGTGGTAAAATTGGATTTGAGGTGATTTCGTGATCGTTAACAGTCTATGGCTAGCAATCATATTAGGAATTACTGCTTTAACGGGAATCGGGCATGGATTAATACTAGAATCATCATGAAAGATTTGGCTGTAATTAAAGCAAGTTTAGGGATCAACGATGAAAGAAAACCATCAGTATTTGATAATGATCTTGATAAAGATTGAACAGGGTGGAAGACAGTGACAAGAATACATATAATCGGTGGACCCGGCAGCGGGAAATCATACCTTGCAAATAAACTATCAAAAATGCTAAAAGTGACTAAGTACGACCTGGACAACATCTTTTGGGACAATGAGTCGGAATACTTTGGTTCCCAGACTCCTGCCGTGAAAAGAGCAGAAATCCTCAGGAATGTTTTAGTTCAGGAAAAATGGATTATCGAAGGTGTCTATTACAGCTGGTTGGAAGAGAGTTTCCGCCAAGCCGATTATATATTTGTGCTTAAAACAAATGTTTATGTCCGCGACTGGAGAATCGTGAAGAGGTTCATCTTAAGAAAAGTAAAACTGGCTTCCTCTACAAGAAAAGAGAATCTTAAGACCCTTGTCGATTTGCTTAAATGGAACCATAGCTATGACGGCAACAACCTGGTCGAAGCAGTAAAACTAATGAAACCATACAAAGATAAAGTCATCATCCTGACTAAGAATGATGACGTTTTCAGGCTTTTTAAGAAACGGAAAAGAAAGAAGTAAGTCTTAAAGAGGGAAAGAGTAAATAAAAAACTGCCTGTTCAAAGGCAGTTTTAAAATAAACTCTCAAATGGTCTCGTACTGATTTGTAATTCAGAAAGCTTTTTTCGTAAAAATTTATGGTCACGCTTTGGAGTTGCCAGGATATAACCGCGGATGACAAGTTCCTGGGTGATCTTGTCCGCTTTTTCCTTCAGCGCAAGCTCGCCGATTTTTCCGGCTATTTTATGTCTCGCCACATCCCTGAACAATTCAGGAACCGGGCTGACAAGATCCTCAAGCAATGACTTCTGGTCATCCGGCCATAAATGCAGCGTCTCTTTCACATAATACTCTTCCCAGTCCATATCCGATTTCCCATCATTCTTCGGAAGCTTTTTCAAAAACTTGCGGAACATGAAAAATCCACCGATCGCGAATAATCCAACCAGAACAACGACCCAAAATAAAATAAACCACAAAAACCAACCTTCAAGCTGATACATGAACCTTCACCCACACTATTCTAATATCTTTCCTTATTATAGTATCAGCCATCAAGGGAAGACAAGTCTTGTGACAATTTGAGTAACTCTCTTGTAAAATAGACAGCTTGTAAGTATAATAGACCTTGTTCTTCAATACGGGGCTGAATGGGGTACTGGTGTCCTCCACGGTCTTCAAAACCGCTTGTGACCTGCGTGCCAGGTTAGCTGGGTTCGATTCCCAGGCGGTCCCGCCAATATACATAGTTAAACCACACAGGTGAGTAGTCATTTGTGTGGTTTTTTTATTGATAACTCCAAAAAAATCTAAAAAATACACGTGCCAGTGTTTCTTATACATATTCACAGTGGCTTTCCATTACCAATGGAAGTAATAATCCTGGGAATTTGTACGTACCAAATGGGTCTTCTGGAAACGAAATTGGGTGAGCCTTCTGGGTATATGATGATTTAGCGAGGACTGAAGGGAGACTTGATGATTATAAGGCTCCTGGCACTTCAACAATTGTCTGGTATTCAGGTTCTACTCTAAAAGCTCAATATAGTCATGGTGGCAAAATAACTCTTAATGACAGGTCCGCTAATAGCCCATACTGCTATTCATGAATTAGGTCATAATTATATGTATAACCTCTATGGTGGAAACTATCCGCCAACTGATTGTTCTTCTGGCCATTGGAATGACGGAGAGTCAGAGCCAGGTTGTGCGTGGAGTGAAGGCTGGGGACATTTTCTAGCCCTTTATATGAATAATAGTCCTGTATATACTTACACTGATGGATCAACCTGGAATGCAGAAAACACTACCGGCTACCCTACAGGAGATGATTGTGAGGGAAGAGTAGCAGGTGCACTATGGGATGTGTATGATAATGTTAATGATGGTTATGATACGTATACCTATTCTTTCAGTTCTATTTATAAAGCAATGTATTATACTGTAAATGATACCCTTAAAGGCTGGTGGAATGATTGGGTTGCTAACGGTTATTCCTCTTATGCCAAGAATTGCTTAAGACAAAATTCTATTATTTATTAAGTCTTGGAATGCTGACTAAATACGATTCTTCGTTTCGTCAGCATTTTGCATAGGTTAGAATGTTGCAAAGAGGGGTGAAAAGCAATGAAGAAACACCGATATCTTATTTCGCTCATTATTTTTATGTTTCCCTTTCTCGTTTCATGCAATGTGCCCAAAATAGTTGACCAGGATTATAATAAAGTGATCCTTTACAAAATAAGCAATAATAAAAGTGAAATAGTTTCTGAACTAAAAGATAAAAAGAAAATAGAAAAGTTATCTGATTTAATAAATGATAGTGAAAGAAAAGATGCAAAGAAAATAGCTTTTGAAAAAGGGCCGGATGGCATACTTGTGTTTGAAAAGAAGGATAAAAAACTTGAATTGAATATTTTTACCGATACGGGTGACATTTTAACTGAAGAGTACTACTTGACTTGTAATATTGATTTGGCAAAATACTTTGATTTCTAATTATGGTAATAACCCTGAATAAGAGATTCAACTCTTTTCCCTAATGAAAAAGGCAGCAAATTTAGCTGCCTTTTTCATTACCTTAATTCCGTTTAAACTCTTTAAAAGTCAACTGGGACAGTTTATTTGCTACCTTTACTATCATCATTTAAGTTTTTAACAACAGTTATTTTTTGGTTTAATCCCAGGTCTATTACTAACTTGGGGATTTATTATTCCATCCATATAATCAACGTATTTAGCGTCACCTAGAGGATATATACCTCCGAACTACAGTATAGAAAGCTGTGGGTCAATTTATTATTTAAGTGCTTTTGGTGCCATGCTTGGTGCCCAAATTTTTAAAATTAGAAATCACAAGGAAACATCAGAAAGTAAGAAACCTTGATTTATCAGTATTTCTGCGTATATGAAGGTACTAGAATTACAGATGCTAGCAAACTTCAAAACCGCTTGTGACCTGCGTGCCAGGTTAGCTGGGTTCGATTCCCAGGCGGTCCCGCCAATAAAAATTAGTATTATCAACGGTTTGAACAGTTTTTGTACTGTTATTTGTATCGTGATATGTTTTGATAAAGTAATAATTGTTTTTTCGGAAAATCACATAATCCTAGTGTGACCGAGTGTCGGTATACTATAAATCCACTAATTTCTGTAAAAGAAGGGTGGATTTTTTTATACAATCTCTTACTGAGGTTTTTTATTTTTCCAATGGGGTATTAACATAAGAGACATAAAAGGATGGGGGATTTTCATTTATCATGAAAGTACTTTTGATTTTGGCAGTAATTGCTGTTGCATACATAGCATATAAGAAATTTGTAAAACAAAGATAGAAGGTTCAGCTCCTGCAAAGGGGCTTTTTCTTTTAGGATGAATTTTAGGATAAAAACGATGTTTATTTATAATTATTTTGAGAACTGAAACCTTTCTTGATTTTGCTTCGTATGACATATGGAAAGCAATTTAAGGAAGGAGGTCCGGGTATGAAAAAATTACATTTGCTTTTTATAATTGCAGTCTCAATGATTCTAAGCGCATGTTCATTTCTAGGTGAAGTTAATGAATCAATTGATTATGTAAATCAAGCTACTGACCATATAAATAGATTGAATGGTTTTGCAGAAGAAGCTCCTCAATTGATCGAGAGTGCTGCCAATGATTTAGAGAGACAGAAAGAACTCGAAACTAAATTGGTAACTCTTAAGCAAGATATAGAGGACTTTATTAAAATTAAGGATGTCCCTTCCATAGCAAAAGACATACATCAAGAATTAGTTGTAAAAAATGAGCTATTACTTGCTGAGATAAATGAAGTGTTACAAAACGGACATTTGGCATTGGATAAGTTAGAAAACTCACAAATATTTAATACGGTTAATGAAGTAACAAATTTATTAAATAGAATAGAAAATCTAGGACAATAAAAAGGAGCCTATAAATGAAGGGAACCAAAAGTTAGACACTTATTTTAGCGATGGTGTTGGACATGAGTTTGATATTCTACTGGACTCATGTCCTTTTACTTTTGTTTCGTTCTCTTATTGTTGTAGTAACCGATATAGTCGTTTAGTTACTTTATTAAATACTCAATATTGTCGAATTCCTGGAAGTAGAGAAGCTCTGTCTTTAGGATATCAAAAAAGTTCTTCCCTGGCGGTCTCGCCAACTACACATACTAAACCGCACGGTGAATTCACTCGTGCGGTTTTTTGTGATTTAAATAAGGTTTATGCTTTCATTGGCATCAAAGCATAGGTTTTAACTATCTAAAAACTCATTAAGTGTTCTTCTATTCTCATCCAAGTCGACTTCTAGAACTTCACCTATGTCTTCATAACGTTCATTTGTAAAGCTGCCATCTTCAGGGATTCTTAAAGTCTGGATATCCTGGGTTTTGTTTGTCAAAAGGTCTTTTCCGATTGTTAAAAGTGTGGAGGTGTCGATATCTGTATCGACATATGTATTTAAAAGCTTCAACAATTCAGGGAGTTTCCCTACACTTTCTATACTTACAGCTTCGTCTTTCAATTTTGTAATCACTTCTTGCTGCCTTTGTACCCGTCCGAAGTCACTTAAACGGTCCTGGCGGAAGCGGACATATCCTAACAGTTCTTCACCATGCAGCTGCTGCTGACCTTTCTCTAATGTCATTCCTATACCATCAGACATCTCGTATGGTATATCTACTTGTATTCCATTGGGAGCGAGGATATCTACTGCTTTTTGGAATCCTTTAAAATCAACAATGGCATAGTGGTGAATATTTAGTCCGAGATTCAACTTAATGGTTTTCCTTAATAATTCTGGGCCTCCATAAGTATAGGCAGCATTTAATTTTTGCTGTCCATGTTCAGGGATCGAGACGTACATATCACGCATTAGTGAAATTAACATTACCTTATTGGTTTTTGGATTATAATGTGCAACCATGATCGTGTCTGTCCGAGATTGTTTTTCTCCTCGAGTGTCACTTCCAAGTAAAAGGACATTGATTGAATCAATTTTATTCTTCTCTCCCTGAAACGAGTGTTTTGCTTCTACATTTTTAAGTGGCTTGTTAAATGCTTTTATACCGTTTTCTATGTACTGAACTGTATTGAAAAGCCCGACCAAAAAGATTCCTATTAGTAGAAGGGCGCTAAATACTCTCCTCCATCTTATTCTTTTCCTTTTTTTACTTGTCAAAATTTGCACCACCTAGACTGAAAAAATGAGCATAACTAGTAATTTTTAATAGATTTCAATGTATAACTTGAAGTAGCCATTATCCCATAATCAGATTTCATTCCTTGGAATATTATGTTACAGTTGTTTGAAATTCTCTTAACAATCTTTCTCTTTATTTGAGCCAAAATGATAGATTCCCTGAAACCATTCGTTTTTTCTCTCCGAGTCAAAGTGGAGAGGGCTGCCTATACATATTCACCACTCAGGGAATTCTCAAACCTGAGTTTTATTATAGTAAAGATTTATGTGTTTATAGAGATCCACTTTCAATGTTATAATTCTTTATGTTGAAAAGAGGTGTAACATATGCGTAAAACAACGATTGGCAAATTTCGCACGATGGGTTTAATAGAGGGTGCGTCATTGTTAATTCTATTATTCATTGCAATGCCGCTTAAGTATTGGGCAGGGATTCCCGAGGCTGTGCGTCTAGTGAGTTCTTTGCATGGTTTGTTTTTCATTTTGTATGTGCTCATGATTGTATATACTACGTATAAAGTTAGATGGTCGTTTATTTGGGTGGTCAGTGCGTTCGCAGTGGCGTTTATACCTTTTGGCAACATCATTTTGGATCGTTTTTTACAACGGACTTATTCGGTAAAGGAAGTTTAATTCATGAATATGATTCAAAAGCTTTTCTCCAAAAAGAAGAAAGCGAAAATCGAATTCTGCCAGCGGAATCTTGAGCAGTTTTTACAGGAAGAGAATTATGCTTCTTATAATGAATTTTTGAGCCGCAAGAATGTGACGTATAAGGAATATGAATGCCAGAGCAGGTGCAAGGAATGCCGCATGTCTCCATATGCAGTGGTGAATGGGGAATATGTGACGGCTGAGGATTCTGGTGTATTGCTGAAGAAAATGGCTGAATATATAGAATAAAACCGCTCATGGATGACTCCAGAGCGGTTTCTTTGTATTATTTTGATGTGCTAGTTTTACCGAAAAACTTCAATAACTCTGAGAGGACCTGGCTGTAGCTGGTCAGGCGTTCCTGGATTCGGCCAGGATAGGCAGTTTCTATGAAGGCGAGTGTGTCATTCTTAGTGTGCCAAACACCGCCGTACTCTTCAGTCTGTTCATAGCCATCCAAGTCGCCAATTTCCCAGTTCGTAGATTCAAAGTAAGCGAAGGGAATTCCCAGTTTGTTAAAGGGTGCGTGGTCGCTCCAATCACCTGTTGTTCCTGCTGGATAATCCGGGTGAAGGCCAGGATTCATGCCGATATCAAGTTTCTTCTTTTCAGCGATGTTCAAAGCTTGTTCACGGATGAAGCCTGCCTCACCAGCACTGCCGTGTACATACATTTTGTCACCGACTGCAAGGCTGTCGAGGTTGATCATTCCGATTGTATTTTTAACTTCTTCTTCTGACATTTGACTTGCATAATGATTTGATCCGTTCAATCCGCCTTCCTCAGCGCCAAAAGCGATGAAGACGATCGAGTATGGAGTTGAAACCTTTTTCAGCACCTCAGCGACTTCGAGCATCACGCCAACGCCAGATGCGTTATCATCAGCACCTTTGCCGGCAGCGACTGAATCATAATGGGCGCCAACAATGATTTGTTTATCGGATTTTCCTTGTTTGTATGCAATCACATTTGCAGATTCAAAAGTTGTTCCTCTTCTTGTAAAATGAAACTCCTGAATGGATGGGGTATATCCCATTTGCTCAAATTGCTGTTCGATATAAACTTTTGCCAAACTTTCTCCTTCAGTTCCGTATACACGGCTTCCAATTTCCTCAGATAGATACTTAGTATGTTCGTATGCCATAGTTCCTGTCTTATGTACTAAAGATGGTGAATAGGCAGAAGCACTTGCTGCAGTTGAGATTAATAGAACGAAAATGGTCACCATAGTCCAAATAGATTTTTTCATAGTAATGTCCTCCTTTTATATAAAAATTCAACAACATGTATAATTATAAATATAGATTAGTAGTTTTAAAACAGACTATTGTCCTGGATTTGTATTAAAACTCCTAATTAAAACATATTTTGTTTTAAGGGAGGCGAGTGGATTTGAACTTCGAAATGCAAAAAGCAAACCTGCTGGCGGAAAATATCAAGGCTTTTGCCGATTTTGTTCAAAAATGTCATAACCAGAAAACGGGTTTGATTTTAAATCATGATAAATTGTATCAAGTCAAACTATGGGTGGAGGAGTACAAATTTCAATCGCTGGCTGATGAACTTTTGAGGATCAATATGTTTGATTGGAATGAAAAATACACGCTTTTGCTGGTAGGCCGCTTTTGGAAGGGGTTGTGTATCATTGATGAATTTGTGAAACACAACTATGCAGAGTTATTCATCTTAACTGCGAGAATTCACACGTTGAAGAGTTTAAGTGCTCTTTTTATTAAATAATAATAATTACAGTTTTTACCCTTGTTGGCATTACTTTAGAATCCTGCCAGTGATTAACTAGTGTGTTCTGCTTGTAAACCTGTTAGCCTATTATAGGGCCTGTTGCTTACTAATAAAATAAACAGGAGGTTTACATTGAAAAAAATAATCTTGTTAGTCACTACCGCACTTTTACTAATTGGTTCTTATACAGTTTTTGCAGAAACAACGAAAACGAATCAGACTGTTGATACTTTAAAAACGAAAAAAGTTGATGACAATACGAAGGAATCTTCTTTGACTGATAAACGATTTATAAAGGAAGAAGAAGTGAAGCTGCTTGCTCGCCTGGTCCACGCGGAAGCGAAAGGTGAGCCATATGAAGGAAAAGTAGCGGTGGCAGAAGTTGTGCTTAACCGCGTCGAGCATGAGCAATTCCCAGACACTGTAAAAGAAGTCATTTATCAAAAAAATGCATTTGAACCAGTCCAAAATGGAGCAATTCAAGAGCCCGCAGATCCAGAAGCAATTGAAGCAGTGGAAGATGCACTGGAAAATGAAAATAATGTAGATTGTCTATATTTTTTTAACCCTGATACAGCAACAAGTGATTGGATTTTCACTCGTGATGTAGTCAAAACAATTGGGAATCACTCATTTGCTATCTAAAAAGCGCGAACAGCATTGCAGCTGCGCGCTTTTTTGCGTTTAAGAAGGTTCGGATTTGATTTTATAGCGAAAAAATGAAATTTATAGCGAAAATCAACTTTTTATTGCGAAAATCACTTTTTTATAGCGAATTGGAAATTATGAACGAAAATTCCCAATTTCGATTACAGCACATTGTCATAGTATTATCATTTTTATTAACCGGAAAATTATTATAAAATAAAGCTTACCAATTAGTGGAACAGGGAGTGGTCAGGTGAGGAAGTATTCTGTTCAAATGACGCTGATTTTTTCAGTGCTTTCATTTTTATTGATGATGTTCGGTCTCGGTTGGACGATTCAGAATCAATTTTTCAGTAATGGTGCTGCTGAAGTCATTGAAAAAGCGAAGCCTGAGAAAGAGGCATCCAAGAAAGATGGTAAAGTGGTCGTTGCCTTGGGGGATTCACTGACCCGAGGGACCGGGGATGATAGCGGAAAAGGGTATATTGGATATTTGGTTGATGAGCTTGAGGAGAAATCTAAAGAAAAAATCACTCTGCACAACTTCGGAGTCAAAGGGTACCGTTCGAATCAACTTTTAAATCAAGTTAAACAAAGTGAGATCCAAAGACAAATTAAGAATGCTGACTACATACTAATTACGATTGGCGGAAACGATCTCTTTCAAAGTGGACAGGCATTTGTTGACATGGATGAAAAAAAGATTACTCAAGCTAGAGAGAGCTATTTGAAAAATCTGCAGGCTGTTTTGGTGGAACTTAGATCATTAAACGATCATGCTGCCATCTTCCATATCGGTTTGTATAATCCGTTCATTGATTTGAATGATTCTGAGCAGACAACGAAAATCGTCCGCGACTGGAATTACGAAACAAACAAGCTGCTCGATCAGCAGAAGCAGGCGATTTATGTGCCTACTTTCGATTTATTCCAGCTGAGTGTGAATGACTATTTATACACAGATAAATTCCACCCGAATGCGGAAGGCTACAGGCTTATCGCGGAACGGGTTGCATCTTTGATCACATGGTAAGGGGGGGAGAACAATGAGTGATATCACGCTTTCTGTCAAAGGCCTTAGGAAGACGATCGGTAAAAAGGAAATCATCAAAGGACTCGACTTTGATTTAAAAAGAGGCGAAGTTTTTGGATTTCTTGGACCGAACGGAGCTGGAAAAACGACAACGATCAGGATGCTTGTAGGATTGATAAAACCAAGCTCCGGTTCTATCGAAATCGGCGGGTACAACGTTAGAAAAAATTTCACCAAGGCAATGTCTCAAATGGGCTGCATTGTTGAAAATCCAGAATTGTATTCTTATTTAACTGGCTGGGAGAATCTTGAACACTTTGCGAGGATGCTACCTGAAGTCGACCGAGCATATATGGAATACGTTGTTGATCTTGTTCGCCTGAATGAACGTATTCATGACCAGGTAAAAACTTACTCCCTGGGAATGAGACAGCGCCTCGGTATCGCCCAGGCATTGCTCGGAAAACCTAAAGTGCTGATTTTGGATGAGCCGACAAATGGGCTTGATCCGATGGGGATCAGAGAAATGCGAAATTTCATTAGGTATCTCGCTGAGGAAGAGGGTCTTACCGTTCTTGTATCCAGCCATCTCCTTAGTGAAATTCAACTCATGTGTGATCGTGTCGCGATCATTTCCAAGGGTGCCGTCATTAAAGTCGACTATGTAGAAAACCTTTTAGCGATGCAGGAAAGGGTCATCTGGCAAGTCGAACCGCGTGAGACAGCGAAAGACATTTTGAGTGAGGTTACTAGTGTCGTGGAGGGGCCAGATGGGGCGCTGATTACTCCTTATATTGAAAATGCAGCTTCTTCCTGGAATCGCCTGCTGGTTGAAAAAGGCGTCGAAGTGAAAGAAATGAACAGAAAACTTCCGGCACTTGAAGATCTTTTCCTAGAACTCACTGGGGGTGAATCGATTGATTAACCTCGTTAAAAATGAAATGCTCAAAATCGTCCGCAAGAAAAGAATCCTTGTTGTTGCGGGAATCATTGCTGTGCTTGTTGCTCTCTTTACATATTCGCAGTTCAGAGAAATTGAGAGAAGGCTGGAGCGATTTGGAGATGTCGATTGGCGCACAACATTGCAGCAGCAAATCATCGACACGCAAAACAGGATTACGAGCAGCGGGATTAGTGATGAATGGAAGAGCGAGCTCCAGCTGCGAATCCAGCAGCAGCAATACTACTTAGATAACGACGTTAATCCAATGGAACCTGGCGCGCCGACCTTTGTGCGGACGTTCGCTGAGCACTCAATCAATCTTTTCCTTCCCTTGATGGTGATGGTGGTGGCCGCAGACATGGTGTCATCAGAGCGAAGTGCCGGAACGGTAAAATTATTGCTGACAAGGCCGGTGAAACGCTGGAGGGTCTTGATGAGCAAATATATCACTCTGATTCTATCCGTTTCGGTCATCGTCGTGCTTTTCGGTTTACTGTCCTATTTGATTTCAGGTCTGATTTTCGGCTATCAGGGCTGGACAGCACCCGTAATAACGGGGTTCAATGTAGAGGGAAATGAGTTGAACACTAACACTGTGCAAATGATTCCACAATGGCAGTATCTGCTGATGGAGTTCAGTCTAGTATGGTTCGTGGCGCTAATCGTCGGTACAATCACATTCATGCTGTCAGTATTGATCAGAAATACACCAGCTGGGATGGGTGTAATGCTCGCTGCCCTTATTTCTGGAGCAATATTGAGCAGTATGGTATCTTCCTGGGAATCGGCAAAATACCTGTTCATGATCAACTTGAATTTAACCGGCTACCTTTCAGGCCAGGCACCGCCAATTGAAGGGATGACACTTGGATTTTCGCTTTTGGTATTAACCATCTGGGGGATTGCAGCTTTGATTGTTTCATTTGCTGTGTTTATTAGGCAGGATATATATTAGGATGTAAGACCCTGGCCAATTCGGTCGGGGTTTTTGTATTTTATTAGATAGAACTATCGGTAAAAGTCGTTTTCATACAATTCAATCCAAAATAATACCGATTGGGACAGATTTTTTTACGGTAAGAGTAAATATAATAAAGGTTGGAACAGATTATTTCTCGGTTAGAGCAAAAATATCAACGGTTGGAGCAAAAATATCAACGGTTGGAGTGAATATATCAACGGTTAGAGTAAATATATAAACGGTTGGAGCAAAGATATCAACGGTAATAGCAAATAGATCAACGGCTGGTGCAAATATACCGGTTGGAACAAATTTTATTAACGGCTGCATCGGAATTATTACCTGAAGCAGATACTTGGTTTTAGCAAGGTAATACCAGTTCGAGCAGATATAATACCGGTCGGACACCTGGCAGGATTAGCTGGTTCATTTTTTTCATAAAAAAGCTGAAACAATTACGCTTTAAAAACGTATTAAAAATCGAGGTGATCTTCATGTTTAAAATCACGCCGCAGTGCTCGGAATGCGAGAAAGAAATACAGGAAATTTACGTTAAGATGAGATACCCGGACGCGAGGGGGATGACGGAGATCAAAGCTTTTCTTCAGTATGAGGGTAAAATCATTTGTGAAGGGTGTTATAATAAATAATCTTTACATACTTGCGGGAGGAGCTAGACGATGTTAGTAGAAAAACGGGCAGAAAAAAGAAGGATGAAGAAGCAGGATGGAAGTTATAATTTTTGGGATTTTGTGTTTGATGTGCTGTTTTGGATTCCAGAGTTGATCATTTTTCCGTTCAGGGTGCTTTTCATTTTGTTCAGATTCCTCGTAAGGTCGGTTTTTGATGGTATATAAAAATCCTGCGACCATTCTAATCGCAGGATTTTTTCTTTATAGCTTTTTAGCTCTAAAATTATTTTGAAGCACTGGCCAGTTTTGCGGGAAAGGGACTCCAAGCACCCAGAAGCTTACGCCGCGTAATCCGTATTCTTTCACCGTGTTATATTTGGCTTGAACACTTCGGGCATCTTCGTACCAGACTTCGTGCTGCTGTCCCTCTGCGTCTGTATAGCGGAAAAATGGTGATTGATAGGTGTTATGATATTCGATGTTCACACCGTATTGGGCGGCGAGGTTCACTGCAGCTTTTGGACTGACTGTTTTCGCATAGGTTCCCTGTACCCAGGGGATCCGCCAGTCTCTTCCGTATAACGGCACACCCATCATGATTTTTTCTGAAGGAATAGCAGTTACGGCATAATCGAGTACTTTTCTAACTTCGTTTAACGGTGCAATCGCCCATGGTCTCCCACCGGACCAGCCCCATTCATACGTCATGATGACAACGAAATCGACTATCTCTCCATGGGCATCATAATCATGTGCTTCATATAGCAGGCCTTCCTGGTCGGCTCTCTGTTTCGGTGCGAGGGCAGTCGAGACCGTATAGCCCTGTGGATGCATGCGTGCAACCGCTTTTCGTAAAAAGTTATTGTAATTTTCCCGGTCTTCAGGATAGACATATTCGAAATCAATATTCAGTCCGGTATAGCCTTTTTCCTTCATTTTAGCGAGGATATTGGTCAGTAATGTATCCTGCACCGCCGGATTCCTAAGCACGGCAGCTGCCCGGTCAGAGCTGAACGATCCATCAGCGACATTTGTGATTGTCAGCAAAGGAGAGGTATTGGTTGGTCCTGCGGCCTGGAGCACAACGGAATCCTGCAAATTAAGGAGAGAACCGTCTTCGCCCATTCCATAAGAAAATGGGGCGAGATAGGTAAAGTGTGATCCCAGTTTGAGGGCCTCCAGACGGCCTGATTCATTCATCCGAGTAATATAGGCATTTACTTCAATGGCAGGTTTAGATGGCCCAGGGATTCTCAGTACACGCCCAGGATAAATGAGGGCTGGATTTGAAATCCCATTTGCCTGGGAGATTTGGTTAACTGTAACGCGGTACAGTTGGGCAATCGACCAGAGCGTTTCACCAGATTGAATGGTATGAGAGAAATATGGAATCTGAAGCATTTGCCCAACAAAGATTAAAGACGGATTTGAAATGTTATTGTGACTTGCCAGCTCCTGAACTGTTACCCCATAACGAGAAGCAATCGCCCATAAATTATCTCCCTGCTGCACTATATATTCGCGATTCGTTTCAGGGATCACAAGCGATTGCCCGACAACCAAAACATTCGGGTCATCAAGCTCATTCACTAAAATGATTTGATTCATGTCTGTTCGGTAATTCTGTGATATGCGCCAAAGGCTATCTCCAGTTTTAACCACATGGATTTTCATGATATTCACCCTCCAAGTAAAGATCCCTTTTATCATGTTATGCTGGAAAAAGATGTCCTAACTGCAAAGTTTCATCAGTTATAATTTCTGAATATTCAGAATAAAGGGTATACGTTTTGTCAAAAATGTATATAATAGATAGAAAAACTATTAAACAAAGGGGAAAATGGTATGGTTACGTACGGTACTTTTTTACGTTTAGTAGAAGAGGCGGAGAAGTTGAATTGCAGAGTGATTTACGATTCCAAGAAAAAAATCAATTTTAATCCTAACATGTCTATAACGATTCCTTTATCGACCACTTTGGAAAATATTTATGCTTTTGCCCATGAGATTGGCCATTTAATAGACTTCGTCAATGAAGAGCTTGATTATGAAAAATGGCTGAATGACTGGTCCTATAGGATTACCGCAGAAATGAGCGCCTGGGTCCACGCCTATAAAATATTAAAGACACTGAATGTTCCTTTAGATGGATGGAAAGATCATGTCGATTCCAAACTCTCGACTTATTTTAAATACCATGAGGTTATTGCGTAACTGGACTGGCTAATAGGCTGGTCTTTTTTAATGAAAAAATAAAATTTGTATAGTTTACGAACATCTGTTCGGGATATAATAGCTGTAACTACTCCCGAAAGGATGGTCAGCATGAGAATCAGAGATAGAGGGAAAATCAAGTTTATGCCCGCACACTTCATGCCGGAGCATCGATCCTTGCTGCGCGAACTGGCACGTGAAGAACTCCGGAAAGCCAGGCCGCTGCTGGATGAATACGAAATCGAAGAGCTGGAAAACAGAATTTGCTACGCTATGGAATATACATATCCAGTGAAGATTACAAAGTGGGATGATGGATTTACATATGAAGAGAGAGGCCACGTCCATTATCTTGACCCAATCAGGAAGGAGGTACGGATGGTAGCGGCGGATGGGAGTGCAGTGGCAATGAAGTTCGAAGATATTGTCGCTGTGGAGGTGGAAGAAGTCAGATAGGAGGTTTCTATCACTTCGAAGATGGAGTAAGAGCCAGAGAAAGGTCACATAGCCAAGTTCTATAAGCCCGAAATACATGTTTGAGCGGAGAAAGATCCCATAGAAAAATTCTATAAGCCCGAAATACATGTTTGAGCGGAAAAAGGTCCCATAGAAAAATTCTATAAGCCCGAAACGCATGTTTGAGCGGAGAAAGGTCCCATAGAAAAATTCTATAAGCCCAAAATACATGTTCGAGCGGAAAAAGGTCCCATAGAAAAATTCTATAAGCCCTAAACGCATGTATGAGCCAAAAAAAGTCTCATAGAAAAGTTCTATAAGCCCGAATTGCTGTTTGAGACAGAAAAAGGTTCCATAGATGAGTTCTATACGTAGTAAAACTTGCTGGTTGGTCAGATATTGCATAAAAGAAGATTAGCTGATCCTTTTTTGGGTAGAATATCGGCGTTAGTTGGTTGCACAAGAAGATGCAGGAGTGATCATAGTGAATGAAAAACAACTGGTTGGTGAAAAGACGGTTGAATATATTAGTGATGGAATGGTGGTTGGATTGGGAACAGGATCAACCGCTTATTATACGATCAAAAAATTAGGCGAGTTAGTGAGAAAGGGTCTAAACATAAAAGGTATCCCGACATCGGAGCAAACTGCCGCGCTAGCTGTGGAGCAAGGAATCATGTTGGTAGATTTTAAAGATGTGAAACAGATTGATGTCGCGATTGATGGAGCGGATGAGTTTGACGCTGATTTGAACTTGATTAAAGGCGGGGGAGGAGCGCTGCTAAGGGAAAAAATCATCGCCAATGCTGCTTCTACTTTCATTGTCATCGCAGATTCATCCAAAGGATCGGTGAAATTAGGAGCCTTCTCGCTGCCGGTTGAGATCGTAACGTTTGGAGCCAAAATGACCTCGCAAAAAATTGCCGAGCTTGGCTGTGAACCGAAATTAAGACTAAATGGAAACCAGCCATTCATCACTGACAATGGGAACTATATTCTAGACTGCGATTTTAAACAGATTGAATCACCTGTGGAACTGGAAAGGCAGTTGAATATGATTCCAGGCGTGGTTGAAAATGGCTTGTTTGTGAATATGGCTGAAAGGCTGATCACGATTGAAAATGGCGTGCTGGTTGAAAAAACAAAGAGAATTTTTAACGGTGCTTCTGGATGAAGTACCGTGTTTCTTTTTATGGAGAGGGAATTGGTGGTTAGTTATAGAAATACAATGTAGACCATTAGTTGAAGGAGCTGTCTGAGTTGAAGTATTACAAAATAAAGACTTATGAAGAAGCGATTCAGGTCATCGAGGAAGTTGGCTTTCTCCCGCTCGCGCCTTTGGTACCTGAATTCCCGGCGTTGAACACCATTACTGCTCCAGAGTCATGGCATTCGGATACGGAATATGATCCATGGATTTGGAGGACAAGGTTTTCTGTTGATGGCGTTGCTGGCTATGGGAAATTCATGAAGAAAAAGTCCAGCCTGATTTCGCGTGATTTTTTACCATGTTTTAAGGCGATTCTTGGCAGCTATGAAACAGTTGAAGACAGGTACCAAAAAGGACATGTATCGAAAGAAGCGTTGAGTCTCTACCGGGTTATTAGTGAAAATGGGGTCATCGATACACGAGAGTTGAGGACTTTAGCGGGTTTAAGGGATAAAGAGTATAAAAAGGTTTTTGATAATGCCCTAGTGGAGCTCCAAGGAACAATGGACATTGTCATTTCGGGGATCAAGGAAAAAGTAAATGCAGTTGGCGAAAAGAATGGCTGGAGCAGTACATCCTTTGAAACATACGATTCTTGGGCTAGCAGAAATAATATCGAAGCCAAGACCGTGGAAGAGGAAATGGCAAGAGAATACCTATTGAATCATTTTAACCGTGTTGCCAGTGAAAACGCCGTAAAGAAGCTGGAGAAACTACTTTCATAGTATAGGAGAATAAGAATGAAAAACAAAGCATTACTTGTCATCGATGTTCAAAATGGGATGTTCCTCGAAGGAGAGGAAGTTTTCAATGGGAACAGACTGCTGCAAGGTATCAAAGAACTGATAAAGCAGGTCCGTTCGGCCAATATGCCAGTACTATATATCCAACATAATGAATTGGCTGGATATCCCTTGGAAAACGGGACACATGGATGGGAGATTCATTCAGATATTAGTCCTGAAGAGGGAGATATAATTATTCAAAAAACCACACCTGACTCCTTTTTAAAAACAACCTTAGACCAGGAGTTAAAAGAAAAGGGTATCGAACATCTCTATCTCGTTGGCATTCAAACGGAGGTTTGTGTGGATACAACATGCAGAAGCGCATTCAGCAAAGGATATAAGGTTACTTTAGTTTCTGATTTACATAGCACGTGGCCTGGAAATGAACTAACGGCCCAGCAAATCATCAATCATCACAACGGAACTTTACGCTGGTTTGCAGATGTGAAGTCCAGCGATGAGATTCGACTTAATTAGTTTTAGGGAAGCGAATTTGGCTTCATGCATCCGAAGACGGTAGCTTTTATATGGAAGATGGGCTTTGCCTGTAAATGACATCGAAATGGAATTGTATATTTAAAGAGATTAGGAGAAATGGAATGTATACGACAGAGGAGCGAAACACTTTTTTTGATAACACGATCGAGAGGTTGAAGCCCTCCAGTTTGGTGGAGGGGATTGTTCAACTGGGGTCCGGGGTCATTGGATATAAAGATGAATATTCCGATATTGATTTAATGATCGCTGCCTCTAATGCGGAGGATGTGGAAATAACCAAGGACTTCGTCCGGCAAACGCTCGGTGAATTCAATCCGGTCTACATCAAAGAAAAACAATTAAGGGAGAATGTCTATCTTTTAATTGCTTTCATGGAAAATTCTCTAGAATTCAATGTATCGATCGTTCCACTGGATTCATTGAAAGTCAAATCACCTCTCTGGAAAGTGATTGTCGATAGAACTGGATTTGTATCTGAGAGAATGAAGAAGGAAGAAAACCGATTTAATAATCGTACATTAAAGTATGAAGTAAATGAGGATGCGGTTTTTGGTTTTGTTTATTGCGCTCTGAGAATGGAAAAAGAGCTGCGGCGGAATAACTTCATCTACTCACTGAAAATGCTTGAAATGATGAGGGACTACACCTTACAAGTGCAGGCAATGAACGAGGGTAAAAAACTTCATCAGTTTAAAGCCTACGAAACAATGGATCCGCATTTTGTGAAAGCCTACCTTTCTACCTATCCAAATGAAATGAAAGTTCAGCATTTGGCTGAATCTGCAGACAATTTAAAGGAGCTATTTATAGACACAGTCAAACAAAGCTCATTTTTTTCCATAAGCGAAGACTTACTTCAGCTTTTGAAACTAGCTGAACATACTGAAGCTTAGAGACTATCTCTGAGCTTTTTTTATGAAAAAATCATAGAGGGAATCTTGACCATTAAGCAGAATATAGTTCTGTAAAAGGGAGGGGCCGTTTTGGAAAAAACAAAACTTCATCCATTCATGTTCATTGTACTTGTCGTTGTCACTACTTTTCTCATGGGCTCTTCTTTTACCGTCGGAAAGGTTGGATTGAACTATGTCTCTCCATTATTATTGGTTGGTTTAAGATTCACGATTGCCGGTTTGCTGATGGCGGTACTTGTAAGGAAAAAGCTTAAGCCAGAGGAGCTGACTGACTGGGGAAGAATTTTCATCATTGGTTTGGTGCAGACTGCGGGCGTTATGGGCTGTATCTTCCTCAGTTTACGGACGATTACCGCTGGAGAGTCGTCGATTTTAACGTTTACCAATCCATTAATGGTCGTTATGATGGGAACGGTGTTTCTTGGGATCCGTTACAGACTTCTTCAATGGATTGGCGCATTCGTTGGGTTTTTCGGAGTGTTCATCACATTGGGTTTCCACCTGCAGCTGACAGTCGGAACACTATTCGGCTTGGGTGCTGCTGTGTTTTGGTCGATTGGGACGATCCTGATCAAACAATGGGGCAGCCGCTTCAATGTCTGGGTGCTGACGGCTTACCAAATGCTATTTGGAGGCAGCATCCTATTATTGATGGGCCTAACGCTAGAACCACCGAAGTTGACGATCACCCCGATATCGATTTCGATTATTTTATGGCTGGCAGTCATGGCCTCAATCGTTCAGTTTGCGATTTGGTTTTATTTGATCAATCAAGGCGATCCAGGGAAGACGAGTGCTTTCTTATTCCTCGCGCCATTTTTCGGCGTGCTTACAGGATGGGTGCTGCTGGGTGAAGTCGTGGAATGGTATGTCTACGCAGGAGGGGGCCTGATTTTTACAGGGATCTTCTTGGTTAATTGGACATTCAAAGAGAAAATGAGTTTATCATTAAAGGAGAATGGGTAAAAAGACCTTAATATTAATTGGTTAAATAAACCTTTAAACCTATATTTAGGTAAAAATATTTAATTAATAACCATTCTCAAATATAATGAAAAGTATGGAAAACTTCATCAAACCAAAGTCTTATTGGCTCGGTGTAATTAATTGTATTTTTAAAACAGGAAGTGATGGTCCTTGTCTTCAAAAATTATATTCAATATTAATGGGGTCAATAGCTCAGTTTCAGGTTTGAGTCACACGATTTCCCGATTGCAAAGTATCCAGAATAATGTGGCAGGTGTGAGGAATAGTGTGGATCCGCGAATTCTCGCACGGAGCGGGATTAACGGCCGGTTCAGCCGCGCTGCATCATCCTTTGACCGAATTGAGATGAAGATGAACCAGCTTAAGGCTTTTACAGCCAATTCAGCTGAGCGATATGCGAATTCCGATCAGCGCGTGAACCGCCAGGCTGACGCGGTGAATAAAGCGATTAATGCTGCAAGGAAACAGATTGATGAGCGTTTCGCCAGCAATTTATATGAAACATACAATAATACCTATGGCAGATGGGTGGATTTCCTGCATGGAGCACAGTATGCTGCCGGTGCAGGTTTCATGCATTTGCTTGGATTCAGATTCACGGATATCGATGGAGTATTGCGCAAGTTCCAGGTAGTCGATGATGTTTTACTGGGAAAAATGCGTCTGCCAGTCGCTAGCATGATCAATAAAATTGAAAGTTCAAGAATGAATATGCTTGCTCGTTTGATGGTGAGCCCTACAAGGGCATTTAGCAAAAAAACGTTGTCTGAACTAATATACAAGCGGGCAGCCAATTATTTTCCGAAGGATATCGCAGGCCTCAGCAACAGCGTTCAAAAATTGCTTGTTGACGCAAAAAATGGGCCAATATTAAATGCAGTGAAAAATCATTCTGGGAGTATATTGAAAAACGGGCTGAGGCTCGGAAAATCAAATGCAGCGCTGGCCGTATTGATTACTGCAGGTGCAGAAACAATTGGCGCTGGAATCAAAATTACCGAAAATTATAACATGTATAGCGGTGAGAAGTTGAAGGAAGAAAACGCGAAAGTGGTTGGCAGTGCTGTATATAAAACTGCGGTTGTATCCGGGACGTCTGTAGCCGGAGCTGTGGTAGGTGGAATGCTTGGGAGTATAGTCGGACCTGTAGGAACAGTTGCCGGTGCTGCGGTCGGCGGTTTTGTGGGAAGCTGGGTCGGCGACAAGATAGCAAATAAAACCCCTGCATGGGTGGATAAAACAGCTTTGCACTTTAAAGATGGAATTCATAAAGGTACTGAGGCAATTGCTTTTGGTGTAAGTAAGGTGAAGGAAGGCTTTAATGATGTGAAAGCTCATGCTTCGAACTTATTGGGCGGAGCGAAATCAATCATTGGATTTGGAGGCTAGGAGGGGAACATGAATAAAATTTCACTTTCAATAGAGGAGTTAATCTATTGTTTTTACAACGAAGGATTTTTTGAACATGGTAATGCTTTGAAGCAAGTTTATTTCGGGGACTTGGACGATGAGAAAATGGACCTTTTGCTTCAAGTCACGACTCGCTCGCTCCTGTCTAAAAGTCTAATGGTATACGAAAATCACAAATTTACTCTGGTGGAAGAGCTGGCGGAGATTATCTCCATGCTGAATTACTCAGAACAGTCCATCAAAGCCTCCCGTCACGCGGCGAATGGCGGAGAGCAGTCTGTCTCCTTCCATTTTAACGGAAAGACGGTACTACAGCATTCTATGTTATACGATGATCAGGTCCATGTTTTTGAAAAAGTATCTGTAGATGCAGCTGCAGAGTTTATTTCGGGATTTTATCGGGTTAGTAATCGAGGAAACGGCAACGGATTTGAACTAAGCAATGCTGAATTTGAACAGTTGCTTGACTCACTTGAAGATAATCAAAAGCTATTTGATCTCCCTGTGCTGCATGGTGAAAAACAGCAATTCTATGAAACTCTGAAAGCAACAAATGGGTTATTAAATACGTTACTATTTCTGGAATTTACAGAGCAAAAGGAACCCGTAGCAAAAAATGTTGTATTATTTACAAATGATTTAAAGAATAACTGGATCATTGAAAAAAATGAGGATTTCTTTTATTTGAATCAGTGTGATCGCAGAGAAATTTACCAATTAATCAAAAACAATGTCATAGACTCATTGGAAAAGGTGCAATATGGAAAATGAAATGCAAGAGCATAATATAAAAGTTTACGATAATCGTGTCGAAGTGGTCTATACAAGTGGAGGTGCAGGCTGCATGCTGATTGGCGGTGGATTCTTGTTGGTGGCCACACTCTTTATCTTATTTTACATAGTTCCTACTTCAGGGTTCGTCAGGGCTTTTATCGGGGTTATAATTGGTAGCTTTGGAATGCTGTTTTTCGGTACAGTTATGCTAAAGGTTGTTGGGGCATTGCTGACCGGGAAGGCAGTTTATACAGTGCAGGATGGGTATTTCAAAGGAAAGAAACAGGCTGTGAGGATTAGTGAAATTAAAGATATGAGATGGGCTGGAAGTTCATTGAAATATCTCGCCATCAAGACAACAAACAATAAAACAGTCAAGCTGTCCTCCTATAACCTTGTGAATGAAGAAAAAGTGAATCAGGTGATTACACAATATGTCGTTCCTCATGCGACTCCTGAATTTCAGGAGAACTGGGATAGGCGTATGAGCAATAAAGGAGCTTAAATTTATAGAAGCTTGCAGAGATATTCGTTTAGCTCTGCAAGCTTTTTCTTTTAAAATCGATTTGAGAGGTGACCCTTAAATGGAAGAGCATAATATCAAAATATTAGATGACAAGGTGGAGGTTGTATACACAGTTCCCGGTGCAGGCTGCATGGTATCGTCAGCGCTATTTGGCACGTTCCTTTCGGGATTTGTCTTAATGATCGTAGCTCCAGACTCTGGTTTAATAAGAGGCTTTTTCATCGTGATAGCCGGGCTGGTAGGCTTGTTGTTCAGTGGAGTGATTTTATTAAAACTGATTGGAGTTTTATTAGGAGGACGTGTTTTGATTTCTATTGAAGACGGGAAGCTAGCATCGCAAAAAATCATTATTCCCATCGAGGAAATAACCGATATTGAGTGGGCTGGGAGCAGTTTGAAATACCTTGCTATCAAAACAAAGAGCAACCAAAAAATGAAGCTATCAACTTATAACTTAGTCAGTGAAGATAAGATTCAGCAAGTAATAAAACAATATGTCATTCCCAATGGCAATGACGAGCTAAAGGCAAACTGGGAAAAACGTTATGGAATTCATATGTAAACTTTGCTGGGGTATGATACCCAGGCATTTTTATTTTATATATCCATTTCAGGTCTTGTGGTGTAATTTGGGAAATAATACATATTCCACTAGTAAAGCTAAGGAGCCGTTTTCTATGAAAAAAACAGGATTTTTATTACTCGCTTTATTTTCGTTCGTGTTGATGGGTTTTGATGAAAGTAAAATGGAAAACCGGGCTCCCGCTGAGGTGGAGGGGTTTGCGGAAGAAAATTATAGGAGTTTTATCCTCGATATTGTTAGTGACAGTAATGCTGCTGCATTTAATTTTACCAAGGGAGATCAGGATTTGAAACTTGGGAGGTTAATTCCTGAAAATAGACTTGTTATTGATAAGCATCTGAATATCACGGTCGAAGCTCCCGCACATTGGGTTGCTCCCGTCTATCAAAGCGGGGAGCTGAAGAATGCTTTTGATATATATAATCCTTCTAAAGGAAAGATAGCGATTGCAGGAATTTCCTATTCAGGTGGGTTTACAAGAGAAATAGCCTACTTGGAGGAAGAGGAATTTTATCTGCACAGTAGACCATTTGAATTCGATTTCGCGTATTCACCTTCAAAAAATAAAGTACGACCATTGGGAGATAGTTCTATCAGGCAGTTTGAAGAAATTGGACTAGATCCGAATGGGATCACCAAAACAGAATTTATTGCCTTTGTTAAACAACATTTGAAGAATAATTACCCTGATCAATTCAATGAGGAGGGTGTAAACAGGTATCCATATATACTAGGAGGAATTGCGCTGCTCATCCTTATTTTAGGATTCCTTTTGCTCAGAAGGCAAAAGCGTTCGATGAATGGGTAGTATAAAATCACTCGTGCATATAATGAATTCATCGCGAGAAAAAATTTTTCGTAGGGCCGTATCTTTTCTTCTCCCAAAATCCGTTTAAAGGGCAGAGAGGTTCAAAGGAGTGAACAGGATGTACACTGATAAACGAATGAATGCTGCGGAAGCTGGAAAGCTGGAAGCAGTCCAGGAATCTGGGATTATGCAATTTTACCGTGGATTGCAGCAGTATTGCCGTTTTCTTACCCAGAGCAGCTGGGATGGCGACGACCTCGTGCAGGAAGTGATGGTGAAGGCCATTCCCCATTATGAGCCTTCCCAAATCAGCTCGGCTTTACTGAAAAAAATCGCTTATCACCACTGGGTTGATACGATCAGAAAGCAAAGCCGTGAGATAACAGGATTACCTGAAAATCTTGCCTCCTGCACTCCAGGAAGCGTGAGGGATACTGTCGAGATGGTTATTTCCAATTTGACGCCGAAGCAGGCAGTGATCTTTATCCTGAATGAAGCGTTTCACTTCAAATCACGCGAGATTGCCGATCTGATGGGATCAACTGAAATGGCCGTCAAGGCTTCAATCCACCGCGCCAGGAAAAGGCTACAGAGGGAAGGAAGCCTGCGTGAAGTGGGTCAGGATCTGGACGAGGACGAAGAAAAGCTGCTGTCAGACTTGCTTTGCGAATCGCTTCAGTCTGAGGATCCGACTGTATTGCTTGAAAATATCCAGGAATTCCCGTCACTTGCTTCATGCTCACCGCAAATGTCGTTGCACTCCCGTTCACCTCTCTCTAGTTTCAAAATGGCTGCGTAAGCAGAAAAGGGAGGACCCAAATGAGTACAATTCCTTATGTTATCGAACAATCGAACCGTGGAGAGCGTTCATATGACATTTATTCACGGCTGTTAAAAGACCGCATTATCATGCTTGGAGATGAAATCAATGACCAGGTGGCAAACAGTGTTATTGCTCAGCTTCTATTTCTTGAAGCAGATAATCCCGATAAGGATATCTCCATCTATATTAATAGTCCTGGAGGTTCAACCACAGCAGGCTTCGCAATTTTTGATACGATGGAATACATCAAGCCCGATATCAGCACAATCTGTATCGGAATGGCCGCATCTTTTGGAGCGATGCTGCTGCTGGCAGGTACAAAAGGCAAGCGCTTTGCCTTGCCAAACAGTGAAATCATGATCCATCAGCCGTTGGGAGGTGCAAGGGGCCAGGCGACGGAAATCGAAATTTCAGCGAGACGAATCCTCAAGTTGCGCGACCACGTGAACCAACTCATATCCGAGAGAACTCGGCAGCCTGTTGAAAAAATCGAAAAAGACACCGACCGCGATTATTTCATGAGTGCCCAGGAAGCACTCGAATATGGGATTATCGATAAGATTATCACACAAGCATAGTGTAAGGGCTGCCTTGGCAGCTCTTTTTGTTTTTGGGAAATTAAACAGAATTGGTTAAAACGCAAGAGGATATCCACATCTTATACTCGAATTTAAATTGAAAGGTATTTAAAAAATTGTGCCGAGAGACACTCTAATTTCGTGTTGTTGTGAATAGAGTTTTATATAGGTACAACTTCTATCGGTAACTAGAAGAGCAAAAGAATGCTCTTCTCTTACAAATAATCTGAATTATCAAATAAAGGAGGAAATCATGTGCAGAACAACCCAGAAGTGAAGGCCGGAAAACAGCCGGAAATACCATCATCAACACTCAGTATGATGAAGTTTTTCATATTTAGTGCGATAGGCATCTTCATGTTTTTTGTTCCAATCACTGTTGGTGAAAAATCATCAATCCCGCTCGACCACCTAGTTACTTGGGTTAATAACACTTTTTCTGCAGCCGTTCCGTATTATGCATTCATTGTTATTTTATTGGGAGCCATTTATCCTTTTTACAGAAAGACGTGGAACAAGAATTCAACGACCATAATTTTTTCTTTGCTAAAGGTACTTGGAGTAGTAGTGGCGTTGATGCTGCTGCTGAAGGTCGGGCCAGCATGGTTATTTGAACCTAGCATGGGACCCTTCCTCTATGAAAAACTAGTCATACCAGTTGGTGTCCTTGTACCGATCGGATCTGTATTTTTGGCGTTGCTTGTTGGCTATGGTTTGCTTGAATTTTTTGGAGTATTGCTGCAGCCAATCATGCGGCCAGTCTGGAAAACACCAGGTAGAGCGGCGGTTGATGCAGTGGCATCCTTTGTAGGGAGCTATTCAATCGGACTTTTGATCACCAACCGTGTTTTCAAGGAAGGCAAATATACAATTAAAGAAGCGACCATTATCGCGACAGGTTTTTCTACCGTTTCTGCTACCTTCATGATCGTAGTCGCGAAAACGTTAGGATTAATGGAGGTTTGGAATACGTATTTCTGGACGACACTAGTCGTTACCTTTCTTGTAACCGCTATCACGGTCAGGTTGCGTCCTTTACGCACGGTTAGTGATGAATACTATGAGGGCAAAGGCTTACCTGAGGAACCTGTGACGGAAAATCGTTTGAAAACAGCGTGGGCTGGTGCAATGAGCGCTTCGAACAAAGCACCTTCTCTTGGAAAAAACATTCTGGATAATTTAAAAGATGGATTCATCATGACGATGGGGATTTTGCCATCGATTCTTTCAGTAGGATTGTTGGGACTTGTTCTAGCGGAATTCACACCGGTGTTTGATCTTATTGGCTACATTTTCTATCCTTTCACATTGATCCTCCAGATACCAGAGCCAATGCTGGCAGCTAAGGCATCCGCTATCGAAATTGCTGAAATGTTCCTGCCTGCTTTGCTTGTAACTGAAGCCCCTATGATCACGAAGTTTGTCATCGGCGTTGTTTCGGTTTCAGCCATTATCTTTTTCTCAGCGCTGATTCCTAGTATTATGTCGACTGAAATTCCGATCAGCCTGCGGAAATTGGTGGTTATCTGGATCCAGAGGACCATCCTGACGCTCATCATTGTAGCGCCGATCGCACATCTTTTGTTTTGATATGGAAGTTATTTAGTGGGCTGCTTAGCAGCTCATTTTTTTATTTTTTTCTAGAACTGAAACCGCGACACTGTTATAATCGAATTTATATTTTAAAAATTTAGAACAATCAACCTCTCTGAAGACAACATGAAAAAATCAAAAGTAAAGGGGAATATCCATGAATCTCTACGGATCAGAAAAGATAAGAAGAATGACCTCCAGTATTTTTCAGGAAGTGGTAGACCGGAAACAGGAAGCGATGTTGAAAGGAAAAGATGTCATCGACCTGAGCATAGGGAGTCCGGATTTTCCGCCGCCTCCATTTGTCGTTGATACTCTGGTTGAATACTCGAAGGATCCAGGCAAATACGGATATACTTTAAAAGGAATAAGTGAATTTAATGAAGCGGTCAAATATTTTTACCAGCAGCGTTATGCTGTTGATCTGGACGATAAAAGGGAAGTCCTTCAGCTGATGGGTTCCCAGGATGGGCTTGCTCACCTCGCGACAGCAATCATTGATCCAGGTGATTATGTTCTTGTGCCTGATCCTGGCTATCCAATCTATGAAGCTAGCGTAACGATCGCTGGGGGCAATATATATCCAATGCCATTGTTAGAGGAAAATAAGTTCCTTCCGCAGCTTCAGGAAATCCCGGTTGAAGTTTTGCAAAAGACGAAAATGATGATTTTAAGCTATCCTGGAAATCCAGTCACAGCGCTGGCTGATCGTCAATTTTTTGAGGGAGTTGTAGAGTTTGCCAAGGTACATAATATTCTGGTAGTCCATGATTTCGCTTATTCGGAATTGATTTATGACGGGAACCCGCGAATCAGTTTCCTATCCGTACCTGGCGCAAAGGAAGTCGGGGTAGAGTTCAACTCACTCTCAAAAACTTTCAATATGGCAGGCTGCCGCATTGGCTATGTGGCTGGCAATTCACAGGTCATTGATATTCTGGCATCATTCAAATCGCATATCGACTATGGAATCTTTTATCCTATTCAAAAAGCGGCAATCGCTGCACTGACTTCTGATTTCTCGTTTCTCGAAGGTCAGCTGAAGCAGTATCAGTCCCGGCGAGATGCTTTGGTGAGTGGTTTTAGAAATAGCGGCTGGGAAGTTGCCAATTCCCCGGCAACAATGTTTGTCTGGGCAAAAATCCCGGCTGGATGGAGTTCCCGCGAGTTTGCGTTCAAGCTCATCGACGAGGAAGGGATTGCAGTTGTTCCAGGAGATGCTTTTGGCAAACAAGGTGAAGGGTATGTAAGGATCGCAATGGTACAGCCGCCAGAACGACTTACCGAGGCAGCCCAGAGAGTGAACCAATTTTTAATGGAGTTTTCAGTGGGTATTTAGCGCTTAAATGAATATCCGTCAGCGAGGCTATCACAATAATCGCTTGCAAAACGGAATTACTGTCCGTCATCCAATCAATGAAGGACAATAATTGATTAGAAAAAGTAAATACCGTCCTTCGTCAGGGCTACACTGAATTGCCTTCCACTATACAAAAGCCAAAGCATTAGTAAGAGGGAGCGGGGCGAGTAAATGACCGGGATAATTATATTAATTGGCAGTATTTTCAGTGTTATTGCAGTTGCTTACGGAAGTAAGATTTGGGGCGGTAAGAAATAATATTGTTTATCATTTGAATATTTGGATAAAATTTGAAACTTTTCAATGGGATTCCCGTATTAAATAGAAACAATTAAGGGGGAGTCTGAATGAAGAAGTTATGGTTTATCCCTATAATCTTAGTGTTATTGCTCTTTGGCTGCCAGCAAAAACAAAACGGTGCTCTCGACACTAGTAAACTGGAGAAGGTTGAGGAAACAGGGGATGCGACGGAAGAGCAATTAAAAAGTATACCGATCACCTATAATGTGCCTTCTTTAAAAGAGGGTTTAAAAGCACTGCCTTTTGAAGTTACACCACCTGAAGATCTCCCTTTTGAAGCTATGCCTTTAAAGATGACGATTGAGGATTTTTCACATGATGGAAAAGAATTAAGAGTCAACTTTGATAGTGTTTCGAAAAAGAAAGATGAATCTATCATATTAATGATCACTGTCCATAATTTTAAAGTGGAATATGCGGAATCATTAGGACAGGAAGTTCAATTATCTGATGGAATAGTTGGATATTATAACGGAACTCTTACCTTTGAAAAAGACGGGCTTTATTATAATATTGGATACACCAATCAAAACATCTCAGCGGAGCAGATTAAAGAAGATACCATAGATATGGCCAATCAAATGTTATAGAAAAAATAATGTAAAAATGCTCAGCTAAGCTGAGCATTTTTAAGTTAATTCAGTTGTTGGGCTTTTAGAATTCCTTCGATTGCCTTCCGGGTCTGAATGCCTTTGTTTAAAAACATTAACCGGAAATAAAGTGATTTCAAAAATTGATTTAAATTGGTGTTCTTCCTAAAGAAGGAAGGGGAATAGCCACTTGTATTCTTCATTTCAATGACTTTATTTGATAGATTAATAACCCATTTTTCTAATAAGATTTCATCCATTCCCTTTTCTAAAAGGGAAGTAATCGCAAAAATAAGTCGTTCATCTTCTTCATCGATATAAGCTTTTTCTTTTAAAATACACCTTCCAATAGTATCAAGGCATTCATTTGCTAAAGTTAGTTCAAACAACGGATGCTTAACCGCTTCATCCAACAAGTCCGCTCCGTGTGCTATACTGTGCGCCCAGCCTTTTTCATCCACGTATCCACGAGTATCTTCTTCTTTATGCAAATATTGAATACTGCTATCGATTGCTTGCAGGACGGTTTCTTCTGAAAGGAATCGAGCTTCGCGATCTTTCCCCAAAATGAGTGCAATAACCAATGTTGAAAAAGCCCTTGTGAATACCGAATCATCCTTAGTCGTACCGATACCTAAAAATAAATGGTTCTGGTCAAGGCAGGTTTCGATTAAATATTTCATTTGTTTATGGTTAAGATAATCCTGTTTAATTAGATAATAAAACGATGTATAAATAAGTTTGTCCCTTAACTCAGGGTCGGTAGAGCCGATATGTTGAACCATTTGTTTAATGAGCGTATTAAGATCCTTGTTTTTTATCGTTTCAGGTATTTTAAAATCCAATTCTTTCATTTCGATCTTTAATTGGTCAGCAGAAATCACTTAAACCCATCCTTCTTTTTAATATAAATACATTTTAACATATTTTACCTTTCGTAATCCCAAAAAAAATAACCATACAATCCCTTGTTAAGAGTAAATTTATCTTTCTTCCATAAACTACGTATGGGTGATAATAATGAGTAAATTAATGTCTGTTTTTCTGTGGATCAGCTGCATCGTGTTATTGTCTTTTGCATATGAAGATTACCTTTACTCGGAATTTGCGGTGGAAACTGTTCAGGGAGTTGTGGAGGATAAGGGAATAGCAAAAACGATCAAGAATACATATGGGAATTTTACTGAGGAATTGGAATATTGGATTCAGTTTAACGGAGAAAAAATTGTTGTCAACAAAGTGGTTTTCGATGGAGTTGAAGATAAGAAAGAAATCAGGGTGAACCGTACAAAACATGGTGTCGTGATAGAATAAAAAAACTCTTGCAGGGCAAGAGTTTGGAGTTAAAGGATTAATTTAGAGGTTTAGCTTCTTTATCAGAAGTGAGTAAAAAGAGGATTGTCCATTCGATGCAAAAAAGGGTGATTCCTAGTATGATATCCATCATTTTCTCTCGCATTTTCACCAGCTCCTTGATGTGGTTACATGCAAATTATAAGGCTAATACAGGAGCTGTGCTTGACTGGAAAGTGAGGATTAGATGAACAAAAAAAGAATAATCGGTGAACAAAAAGCTGGCCCTCAACTCTGAGGGCCAGCTGTGTATTTTACCAAGTATCGCCACGCTCTTTTTTCAGTTCTTTCATTTTAGCTACCCAGTCATCGACGCTTTGCCTGATTTCTTTGCTCTTAGCATCGGCTTTTTCACGGTTCGCTTTGGACATGGCATAATGGAGCTCTTTCATTGCTTCGCTTCGCTCGAATCCCCAGTCTCTTATCTCGGAGTATTGTTCGTCAGTGATCCATTTGTTTTCAGCCATGATTGAGGCTGCATCGATGATTCGATGGGATTCTTTTCTGCCGATAGTCCATAATTCAAGTGGATATTTATCCGCAGTCTTGTATTCTGCGACCATGTCCCATCCGTCCGGAGCCATTGTAAAGGCAAATGCAAGATCTAGGGTGGACGGCAGCCATTCGTACTGAATCGTATTCTTAAGCTCCTCAGGGTTATCAGCTTTAAAATATTCCCCGTTTCCAGCCGCAGCTACTTCTTTCAATTGGTTATCTGCTTTTTCATCTACGTCGAAGCCGATAATGTTCACTGTATTATTGGGGTTCTTTGCAGCAAGATCCTTGCTTGCCTGGACAGGGTCGCCATCACAAGTTTCGGCACCGTCACTGACAATGTAAATCGTTGTGCTTCCCTCATAGCTGCTGCTCATTTCCGCTGCTTTTTGAATGGCACCCGCAAGCGGAGTCCAGCCTTTGCCTTCAAACGCATCGACTGCTTCGTGAAATTGTTCCTTGGAGTATTTGTCCATTGGATAGACCTCTTCAACTCCAGAACAAGAAAGGGTCTTATCAGCATCCGAATCTGAGCCTTTATGGCCATAGACTAGAAGCGAAACCTCGCTTGACTGCCCGATGGTTTTCGCAAAGCTCTTGACAGCATCTTTCGCGATATCCATTTTCACACGGCCGGCTGACTGTTGCACCATGCTCGAGCTTGCATCCAACAGGATGATTGCCTTATCTGCTGCCACTGACTGTTCTCCGTTTTCAGACTTTGTCGGATCAGGCAGATAAGGCTCTTCAAAATAAGGCTCATAAGCAGTTGCACCTTCGATGATTTGTTTATAGTGGGGACTGGCAAGCAATGAGATAAGACCCTTTTTTATCGTTTCAAGGTCATCAGTTTCACTTGCCAATTGTTCAAGCTTTTCAGGAAGCTTGCTCTTCAGTGCAGGATCGAGCTCTGGTGTGTTAAAGCCGATATCCTCAATATCCTTTTCATAGGTCAGGTCAGACATCATCGTCCCCGGCTGCAAGCCTTTCAAGCTTTCCTCGGAAACCTCTAAACTTATATCCGTTAAACCATCAAGTTTGCTTTCCTGTTTTTCTTCCTTAGCAGCCGTTTCCTTTTTGGGTGTTTGTGCTGTCGCTTCTTCCGGTTCATCACTGCACGCCGAAAGAACAAGCGAAATAAGTAACATCATGAATAGCGAATGTCGTTTCACGAATTTCCTCCTCATCTCGAAGTCGGGTATGTATTTAACATCTTTATAGAGTTTAACATGCTTGAGGGATAAATTTGAAGTAATTACCATGAGAGCATTCTATTTGACTGGATCATCTCTCTAACGGACAAAACTAGATGAGAAGAAGCGAGGGAAGGCTATTACGAATAAAAACCGGATCAAAATTATCCATTTAAGAAAATATTGTTTCATTATTACTTTAATGGATAAATGGTAAAATAGAGGTAGCACTCATGTCTTAAATAAGGAGGGATGTAACATGCATCCTGTGATTTTATTTGACGGGGTATGTAATTTTTGTGATGCGAGTGTACAGTTCATCCTGAACAGGGATAAAAAAGAGACGTTCCATTTTGCTTCCCTTCAAAGTGAAGCGGGTCAAAAGTTGCTGGAGAAATACAACGTCCCTGAAAATGTGGACAGTATGATATTGGTTGAGAATGATAAGGTTTATTATAAATCCTCTGCAGCGCTGAGAATCAGCCGCCATCTGGATAGTGCCTGGAAGCTGCTTTATATTTTTATGATTGTTCCAGCGCCGATCAGGAATATTGTGTACGATCTGATAGCTAAAAACCGTTACAAATGGTTCGGGCAAAAGGAAAGCTGCATGCTTCCGCCGCCAGCTGTGAGGAAACGATTTTTGTAATAGTCTGCGTTAAAGTTCATTGTTGATTTTAAGCTCTGTTGATTGGAGTGGAAGGTGCGAAGACTCCTGCGGGATGAACGGGTCAGGGGAGACCCCGCAGGAGTGAAGCGACGAGGAGGCTCCCCGGGCCGCCCGCGGAAAGCGAAGCGCCTGGAACGCAAATCAACAGTCAAGTTTAACAGAGCCTTGTAATAATGAATGGACGGAATTATCCAGAAAGAATATGGGCTTAAAGGGTCCGAATCAAAATACGTGTAATTAATAAGCCCAACTCCTATACTATAAAAGGAAATAAGGAATTGGAGGTAGAAAACATGCATATTGAAATGTGGACAGATTTTGCTTGACCGTTCTGCTATATTGGCAAAAGGCGTCTGGAGGACGCCATTAAGCAGATTGACCATCCAATCGAAGTAACGTACCGATGCTTCGAACTGGATCCAACAATGGGTCGGGAAATAAAACAAAACATATATGAAGCTTTAGCGAAAAAATATGGGATGAGCATTGAGCAGGCAAAAGCAAGCACGCAAAATGTGGTGCAAATGGCGAAGGAAGCTGGATTGGATTATAACATGGATACTCTCATTTTAACCAATACCTTCGATGCACATCGTTTGACGATGTTTGCCAAAACAAAAGGATTAATGCAAGAGATGACTGAACGAATTTTGCAGGCATACTTCACTGAGTCCAAACATATTGGAGATCATGAGACATTAACGGAGTTAGCTGTAGAAGTTGGACTGGAACGGGAAGCAGTAGAAAATATGCTTGCAAGCGATGAGATGGCTGATGCCGTTCGCGCCGATGAGCAAACAGGCAAACAGTATGGCATCACAGGTGTGCCGTTCTTCCTTATTAATAAAAAATACGCACTTAATGGTGCACAGCCAACAGAAGCATTTGTCCAGGCATTGAAAAAAGTCATTGCAGAAAGTGAAATCACTGTCTTAGGCAACCAAGACGGAGAGATTTGTGACGACGATGGATGCGAAATTCCTAAGAAGTAGGAAAGCTTGTTGACTGTTAAAATAACGTCTATAAAAAGAACTAGTCTCGATTTCCAAAATTAATGGAACATGAAGACTAGTTCTTTTTTGAGGTTTATAAAGGCGCTTAAAATAAAGGGAATCACCTTAAAGATTATTCCTGAAATCCAAAAAAGCTTATGGTTACCTGACCATTTCCAATGCCTGCGCCAGCTGTATTGACTTGGTTGGTGCCATTATTTTGGGAGCCGCCACCACCGCCACCGCCAATAAATTCTTCATTGCCGCCAGCGCCACCGCCGCTAAATCCTCCAGCGCCGCCGCCTTCAGCAACCCCGCCGCCACCACCGCCGCCGAAGCTGCCATTGGAATCATTAATTCCGGCACCGCCAGCGCCTCCATTAAATATCGATTGCCCGCCTTCTCCTTCAAAACTGCCGCCATCGCCCAAAGGACTTGGTAAGATTCCTGCGCCGCCGCCAGCGGAGAACGCAGCGGAGGAGCCACCTCTCCCACCTGAACCCCCGTTTCCACCCGGATTTCCGGCAGTGCCATTGCTAGTAAGTGATGCGTTAACTCCAGCGTTTCCTACTACGCTGCTAGCACCGCCGCCACCCCCGGCTGCAACCAAAAGGTTAGCAGGAGTGACAGGGCCATCTCCACGCCAAACAAAACTGCCGCCACCGCCGCCTCCGTTAGAATTACCAGGAGAAGATGAGCCCGTCTGTCCCTGTTGGCCAACTAATATACTCAGCGTATCACCAGGCGTAACCTGGAAATCACCCTGGATGGATGCACCGAGTCCATTGGCTGAAGATCCAATTCCTCCTGCAGCTCCAATTGCCCGGATTGTGGCGGTAGTTGCACCTGCTGGGACAGTCGTTGTGACCACTTCCCCCGTAAAGTTAAATGTTTGTTGTTCTAAAAGCATAGGTGCTGGAAAAGCGGCTATGGGAACGAGATGATCTATTACGGTTTCAAGTTTGAATTCAAGAAGCATTTCCTTCTTTATGACATCCCGAAGAGTTCTTTGGATACTTGAATTAACCTCAAGAAGATCAGCTACAGAAACCTCCGCAGGAGATAACGCAATTCCTGCACCTGGTAATGTTCCGAGAATGAATTGAAGCTTTTCTGCTTCAGCGTTCATGAGATGAGCAAGCGCTAATTCTTCTAAAGCAATCGAACTTAGAAGTAAAGGAACTGTTTGTGCACCATTAACTGAAATCAAGGGGGTAATGTTGGGGATATTTGGGAAAGTCAATTAAAAATTGCTCCTTTCTTATTCTTATCAAATCATGGGTTAAGTTCGCATTGGTTACCCCCTATAGACTATTCAACTATTTATCGATGAACTAGTTATTGCACCTATTGGACAAACAAATTAATTATAAGACTCTGCCCATTCGATTCATAAACAAGCCACTAAATGCAAAGTGAAACATTAAAGGGGGGGGAGAACTGGCAAAAAAGGGGGTTATTTACATTGGTGGTGTTCACAAACAGGACAGTGTTCTAACAGGTGATTGTATACTTGGAATGCAGAAAACCCTACCTTTCTATGCAGATAGGTAGGGTTATTCATGAGGGCATTTAAACTAAAATTTACAAACGGATTCATAAATCATGCAATTGTTATTCAAAATTTGTAATGAATTTAACCTGCTGCCGGAGCAGTAGTTGTATTTGTCCTGGCACCTAATTCCTGATCTATCTGTATGAGAGCAGAAGAGTTATTGTCAGCAAGTTTAAGACGATCAATAATTGTCTTAGCCTGTGCTTCTTCGTCTATTTGTTCCCGCAAGAAGTCTTGAATAATTAAAGCAGCCTGAGGATCCGTTTGATTGGCGTAATTATAGGCTTGGCGGTAAGCATTAGTAACAAATTGTTCATGAGCTAACACCTTTTCAAAGGTCTCTAATGGTGTACCAAAGTCACTAGGCTGAGCTGGCAGGCTAGTGAGTTGTACAATGCCATCCCGATTCACGACAAAATCAATCAAGGTAAGCATGTGAGTTCTTTCTTCCTCTGATTGCAGCCGCAGCCAATGTGCCATACCTGTAAAGTTTAATCTGCCCATGTAAGCGGACATAGCAAGATATAATGTTGTTGAAACATGTTCAATTTGTATTAAACTATTAAATAATCTTTGAAGATCCAAATTCATTTTTCTTCACCTCTAATTTAAAAAAATCCTTCCCGTTTAGTGTAAAAAAAATGATTAGGAAAGTACCTTGTATACATAATTTAAGGCATAGTGCGTTCACATGATGATTATACGTGTGTTATTAATGCCATTACCCAAAAGAAAAAGTAGTTGTTGGATATTTTTTTCAGTCTTTGTGAAGCCGTATTGATTTTTTGTGCTGCCTGCAGGCTAAAAGGTGCGTACACTACAATAAGTAAGACCGCTTTATTTTAAAAGATTTCTAATTAGCGTTAACCCTATCATTTTATAGAATTAAACCAGTACTTTTCATAAAGAAGAGACCATCAAAAACGATGGTCCTCTTTTGTGTTAACATTTATTTTGTAAAGGTTGAGTAACGCCAATAGTGGTTTGCCATTGTGTTTGCCATCATCTCGAGACCTTTGCTTTCTGCCTGATGGATTACTTGCCAGTTTTCGGTACCGGGTTCCTTAAGATAGATTTCGTGATTAGGTGCCTGGTCGTGGATGCCTACTATATCAAATTCGCTATCTTTATAAAATGTTCCGCATAGCAGATAATCAATCGCAGGGGAGACTACTAATGGATTGCTGACAGAATGGCTCAGGTAGAACATGATTTTTCCATCGTCAGTAAGTACTTTCTCCAATTTTATATCTTTGTCCGATGCGCTTGCATCTTCAATATGCTGATGATTTTTGGTAAAAGCTTCGGTTTTGCCAGTCTCCTTGCTTAGCAGTGCAGAGGGATTCAACGAATCGATGAACACATCAGCTCTCGTTCGGAAGTTTGGAGATTCGGGATCAAATGAGCGATGATCGCCTTTGAAATATTGGTCTGCTGAAGCAGAATTTGGATTTTTTAAGTATTCCTCCTTTAAAAAAGTTGTATAGCGCAGCTGCCATAGGCCTTCACTGTTTTTCTGGTTTGAATCTATTGGCTTTAGTAGTTGATTGATAGCCCCGATCTTCTTGGTAATTGAAAACTCTTCTTCAGCGGCCATTTCAGTAGAAGAATCTTTCTTTATCGCACCTACGGCGTTTGCCACAAGTGATTTGACTTCCCATTTCAATTGATCTGAACGCTGAAGTGGCCGCTTGGCCTTGATTGTATAAGTGAACTCCTCATTTTCATCCAGGTTCTGGTCGGTAAATGAACAGCAATGTATCGTTTCAAGTTTCACGCCATTGCGATAAATCGTATATTCTGATACTCCTTCAATTGGCTCCCATTCTAGACCAACCTGGTTTTTAGCAATAATGGTAGTTAGGAGCAGGTCTTGTAAAATGTTCTCTCTTTCCTTGTAATCAACTGATGTCGTCGTCTGGATTTTCATTCTTTCTTCCACATTCCCATGTTCATCGAGCTTTTCGATACAGTAGGTGTATAGAGTGCCAGGAACAAGATTTTGATCGACCAGCTTTGGTTCAAGCCCTTCGTAAATAAGTTCATGATCCCTAAACGCACGGTAATGGCCGCCATGTCCCGGCCATGCTAATTTGATGGTTTTGGCACTTAGCTTTATCGCTTTTAACAATCTCGAATGTGATGATCCAGCCGTCTTACGCCGCCGATTAAGCGAAACGGCATAAAGAGTTCCTGCGATTCCTAAAGCAGTAAGAGGCAAAGCCATACCTGACCTTCTGTTCTTCTTTGTTTTTACCTGTCTTTCAGTCTTCATGAATCCACCACCTCCAGATTTTTCAAACTAACCCATGCCAATTGTTTACCCGTTATACGTAAGGAGAACACTCGATAAAATAGCTATCCAGAATATGACAAATAGACTATAGGATTCAATCCAATTCATAAAATGAAATGGGGATATGGAAACATTTTCAAAAAATAAGCAGGGGACAAAGTATCAAAATATTCAAAAAATATTGATTTAATTCGATATCCGTAATATTATAAGCTATCGATTTGGAAAGGGGGAGAGAGCACTTATTACTATTGCATTACATAAATGAACGAAGGAGGAGAAGTTCCGTGAAAGCAAAACATTGGTCAATTATTTTAGCATTCGCAATTCTGCTCGTTATCTCGGTATCTATGTTCGATTTTAATGAATCTGCAACCCAGGTGGCAAAACCGGAAGAAAATAAGATAAAGGAAGAGACGAAGGAAAAAGAATTATTGGTAGAGGAAGAAGGATTTGTAGAAAAGGGTCCAGGCAAACGCGATGATTGGTTCATGACCCAAAAAGGCTATGAAGAAGAAGCTATACCTCGAGATGCTTTTAGGAAAGCGACTGAAGAAGCAAAAGCTTTAAGAGCTGTTACCTCTAAGGAAGCTCCAGGCGCTCTTAATCAAAAATGGTCATTCAATGCCCCTAGTAATATTGGCGGAAGGGTAGTAGATGTTGTTGTAGATCCAAAACATGACAATACCATTTATATTGCTGCCGCTTCTGGCGGAGTTTGGAAAAGTACTGATGCAGGCGATACTTTCCAGACAGCATGGGATGATGATAACTCACAAGCTATGGGGGCCCTTGCAATCAGCAGTGACGGGACTTTATTTGCTGGAACCGGTGAAGCAAATCCAGGTGGAGGAAGTGTCGTTTATGGAGGGACTGGTTTGTTCCGTTCCAAGGACGGTGGTCAAACATGGGAATCCATTGGTCTAAAGGAGTCCGGTTCAATTGGACGGATTTACATTGATCCTGAAAATCCAAATCAAATTTTTGTTGCAGCTGCTGGTCCATTGTTCTATGGTGGCGGTGAACGCGGATTGTACAGGTCTCTTGATGGCGGTGATACTTGGGAACTGGTACTTAAAGGAGAAAACGATACAACAGGCGTAGTGGATGTAGTGATAGACCCTCAGAATACGGACCGAGTATACGCAGCTGCGTGGGATCGAATCCGCAAGCCTAACCATAGACAATATGGTGGAAGTGGATCAGCAATTTATTATTCTGAAGACGGCGGAGAAAATTGGACCAAATCGGAGGAAGGACTTCCTTCAGAAGAAAAAGGAAGAATTGGACTGGCAGTATCATCAACTGAGTCAGGAAAGGTATATGCGACAGTCATTAAGCCGGACGGGTATTTCGAGGGTTTTTATACAAGTAATGACTACGCGCAAACATGGACAAAGGTACCGCATCATGCCCAGCTTGCGAGTTCTCAGTCCTCGTTCGGATGGTGGTTCGGCCGTAATTATGTAGACCCTCAAGATGGTAATCACATCTTCGTTTCTGGTGTCAGCCTTATGGAATCCAAAGATGGAGGCAAAACCTGGGCTCCTTCGAACGGCAGAGCAGTCCATGCTGATCAACATTCCATGGCATGGGATCCAAAAAAAGCGGGACGTGTCTACTTAGGTAACGATGGTGGAGTTTACCGTTCTGAAGAAAATGGTCTTGTAACTGGAAATTGGCAAAAAGCTACGTATGAGCCATATACACAATTTTACACACTTGATGTAAGCCACCAGGATCCAACTAGAATTTCCGGTGGGACACAAGACAATGGTTCCAACCGTTCATGGGGAAAAGATGGGTGGAACAATTATTATGGCGGTGATGGTCTGATGAATGCCATCAATCCTGAAAATCAAGATATTGTTTTTGCTTGTTACCAATACGGAAACTGTGCCCGTTCAGACAACGGGGGAGACACAATGACATCGTTCACAAAACAGACAGTCTCAGATAGACGAAACTGGCTGACACCATTAGTGTTTGATCCAAGCGATCCTTCTATTATGTATTACGGTGGAAATATCATTAATCGTTCCACTGATCACGGAAAAACATGGGAAGCAATCAGTCCAAGCCTCTCGGATGGTGTAAGCAATGATGCCTACCCATACGGTACCCTTACTACAATAGCAGTCTCTAAATCTGACAGTAATGTAATCTATGCCGGAACAGATGATGGCAAACTCTGGACGACAAAGGACCTAGGAAAAAACTGGACAGAGTTAAAGGATAAGACCCTTCCAACAAAATGGGTTACGAGACTTGCTGTTGATTATAAAAATGAAGATATCGTCTATGCGGCATTCTCAGGATTCAGGACTGGGGATAATGCGGCACATGTTGTAAAGAGTAATGATGGAGGGGAAACATGGCAGAATATTAGCAGCAACCTGCCTGATGCTCCGGTAAATGACATTGTGATTAATCCGAAAAATCGTAACACATTATACGCTGCGACAGATGTAGGAGTATTTGTATCACCAAATGGAGGAAAAAAGTGGTACGCTCTTGGAGAAGGAATTCCAACGATTCCGGTTACGGATTTATCTTATCATGAAGCAACAGGTGTGTTATATGCTGCTACATTTGGAAGAGGGATATATCAGGTAGAATTGAAAGGCTGGTAAGATATTGTGGAACCCAGGAGTACTGATCCTGGGTTCTTTAATTTGGATTAAAACGAGTCTATCATTCACAGAATAATTTTCGTCGGTAAGGCCTGTTTTTATATGGTAGAATAATAATTAGTTAAAATTAGGAGATGGTCACATGGAAACTAGCAAACACTTATATAAAGAAGGAACCTACCGCTTTTGGCTGGATACAGAGACAGGCTCTCTTCGTATTAAATTTGATGGGAATAAAGAGCTGTATACGATTCCTAAAGATTCGAAACTTTATGACCGGCTTATCGCTGACTTTTTCAGTCAAACTGCTGATCAGGAAAAGTAGTACGGTTATAATCGGTACCATAGTTGCCTACATATGAAAGGTTAGGTGATTTTTTTATGCTGCGATTAAAAGGGATACTTATGATTGTGCTTGGGGCTATGTTGTGGGGGATGACCGGGTCAATTACTGAATGGGTTTTGGCCAATACTGATTTGTCGGTACCTTTTATCCTTACGGTTCGATTAATCATAGCTGGAGGCAGTATTTTGGCTTACTTAGCTTTTAAAAAGGAAGATATTTTCACTGTAGTAAAAACGCCATACTGGAGGAATCAGGTGATTCTTTTCAGTGTTTTCGGGATGGTAGGCTTGCAGTTCACCTTCTCGATGGCGATTGAAACGAGCAATGCAGTAGTCGCTACATTACTGCAATTTTCGGCTCCAATTTTTGTTGTGCTGTACGTATCCTTCTCCCATAAAAAATGGCCGCCGCGTTTTCAAACGATTGGGATAGCGGGAACTTTGGTAGGTCTGTTTTTATTATTGACGAACGGGTCTTTAAGCAGCTTATTGGTCAGTACAGAGGCATTGTTATGGGGTGTGGCAGTCGGTCTGACTTTTGCATTCTATACATTATACCCATCGCGGTTAATGAAGGAATATAGCGTACTGACGATTGTCGGCTGGAGCATGCTGATTGGCGGTATCATGCTTGGTATTGTAAATCGGGTTTGGCAGTCTGCTGAATGGTCGATTATAGGGCAGCCAAAAATGATTTTCATCATGGTGATCTTAATATTCTTTGGAACATTAGCGTTTCTATTGTTCTTAAGCAGCATGAATTATATCAGCGCCGTTGAGACCAGCATCCTTTCAAGCGTGGAGCCGTTGACTGTGATGATCATTTCTGTCATTTGGTTCGATACGATGCTGCAGAATGTCCAGATGCTTGGTGCGATGATCATGCTGACTTTCGTTACATGGCTGTCGATCGGCGGAAATAAAGTAGCGGTAGAAGGAAAAAACACTTCTGAACGTTTAAATTCTTAAGCATTTAGGGAACCAGCAGTGGTTCTCTATTTATATTAAGGTTTAGTTAATGGGATAAGTGGCGGCAAAATATTATTTAGTAAATCTCAGAGTTTCTTGTGTTGATTATTAATCCCTTCTATGAGTAATAAAGGGATAAATGACACTTAATAAGGGTAATGATAAAAGAATAAATGCATGAATGCAAAATCTCATAAGTGACATAGGAGAATGATAATGGAACAATATGAAATCAAAAACATGATCATTGATGATGAATCCAACGGACAGGAACATGTAACCGTCGAATTCACTCTCGAGGAAAAGCAATACAGTATCACTTTTGATAAATCAGACCTGGAAATCATCAATGCCTGGTTGTTCGAGAATGGATCGTCGGTTCCGGCAAACTTATCCGAACAAATCATCGAATCGGTAAGAGAAGAAGTAAAAAAGAAAATCTAGTCACCTGGACTAGATTTTTTTTGATTATGTAAAATAACCTGCGCAAATTAAGCCGAAATAAGTTGGTGCTTCATATGACAGAAATTCGATTTTTCTTTCTTCAGGAGGAATCGCTCCTGCAAGGATGAGGGTTTGCCAGATTCCATCTGGTTTAGCAGCGTCTATAAAATTCTCTTCAAAATCAGCCATTTTTTCTAACCTGTTTGATTTTATGAGTTCAACTGCTTGCTCATCAAATTGCTTTGCAGCTGGGTGAAAACCGTATGGACCTCGTTCATCATGAGCATGTGCCCAGTCGCAGCTTGCAATCAATCCAACTCGCCGGCCTGTCTGCTCGACAGCCTTTCGAAGGGAGTTTCCAAAATCGAGATGCTGTTGAAAGCTGAGGTCTCTAGATGGTGTAATGACAACAATCGGCACATCTGGCATAAAGCGAAGCGGTACGATTGCACCCCAGTCCAGTGGCAGGCACGAAATCGGTCCCTCGGATGTTCCGTAATTTATCGTCGAAGACGGACGTCCATTTTTACTGGCTTCCTCATTAATTCTTCTCGCTAAATCCCGTGCCACACGTCTTTCCATTCGAAATGATGCCTCATTTTCCTCAACGAAACCTGCCATTCTTTCGGAATCGGCAATGGAAAATCGCCCATTAATTCTTGTCCCATGTGGGGTAAGGAGGATAATGCAATCTGGCTTAGCATCTGCCATGTATTGGCCAAGCTTAACCATACTTTTTCTCGTTATAGCCATCCTGTCGGGCATGGATCCTTCTAATTCAGGAATAATCTCACCGCCATGCGGAGCAATACAAGCGAAAACAAATGGATTCATTTCCAAACCACCTTATGTTGTTTACATTGGTAATTGGATGCCAAACAATAAAATTCCTTCTGAAAACGAAATAGTTTTAAAAAACATTATATTTATTAAATATTCTAAATTCTCCAGTGTTAAAAGTGTTATAATTTTAAGAGAATGCATAAGGGAGGGTAATAAATGATTAATAAAGTCGGCCAAATTATGTTGTATGTACATAACCAGGATGAGGCAGTTAATTTTTGGACGGAAAAAGTAGGGTTTAGTATAATTTCCGACGAAAATAACGGTCAGGGAATGAGATGGATTGAAATCGCGCCATCAAAGGATGCAGAGACAAGTATTATCCTGCACAATAAGGAATTAGTAGCACAAATGTCGCCTGGATTAAATCTTGGTACACCTTCGCTAATGTTTTTCTCGGAAAACCTTGATCAATTACATAGCAAATTATCAGATAAAAACATCACAGTCGGTGAAATTGTAAATATGCCTTCTGGAAGAGTATTCAACTTTGCAGATCGCGAAGAAAATTACTTTGCCGTAATGGAAAAAAAGTAGTCATAAATAAATTGGGAATAATATATCCTGAATTTGCGCTGCTGCCCTTTAAGGGCTTTTTTAGTTTGTTTCACAAAATAAAAAACAAAGCAAATCCAAATGGAATCACTCTACTGATTTTTTATTTACAGCTCCGCTTATTCTCCTCTTCCCAATCCTCTCCTAAATGCCTGCAAGTGATTTTTAGTGGCGTCGCCTAGCTGAGTGAATACAGTTTTGACATCCTCTGGAAGGGAAGGTATCGCTTTTAGCTTGTCATACATGGCTATATTGTCGACTTCGCCTTCGACTCCTTGCTGGAAGGCTTCTTTTAATGTAGCTGGCGCGGAAGCATACTGGTTAGCATTATCCTCGGGTACATTGACATTATACTTTTTAAATAACGGCAAAAGTGCAGCGATATGCCGCTGTTCGGCTACGACAATATTGCTAAAAGGCCGGATCGATCCGAATTTATTCAATATGGCACTGTATCTAGCCTTTGCAAGGTACTCATCCTGGATGGCATAAACAAGTGCCTCCTCCAAAGTGATCGAGCTGTCCTGAAGTGCACCTTTTGCGCCGAAGTCTGCCGGAACCTCGGTTTCAGCTAGAGCAGCACTGGTGAATGCATGCAACAAAAATAAACTGGCCAAGATTATAGTAAGTTTCCTTTTCAATTAAATCTCTCCTTTTAACGAATTTGCTTGTTATTTTTTCCAAAATAGTTTGTTTAATGTGTGAAAGTAAGAACAGGAACTAATAAAACAGAAATACGGGCAAGAGGGATTTTTGTTGCATAAGTAATAGTAAGTTAGGCGATCAATTTCGTTATGGGTTCAATTTCAATTCGTTTTTCGTTATAATGGACGTATCTTTTCAATAGGAGACGATTTAATGCTTTCAAATATAGGTTTTCCAGGACTAATCCTTATTCTAGTGATTGCGCTGATTATCTTTGGACCGAACAAACTGCCCGAAATTGGGAGAGCAGTGGGGAAGTCCATGCGTGAGTTCAAAAAGGCAACAGAAGGTATCACTGATGATATAAAGAAGGAAATTAGAGAAGACGTTAATGATACAAAGAAATAATAATTGTTGCCGATTTGTTTAACGGGATCTGTTTTCGTGTACAAAAACAAAATTATTCACCATTTAGCAGTCCAATTCTTCACTGAATTGGACTGCTTTTTTTTATTGATATAACGGGAATTTTAAGTAAGATAAAGATAAATTAGAATACCAATTATCATTCTTTATTCACAGGAGAACAGAAGGTTTTTTGGATATTTATGTTAAAATGAAAAGAAAAACTTTATTCAGCTAAGGGGCAGGTTAGCATTCCTGTAGATCGCTATTTTTGAGCTTTGAAAAAAATAGGGCTCCTCAGTAAGATATGAGTAAGACACGACTCTAACTCAAACTTAGGAGGAACCCTTACTATGAAGTTTAAAATGCAGGA
>NZ_JAMBOF010000011.1 GCF_023715485.1 Mesobacillus subterraneus | reverse complement strand
TCTGTGTTAAAATTGGACATGGATAAAGTACTCCTCTCAAAAGGTTATTGTGGTGATAACTCAGAGAGTACTTTGTCCTTTTTTCTTTGTCTAGAAAAAGGCCTTACACATACATTTATAAACCATCGGTTTTATAGCGAAAATTTCTTTTTTATAGCGAATTTCTTATTTTTATAGCGAAAATCAGATTTTAATAGCGAACTGGAAATTCCGGACGATTTTTTCCAATTCAAAAAAGAGCAGCGGCGGCTGCTCTTTTCAACATTAGCGGTTATCTACTTTCTCAGGATACATATCGTGGTTCATCATGCGGTAATTAGCCATTTCTTCATACTTAGTGCCAGGCTTGCCGTAGTTTGTGTAAGGGTCGATTGAAATTCCGCCTCTTGGAGTGAATTTCCCCCAAACTTCGATATACCTTGGATCCATCAGCTTAATCAGGTCATTCAATATGATGTTCATGCAATCTTCGTGAAAATCTCCGTGATTCCTGAAGCTGAATAGATACAGCTTCAGCGCTTTGCTTTCGACCATCAATTTATCAGGAATATAGCTGATATAAATCGAAGCAAAATCAGGCTGTCCCGTGATTGGGCATAGACTTGTGAACTCTGGTGTATTGAATTTCACAAAGTAATCCCTGTATGGATGTTTATTCTCAAATGTTTCAAGGATTTCAGGGCTGTACTCAAACAGGTACTTCGTTCCCTGGTTGCCAAGCAATGTCAGATCTTTCATTTCTTCTTCTTTTCTTCCAGCCATTTTAAAAGCCTCCCATGATGTCCGCAAACGCTTTTCGAGGCCAAAAACCCCACTATCTGCCCTAATAAAATAAAAAACCATATCCTCTGGGATATGGTTGAAATTCTTCAAAGCCATAGTTTTTTATAGAGGGTGTCCGCTATGAACCTCTCCCGCGAGTACGGGATGCATATTAATTTTTATAAGGCAACTATAATGAAACGATTGCTGAATGTCAAAAGAAAAATTTTTCTGTGTCTTCGCTTCGAATAACAAAGATGTGACAGTTTCATGTATTACCAGTTTTTATTTTTACATATGTTCAAATGATTATTTACAATTGTTCAACCACCTGATATATTATTCATGTAAGTTACACATAATAACTCTTGGCAATATATTTTTCTTCTTAATGAAAGCGTTTCAACATATTCTGAATACGGAAAGGGTTTGAATTGAATGACTAACGAATTAGCAAGAATGATCGACCACACATTACTTAAAGCAAATGCAACTGAAGCTGAGATTGTTAAATTGGCTGAGGAAGCAAAAGAATATAAGTTTGCATCTGTATGCGTAAACCCAACTTGGGTAAAGACGGCTGCACAAATTCTTAAGGGTGCAGAAGGTGTGGAGGTTTGTACAGTAATCGGCTTCCCTCTTGGAGCTTCAACATCTGAAGTAAAAGCTTTCGAAACAACGAATGCAATTGAAAATGGTGCAACTGAAGTTGATATGGTCATCAATATCGGCGCATTGAAAGACAAGCAGTACGATGTAGTTGAAAATGATATCAAAGCAGTTGTTGAAGCAGCAAAGGGTAAAGCTTTGACTAAAGTTATCATCGAGACTTGCCTTCTTACTGACGAAGAAAAAGAAATGGCTTGCAAGCTATCTGTCAGCGCAGGAGCAGATTTTGTCAAGACTTCTACTGGTTTCTCAACAGGCGGCGCTACAGTTGAAGATATCGCCCTCATGAGAAAAACAGTTGGACCAGATCTAGGTGTTAAAGCTTCTGGCGGCGTTCGCAGCCTTGAGGATGCACAAAGCATGATCGAAGCTGGCGCAACAAGAATTGGCGCAAGCTCAGGTGTTGCAATCATGAATGGCCTGTCTTCAAATTCTTCATACTAAGCGTAAAATCATACCTTACTAAAAAATAGGCTCTGTTAAAGCTGAATGTTGATTTTTAACCCCTGTTGATTGTAGTGGAAGGCGCGTAGACTCCTGCGGGCGGGCGAAGCGCCTGGAACGAAAATCAACAGCCGTGTTAAAAAGAGCTAAAAAATAGATCATGGGAATGGGGAGTGGACATGGATAAGAACATGCTTGTTGAAAAAGCGATTGAAGCGAGAAGCAAAGCATACGTTCCATATTCTAAGTTTCAGGTTGGCGCTGCAATCGTAATGAACAATGATGAAGTTTATCTTGGCTGCAATATCGAAAATGCTTCTTATGGCCTGACAAACTGTGCCGAAAGAACGGCAATTTTCAAGGCTGTATCAGAGGGTGCTACTGAAATCAAGGCGATTGCAGTAGTCGGAGACACTGAAGGTCCAATTTCTCCATGCGGTGCCTGCCGTCAGGTAATTGCAGAATTTTCGAATGATGATACAAAAATTTACCTTGCCAACCTTAATGGCGATGTAATGGAAACGACGATCAGTGAAATTCTTCCTGGTTATTTTTCATCCAAGGATATGGATAAGAAAATTGATTAAGATCAATATTTTACCAGCTTAATGTAGGGCAATTCCTTTCCTTAAATGGGTGAAGGAGTTGCTCTTTCTAATTCGGAAGGATTTAGCTCACTTGCTTAATAAAGGAGGAAAGAGCCGCCAATTGATTCAATTGGGGCATACATCATGGGAGACGCAGGTTTATTGCTGTCAGGAGCAGCACTTTTCCTTAACAGCTTAATGCTTCTTGGCCGGGCAAACGCTAAAAGCGTAGCAGTATTCAACTTATTTATCGGAGCAATGCAAGTGATTGTTCCTTTTTACTTAATTGCCGTATCGGACCAGAGCAACTGGACGATTTACAGTCTGGCAAGCATTTTTCTGTTTGGCTTCACTTATCTATATGTAGGTTTAACTTTATTAAAGGACCTAGATGGAAGCGGCCTCGGCTGGTATTCCCTTTGGGTCGCCGTCATTGCCATCATTTACGCCATTGTTGCCTATGTTCATTTCGCTGATATAATCAGCACCCTTACATGGGTAATGTGGGCATATCTCTGGTTCCTGTTCTTTTTGTCAATGGGTTTGAACAAGAAAATCGATGCTTATATCGGCAAGGTTGCAATGGTACAATCCTGGCTGACATTAACACTCCCTGCATTGCTTTCCATGACAGGTATATGGAAAAGTGAACAGGTGGCGGACGCATGGATTTACTTCTCAATCGCTGCATTTGTTTATTTTGGGTACATCACATTAAAACTCAGAAATTCATCAGCAAGAACAGAAAGATTTGCATAGTAACGATAAAAAAACCGTCCTGCCGGATATTGGCATGGACGGTTTTTACTTTCCCCAGTTTATTTAGCAAGTACGTTTGTCAACACAGGCACAACTTGCTTCTTGCGTGAAACAACACCTTTAAGCGTCGCAGTGTTGTTTTCCAGTGTAACATCGAATGCTTGCTCAACAGAAGCTGCTTTTTCACCAAGTGCAAGGGCAGCTGAATCATTTGTTAAAATGTCAGTGATGACCAGGACAAATAGATCCAGGCTTTTCTCTGAGATTTTCTTGTTTAATGCCTCTTCAAGCTCAGACTGGCGTGCGAGCACTTCATTCACATCGACAGTGTTCACCTGTGCGATTTCAACCTTTGAGCTGCCCATTTGGAATTCCTTCGCATCAAGAGATATAAGCTCATCAATTGTTTTGCTGCTTAAATCAGCACCAGCCTTAAGCATATCAAGGCCATACGCATTAGCGTCGACACCAGCAATCTCAGCTAGTTCACGTGCTGCGTCAACGTCCTGCTCTGTGCAAGTCGGGGACTTGAACAATAATGAATCGGAAATGATCGCAGACAGCATTAGCCCTGCGATATTCTTTTCGATTTCCACATTGCTTTCTTTGTACATCTTATTTAGGATTGTCGCAGTGCAGCCAACAGGTTCAACACGGAAATATAGTGGATCGCTCGTTTCGAAATTCGCCACACGGTGGTGGTCAATGACTTCAACGATTTGAACTTTTGTAATATCATCAGCACTCTGCTGGCGTTCGTTGTGGTCAACAAGGATGACCTTGTCCACTTCTTCAGAAACCTTCCCGGCAAGGCGAGGTGCTTCAGCCTTGAAGTAATCAAGCGCATATTGAGTTTCTCCATTAACCTGGCCCAAACGCACTGCTTCCGCATCGACACCAAGCTTTTGCTTTAAGTTAGCATAGGCAATGGCAGAGCAGATTGTATCCGTATCAGGATTTTTATGTCCAAAAACAAGTACTTTTTCCATCATGACACTCCTCAGTTACAATTTATAACGGACATTCTGACTCTCATTTCTAAAATGAAAGAGTCCGTATATCCCATAAATAATATACGCTAAAATGGAAAGATTTTAAACAGCTTTGTACTAATTTGGCGTATTGCTAAGAAAAGCGCTGGAGATGGACAATTCTCGAAGTGAATTTTATGCTTTCTAATTTTGTAAAATAAAAGATCCGGATTTAATCATCCGGATCTAGTGTTATTAGATTTGCTCCAATAATGTTTTTGTTTCAGAATATACAAGGTTATGGGCTTCAGCAACAGCCTGGTAAGTAACATAGCCGTTTAGCGTGTTGATGCCCTTCAATAATGCTTCATTGTCAAGGCAAGCCTTTTTGTAACCTTTGTTTGCGATTTGGACAGCATATGGAACTGTCACGTTAGTCAGTGCGATGGTAGACGTTCTTGGAACAGCTCCAGGCATGTTCGCTACTGCGTAATGCACAACACCGTGCTTTTCATAAGTTGGGTTGTCGTGAGTAGTGATTCTGTCTGTTGTTTCAAAAATTCCACCCTGGTCGATTGCGATATCGACAACGACTGAACCTGGGTTCATGGACTGGATCATTTCTTCATTTACTAGCTTAGGAGCTTTTGCACCTGGAATCAAAACTGCTCCGATTACAAGGTCAGATGCTTTAACAGCTTCTGCGATATTGAAAGGATTTGACATTAGAGTTGTAATATCGGATCCGAAGATATCGTCTAGCTGGCGAAGACGGTCTGGGTTCAAGTCAATCATCGTGACTTCAGCACCTAGTCCGACAGCCATTTTCGCAGCATTCGTTCCTGCTACTCCACCACCGATGATCGTAACTTTTCCTCTTTGTACACCAGGAACTCCCCCAAGAAGGATTCCTTTGCCGCCGTGAACCTTTTCAAGGAACTGTGCGCCAATTTGTGTAGACATACGGCCGGCAACTTCACTCATCGGCGTCAACAATGGAAGTGAGCCGTTTGCAAGCTGTACTGTTTCGTATGCGATACCAACCACCTTGTTCTCAATTAATGCCTTTGTCAGCTCTGGTTCTGGAGCAAGGTGCAAATATGTAAATAAAATCAAGCCTTCACGGAAATAACCGTATTCTTGTGAAAGAGGTTCTTTAACCTTCATGACCATATCCTGGGACCATGCTTCTTCCGCACTGCCAACAATCAAGGCGCCAGCAGCTTTGTAGTCTTCGTCAGTAAAGCTGGAACCAAGACCCGCACCAGCTTCAATAAATACTTCATGACCAAAGTTAACAAGGTTAAGTACACCTGCAGGCGTCATAGCCACACGATTTTCATTATTCTTTATCTCTTTAGGTACACCGATACGCATTATTGCATACCTCCTATAATAATAATTGCCTTACCATTTCAGGCCCTGACACAACTATATCATTTTTCCCTGGAGAAAAAGCAGATATTTTTAGAGGGATAAAAGTATAAAATGGTCAAGGATGAAAACACTTTCATTTTAGTAGAAAAAAAACCTTTTGGCAAAACAATTCGTATAAAATTCCCTAAAATATACTATTCTGTATATTTTTAATCTTATAAAAGTTGAAATATGAATAAATTCTCTATTACAAATACCATTCAACATACTATATCTTTACATTTCCATCTGCTAGAAATAATTAAGCTTGCAGATTGTTTCTGCAAGCTTGTTCTTAATGTTTACCGAAGTTCTTCATTGTTTTCCACAGCAGCCTTCATTTGCTCCTGTCCGACCACCCCACTGTTGTAGGAATCCATAATCTGCTGGCTTACCTGCTCGATGCCCTGATCATCATAATCGTAAAATGACTGGCCGCGCTGCTCCTTTTTCTCCATGCTGGTTGCCTCCTTAAATAATATGCTTGCATCCATAGTTTTCGTTTGATTGTCACAGCTATACTAAGGAATCTATTGTATAATATAGGTAAAGGAGGCGAGAACTATGGCGCTATATTATAAGAGCATTTTAGTTGCCGTTGATGGTTCTAAAGAGGCAGCATGGGCTTTCAAAAAAGCGATTGAAATTGCAAAAAGAAACGATGCAAAGCTAGTCATGACCCACATCATCGATTTGCGTACATTTGCAACTGTTGAAGCTTATGACCGCACGATTTCAGAGCGTGCCAATCAATTTGCTACAGAGCTGATGGAAAACTACAAACAGCAGGCAAGGGAAGCTGGTATTACTAATGTCAGCTACGAAATCGATTATGGTTCACCAAAGGTCAAGATTGCCAAAGATGTTGCTAAAAAATACAACGCCGACCTGATCATTTGTGGAGCCACTGGCATGAACGCGATGGAACGATTTTTCATCGGGAGTGTTTCAGAACACATCACCCGTTATGCATCATGTGATGTCCTAGTCGTCCGTACTGACCAAGACAACTAATAACCAATTTTACAATATCAAAAGCACGCAGTTTTTCAGACTGCGTGCTTTTTCAATTTATACAAGCTCTTTTGCTTTGTCGATTTGCGCTTTTACCTCCGAAAATCCTGTTCCTCCTGCACTGTTCCTTCGTTCAACTGCATTATAAGGGTTCAAGGCTTCATAGATATCTTTTTCAAATAGAGAATTCATTGATTGATATTCCTCTATCGAGAGGTCAGCTAGGTAGCAGCCCTTTTGTATGCAATCGAGCACAAGCTTGCCAACAATTTCATGGGCCTCCCTGAATGGGACTCCCTTTGCTGCCAGATAGTCTGCGAGCTCCGTCGCATTTGAAAAATCGTTCTTGACTGATCCTTCCATCTTCTCTTTCTTAACATTCATCGTCTTAACCATTCCAGAGAAAATTTTCAGCGAGCCTTTAATTGTTTTTACAGTATCGAACATTCCTTCCTTATCCTCTTGCATGTCTTTGTTATACGCTAAAGGCAGTCCTTTCAAAACTGTCAGCAAGCCCATCAGGCTTCCATAGACCCTGCCGGTTTTCCCGCGGATCAATTCGGCCATATCGGGATTTTTCTTTTGCGGCATGATGCTGCTTCCTGTTGTGAACGTATCTGAAAGCTCAATGAACTGGAACTCCTGGCTGGACCATAGGATGATTTCCTCGCATAAGCGTGATAGGTGCATCATTAAAATAGAACTTCCTGACAGAAATTCAAGAATGAAATCCCGATCGCTTACGGCATCAAGGCTATTCTCGTAAATACCTTCAAATCCAAGCATTTCTGCTGTGAAATTGCGGTCGATTGGGAATGTCGTCCCGGCAAGAGCACCGGCGCCAAGCGGGGATAAACTGATTCTTTTTAGACTATCCGTATATCGATGTTTATCCCGCTCAAGCATCCAGAAATAAGCCATGAGATGATGCGCAAATGAAATCGGCTGGGCTCTTTGCAAATGTGTATAGCCTGGCATGATCGTTTCGACGTTCTGTTCTGCCTGGCAGATCAATGTATTTTGAAATTCGGTAATCAAGTCAATGATCTCGCCAACCTGAGTTTTAAGGTATAAATGCATATCCGTCGCAACCTGATCGTTCCTGCTCCTGGCGGTATGAAGCTTGCCTCCAGTTGGACCGATCATTTCGGTTAGATGATGCTCAATATTTAAATGGATATCCTCAAGTTTCGCAGAGTACTCCAGCTCATTGTTCTTTGCTTTCTGCTCCAGCATCTTCAATCCTTGAATGATGTTGTCTGATTCTGACGATGTTATAATCCCGCATTTCGCAAGCATCGCAGCATGTGCAATGCTTCCTTCAATGTCCTGCTGCGCTAATTCCTGGTCAAAGCCGATCGATGCACCGAATTCGTCAACCCAATCTTCTGCCGATCCGGTGAATCTGCCGCCCCACAATTTCTTCACACTGTCACCTTCTTGCCCTGGACCATGCTGTGAACGACTGTCGGAAGCCCCCATAAGTTGATGAAGCCAACAGCAGCGCTATGATCAAACTCGTCGTCTGAAGTATAGGTCGCCAATTTCTCGTTGTATAGAGAATATGGTGATTTTCTTCCTTCAATAATCGCATGGCCTTTGAAAAATTTTACACGGACAGTTCCAGTAACATGCTTCTGGGTTGATTTCAAGAAGGCTGCCAATGCTTCCTGTAGCGGCGAGAACCATAAGCCTTCATAAATCAATTCAGTCATCTTTTTCTCAATGACAGGCTTGAAATGGGCAACTTCCTTAACAAGAGTGATGTCTTCCAGTTCTTTATGCGCTTTAATCAATGTCATTGCTGCCGGAGCTTCGTAAACCTCACGTGACTTTATGCCGACAAGGCGATTCTCGACATGGTCAATTCTTCCGACACCATGCTTTCCTGCGATCGCATTAAGCTCAAGAATCAATTCGGATAGCAGGTAAGTCTTTCCATCAATCGCTGTTGGTACACCTTCCACAAATTCAATTTCGATTAGATCAGGTGTATCTGGTGTGTCTTCTAGCTCTGCAGTCAATTCATATGCCTCAACTGGCGGAGCCTGCCAAGGGTCTTCCAGTATTCCGCATTCATTGCTTCTGCCCCAAAGGTTTTGGTCAATCGAAAATGGGCTGTCAAGATTGATTGGAATTGGAATGCCATTGTTCGCTGCATATGCGATTTCTTCCTCACGAGACCACTTCCATTCACGCACTGGTGCGATTACCTTCAGATCGGGATTCAACGCTTTAATTGAAACCTCAAATCTTACCTGATCATTCCCTTTTCCGGTACAGCCATGTGCTACGGCAACTGCTCCTTCCATCTCTGCAATTTCTACTAGTTTCTTAGAAATCAATGGACGGGAGAGCGCAGAAACTAACGGGTATTTGCCTTCGTATAATGCATGTGCCTGCAAGGCAAACAGTGCATAATCGTTCGCGAATTCTTCCTTCACGTCCAATACATAGGATTGAACAGCACCAATCTTCAACGCTTTTTCCTTTATGAACTGAAGGTCTTTTCCTTCACCTACGTCCAGGCAGCAAGCCACCACTGCATAACCTTGTTCCTTTAGCCATTTAATTGCAACAGATGTATCAAGACCGCCTGAATAGGCTAGTATCACTTTATTTTCAGTCATTTTTTTCATACTCCTTTTTAAACGAATATTTATTCATATAATTTAATTTTTATTCATGTTTATAAAATTAACAGGTTTTAAGGAACATTTCAAGACTAAATTTTAATTTTATTTATCCAGTAATCAGATTGGAGGTCAGGCTAGTATAGAAGAGGGAATAAAAGTATAGTAGAATGGAAGCAATGAATATCGGAATGGGGGCTCCATCAGATATGGAACAATATTTTCTTTATAACAGCCGACTTGGCATTCCCCTCCCTGCTATAAATGGAAGCTGGGAAGAATATGACATAGATACACAACATGCCATCCTGCTCCACTGGGAAAAAATTCGCGGAAGCATTCCTGACCGAATCGCCGAGCTTGAAAAAACAATCAACCTTAAACAGGCCCAGCTTTCAGACGAAAGCAATTTTATTCGCTCATGTGAATTAAACAGCGAAATTGCTGAGCTGGCATCCATCATCAATGACCTTTGGCTCTGGTACCGGACGCATCAGGACATTTCATTGGATAAAATGCACCAATAAGAAATTTGCTCTGGCAGAACTTTCAATCGCATAAAAAAATAGCTTGGAGCTTCCAAGCTATTTTTTATTACTATACTTTTTGCCGAGATAGACTCCGGCGACTAGGCATACTACTCCAAATGCTTTTAATAATCCAATTCCCAAAGGCCCCCAATTGATCAATTGTTGAACCCACCGAAATGCTGCCAATTATTATGAATAAAACAGCTAATACTATTTTCATGATTTCCCCTTTTCATGTAATGCAGAGCGTTTCCTTTTACCCTTTTCCTTGGTACAGCTGTTTTTCGGGCAATGCAGAGCGTTTCCTTTTACCCTTTTCCTTCGTACAGCTGTTTTTCGGGCAATGCAGAGCGTTTCCTTTTACCCTTTTCCTTGGTACAGCTGTTTTTCGGGCAATGCAGAGCGCTTCCTTTTACCCTTTTCCTTCGTACAGCTGTTTTTCGGGCAATGCAGAGCGCTTCCTTTTACCCTTTTCCTTGGTACAGCTGTTTTTCGGGCAATGCAGAGCGTTTTTCTTTTTAACCTTATTCATCGTACAGCGCATTACGGTGCAAACCAGATGGTTTTATCCACATTTTTTCACCAAAAGCTGATTTCAGATTAATGTAAGCTCTACTTCTATCCCCATAATTTCTGCAAACTTTTCCATTCCTTTTTAAAACACTAAAAAAGGATGAAATCCGTTTAGATTCCATCCCTGCATTCTTATAAATCCTTCGTCAGCTCTCTCACTACATGCCCGATTTCGGGGATAATCAATTTTTCCATCGCCAGTCGGACAGCTCCTGTTGAACCTGGTGTTGAAAAGACTGCCCGGTCATTAACGACACCGGCAGCAGCCCGCGACAACAGGGCTGCGGAACCTATGTCCTCAGTGTAGCTGAGCATACGGAAAATTTCGCCAAAACCGGAAATCTCCTTATCAAATATGCTTTGAACGGTTTCGATTGTAACGTCCCGTTTGGCAATCCCTGTGCCTCCGTTTGTTAGAACAACGTCAACATCCGGGTTGCTGCAGCCTTTCAGGACTTCCGATTTAATTGGTTCTGCTTCGTCTTTGACAATCACATACTCGACAATCTTATGGCCTGCTCCTTCGAGCATTTCCTTCATAAGCTTGCCGCTTTTATCCGTTTCTTCTGTCCTAGTATCGCTGACGGTGATCACCTTGCAGCGTACCTGGCTAGGTGCAGCCTGCTTGTGTTCCTGTGTACTCATATTGTTATAGCGCCCCTTTTTCTTTGAAATATCTCATCTGGTAATATTTATGGGCGAATTCAGTAACTCTCCGCGTCAATTGATAGTTTGCCCCTGCTCCAATAGCCATGCTGATGACTGGAAGGCCTTGTATATGCTTTTTACGGAATAAGAGAATAGCCATACCTTTAAAGATTTGCTTGATTGGCTGTTCAAGCCACGTAACGTCTGTCAGGTCATCATTTCCTTCGTAAAAATAAAAGTCTTCAGCCTGTTCCAGGTCATTCTTCAGCTCATTCCAGCCTGTGCTCTGCATCCTTGAAGGCATTGTCGCAGTATGGAAAACCTTCAAAGCCACCATCATCTCAAATGGGGTATTCACTTCAAATCCGTAAGTCATCGCAATCAGCTGGACTATCCTTAGATTGATGACCGCCATCGCTGGCATATCCGCTCCAAGGACGAGATTCCCCCCACTGCCTGACATGCCACCCTGGACTAATGAGTAGACCCTGTGGCGGGCGATTTGCTGACCCGCGATAAACTCCAGCTGCTCGATCGGCAGTTCCCTTAAATCATGGACCGTTTCAAGATCAGGCTGAAATACCCTGCCTGCAGCAAGGATCCTCTCCTTGGCATCCATCTGCAGCTGCGAGCCCTGAATAAGCGAATGAAGATGGAACAGCCAGCTGTCAAACAGTGAGAAAAAACGCTCCTGGACTTCTTCTGGCAAAAGCGCGAAGGAACGCTCGAGATACCGGTCATAGGCAAGTTCAAAATCATTAGGTTCATAGTCATACAGCTTGTTTTCCCAATTGCTTAATTCATCCCGCACCTTTTGTTCCCGATCAGTCAAAGGCATTGAAAAACCTCCAGCATGTGAATTTTCTTCCAGTATAGCATAAAAAATCGTCCAATATAAAAAGGCAGAAGCGGGCTCGCTTCTGCCTGAAAAAATTCTTTATTTAGCCAAACGCACAACATCGCGCGCAATCATGACTTCTTCATCTGTCGGGATGACCATTACTTTAACTGGAGAGTGCGGATAGCTGATGAAAGCTTCTTCTCCACGAACTTTGTTCAAAGCAGGGTCCCAGTAAATGCCCATGAACTCAAGTCCTTGCAGTACTCGTGCACGAATTGCAGTACTGTTCTCGCCTATACCAGCAGTGAAAATGATAGCATCTACACCGCACATGCGGGCTGCATATGAACCGATATATTTATGGATTCTGTCAGCGAATACCTTCAGGGCAAGCTCTGCACGCTCGTTTCCTTTTTCAGCTTCTTCTTCAATGTCGCGAAGGTCGCTGGAGAAGCCTGATACGCCAAGCATCCCGCTTTCTTTATTGAGGACATCTAATACTTGGTCAGCATTCTTGTCCGTTTTTTCCATGATGTATGGAATCAAGGCAGGGTCAATATTACCTGAACGAGTACCCATTGTCACACCAGCGAGCGGAGTGAATCCCATTGAGGTATCAATCGACTTTCCGCCTTCGATCGCAGCAATACTTGCACCATTTCCAAGGTGACATGAAATTAGGCGAAGATGCTCAACGGGACGTCCAAGCATTTCTGCCGCACGTTGTGAAACATACTTGTGAGACGTTCCATGGAAGCCATATTTACGGATTCCGTATTTTTTATAATATTCATATGGAAGGCTGTAAAGGAATGAGTTTTCAGGCATCGTCTGGTGGAATGCTGTATCAAAAACAGCAATTGCCGGAACATTCGGCAGTACTTGCTGGAATGCACGGATACCAGTCAGGTTTGCTGGATTATGCAAGGGAGCAAGCTCTGAGAGCTCTTCGATTTTATTTAAGACTTCTTCAGTGATCAACACAGAATCGTTGAATTCTTCTCCGCCGTGAACAACGCGGTGGCCAATGCCTTCGATTTCATCAAGGGATTGGATGATTCCTAGAGATGTAAGCTTATCAAGAAGGATTTTTACCGCAACTTCATGATCTTGGATATCAGAAACTTCCTTGATTTTTTCCCCATTCACAGAGATTGTGAAAATAGAATCCTTAAGGCCGATTCTTTCAACAATTCCTTTTGTGATTACTTCTTCGCTCGGCATTTCGAACAATTGGAACTTAAGTGATGAGCTGCCGGCATTGATTGCAATTATTTTAGCCATTTTGTACCGCTCCTTTTATATAACAACCTGATAATATATACATTTAAATAGTACACCTTTATTGTGTGCCACAGGCTGCAAATATATCTCTCAATTCCCCATTTAAACACTGTCTTTTTCACATTTCAAGCAAAGCTTTCCCAAACATGAAATGAGTTTTTATTCAGATACTTCTAATGATTTGAAAAAAGCTTCACATACTCATTTTTCACCTTTATGATAAAAGCTCTGTTAAACCTGGTTGTTGATATCCGTTCCAGGCGCTTCGCTTTCCGCGGGCGGCCCGGGGAGCCTCCTCGTCGCTTCACTCCTGCGGGGTCTCCCCTGACCCGTTCATCCCGCAGGAGTCTTCGCGCCTTCCACTCCAATCAACAGAGCTTAAAAATCAACAATGATCTTTAACACAGCCATGATAAAAAAGAACCGGCAATTTATCCGGTTCCTCTCTTTACTTCTCTGTCATCTTATTCTCATTAAACCAAATGTCAATTTTATTTAGCATTCGGTTTACGGCAGCTCCGTCAGAAAGCTTTGGCAGTTCCGCAAGAAGCGCCTGCTTCGGTGCTTTTACTTCTGCACCGTTTTTCTGAAGGATTAAAATGCTCTTCGCAGCTTGTTTATTTTTAAATAATGAAGCCGGCAGCTGTAAAATTCCCTGGACGATTAAATGCTTTTTGATGAACTCATGCAGCAATGGAGCCTGTTCACTTTCAAATAAACCATTTGGAATCATGAAGAACAGATAACCACCTTCTTTCACATGCTTCGTACTTTGCTCAATAAACATGTGATGTGAATAGGTATGCCCTTCTTTTGCCTTAACTTCATAATCCTCCGCCCTAAGGTCGTTAGGATAATAGCCTACAGGAAGATCGCAAATGACGCCGTCCGCTGGATCCACAAACAGTGGTTCAAGGCTGTCCTGATTGAAAAGTTCAACAGGATGTTTTTGTAAGTTGGCATTCACGAAAGCAAGCCTGATTAACAGGTCATCGATATCAACTCCGATTGAGTCAATTTCCTTATCTGTTTGCTGATTCAGGACGGTTGCCAGCAGGTTCCCGGTACCGACGGCAGGATCAAGCAGCCTGAAAGACTTTTTGTTAATAAACTTGTTAACCAGATAGCCGATGAACATGCCCACAGAATCCGGCGTCATCTGATGATTTGGCTGTACATGCTCCTTCATACCTTTCAATATTGCGAGCTGGAAACCTTTGCGAATCTCTTCTTTTGAAAAATCGTCCAGCTTGAATTCTTTATATGTTTTCTCAAGCCTTTTCTTCGTTACTTCATTCAATTCGTCCTGGAGGACTGTTCCCTGGAACATATTCTCGCCCGTTTCGGCCAGAGCCTCCAAATATGTACATGAAAGTTCTTCTTTTAAAATATCCGCAGTAATATTGAATGCGGTGAATAGTTTTTCTACCGGAGTGGTACTCACTTTTTTTCCTCCCGATCCTAATATGTATTTATTTTAGCCATGTTTTCATTTGTCTACAAGGTATATGACTCATAAGCAAAACAAGCCGCAGGATTCTGCGGCTTGTTTCTAGGTTGTTATTATCTAGCTTGCTTTGCAGCTTCAACCGCTGCTTCATAATCAGGATGATCCGTCACTTCACTTACATATTGTACGTATGTTACTTTGTCGCTGGAATCAACAACAAACACTGCGCGAGCCAGCAGGCGAAGTTCTTTGATCGCAACTCCGTATGCCTCACCGAAAGAAAGCTCACGGTGGTCAGATAGAGTTTGAACATTTTCAATACCGGCTGCTCCGCACCAGCGCTTCTGTGCAAACGGCAGGTCAACGCTCACTGTCAAAACCTTAACATTATCAAGTTTTACAGCTTCCTCGTTAAACCGGCGAGTCTCCGCATCACAAACTCCTGTGTCAAGGGAAGGAACTGCGCTGATCAATCTAACTTGTCCCTTAGTATCCTGAAGTGTCACTTCAGACATATCATTTGCAAGAACCTTAAAATCAGGTGCCTGGTCTCCAACCTTCACTTCATTTCCTAACAATGTAACTGCGTTCCCCTTAAATGTAACAGATGCCATACCTGCTCATCCTCCTTGTCCATTATATGTACAGTGTTAATATATCTTTTAAAAAATATTTTTGCAATTATTTTACGGATGACTTTCCATGTCATTGTCGCTGGATATAGTTTTACTATTCCCATCCATTCTCCTTTAGAGTGTATTGAATCTATGTGTTGAAATCATGTAATCCACAAAGTGAAGCTGCCTCCCCATTTGGGAAAGGCAGCCGCCCTGAGCGTTAAAAATCCAAATCTGATTTTTGTCCATTGTACTCTGATTTGTTGTGTTGGCTTTGGTTCTGATTTCCATCCTGATTGTTCTGGTCTTTCTTTGACATCATTTGCTGGATTTTTTCGACAGCCTGCGGTGCCAGATCCAAAATCTTTTCATATAAATGAGTGCTTTCGTCAAGATGAAGCATCTTCACACCTTTAGAGCTGACAATAAGAAATGCGATTGGCGTAATCGAAACACCGCCGCCGCTTCCTCCTCCAAATGGATGCTGGGCCCCTCCGCCGGACTGCCCCCCAGAACCACCGGAGCCGCCAGAACCTCCCTTTGTGCTTTCCAAAACAAATTCACTTCCACCAGCCGCAAAACCGAATCCTACTTTAGAAACAGTCAGGATTACACTTCCATCCGGCGTTTCTACAGGATCCCCAATGATCGTGTTAACATCAATCATTTCTTTTAAACTCTCCATGGCAGTAGTCATAAGTCCTTGAATTGGATGGTCGGACATTCCTGTTTTCCTCCTTGTTTAAACGGTATTAGTTTTATCACCAGAAAGTGCGGACAAAGGCTTTGTCTTGAATTCAGGCCATCCGCCTTTCCAATATTTAACCAGCTTTATTCCTGCTAAAATAGCATGCCCGACTCTGAACTGAATCATACATTTAAAGCTAGTGATTGAAACAGCATGTTGAAAGCTGGGAGTAATCGTCATGACCGGCATATCTTTCAGTTTCATATAATGGCTGAGAACACCAATCACACCGCCTTTTACAGCCCAAAAGGCACCAGTGATCACCGCGGTCGCCGCCGCGTCTCCAACCCCGACCATTGTATGCCATTCTATTTTTCGGATCGTGACTTTTTTTAAGAAATTGCGGATGATTTTGTGAAGTCCGGCAATGTGGGTGAGCAGCTGTTTGAAATCATTGAAGCTATTGAGCAAGTCCGTTTTATCGACCTGTACAGATTTTTCTTCTTTCATATTTTCATTAGGCCCTGTTTGTACCTTTTCTTCAACCACAATTGTGGGAGAATTATCATCAACTTTGATGACAGGTATATCGACCTTATACTTAATAAGGCCTCCCCATGCTCTTACGGTAACCTTAAGATGGTCATTATCATTGCCGTGGAAATAATCAATTAATATTTTCACTTTCGTTATAAGGATAATAATTGCCAGTACGGTGAGAAGCAGTATGGTCAGCAGCACCCATTTCATTGTCCTCCACAACCTTTCAGCCTATTATTATCAACAAAAATGCAAAAAAATAAACCTGCCGGAGCAGGTTCATGTTACCGAGGTTCATATATGACAGCTGTATCGGCGAACAGGTCATGCAAGCCCTGTTTCTTTTTCGTAAAAGCAACGACAACATACAGTACCATTACTGTCGCCGATATGAATCGGCCGATCCATTCACGGAAAAGTACAGTTCCCCATGAAAGCCTGCTGCCATCGAGTTCCACCACTCTTAAACCAAAGACCATTTTTCCAAGAGTCTGGCCATAGAACTTTGTCATCAAAACAAAATACAAGTAAAAAACAACTGCAGTTGTCAAACCCATAGGAGAAATGATTCCGTCCTCAACTAATGAGACATCCAATGCCCTGAACACAGGATTGAGGATCATCCTGTTAATACTTCCGATTACGATCAAATCCAGCAAATATGCCCAAAACCGCATCCAGAATCCGGCATAGAGACCCGCAAACCGATGATGCTCTGCAAGGGTTTCTTCCTGTCCATAAGGCGGGACTGTCGTATACCCGCCTCCTTCTGTTGTATGTTCCAGCTGTGGAGTATCGAGTTTGCTTACGTCTGCAGTGTTGACTTCTGTATGCGAAACCTTCGAATCAGACATTGGGCTGGAGCCTGAGTGCTTATTCTCCGTAAGCAGTGCTCTGTCCAGATTATTCACCGTGCTCTCTTTCTGCACAGTGGAATCGGATTCCGTGTCCGAAATTACGTGGTCATCTTTATCAAATTCATTCGAGTTCATTTTTGTCCCCCCTTATTCCGCATACAAATACATTAAGCGGGGAGAATTAGGCTGGGACAATAACTTCATCAAGCCTGCCATCTCCGCGTCTTTCCCCATGATCTTTTGTGCACCCATGTTGAAGAATGACCCAAAGCCCATGCTTTCTGTGTACTTCACTACCTGGGCATCTCCAAGTTTCTTATCTTTCCTTACTTTTTCGATGACATCATCTAGATAACCAAACCCGTCAATCAAATTCAGCTCTTTTGCCTGGCGGCCGTCATAGATCCTTCCATCCGCGATTTTCTTGACTTCTTCAACAGGCATGCCTCGCCCTTCTGAAATTACTTTTACAAAGCCTTCATATGAGTTGTTGATCATTGACTGAAGGATTTTTCGTTCTTCCTCTGTCATCTCCCTCGTAGGGCTCATGATGTCTTTATATGGGCCGCTTTTAATCGTAACAAAGTCGACTCCGTATTTTTCGGCAAGACCTGAATAGTTGATGCCCTGCATGATGACACCAAGGGATCCCGTCAATGTTTCAGGACTGGCGAAGATTTTATCAGCTGGAGCAGAAACATAATAGCCTCCGGAAGCTGCCATCGACCCCATTGAAACATAGACAGGCTTTTTCGTTTCTTTCTGTATTTCCTTTATTTTATCGTGGATTTCGGCGCTTTCCACGACACCTCCTCCTGGAGAGTTCACTTGCAGGATGATCGCCTTTACATCTTCAGCTTCTTTTACATATTCAAGCTTTTCCATGAAAGCCCTATGGTTATAAAGCGGGCTTTGAAAAAATGATTCTGCGTCCCCTGTATCCTGGATGACGCCATCAATTGACAATACAGCGATTTTGCTCAGCATGTCTCCCTCTTCAATAATCTCTTCGGCAAACATTTCTTCTGAAACAGCAAACATATCAGTGAATGCATTCTCTGCGTCACCGAATGCGAATGTTGACAAAAAATTAATGACTGATGAAGCAATAAACAAACCGATGGCGATTCCTAATGCCGCCCATCTTTTACCATTCATTTTTAAAAGCCCCCTTGAAAATTCCTTGTAATTTCAAATCTTATGAAAAAATGATAAACTGATGTCAATAACATTTATTTTAGCAAAAGTTTTCAAAAGTGGGTAAAAATATGGAAAGAAATACATAATGTTTGGAGGAATCAGTAATGCCAGATCGCCGCAATATTTATTTTTACCATACACCAGACACAAAAATGATGGAAAAAGTTGAGCCTTTATATGAATTGGCAAGACAGTATGACTATAATGTGGTCACAGATCACCGTACTGCCAATATCATTGTCAGTATTGGTGATGATGGGACATTCTTGCAGACTGTAAGAAAGACGGGATTCCGTGATGATTGTTTATATGCCGGAATCTCCACGACTGGAACTCTGAATATGTATTGTGATTTCCATCTTGAAGATACTGATAAAATGATCGAGGCAACCAAAAATGCTCAAATCGAGGTAAGGCGTTATCCGACGATTGAGGTCACAATCGATAATGAAACCTCCTTTATATGTTTGAATGAATTCAGTGTCCGGTCTGCGATCATTAAAGCATTCGTCATGGACGTGTATATTGATGACAAACATTTCGAAACCTTCCGCGGGGACGGCATGATCGTTGCTACTCCAACTGGCAGTACAGCATATAACAAATCTGTAAACGGTGCGGTTGTCGATCCATTGCTTCCATGCATGCAGGTAAGCGAGCTTGCTTCTGTGAACAATAACCATTATCGTACACTCGGCTCTTCATTCATCCTAAGCGGTGACCGCAAGCTTACCTTCAAGGTTGCCCAGGACGGCAATGATTATCCAATTATGGGCATGGATAATGAGGCACTCAGCATCCAGCATGTCGAAAAGTTCGATGTAAAGCTAAGCAATAATTACATCAAGACTGTCAAACTAAAGGACAACTCCTTCTGGGAGAAAGTGAAGAGGACGTTTTTATAGGCTTAAGAAGAAAGCTAGCCAATAAATAAGAGCTATACGCAAAAGAGCTGCGGACCATCCGCAGCTCTTTTTACATATTCATCTCTTTTTCTTTTTTCCACTTTACAGACAATGCAGCCGCCATCCTCGTCCTTGATAGTGAATACAAAATCAAGGCAGACCAGATGAAGGTAAAGGCAAGCAAATGGATCGTAGAGAAAGTTTCATGATATACGAAAATACCTAGAATCAAAGTCAATGTTGGAGCGATATATTGCAGAATCCCGAGTGTTGCGAGAGGAATCCGCTGCGCACCCTTCGCAAAAAACAGCAAAGGAACTGCGGTGGCAGCTCCTGCCCCTGCAAGCAGCAAGCTTGTCGTCCATGAACCCGCAAACAGCGAATCCGTTCCCTGATTAAACAGGTAGCCGATATAGATACCCGCGAGCGGCATCACTACTAGAGTTTCAAGCGCAAGGCCCACTGCTGAATTCACTTTTATCAATTTCTTCGCTAGACCGTAAAGCCCGAATGAGACCGCAAGCGTTAAGGCAATCCACGGAAATTGTCCATATGATACCGTCATGATCAGTACTCCGACGGCTGCCATGGCAAAAGAAACATATTGCATTACTGACAGTCTTTCCTTCAAGAAAATCATGCCAAGGAGCACGCTGACAAGTGGGTTGATATAATAACCAAGACTCGCCTCGATCATCTGGTCGGTATTGACAGCCCATATATAGATGAACCAGTTAATACTGATCAGCAATGAAGCTACAGTCAAAGCCGCAAATTGCTTTTTGTTTTTAGATAACCCTCGCAATGTTTCGGTGAAAAGGTTCCATTTCTTATTGAACACCAGTACAACAGCGACAACGAAAAACGACCAAAACACCCGGTTGGCGAGGATTTCATCCGCATTCACATGATGCAGAAGCTTCCAATAAATCGGAAGGAGTCCCCATAAAATATAAGAAAAAGCTGCGTATAATACTCCAGCCTGATGTTCGTCCCTGTTCATACAGTGTGCACCCCTAATCTTTCTAGACTCGAAATAATATCATTATAAGGGGGAAGAACGGCACTGACAATCTTTTTCTAGAACCAATAATAGACAAATTGCGCTAGAACTGTAGAGATGGTATAAAACTAACCGTTGAAACACAGTTTTAATGACCACCTTGGTCTTAAAAAACAATAATTCGAAATTATGACACTCACGAGAAATTCAGTCTTTTCTCCAATCCTCTTAATACAACGCCCAAAAAAAATAACCCGTTCAGGGCTATTCAATGACTTAATTAGTTTTTAGATTTTAATTTAAAATTGTAACCAAAGGTTTCTTCAGCTGAAGATATCTTATATCCGAACCCTGGCTTGAAATCTAAAAAGATTTTACCTGGGAGTGACTCCAGCGATTTCTTTGGTACGAAAAAGTTAACGCCCTTTTCGCTGATCACGGAATCTTTTTCTTGTTTCGCTTCGATTTGAAGCTCAATATCTGTAGCGATGGAGCATGTACCTACAAACTCCGCTAATATCCTTATGCCTTCATCCTGGTTGAAATGGATCTTATTCAACTCTGCCAATGCAGCCTTTCTAATTTCGATTTCCACTGATCATCACCCTTTCACATATATATATTTACCCAAATTCATCAACTAAACGCCTTTTGTTGTCTCTTTATCTCATTCGGTTTCCTCGGTCAGCTAGAACCAATTAACATACAAAAAGCAGGCTATCATCAGCCTGCTTTCTCCATTCCGATTATTTGCTTGCGCCTTCCAGTTCTTTCTTCCTTAATTCGATTCGGCGGATTTTTCCGGACGTCGTTTTTGGAAGTTCTTCGAGGAACTCAATTTTTCTTGGATATTTGTATGGTGCTGTCAGATCTTTCACATGCTGCTGCAGCTCGGCTACCAGGTTCTCCTGGTCAGGGCTGACGCCGTCACGGAGGACGACAAATGCTTTGACGATATGTCCGCGGATTTCGTCTGGCGAAGCGACTACTGCACATTCTGCAACGTATGGGTGCTTGACGAGGGCATCCTCGACTTCAAATGGCCCGATAGTATAGCCTGAGCTGATGATGATGTCATCACCGCGGCCCTCGAACCAGAAGTAACCTTCCTCATCCTTGGTCGCTTTGTCGCCAGTGACATAGTAGTCTCCGCGGAATTGCATGGCTGTTCGTTCAGGATCTTTGTAATAGTTCTTAAACAATGCAGGCGTTTCAATGTGTACCGCAATGTCGCCAACCTCTCCCGGAGCACATGGCTCCCCATTGTCATTGATGATTTCAACTCGGTTGCCTGGAGTTGGCTTCCCCATCGAACCTGGTCTTAACTCCATACCTTTCGTCACACCGACCAACAGGGTATTTTCTGTCTGGCCATAACCATCACGCACCTCCACATTGAAGTGCTTTTTGAAAGTCTCGATGACCTCTCGGTTAAGCGGCTCACCCGCCGAAACAGCGCTGTGGAGTCCAGGAAGATTGTAATCGCTGAGGTTCTCTACCTTGGCCATCAAACGATATTCGGTAGGTGTGCAGCAAAGAACATTTACATTATATTTTTGCAAGAGGGATAAGTATTTCTGCGGTTCAAATTTGCCATGGTAAACAAGGCCAGTAGCACCTGTGCCCATTACGGATAAAAACGGGCTCCAGATCCATTTCTGCCATCCTGGGCCTGCAGTTGCCCAGACAGTGTCCCCATCCTCAATTCCAAGCCAATTTGCAGCGGCTGTGCGCAAATGCGCATAGGCCCATCCATGTGTATGGACAACCCCTTTCGGATTGCCAGTAGTTCCTGAAGTATAGCTCAGGAACGCCATGTCGTCTCGTTCCGTATCAGCGAGCTGAAGTTCCTCTGATGCTGATTCCATTTCTTTATCAAGCTGAATCCAGCCTTCTTTTTCCTCCCCAATGACAAACTTAGGAAGGTCCACAGTTTCTTCGATTCCGGCGAATTCCTTTGTGTACGGAGCATAGCTGACAATACCCTTTACATCGCCATGGTTGATTCGATATTGAAAATCCTTGGTGCGGAGCATCTCAGAACTTGGGATGACAACTAGTCCCATTTTTAACGATGCAATGTAAACCTGATATGCTTCAATCAGCCTTGGTACGACGACAAGAACCACATCGCCCTGCTTCAAACCATTTTTCAAGAAAACGTTTCCAATTTTATTCGCGTTTTTCAGTAGTTCACGGTATGTAATTTCGTTTGTATGTCCTTCTTCATTTTCCCAGAGTATTGCTTTTCTGCTTGAATCCTGAGCGTAACGCTCCATTTCTGCTACAAGATTATACTTTTGCGGTGCAATCAATTGTTCCCTGTTCATACTGTTCCCCCTAAAATTGATATAGTTTAAAATCCCCACCTTCATTATACAAAATTATTTCAAAATTAAAAATTATATGATAACATTTTTTTAAAATAAGAAAGGAGCGGGACATCTGTCCCGCTCCTTGTAGCCATATTATTAATTTTTAATTAGCGAGAAAATCCGCCACCAAGTTGTTGTTCAGCCATTTGAACTAAACGCTTAGTGATTTCTCCACCTACTGAACCGTTAGCGCGAGAAGTAGTTTCTCCACCAAGTTGTACACCAAATTCAGTTGCGATTTCGTATTTCATTTGATCAAGAGCTTGTTGTACTCCAGGTACTAGAAGTTGATTTGAGCTGTTGTTTGCCATGTGATTTCACCTCCTTGTGAGTATAGAATGTGTAATATCACATGGCTTAATACCGAAGTTTAATTGGTAATTGTTCACAAATTTTTAACATAAGATTTTATCTTGTTTATTAAGATATCTTCAAACACAATGTCTAAAACAAATCATCTACCGGGTCATCTTTTCTCTCAGATGCCGGTTTGACCACCATGCGTTCTGTCCCTTCCACTGCCTTCATAATCAATTCCTCAAAATCAAAGTAGCTTTCAAAGTTTTGGACCTTTTCAAGCTTTGGCTTCGTTTTAGGAGATGCGGGAACAAATACGGTACAGCAATCCTCGTATGGACGGATTGAAATGTCATGGGTATCGATTGTATGGGCAATATCCATGATTTCCTGCTTATCCATCGTGATTAGCGGCCTGATGATTGGTGTGCTTGTCACCTCATTGATTGCATACATGCTTTCAAGCGTCTGGCTGGCCACCTGTCCTAGGCTCTCACCAGTAATGATCGCCAGTCCGCCCTGTTTCTCCCTGATGGCATCCGTGATACGGAGCATGAGTCTTCTAGTGGTAGTCATGGTGTAATTCTCAGGAACCTGCTTGTGGATCGCCTGTTGGATTTCAGTAAACGGCACAATATGAAGCGCAAAGTGACCATTAACCTCAGCAAGCTTTTCTGATAGGTCGATGACCTTCTGTTTTGCTCGCTCGCTCGTAAAAGGAGGGCTGAAGAAATGGACCCCTTCGACTTCAAGACCCCTTTTCATCGTTAAGTAACCCGCTACCGGGCTGTCGATCCCGCCTGAAAGCATCAGCATTCCCTTGCCGCCAGATGCGGCTGGCAGGCCACCGGCACCCTTGATGGTCTCAGCCGAAATATAGGCAGCTTCTTTCCTGATTTCGATCAGGAGATTAACATCAGGCTTGCGGACATCTACTTTCAATCCGTCGATATTTCTTAAAATATGGCCGCCAAACTCAGAGTTGATTCCGTTTGTATCAAGTTCAAACGTCTTATCAGAGCGTTTAGCCGTTATTTTAAACGTTTGACCTGGTCTGTGAATTTTTCTGAAAAGCTCCAGCGCTGCATCTTTCATTTCTTCAAGTTCCTTTTCGACTTTGAGTGCCGGGCTGTAGGATTGGATTCCAAAGATATTTCTCAGCTTCCTTCCAACCTCATCGCTGTCTTCTCCATTCAGCAGGATGAACATACGGTCACGGTCTGCCTGGATGGAAGCATTCGGGAAATCGCTTAAAGCTCTCTTGACATTTTTTCTAAGACGGTCTATGAATTTATTTCTGTTCCTGCCTTTAGTCGATATTTCTCCGTATCTAACTAATATTCGGTCATACATCATTTTTTTACTACCTCGCTTAAATGTTTTACTGCTTCTGCTACTGCTTTTATTGTTTTATCTGCTTCTTCTATTGTATTGCTGTATGTCAGGCTGATTCTGATCGCGCTCTCTGCTTCATCAACTGGGACTCCCATTGCAAGTAAGGTTTTGCTTGCAGCCTTCTTTTTTGAAGAGCAGGCACTCGTAGTCGATACATAAATATTCTTTTCCTCAAGTGCATGGACGAATGTTTCGGCCTTCAGCCCCCTGACTGAAAAATTCAATATATGTGGCGCGTTTTTTTGCTGAGGGGTATGGATGGTAATTTCCTTGATCTGGCTAATTCCATCCCTTAATCTTTCCATTGCTGCTGTCATTTGATTCAGCTTTTCTTTTCTCTGTTCAATCGTCATTCGTAACGCCTTTGACATGGCCACCATACCAGCGACATTTTCGGTTCCGCTCCGCTGCTTCCATTCCTGGTTCCCGCCGGAAAATAATGGAGAAAGGCGGACACCTTCCTTAACGAACAAAGCTCCTGTACCTTTTAAGCCATGGAATTTATGGCCGGAAATCGTGCACAAATGGATGCCCGCCTTGTAGAAGTCTAACGGCACTTTTCCAACCCCTTGGACGTGATCGACATGAAAAAACGCTTTAGGATAATTTTTCAGCACTGCACCAATTTCCTTGATTGGCTGGATGGTCCCTACTTCATTATTGACATGGATGACAGATACAAGGATCGTGTCATCACGCAGTTCGTTCTTGATCGCCTCTGCGCTTACGAAGCCATTTGCGTCCGGGTTGACATACGTAACTTCAAACCCAAGAGATTCAAGCTGTACCATCGCATTTTGGATGGAAGCATGCTCGATGCTTGATGTAATGATATGCTTTCCCCTTTCACGATTGGCCATCGCTGCACCTTTGACGGCAAGATTATTGCTCTCCGTGCCTCCGGATGTGAACAGGATTTCTGATGCTTTGACATCAAGCAGTTTAGCAACCTGGGAACGCGCCTGTTGAAGCAGCTTTTCCGCCTGTCCGCCGATTTTATGAAGGGATGAAGGGTTTCCGAAAAAGTCCTCGGACACCTTCAGAAATGAATCCAATACTTCTTTATAGGGTTTTGTCGTCGCGCTGTTGTCTAAATAAATCATCTTTTCCCCACCTTGTCCAAAACCTTTGCTAACTAAAAAATCTTATCATAACAGCGTTTTATTGAAAAACAATCCAGATTTAGAGTCTTGTCATTTATTATCTCCCAAAACTGGCTAGCATTGACGAAGGTCCAGACTGCCTGCCAAAAAAACAGGCCTCCATTTTTGGAGACCCTTGTTTGTTATGATTGTTTTTCTGCAAGCATTATTTCGATTTTCTTAAGTGCCCCAGGTTCTACTTCTTCAAGGGAAGTTGCAGCCTGTTCAAGCGCCTGGCGATAATCATAATTCCTGAAATACTCTTCTGCTTCACGCAGACCGCGGTCAACTGATGGGTATCTGCTTCGGTATCTGTTTCCATATTGGATTACTTTTTCGGCAAACAAGACTGTTTCAACGATTTCTTCAGTTGATGCTTCCAATTTATTAACAGTAAGAACCGCGATTTCAAGATATTGATGAACAGACGGAATATCAAGCGGCTTTTGTTCAAGTTTTTCATTGACTTGATTGATGCTTTCATAGGCATCGTCCAAAAGATACTTGTAATCTTGTGATAATCCCGGCATATTGCTCTTGGAGATGATGCGGATCATTTCCCCAATCTTTTTGGAAAGCTCCTTCACTTTCTCCCTGGCAGCCATTTCATCTTTCCTCAGAGCGTTCAGCTTCTCCATCAGCACTTTCTGTTCTTCGACGAGAGTGTCCAACTGTTGCTTTGCCTCTTCAAGCTCGACCTTAATCAGGCTCTGGGCTGTATCATTTTCAGTAATTCTGTGATCAATCAATTCAAAGCGCTTGAGCAGACCCTTTAATTGCTGTTCAACATTCGTCTGCGCAGAAAGCTCTTTTTCAGTAAGGTGGTAGCTTTCCTGGATATGCTTTGTTTCTTCCTTCATTGTCTTGCTTTCAGTTATGGCTTTGACAAGAAGTTCCTTGGCCTCATGCTCTGTTTTGTTGATGTATTGTTTAGCGTGGACTTCATGTTCAAGCTGATCGAATAGTTTGTCCACTCTCTCTTTCAAGCCTTTTATGCCCTGTTCAGCTTTATCAACGTCTCCGCTTTCAAGAGAAACCACATACTCAGACAGCTCGGTGCCGATATTTTCTATTTCTGTTTCTGCGTTCAGATGGTCCAGGACATATCCCTGAGATGACATTTCCCTTACTCCATCTTTCAAATCGCTAACTTGTGCAGGAATTGTTGACTGGCAATCGTGAAGCAAATCAGGAATAGCATCCATTTTCACGGAAACCTGTTCGAGCATACCTTGGATTGACAGGACTGTTTCCCTGGCTTCAAGATAATTTCCGTTCTCGGTTTTCTCGTCGAATTCGACGAACTTTGCCTGAATCTGTTCCAGCAATCCCTCAAGGCTTGCCTCCGCTTTTCCAAAGCTATGGCGATGGGTCAGGAGATTTTTCTTGTTTTCCCTGTAATGCTCCTTCAGTCCATCAATTTCCTCACGATTTTTTTCTTCGCTTCCGACCAGTTCATTCAATTCGCTCAAGATCTTTTTAATCTTATCCTCTGTTTCAGTCAATTTCCTGTCAATAACCGCAAGGGATTCTTTCGCTTTTTTGAATCGATATTTATCGATGTATTCCTCTGCATCGAATAAATAATCTTCTACTCCAGGGAGTTTAGCAGTAACAAGTTCATCCCACTCCTGGCGCCACCGTTCAAACAGTTCCTCAGTCTGACCTGTCATGTTAAGCTGCTTCACTTTTGACATTTCATCCAGTACTGGCCGGTTCATGATATCGATTTTCCACGATTCATATCTGTCAACTTCGCTGTAATACTTCCGCTTCATAAAATATCCTACTAAAAAAAGTATGATCAATATCGCAATTCCGCCAATTATGTACTCCATTGTTATCCCCCTGGCCTCACAAATTCCAAGTTCTATATCCTATATATATAAAATGAATTTATAAATGCGTGTATAATGTATTTATATTACCATGTAAACGACAATTTTTGACTATTAAATTCATATTTTTTGTTGAAATTAACCGAATTAAGCCGATTTGACTTAAAATGATACAAAAGATATAACTTTTGGAGGTGTGCTTTTTATGAAGGATGGCCATGTCCACACTTCTTTTTGTCCGCATGGAACAAAGGATACAATAGATGAATATGTTGAAAAAGCCCTGCTGCTTGGCTATACAGAAATCACCTTTGCTGAGCATGCCCCTCTTCCTCCAGGATTCATTGACCCGACGCCTTTAAAGGATAGCGCGATGAAGTTTGAGGATTTGCAACAATACTTTAAAGTGCTTGAACAAGCAAAGCTAAGGTATAAAGGGCTCATAAAAATCAATGCAGGATTTGAGTTGGATTTTATCGAGGGATATGAGGAACAGACTGCAGCATTCCTGAATGAATATGGACGGCACCTCGATGATGCAATTCTATCAGTCCACTTTTTAAAAAATGAGGCTGGACAATATGATTGCCTGGATTACAGTCCGGATCACTTCGCTGCCATGATAGAAAATTACGGCTCCTTAGAAAAAGTTCATCGGCATTATTACCGAACCGTCTTAAAATCAATCAAATGTGATTTGGGTAAATATAAGCCAAAAAGAATCGGACACATTACCCTCGCCAATAAGTTCCAACTAAGGTATCCTCTCACGCATACTTTCACCGAGGAGATTATTGAAATATTGGAGAATGTTTCGGAGTGCGGTTATGAGCTTGATTATAATGGTGCCGGTACAGCGAAGCCTCTGTGCAGAGAGCCCTATCCTCCTGACTGGGTGGTTAATGAAGCTGTAAAAAGAAGCATCCCGCTCGTCTATGGTTCCGATGCCCACCAGGCAAAAGAACTCGGGCAAGGACTAAGTTCGTTGCTGCTAAAACAAAGCTAAAACCGGCCATTGTGAACTGCACCTCCATTGTTAGTTTTGTATCTAACAATTTCGGCGCAGTTCATATGTGCCGTTTTTTTTATATTATTATTAACATTTTCTCCTGATGTTGGTCGATACAGAGTGTCCCTTTGATCCACTGGGAGATCTCACTGCTGTATTTTTCGGCAAAATATCGTTCATGAGGCAGAATATGGAGAACCTCGGTAACATAATGAGTATTTAAAAACGGCATTGATAACAGTCCTTTTAACTGTAAAATGCTGAATGGGACCGATAGTTTTTTGAACTCCCCGGTTTCCATCCCATACTCGAGGACCTTTTTAAAAAGGTAGCGTTCCTTAACATGGTAGGTGGACATAATTTCCCGGACAACCTGTGAATCGATTGTCATCTCTCTTAATATGAACCTTGTTAACTGGGTATTTTCACATTGATACCTTAAGACATTATCAACCATCGCTTTCATGCATATTTCTGCCCCGCACTCCAGCAGTGAAAACCCTTTTTCCAATTCTTCCAGATAGCTTTCAAAAAAGACGGTAAAACAGTTTTCGAGGAGTCCATTTTTATTTTGGAAATAGTATGAGATATTCGCTGCATTCACATCTGCCTTTGCTGCAATATCCCTGATTGATGTACCATTGAAGCCCTTAGTATTAAATAAGAAGATGGCCGCATCAATTATCGCAGCTTTTGAATTTTTTCTCATTTCCACCCCTCACTTTCCTCAGTTAACCTTTACTGTTTACCTTTCTGGAAATAAACACATTTTCCTTTATAAAAAGCTCGACAAAGTCTCCATTGTTTCGCCGTTATTTGATACAATGTATAGTAAAACTTCATGAACGAGGGGGAAAAACGATGTTTAAAGTCGAAACTTACAGCGACAGCCGTGAGAAAAATTACGATTTATTGATAAAGCAATTAAAAGCACTGGTCGAGGATGAAAAGAACGCGATTGCCAATTTGAGCAATGCTTCAGCACTTTTGAACCAATTTCTTGATCGCGTCAATTGGGTTGGCTTTTATTTGATGGAGGATGGCGAGCTTGTTCTAGGCCCATTCCAGGGTCTGCCTGCATGCGTCAGAATCCCGCTCGGCAAAGGAGTCTGCGGAACCTCAGCTTCCAAAATGGAGACAGTCAGGGTTGAGGATGTACATTCATTCCCTGGCCACATTGCTTGTGATGCCGCTTCCCAATCAGAGATAGTCATACCGATGGTCAAAGACGGGAAGCTCCTTGGCGTCCTTGATATCGACTCTCCGGAAAAAAATCGCTTCGATGAAATAGATCAGCAAAAGCTTGAAGAATTTGTTGAAGTGTTAGTGCAGTATATTTAGGCAGGATTACAAAAAAGAAGATGCAGCTGCCGAGGAATTAGGCCGCTGCATCTTTCTTTTTTCTTACTTCTATTTTAAAAAATTATTTAAATAGTTCCGGTTTCCTGCTTGCTTTCTTTCCTGACTGCCTCGAAAGCTGCTTCTAGGTCGTCGCGGATGTCTTCCCACGCCTCAAGTCCGACTGACAACCTGAGCATATTATCCTTGATGCCCATTTTTTCTCTTGCGTCCTTCGGAACTACGGCATGTGTCATTGTTGCAGGATGCTGGATCAATGTCTCTGCATCTCCTAGGCTGACTGCGATCTTAATCAATTTTAACTGGTTCATGAATGCCTGGGCAGCTTTTTGATCGCCTTTTATGTTAAAAGAGATCAGGCCGCCTGGTTTGCGCATTTGCTTTTTCGCAATTGCGTAATCAGGGTGCTTCGGATTGCCAGGAAAAATTACTTCCTCTACAGCAGGATGTTCATATAAATAGGCTGCCAGTTTTTCAGCATTGTCACAGTGGCGGTCCATCCTTACCGGAAGTGTCTTTAAACCCCTTAGTAATAGCCATGCATCAAAAGGAGAAATCACGCCGCCAATATCTTTTTGCGTCGTCATTGAAATTTTTGACATGATTTCCTTCGGCCCTACTGCCACCCCGGCGATTACGTCCCCATGTCCGCAAATATATTTTGTGGCACTGTGGATAACGAAATCGCAGCCAAGCTCAAGTGGGTTTTGCAGATATGGTGAACTGAATGTATTATCAACAACCACCGGTATTCCTTTTTCTCTGCCGACCTCTGCCACCATTTCGAGATCAACGAGCCTCATTGTTGGATTGATCGGTGTTTCAATATAGATGACTCTTGTCTCTGGGGTAATGGCAGCCAATACTTCCTCTCTCGTCGACATCATCGAAAAATCATGGTTAATATCATATTTTTCTTTCATGAGCTGCAAAAGGCCGAATGTACATCCGTATACACCTTGAGAACAAAGGATGTGGTCGCCTGTTCTAGTCAGGGCCACTAATATCGCAGAAACGGCAGCCATCCCAGAAGCAAATGCAAGTGCCTTCTCCCCTTTCTCAATCGCAGCCATCCGCTCTTCAAGCATTGTTACGGTTGGATTTCCAAGACGCGAATAGATATATCCTTCCTCTTCCCCTGCAAAACGTCTTTCACCCTGTTCAGCAGTGTCAAAAGTAAATGTGCTCGTTTGAAACAAAGGAGGAGCAAGGCTTCCCCTGAATTCGTCCGACTTATATCCTGAATGGATTACTTCTGTTTCGAATCTCTTCTCTCCCATTACGATTCCTCCTATATAATTGTAACCGCTTACAAATTACCCCCATAATCAGGATATGATATTTATCCCTATATGGAAAGTAATTTATCTCACAACAAAAAAAAGAAAAGCACTCATTCCTGAGTGCTGATAAAATTAAACTGATTTTCTTTTTGGACAACAACTTTATTTTTCCCGGAGTTTTTCGCGAGATAGAGCGCCTGGTCAGCCCTTTTAAAGACGGACTTGACTGTGTCTTCCTGACCCTTGATCCAAGTGGAAACACCGCACGAAATCGTCACGCTGGGATTAGTATGTTTTTCGACTTTGTCGACAAGCCTGTTCGCAATCATGACACCAATATCAAGCGGCGCTCCCGGTAAATAGATTGCGAGCTCTTCCCCTCCCCATCTGGCGCCAATATCCGTTCCGCGAATATTTTTGGCGATCTGGCGGGCGAGCTGGATGAGTACATCATCCCCAACCTGGTGCCCATACTTATCATTAACACCCTTAAAGTTATCAATATCTATTAATATAAAAGTGCCCTGGGCATCTTCAAGCATCGACAGATTCATTTTGTCATCCAAATATCCGCGTGAATAAAGCTTCGTTAAGTGGTCTGTTACAACCATTTTTTCAAGTTCTTCACGCAGAATTGAATTAGTGAATGCCAAGGTTGAATGGTGGATAAGAGATTGCAGCAACTTAAAAGTGTCAAAGGCAAAGTGATAGGGCTCTTCATGCATGACGAGGGCAAATCCTTTCAGTTCACCGCTTTGGATCATCGGAACACCCATGACCGAGCGGTAATGCAATGAAGCAACCCCATTTTCCGCGACAAAATCCCCTATGAATAGAGGCTCCATTTCCCTTTGAACCCTTCTGCCGACATCAAATATATACTCGGACGCTTCCTTCGAAAAGAAAAAACTGGTGCTTCCCTGGACCACAGTGTAATCATCATTCTCTGAGTCAAGCATGATAAAGCCGACTTCCTGCGCCTTGAACGATTTTAAAATCTGGCCGCATATAAAACTCATAGTATCCGTCAAACGAAGGCTCGTATTGAGCTGGTGCGACGTTTCATTGATCAGCTGGAGATCAGCCACCAATTTCCTGGATTGTTCATAAAGCTTGGCATTTTCCAGGGCGCTTCCTGCAGTATTTGCAAGCAGCTTGATAAATTCAACTTCATTTTGCGGAAAAACAAGAGAGTCAGGGGCTATCACCTGAAGTACTCCGTAAACACCTTGTTTACCTTTTAAAGGAGCATACATAATAGAATTTTTATCAGCCACAGAATCTTCAAATTGGATTTGTCCGCTTACATAAGATTGCATGGCTGTAAAATTTTCGCTGTCATATTCCAAATCTTTTACAGGCAAGCCACCATAACCCTTATGGTCATGGGATAATAGCAAATAATACGTAAAGGAAGGATATACTTCCTGAAGCGTCGAAATGATTTCTCCCAGCACAGCATCCATATCCATTGTGGAATGGAATTTTTCCGTGACCCTGAACAATTGCTTATACCGTTTTTCTTCCTCCAGAGTGTGGACAAGACTTCGTACTTTCTCAATAAAGGCACCACACTCATGAGAGATCATCTCCAAAAGCCTGTCGGAAGCATTGGCTGGTGAATTGCTGTTCATTTTGAATGCGAGCAAACCCGTTAATTTTTCATTATCCTTAAAGGTAAACAGTAAGTCATGATTTGGCATAAACGCTGGCTTGACAATGAAGGTGTTCTGCCCAGACCCAATATTACTCAACAAGCAGTCAGGGACTTTACCTGTGATGATTTCGTTTCCAGCAGCCCGAGTCGTGGCTTCCAATATCAATCCTTGGTTCCATACTTCACAGCTGTATAAATCAACCTCATCAGCTTTCAGCAAAGCTTGCAGCGCAGCCATCATTTGAGATAAAACATTCGAATAGGAAAGAGATTGTCCGCCAGTACTGATCAAATCAAAAAATCGGCATTTTAGCTCCAATATTATTTCACGTTCTACAGTTTCTTCCATATGTATCACCTGTTTTTAAAATCACTTCAGCAGTGATTCGTATGTGGCTCATAATATCCATGCGCATTCAGGCAGAAAAACCTGCATGTGCTCACGTGGCAAGATGCTATATCAATGTAAATAACCAAATTTTCGAAATACAAAACAATTACTGCTAATTATATCATAGACCTAGTAAAATAGTATGATATATAATCATATTCTTTCAGGAAGTATTCATTCTTTCTTTTCAATATTGCCTTGACTTTATGCGAACAAAAATTATATAATACTCTTTGTGTAAAATATCGCAGCCTATGTGACCAACTTTATGTATGTATTTTGTTCCTCAATCTATTTGATGGTGTATCTCGTAACCCGCTGCTGCTAGGGCGAAGGTACATGAAAACAAAATACCCATAACTGTACAATCACAATCTGTTTTTATTTTACAAAATAAAAACTAAGGAGGAGTCATTCATGGCTCGTTATACCGGCCCAAGCTGGAAACTATCCCGCCGTCTTGGAATTTCACTAAGCGGTACAGGTAAAGAATTAGAAAAACGCCCTTACGCACCAGGTCCTCATGGTCCTAACCAGCGTAAAAAATTATCCGAATACGGATTACAATTACAAGAGAAGCAAAAGCTTCGCCACATGTACGGAGTTACTGAGCGCCAGTTCCGTAACTTGTTTGACAAAGCAGGCAAAATGCCTGGTAAGCACGGCGAAAACTTCATGATTCTTCTTGAAGCTCGTTTAGACAACGTTGTTTACCGCCTTGGTCTTGCTCGCACTCGTCGTGCAGCACGCCAGTTAGTAAACCACGGCCACATCATGGTTGATGGCGCACGCGTAGACATCCCATCTTACCGCGTAGCACCTGGCCAGACAATCACACTTCGTGAAAAGTCTCGCAACCTTGATGCAGTTAAAGAAGCAATCGAAGTTAACAACTTCGTACCTGACTTCTTGACTTTCGACGCAGACAAGCTAGAAGGAACTTTCACTCGCATGCCTGAGCGTTCTGAACTTCCAGCTGAAATCAACGAAGCACTTATCGTTGAATTCTACTCTCGTTAATAGTTTGATCTTTAGACCCCTGACCATTCTGGTCGGGGGTTTTGTTTTTGTTTTTACTTTTGTTTTTACATAGGTTTCGGTTACACTTTTCAAGTAATTTTACACAAGTTGCGGAATAAGGGATGAAAGTTGCGGGATTTCAGGTTGAACTTGCGGAATGACGCTGGAAAGTTGCGGAATTTCAGCATGAACTTGCGGAATTTCGACAAAAAGTTGCGGAATGGAAGAAGTTTCAAAAGAATTACTGCTTCAACTTGGACTCCAACTTCGAACAACAACCTTCTATCAGCATTAATTACGCTAAAAACATTATTCCAGAACCAAAAAAACAGTCTTCCTGCAAATGAGGAAGACTGTTTTTCATTGGGCAGTTGCAATCAGCTCGCTTGCCTTAGTATTTAATTAAAAAGTACTTCTTTTTACCGCGGCGGACGATCGTGAATTGGCCTTCGATGCGGTCTGCGTCACCGAGGACATAAGCTGCGTCTGTAACACGTTCTCCATTCAAAGAAACTGCACCATTGCTGACGTCTTCACGAGCCTGGCGTTTTGATGGGGAGATTTTCGCTGCAACAAGCAAGTCAACCAATCCAAGCTCTTCTTCCCCTTCCACTGTAAAAGAAGGAACGTCTTTGAATCCTTGTTTGATTTCTTCAGCCGTCAGGTTTTTCACGTCTCCGCTGAAAAGAGCCGCAGAAATTTTGATTGCCTGCTGGAGTGATTCTTCACCATGGATCATTCGTGTCATTTCTTCAGCAAGGGCTTTTTGAGCCTTGCGAAGATGTGGTTCTTCCTCAACCGCTTTTTCAAGTGCTTCGATTTCTTCTTTTTCTAAGAAAGTAAAGAATTTCAAGTATTTCACAACATCGGCATCAGCTGTGTTGATCCAGAACTGGTAAAACTCGTATGGAGATGTTTTTTCCGGGTCAAGCCATACAGCGCCGCTTTCTGACTTACCAAACTTTGTTCCGTCTGCCTTCGTTACAAGCGGGATTGTTAAACCAAAAGCTTTCGACCCCTCTGCAGACATTTTGCGGATCAGCTCAAGGCCAGTAGTGATATTGCCCCATTGGTCGCTTCCGCCAATCTGCAGTTTGCAGCCATGGTTTTCGTATAAGTGGTAGAAATCCATTGCCTGCAGGATTGTGTACGTGAATTCTGTGAACGAAATACCCGTTTCCAATCTTGAATTAATTGTATCCTTCGCCAGCATGTAATTCACGCCAACGTGCTTCCCGAAGTCACGCAGGAAAGTCACGATATCCATTGAGCCAGCCCAATCGTAGTTGTTGACCATCATTGCGCCATTTTCACCTTCGACGCTGAAAATTTGCTCCAATTGCTTCTTGATGCCTTCTACATTCAGTTGGACTTGATCAAGAGTCTGCAATTTACGCTCCTCGCTTTTTCCGCTTGGGTCGCCAATCAGCCCAGTGGCTCCCCCCACAAGAACGATTGGACGATGCCCTGCATTCTGGAAACGGCGCAATGTCAAGAATGGCAGCAAGTGGCCGATGTGCATGCTGTCCGCAGTTGGATCAACACCGCAGTATAGTGAGATCTTCTCCTTAGAAAGGACATCCTTAATCCCCTCTTCGTCAGTCTGCTGGTAAATAATCCCGCGCCATTCGAGATCCTGTAATAATTCCATCATTCTTCCTCCATTCAAAAATATATTTCGTGACCGGATTTTTGCGAAATAAAAAACGCCCCTGCAATAAATGCAGGGGCGCTGTATGCGCGGTACCACCCGGCTTGAAAACAAAATAAAAAATGTCTTCCACTCAATAAAGTAACGGTTAAACCGGCCGTAGCTACTATGTATTCCAGTTCACTCACGGCGCTCGGGGAGGTAATTCATCCTTCTGTTTGTGCCGGCTCACAGCAGCCGCCGGCTTTCTGGGACATTGACAGAAGCACTACTAATTCCCTTCACAGCTTTTTACTATAAAGTTATTAAAGCATTTTTACCACAAAGTCATATATATTGTCAAATTCGACATAAATTTTCTGAAAAATTAAGATTGTCGCCTTTTCGACAGCGTGTTTATGCTATAATGTATGTGATTTTAGGGGGAATGATATGAATGCAGGAAGAAAAACAGCCTTGGAAAGAGAAATTAAAATCCTTGGGTGCTTTTTTTACGAATAAAAAAACCGTAAAAGGAGCGAGGATTACCTATTCGGTTGTCTGGAACATGCTGCTGTTATTGATTATTGTACTGATCCTTGGTGCAGGATTTGCTGGCGGTGTCGGAGCCGGATATTTCGCATCCCTTGTCAAAGATGAACAAATCAGGCCTTATGAGAATATGAAAAAAGATATATACAACTATGAAGAAACTTCGGATTTATATTTTGATAACGACGTTTATCTCGGCAAGCTGCGTACAGACCTTTACCGTGAAGAAGTAAAGCTTGATGATATGTCAGCGCATTTGGTCAATGCAGTAGTGGCTACTGAGGATGAATACTTCTATGAGCACGATGGTGTCGTACCAAAAGCGATCATGCGCGCACTTTTCCAGGAGGTTACAAACTCAGCGACATCCTCCGGGGGAAGTACACTGACACAGCAGCTCATCAAAAACCAGATCTTGACGAACGAAATTTCTTTCGAACGTAAAGCAAAGGAGATTCTACTCGCTCTCCGTCTCGAAAAATTCTTCGATAAAAAAGAGATTCTGGAAGCCTATTTGAATGTTGCTACATTTGGGCGAAACGCAAATGGCAGTAACATTGCCGGTGTCCAGGCAGCGGCAAAGGGTATCTTCGGTAAAGACGCAAAGGATCTTACTTTGCCTCAGGCAGCATTTATCGCCGGATTGCCGCAGAGCCCATTCGGTTATACCCCGTTCAGCAGCGACCACGGAAAACTCAAGGATGAAACTGGACTTGAACCAGGTTTGACAAGGTTTAAGACAGTGCTTACAAGGATGCATGGCGCTGGATTTATTACGGATGAAGAATTCAAAGAAGCGATTAACCATGATATTACCAAGGATTTTGTAAAAGAGGTTCCTAGTGACAATACGGTCGAAGAATATCCGTACCTCACTTTTGAAATCGAAGGCCGGGCAGTGGAAATTTTAGCAAAAATCCTTGCCGAGCGCGATGGATATGAACCTGAAGATTTCGAAAAAGATAAAGAACTGCGAGCGGAATATCATGCTCTCGCGGATAGAGACCTCCGCCAGAATGGATATAAGATTTATTCAACAATCAACAAAGACATTTATGACAAAATGCAGGTAACAGCCAAGAATTACGCCTATTATGGAAGAGATAAACCACAGGAAGTTCCGGATCCGGATGATCCCAATAAAAAGATAACCATCATGGAGCCTGTTGAAGTTGGCGCGACCTTAATAGAAAACAAGACCGGTAAAATCATCAGCTTTGTCGGCGGACGAAACTTCAAGCGTGAACAACTTAATCACGCCACGAATGCTCCAAGACAAAATGGCTCAACGATGAAGCCGCTTCTTGTATACGCTCCGGCAATGGAGCTGGGTAAACTGCATCCCGGTTCAGTTCTTCCGGATGTAGAAGTATTTCTGAATGGAAAAGCCAAGCCATGGCCAAATAACTATGACATGAGATACAGCGGTTTAACGACTGCACGACATGCGCTTACAAAGTCATACAACGTACCCGCTGTTCTCGCTTATAAAAGCATACTTGCCCAGAGACCGGCAACCTTCCTAGATAAAATGGGGTTCACTAATTTACAAAAAGACGATTATGAAAACCCCTCCACCGCGATTGGTTCCCTGCGAGGCGGTGTAACTGTCGAAGAAAACACCAATGCGTTTGGCACATTCGCAAACGATGGTAAATTCATCGATGCGTATTTAATTGAAAAAATCGTTGATAAACAAGGGAACATCGTGTATCAGCATAAAGCTGAACCAGTCGATGTTTTTAGCCCGCAGACAGCTTACTTAACGATCGATATGATGCGTGACGTTATTAACCGAGGAACGGCGACAGCTGTAAAAGGCAGGCTGAAGTTCGGCTCCGACTGGGCAGGAAAGACAGGAACTGGCCATGAGTACATCGATTCATGGTTTGTTGCAACCAACCCGAATGTATCATTCGGCGTCTGGCTTGGATATGACACACCAAAGGCACTTGAGAGGAATTATAAGGGTCTGAGCTATGGTGTCCGTACCCAATACATCTGGGCTGACCTCATGAACGACGCTTATTCGGTAGCGCCTCAGCTAGTTGATCCTGAAGAACGCTTCAAGATGCCAGGCGGAATCGTCAAGAGATCTTATTGCGGCGTATCAGGCTTGCTGCCTTCAAGCGCATGTTCGAAAGCAGGCCTTGTTGAGTCTGATTACTTCATCGCTAAATACGCACCTACTAAGGTTGATGACAGCCTGGTTGAAAACAAATTCGTTTTCGTTGGGGACAAGCGCTTCCTTGCTCTTGATTCAACACCAGCTGAGTTTACAGAAACAGGTGTCATTCTAAATCCAGAGTATATGGAAAGCATTATCGGACATAAAATCAGGAATCCTCAACAGCTTATTCCTAAAAAGGATGCATGGTCAAAAATCCTTGTTGCAGATGATAAGCTGAGTGAGAATGGCAAGAACCCGTCAGCATTGGGAATCAAGCTTTCAGGCACCACGATTACGTGGGGCAAACATCCTGAAAATGACATTGTCGGCTACAGGATCTATAACAACAAGAAAAAAGTCGGCAGTATCAAAGCTGGAGCAAACTTAGTCTTCAAAGCAGGTGACGGCTCATTCTATGTAACAGCCGTCGATATTGCAGGTAAAGAGTCTGCACCATCCAATATCATAGAGATTGGCAAAAAGGAAGAGCCAAAGGATCCTCCAGCTTATCCAAAACCAAAGGATCCGCCGCCAACCAACCCTAAACCGAAGGATCCACCTAAACCACCGCCGCCGCCACCGCCTGGTGACGGAGACGGAAACGGTAATGGCAACGGAAACTAGCATTATAATAGCAAAACAAACCCCGCATCCTGATGGTTGCGGGGTTTGTTTTTCATTAAGGTGGTTTTTATAGTGATTGTGCTTTATGAATCAAGCTGATAGCCCATTTTTTTTGGGCATCAAGCATCTCTAAGAAGTTTCTGAACCAAGAATGTAATAAAATACTAAGCAGATTTGATAGCAACTAAGTTTAAGAAGTTAGAGCTTTCCTGAACAATAAAAAGAGCGTGAATCTCAAATTCACGCTCTTTCACATTATTAAATTAGTCTTCCATCGTAGACAAGTCACCAGTAGGAAGATCTAGCTCCCACGCCTTCAATACACGGCGCATGATTTTACCGCTTCGTGTTTTCGGAAGCTTGTCGCGGAATTCGATTTCACGCGGAGCTGCATGTGCTGCAAGGCCTTTTTTAACAAATTGGCGAATCTCTTCGATCAATTCGTCTGATTGCTCATAGCCATCACGCAATGCGATAAATGCCTTGATGATTTCTCCGCGGACCGGATCCGGCTTGCCGATGACGCCCGCTTCAGCAACTGCAGGGTGTTCAACAAGCTTACTTTCTACTTCAAAAGGTCCGACACGTTCTCCGGAAGTCATGATGACATCATCAATCCTTCCCTGGAACCAGAAGTAGCCGTCTTCATCCATATACGCTGAGTCCCCGGAAACATACCAGTCGCCAGGCATAAAGTATGAGTCATATTTTTGAGGGTTGTTCCAGATTGTATGCATCATTGACGGCCAGCCCTTTTTGATTGCCAAATTGCCCATTCTGTACGGAGGCAATTCATTGCCCTGGTCATCGACAATCGCCGCTTTTACTCCTGGAATCGGTTTGCCCATTGAACCCGGCTTGATTTCCATGCTTGGATAGTTACAAATCAGCTGTGCGCCAGTCTCTGTCATCCACCATGTATCATGGATGCGAAGGTGGAATACCTTCATACCCCATCTTACAACCTCAGGATTCAGCGGCTCACCAACACTCAAGATATGGCGTAGCGATTTGAGGTCAAACTTCTTCACGACTTCATCCCCTGCACCCATCAGCATCCTGAATGCAGTTGGGGCACTGTACCAGACAGTAACTCCGTACTCTTCGATCATCTTATACCATGTTTCTGGATTGAAACGGCCGCCAATAATGACATTAGACGTTCCAGCAAGCCACGGACCGAAAATCCCATATGAAGTACCTGTTACCCAGCCTGGATCGGCGGTGCACCAATATACATCATCTTCTTTAATGTCCAACACCCATTTCGCTGTCTGATAATGCTGAATCATAGCATTATGGACATGAAGAACGCCTTTTGGCTTTCCAGTTGAGCCAGATGTGTAATGTAAAATCAAACCATCATTGCGGTCCACCCACTCGATCGCAAGCTTGTTGCTTGCTTCGGAAAGCTTTTGTTTAAAGTCAATATACTGACCATTATCCTGCAAATTGTCTCCGACAAGCAGAATGTGTTTTAAATCAGGCAAGTCACTGACAGGAACCCTTTCCAATAGTTCCGGAGTCGTCACCAAAACCTTGGCCCCGCTGTCCTGCAGCCTGTCACGTACAGCACCTTCCATGAATGCTTCGAATAAAGGACCTACAATCGCACCTAGCTTGACCGCTCCGAGAACAGCAAAATACAATTCTGGAGAACGAGGCATAAAGATAAATACACGGTCACCTTTTTCTACATCAGCATAAGTCTTGAAGACATTTCCAGCCTTATTTGTCAGTTCCTTCATTTCTTTAAAAGTATACTTTTCTTTGCGGACACCGTCTTGATAGTACAGCGCGATTTTATTTTTCCTGAACCCATTTGCATGGCGGTCAATCGCCTCATATGCCATATTGACCCTGCCTGTTTCAGACCAGGAAAATTCCTTTTCAGCTTCACTCCAATCAAATTGGCTGTGAAGTTCTCGATAGTTTTTTAAATTATGATCCCCTTGCGTTACTGGTAGCGCTTCCACTTTCATGTATCCATCCCCCTAGTCTTTTATATTTAAAATTCATTATAGTATAAAAATTCGTTTTTCTCAATTTTTAAAATATTTATAGAATAAATTTTATCACAATAATGTTTTAAAAAATTCAGTGTTAGTCTTAACTGTTAATGTCCGTTTCAATCAACACAGTTTCTAAATACAATGACCTTGAAAACTGACTTAATTAAAACTCAATTTTAAACAAAACATCTATTTTAAATCAGAAAATTTTGTGAAAGCGCTTTTATCTGTTAGATTTTATGTATAATAGAATTGACGTTTGAAATGTTGACGGGTGGTGACTGAATGGAACATAAAAAGACTTATAACGCAAAAGAACTGAAAACTCCTCATGGCCGTTTGATCATTGAAGGCCCGATTTCCCCTGAAAAACTGGCAAGCTATGAATTTCATAAAGATTTGGTGGCATTCCGCCCTCCTGCCCAGCAGCATAAGGCTCTTGTCGAGATTGCCGGGCTGCCTGAAGGAAGAATCATCGTAGCTCGTTCAGGGCATATGATCGTCGGCTATGTTACTTACCTATATCCTGATCCGCTTGAAAGATGGTCAGAAGGCAAAATGGATGATTTGATAGAACTAGGCGCTATCGAAGTCATTCCTGAATTCCGCGGCAGCTCTGTCGGCAAGAACCTCTTGATTGTATCCATGATGGATGACGCGATGGAAGACTATATTACTATCACGACAGAGTATTACTGGCATTGGGATTTAAAAGGAACCGGCCTGAATGTTTGGGAATACCGCAAAGTGATGGAAAAAATGATGAATGCCGGCGGCCTTGTCTGGTACGCTACAGATGATCCAGAAATCAGCTCGCATCCTGCAAACTGTTTAATGGCGAGAATCGGAAAAAGAATCCCTCCAGAATCAGTGCAGAAATTCGACCAGCTGCGGTTTATGAACCGTTTCATGTATTGATTAAGCTTTTTCGTAAAATGGCTGAATCAGCCATTTTGATAAAAGTTTTACTTGAAAGATACCTCATCATTCAAGGAGGAAGGAAACATGATTGTCGAGGAAATTATGAAAAAGAATGTCACGACTCTTTTTCCTGAAGATACAATTACAGAAGCGATCAAGCTGATGGCAGATAAAAAGATCCGCCATATCCCGATCGTCAATAGTGAACATGCAGTCGTCGGCCTCGTTTCTGACCGCGATATTAAAGATGCCGCTCCATCGATTTTTCATTGGGATGAGCACAAGGATGAACTCGAGAAGCCTGTTAAATCCATAATGACGACAGATGTGATCACTGGACATCCTCTCGACTTTGTCGAGGAGATTTCTGCAGTATTTTACGAGCATAATATAAGCTGCCTGCCGATCATCAAGGATAAGAAGCTGGTTGGAATCGTATCCGAGACAGATCTTCTCCATACACTCGTCGAACTGACGGGTGCCCACCAGCCTGGATCGCAGATTGAAGTGAAGGTACCGAACAAAGCGGGAATGCTTTGTGAAATAGCATCTGTTATCAGCATGAGAAAAGCAAATATCCAAAGCGTGCTGGTATACCCTGACCAAAAGGATGAGCAATATAAAATCCTCGTCGTAAGAATTCAGACAATGAATCCGATCGCAGTAATCGAGGATCTCAAGAAAGCGGGACATAATGTGCTCTGGCCTAATCTTCCGGGGGTTTCAACATGAGCGACCGCTCTGTGTTTGTCTTTTCAGAAGAGCTGCTGAATTACCGCTTCAGCAGCCACCATCCTTTTAACCAGATGCGCTTGAAGCTTACTTTGGATTTGTTGAAAAAAATAGGCGCAATTGAAGAAAATCAAATAGTGGAGCCGCGGACGGCAACGGATGAAGAGTTATTCCTCGTCCACGATCCTAATTTTGTAAATGCTGTTAAGCTTGCTGGCCAGGGAAAGCTTAAGGGAGATTCAGCAGAAGGCTACGGACTGGGAACTGAAGACACACCGATTTTCGCCAATATGCATGAAGCAAGCGCGCTGCTCGTGGGCGGCACGCTGACTGCTGTAGATCATGTCATGACTGGTAAAGCTGAGCACGCCCTCCATCTTGGCGGCGGACTGCACCATGGTTTTCGGGGCAAGGCCTCTGGCTTCTGTATATATAATGACAGTTCAGTGGCAATAAAATATTTGCAGGAAAAATACAATGCACGAGTATTGTATGTTGATACAGATGCCCACCATGGCGACGGGGTGCAATGGTCTTTTTATGATGATCCTAATGTATGCACTTTATCGATTCATGAAACAGGACGTTATCTGTTTCCGGGAACAGGCAACGTGAATGAACGCGGACAGGGGAAAGGTTACGGATATTCCTTCAATATCCCCGTTGATGCCTTCACGGAAGATGATTCTTGGCTGGATGCTTATAAGAGTGCATTAACTGAAGTGGCCGAATTTTTCAAGCCTGATGTGATATTAACGCAAAACGGCGCCGATGCCCATTATCTGGATCCTCTGACCCATTTATCTGCAACGATGAGAATCTACCGAGAAATCCCGAAGCTAGCGCATGAAATTGCCCATAAATATTGCAGAGGAAAATGGATTGCCGTAGGCGGCGGAGGCTATGATATTTGGCGAGTTGTGCCCAGGGCATGGTCACTGATCTGGCTGGAAATGATTGAAAACTCAAACTTTTATGGCAGCTTACCACAGGATTGGATCAATGAATGGAAGGAAAAAGCACCGGTTGAACTGCCGAAGGAATGGGATGACCCAGAAAATTTATATCCACCCATCCCAAGGAAACCGGAAATCACCGAAAAGAATGCCCAGACAGTTGACAAGGCATTGTACCCAATTCGGTCGAGCAAAAAATCTGAGACTGTATAAGAAAAGCGCAAGTGCCTTGGTCAGCCCCTCGAGTCGCTGGAGCTGGACAATTCTCGAAGTGAATTTTATACTTGCTTACTTTGTAAAAAAGCCCCTTGCATCCGCTGCAAGGGGCTCGCTTATTACTTCGTTGATTTTCTGTTTTCGACTCGGTGTGGCAATACGACGATGTTCTCGTCTACTTTCTCTTTGTTCATATACTTTGTAAGCAAGCGCATAGCGACTGCACCGATATCATATAACGGCTGGACGATTGTTGTAAGCTGCGGACGCACCATTAAAGTCAGCCTAGTGTTATCTGAACTGATAACTTCGAAATCATCCGGCACGCTGTAGCCGCGGTCAAATGCCCCGTGGACAACTCCAAGGGCCATTTCATCGGAACCGACAAGGATAGCTGTCGGCTTTGTATCTAGCTCCAGGATCCTCTCAATGGCCTCAAGACCCGAGTCATACGTATAGTCTCCCTCGACGACAAGCTCTTCCTTATACTCAATTCCCGCATTGCTCAAGGCATTCTTGTAGCCTTCAAGCTTTTTATCTTTGTTGATTGGCTCGTGATGGGGCCCGATAACAAATGCGATTTCCTTATGCCCTTTTTCAATAAAAGCAGATACTGCATCAAAAGAGGCTTGCTCATAATCAATGTTGACAGATGGTATTTCACCAGATTCTTCAATTGAACCAGCCAGGACAATTGGTACCGGTGATTTTTTAAATTCTTCAACATGCTCAGCCTTAATATTGCCACCCATGAATACAATCCCGTCTACTTGCTTTCCAAGCATTGTATTAAGGAGGTGTAATTCCTTTTCAATATTCTGGTCAGAGTTACTTAAAATAATATTGTATTTATACATTGTAGCGATATCTTCGATTCCTCTTGCCAACTCCGCGAAAAACGGACTGGAGATATCAGGGATGATGACTCCGACAGTTGTCGTTTTCTTGCTAGCCAATCCGCGCGCAACCGCATTTGGGCGATAGCCAAGGCGGTCGATGACTTCCATTACTTTTTTCCTTGTAGCAGGCTTTACATTCGGGTTTCCATTGACAACACGTGAAACCGTTGCCATTGAAACGTTCGCTTCCCTTGCAACATCATATATTGTAATATTCATCTATTTCCACTCCTTCAGGTAATAAACGGCGATTTTCAATTAGTTTACAGCAAAAATTGCCACAATAATCATATTTTAAGTTTGTGATTATATGTACAAGTATAATTATGTTATTAATCATACGATATCCGCATCAATCCCGCAATGTGAACAACTTATTTTAACCACATTTTTATCTTAATTTCGACAGAACCATCACGAACAAAAAGCAAAAGCGCCTCGTTCAGCCCCGACAAACGCTGGAGCTGGATTAAGATTACCACATGTAGTATCCACAACTAAATAATTTTATGATTTCTTACACAAATAAAAAAACCTTCCTGCCAATTACAGGAAGGTTTAATCAATTTAGACTCTGACGAATGGAGTAGACTTTAGGCCATTCAAGAACTCATCGAACTGTTTCAAGTCCATCTGCTGGGCATTATCTGATAGTGCTACAGCTGGATCCGGGTGAACCTCTGCCATTACGCCATCAGCCCCAATGGCAAGTGCCGCCCTCGCTGCCGGAAGCAGCAAGTCCCTCCTGCCTGTGGAATGAGTGACATCTACCATTACCGGCAAATGCGTTTCTTTTTTCAGGATAGGTACTGCTGAAATATCGAGCGTGTTCCTTGTAGCTCTTTCATACGTACGGATTCCGCGCTCGCACAAGATGATCTGTCCATTGCCCTGTGCCATAATGTATTCAGCTGCGTTGATGAACTCTTCAATCGTCGCAGCAAGTCCACGTTTTAGCAAAATAGGTTTATTCACAGCGCCAGCGGCCTTAAGAAGTTCAAAGTTCTGCATATTGCGTGCACCGATTTGGATAACATCAAGATAGTCAACAGCTACTTCAATATCTGCAGGAGTAACGATTTCACTGATTACCGCCAAATCATATTCATCGGCAACTCTTTTTAAAATTTTCAGCCCTTCTAAACCAAGACCCTGGAAATCATAAGGTGAAGTTCTTGGCTTGTATGCACCGCCGCGAAGCAATTTAAAGCCCTTTGCTTTTACAGCTTCTGCTACAGTGGCCACCTGTTCATAGGATTCCACTGAACATGGCCCAAATACAAAATCAGGTGTTCCATCACCGATTCTCAATCCTTTTATATCAATAACAGTATCTTCAGGCTTTTTCTTCCTTGAAACAAGAAGTGCCTTGCGGTGGTCATCTGACTGCAGTTCAAGGCCTGCCTTAAAGATTTCCTTAAAGATATGTTCAACTGTCGTGCTTTCAAAAGGGCCCTTATTATTCTCCTTGATTAAATCAAGCATTTCCCTTTCACGTACGGGATCATAACGATAGACGCCCTGTGTTTCTTTTGCGCGGCCAATTTCCTGGACGAGCAGGGCTCTTTCATTAATTAATGATAAAAGCTCTAAATTCAATTCATCCACACGATTTCGAAGCTGGTCAAGATTTTTACTCATTTTCCGTCCCGTCCTTTCGGAATACATTTTAGCCCTAATACAGTAACTCATAAAGAGAAAAAGACCCTTACAGATGCTATACTGCCTCTATAAGAAATATACAATAGCCTGAATCTTCTTTATAGCAACAGCAATGTATGATACATTTTTTATATTAAGGGTAATTATAGCTGAAATAAAATAAGTTGTCACGCAATTTTCTTTAACAATTAAACGCTTTTAAGTAATAAAGCATCGTATGAGATCTTAAGTTAGAAGGTGCATTAATTTGCAGGCAAATGAAAAGCTGTTCGCTCTTGATATTGGAACCCGTTCTGTAGTGGGAATTATTCTCGAAGAATCGGAGGGCCGCCATGAGGTGATCGATATCCTTGTTCGTGAGCACAAGGATCGGTCGATGCTCGATGGCCAAATCCATGACGTATTATCTGTATCCGAAATCATTCGTGAAATAAAAGATGAGCTGGAAAAATCGCACGGAACGTTAACGAAAGTTTGCGTAGCCGCGGCAGGCCGCGCGTTAAAAACAGAACGCTCCAAGGCAGTTGTCGACATTGCCGGAAAGCCAATGTTCTCGAAGCAGGATATCCTCCACCTTGAACTGACTGCTGTACAGCTTGCTCAGGCTGCAGTAGCTGGAGAACGGAATAACGAAAACAGCCATCACTATTATTGTGTCGGATACTCTGTACTTTATTACCAGCTTGATGGAGAAGTAATCGGAAGTTTGATTGACCAGCGCGGGAACGAAGCGTCTGTTGAAATCATCGCGACCTTCCTCCCCAAGGTTGTTGTCGAATCACTGCTTTCGGCATTGGACCGTGCTGGACTTGAAATGGACGCTCTGACTTTAGAACCAATTGCCGCCATTAACGTATTGATTCCTGCTTCGATGAGAAGATTAAATGTTGCACTAGTGGATATAGGCGCAGGAACATCCGATATCGCCCTTACAGATACAGGAACAGTTATTGCTTATGGAATGGTCCCTGTTGCTGGTGATGAAATAACCGAGGCAGTAAGCGATGAATTCTTGCTCGACTTCCCTCTTGCTGAAAAAGCCAAGCGTGAACTGCATGAGCAGAATTCTATTAAAATCACTGATATCCTCGGTTTCGAAATAGAAGTAAGCAAGGAAGAAGCAATTTCACGCATTGCACCGGCGATTGAACGACTGGCAGATTCAATCGGTGATGAAATTTTAAGACTGAATAACTATAAATCTCCTAAAGCTGTCATGCTAGTAGGAGGAGGCAGTCTTACTCCTGAACTGCCCAAAAGGCTGGCAAACAAGCTGAATCTGCCAGAAAACAGGGCTGCGATTCGCGGTCTGGATGCTATTTCATCTGTATCCTTCGCAAGCCATATAGACAAAGGACCTGAATTGGTTACGCCAATTGGGATTGCGATTGCTGCCAAGCAGTCGCCTGTCCAGTACCATACAGTGTATGTCAACGGCCAGCCGGTCAGGCTGTTTGAAGTCAACAAACTGACTGTCGGCGATTGTCTCCTGGCTGCAGGCATCAAAATGAACAAACTTTATGGCAAACCAGGACTAGCCATGATTGTAAGCCTTAATGGAAAAAATGTAACGATCCCTGGCAAACACGGACAGCCGCCCACCTTGCTACGTAACGGTTCCCCCTGTACATTTGATGATGACGTGCATGGAGGAGATGAACTGACCGTACTCAAAGGTGAAGATGGAACAATAACCGAACTTACCTTTCAAGAATTGATAGGAGAGCTTCCCACAAAGGCAGTCATCATTAACGGCAGCCGATATGAAATTAGTGCAAGGATGACCTGCAACAGCAGACCAGTCCCAATGTCACAGGAAATACAGGACAGAGACGAAATCAGCTTTGAAATGCCCTACACAATAGAAGACTTATTAAAGGAACTAAAACTAGCAGAGATTCTTAATGAAGCCCGTCCATTTTACATAAAGCTTGATGGCAAGGAAATCCAGATTCCAGATTTCACCGGAAAGATTTATCTAAATGGCAGCGAAGTCAAACTCCAGCATCATTTTGATCATCTCGATGATATCCGTTTCGAAAATAGGCCAAAGCCAACGCTGGCAAAAGCTGCTGAATTCCTGAACCTTAAAGCATTCGAGTCGTTGCCGGTGTTTTTCAATGAACAACAATTCATGCTGGAAAAGGAGTCAATCCAATTTCACCGTAATGGCAGCAAACTTAATTCTAGTGATTTTCTATTGAATGGTGATGCCCTTACAACAAGACAAAAGGATGTAGAACCTTTTATCTTTCAAGATATTTTCAACTTTGCCCAAATTGAAATTCCTAAAGACAGCGGCAGGTTCACATTGCTGAAAAATGGAGCAAAAGCTGCCTTTGATGAGCAGCTCGCACCGGGAGATAAACTGAGTATTATCTTTGAAAATAAATAGCCAAAAATAAAAAACATCCGATTGGATGTTTTTTATTTAAGATTTTCTTCCTTTGCAGATGTCATTGCTTTTGCTGTAATTTTAAAATGCGATGCATGCCATGCCACATCGGAATTCACAAAGAGGATTGCCTGTGGTGACTCATGTTTGATGTGGAATTTTTCAGCTATATGGTTTGATAGATCACGGGAATCCTGGACAGTTAAAAAATACAGGTTTTCAATCCCAGTTTTCTCGAATTTCGCGTATTCATCATAGCCTGCCTGGCTAATCGGGCATGTCGTGCTGTGCTTCAGCATGAAGAAAGCTTCACCTGATTCTACAAGCTGATCAAATTGTTCAATCGAATCCATTTTTTGCATTCTGATACTCTCCTTTAAAAAAATAAACGGTGAAGTAATCTTATCACTTCACCGTTTGGATGACAAACTTACTGATTCAATTTGGTTTCAGTTTCATCGAAAGCTTTTTGTGTTTCTTCAAGCTTCTTCTGGATTTCTTCCCCAGTAGCAGTGTGCGTGTTTTCCATCGAGCTCGTTTCAGCCATAGAAGTAGGCACCTCTTGAAGTTCACCTTCTTCAACTTGTGAAGCCATTCCATTTTGATTCTTCATGTCCTTCACTTTGTTGACTAGCGTAGAAGACTGCTGAGATACAGTCTCTTTCAATCCGCCAGCCTTTTCCTTTGCTACCGATGCAAGGTCTATCCCCTTGCTCTTTAGTGTTGAAGTTTGCTCATTAAGCGTGCCTCTTAACTCTTTGCCAGACTTCGGCGCAAGCAATAATGCCGCTAAAGCACCTGCAAGTCCGCCAACGATCGCGCCAGTCACGAAATCCCTGGAATTATTGCTCTCCCTCGTAGTGCCGTTTAAGTCATACTGGTTCTGTTCTCGGTTCATCATTCTATCTCCACCTTTCTTTAATACCTAACTCGTTCACGCTGCCTGACTACCATCTGTTCGCCTTCCATCTGGTGGTCAATCTGTGCTGTTTTTTTTGTCTTCCATTTGTCCTTTAATTCAAGGAACACGTTGCTCCATTGAACAACCTGGGAAATCTTATCCTTATTTTTGTCGATCTGGAGATCAACCATTGTTTGTACATTATGGATTGACTGGTTGAATCTTTGAACAGTATTCCCTACATCCTTCACAGCATTAACGACACTGTTCAGGCTTTCAGATTTTCTGGAAATATCATCTGCCAAATTGTTCGTCTTGTGCAGAAGCTCTGTTGTTTCACGAGTGACTCCATCCAACTGCTTTTCCAGGCCATCAAGTGTACCTGATACACTGTCTAAAGTTGTTTGTAAGGATTTCAGTGTTTTTGATAAAGAGATTACCAACACTAAAAATGCAATTGCTATAACAGCAACACTTAGATACAAAATAATTTCCACTGTTTATACACCTCCGTTAGCATATGTACATTTTACCCCGACTAAAGCGACGTAAACCATCTTGTCCAATAAGTATTTCAATATCAGCATAGCCTTTTCCTTCCTTTTTAAGAATATCTTTCTATTAAGGGAAAATCCATCAGATAGCTTGAATATTTTTTGACTTAGGAGTTAAGGGATATTTCAGGATGAGAGTGACTTCGAAATGTCTAGGAAATAAATTAGCCTGGAAGTGTTATAAGGAAAAGAGCACAAATCTTTTCGTTTCGGTTACAATATGGATATGTGCGTTATTAAAATACATAGGAGTGATCTTGGTGAAAGACCCACGTATTCAAACACTGGCAAAAAATTTGATCAACTACTCAGTAAAACTTAAAAAAGGAGAAAAAGTCCTGATTGAAAACTTCGGGCTCCAGCGCGAGCTTGTCACTGCTCTTGTGAAAGAAGCATATGCTGCTGGCGGATACCCATTCGTTTCACTTAAGGACCATCAGGTAGACCGTGCGTTGCTTATGGGAGCACAAGAAGAGCAGTTTAACATGATTGCCGATTTTGAAGCAAACGTGATGAGCAAAATGGACGCATACATCGGCTTGCGCTCTGGGGACAACATCAATGAACACGCCGATGTGCCAGCGGATAAAATGAAGATACATGGCACTACAGTAGGCAAAAAAGTACATAGAGATATCCGTGTTCCTAAAACAAGATGGGTTGTACTTCGCTATCCAAACTCAGCGATGGCACAGCTAGCCAAAATGAGCACGGAAGCATTCGAGGACTTTTATTTCGATGTCTGCAACCTTGACTACGGTAAGATGGACAAGGCGATGGACAGCCTGGCTGATTTGATGAACCGCACAGACAAAGTAAGAATTACTGGACCTGGAACAGACCTGACTTTCTCTATTAAAGATATTCCGGCTGTTAAATGTGCAGGGGAGCTTAATATCCCTGACGGCGAAGTTTACACAGCTCCAGTACGCAACTCTGTCAACGGTGTCATCACTTACAATACACCATCACCATACCAGGGATTCACGTTTGAAAATGTAAAATTGACCTTCAAGGATGGTAAAATCGTTGAAGCAGAAGCAAATGACAGCGAGCGAATCAACAAAATCTTCGATACAGATGAAGGCGCCCGTTATGTAGGGGAATTCGCGATTGGCGTGAATCCATATATCCTTCACCCGATGCAGGATATCCTCTTCGATGAAAAAATTGACGGAAGCTTCCACTTCACTCCAGGACAATGTTATGATGATGCGTTCAATGACAACCATTCCAATATCCACTGGGATATGGTCAACATCCAGCGCCCTGAATATGGCGGAGGCGAAATCTACTTCGATGATGTGCTCATCCGGAAAGATGGACGTTTCGTCGTTTCTGAGTTAGAAGGTTTGAACCCGGAAAACCTTAAATAATTTTAACACAAGGTTGTTTTGCAGGATTGTTGCTTTTTGTACAGACCCCTTTGCCGCTTTCAAAAAGGCTACTGAATTTTTATTTTGTATGAGAAAACAACAAAATTTACGAAAAGAGCCACACACAAAAAGGATGCCAGCCCTATTGGGACAGCATCCTTTTGTTTATACCTGCAATTGTTTTTCATATGCTTCCTGGAACTTTTGGATATCCCCAGCGCCCATGAACAGAATCACGCCGTTGCCATGCTCTTTGAGAACGGCTGTATCTTCTTCAGCAATGATTTCTGCGTCATCTATCTTATCTTTCAAATCCGTGATGGAAAGCTTCCCATGAATCTCTCGTGCAGAGCCAAAAATCTCACAAAGATATACTTTATCCGCCTTGTTAAGGCTTTCCGCAAATTCATTCAAGAAGGCTTGAGTTCTTGTGAAAGTATGCGGCTGGAAGACTGCGATGATTTCACGGTCAGGATATTTTTGCTTCGCTGCATCAATCGTTGCTTTGATCTCCGTTGGATGGTGGGCGTAATCATCAATGATGATCTGGTCTCCGACCTTCTTTTCAGAGAATCTTCTTTTAACACCTTCAAAGGTTTCAAGCTGATCCTGGATGACCTTTGATTCGATGTTTTCATAATGACATAATGCTATGACCGCAAGTGAGTTCAGGACATTATGATCCCCGAACGCCGGAATTGAAAACGTATCATAGAATGTATTCCTGACAAAAACATCGAAGGTAGTCCCACTAGTCGATTTTATGATATTTCTGGCCTGGAAATCATTCTCTTCGCCAAATCCGTAAAATACAACCGGAACCTTTGCCTGGATTTTTTGCAGCTGTTCATCATCGCCACATGCGAAAATACCCTTTTTAACTTGCCATGCCATCTCCTGGAAAGCGGAGAATACGTCTTCAATATTGGCAAAGTAATCCGGGTGGTCAAAATCAATATTCGTCATGATTGCATAGTCCGGGAAATAAGACAGAAAATGGCGGCGATATTCACATGCTTCAAATACAAAGTATTGTGCATCCCGATCGCCCTTCCCAGTACCATCCCCAATAAGGAATGATGTAGGCTTGGCGCCTCTCATCACATGAGCTAGCAAGCCAGTGGTCGAGGTTTTGCCATGTGCGCCCGTAATTCCAACGCTTGTAAAGTTTTGCATAAAATCACCTAAGAAACGGTGATACCTGATGATTGGGAGTCCATGCCTCATTGCCTCCTGAATTTCCTCATGGGTATCCGGGTAAGCATTGCCGGCAATAATCGTCATCCCTGGCTGTATATTTTCCTTATTAAACGGAAGGATCTTTATTCCAGATTTCTCAAGGGCCACCTGGGTAAAAAAGTGCTTGTCATAATCGGAGCCCTGTACCTGATATTCCATATCATGGAGAACTTGAGCTAAGGCACTCATTCCAGACCCCTTTATACCTACAAAATGGTAAATAGTCATATAAAGAACCTCCAACAACGTCTGTATGTAACACAGTATATGACAGATAATCTGATTTGCTCATTGCGCCTGGACAACTCTGAATGGCCCAACGTGATAAACAAAACAGTGGATTTTATCTATCTGCTTTCATGTATTGAATCATTATAACATCATTATTATAAATAACACAGTTTGTTAAAAACCATAATCCTGCATAAATTAACTTTTTCCCTATCAATGCAGCTTTTAAACTTCAAGAACGGATTGTATCTTAAAATTGATGTAGTTTTAAAATTCAACTTTCTCCAGCCTCGGATTAGGCCTGAACCTTCTTCCCAATTTTGCCTGGTGTTTCCCATTCAACATAACATTGTCACCAGTAAAGCCTATTTTCAATTTCAAAAGGCTCCCTCCGACTCCATACAGATCCACAGGCACTTTTTGCTTTTCAAATTCAAGAATTCTTTTCTCGCTGAAACCGCCGCTGACGACGATTTTCACATGGTTAAAGCCCTCATCATCAAGCGCTTTTCTTAATGCGAATATCAATTCTGCATTCACTCCGCGTGGATCAAATGTTCCAAGCAGATGCTGGTTGCGAAGGAAATACTGGTCAATCAGTGTCCTTGAAGTATCAACCCTGACACCTTTTAGCTTTTCCCCGAACTGTCTGGCGACTTTCAATGAATCTGTAATCGCATCATTATTATAATCAACAAGGGCAATTAGCTCATCATTCGGGAAGGTTTCGTGATACGCCTCGGTGGCAGCCACGATATCTCCATTAAACAGCTGGATCAAGGCGTGCGGCATCGTGCCCATTCCCTGCTTGCCCCACCATTCATTCATCGCATGGGTAGCCTGTGCTGTTGCTCCGCCTATGTAGGCAGCATAACCGTCCCCAGCCTGTGTTGTATAATGGTCGTCCCGGTCTCCCATGAAAATCACTGGCTTTTGCTGGCCAGAATAGCTTGCCGCCTTGACTACGTTATAAACATTCGTCGACACCGAAGTCCTTCGCGCAAGGATTCCATCAATGATTCCTTCCAGGTAGCCGAAGTTCTGGTACGGCCCAGTGATTGTAAGGACCGTTTCAAACGGAGCGATTTTATCCCCATCCTTAAGAGAATAAATCTCCAGTTCATCGGGATTGTCTGCAAAGGTTTTTACAAGGGCGATTACCTCGTCCGTCCCGCATAAAACAGCTTCATCCTTTTGGAAAAACTGCATTGTAATTATATTGTCTTCATGATATTTCTTTACAAGCTCTCTTGTCTTAAGAAAATACACGGCAGAAAACCAGCCATCCCTGATTCTTTCATCAAACTTGAAAGTATGGTTTGTCAATCGGCTGATTTTCCCCTGCATTTTCAATTCGATTTCTTTCATCCAAAAAGCTCCTTCAACATCAACCAAATAGGTTTTTAGGCATTAATCTTTATTATAGGCTGTTTTCGCAGGTATTGTTGTTTTTCGAGCCAAGTGTTCATCCCGTATTCCTCTTAACTTCGAGCTCTTTTCGAGGAGGTTTCTGAACAGGGATTGAATTACAACTCGTAATACTATTGGTTATGAAAGCAACCAAGTTTACGAAAAGAGCCTTATTATAAGTATGCAGATAAAGAATACCATTTATTAATCGAATGTACTAGTCTCCTGAAGGGACTCGAGATCAGCCGCTGAAATCAGAACAGCCCTTGGCTTGCTTCCACGCCCTTCGGAAATGAAACCTTGCTGTTCCATCATTTCAATTAATCTGGCTGCACGGTTATAGCCTATCTTGAAACGGCGCTGGACACTGGATGTTGATGCCCCTCCCTGCTCAACGACAAACTCGCAAGCTTCGTAGAAAAGCTCATCTTCATCTTCGGTAATTTGTGCCTTCCTCAGCAATTCCTCTTGTTCAAACAAGTATTGGGGCGGGCGCTGTTCTCTTGCAAAGGCAACAATATCATCAATTTCGTTGTCGGTAACGAAAGTACCCTGCAAACGGAATGGCTTAGATGACCCATTCTCCAGGAACAGCATATCGCCTCGGCCCAGCAGCTTCTCTGCCCCGCTAATATCAATGATTGTCCGTGAATCAATTTGGGAAGACACGGAGAATGCAATCCTTGTAGGAACATTCGCTTTTATAAGACCTGTAATTACATCGACGGATGGACGCTGAGTCGCAATGATCAAATGGATGCCGCAGGCGCGTGCCTTTTGGGCAATACGGCAAATCGCTTCTTCTACATCAGCCGGCGCCATCATCATCAAGTCAGCCAGCTCGTCAATAACAATCACGATGAAAGGAAGCTTATCCGAGAATCTGCGATGCTTCATGGCAAGTTCATTGAATCTGCTGATATCACGGACGCCAGTATGAGCGAAGAGCTCGTAACGGCGTTCCATTTCCTCAACCGCCCACTTAAGCGCCGCCGTCGCTGCTTTTACATCCGTAATAACCGGACTGACCAGATGCGGGATCTGGTTATAAGGGGCCAATTCTACCATCTTTGGATCGATCAGCAGCAGCTTTACATCATCGGGATGTGCTTTAAACAGTAGGCTTACAAGCATCGTGTTGATACACACGCTTTTTCCAGAACCAGTCGCGCCTGCAATCAAGCCGTGAGGCATCTTTTTCAGGTCCGTAACAATCGGCGTCCCGGCTATGTCTAATCCAAGAGCAACCGCTAATGGTGATTCGTGGTCAAGAAATCCGCTGGACTGCAAAATTTCACTTAATAACACAGGCCTGCTTGAATGGTTTGGTACCTCAATTCCAATTGTGTGTTTTCCAGGAATCGGAGCTTCAATCCTAATATCCTTCGCAGCAAGGCTCAACTTGATGTCATCTGATAGATTCGTAATTTTATTGACCTTGACTCCAGGTTCCGGCTGCACCTCAAAGCGGGTAACTGAAGGCCCCTGTGTCATGTTGACCACTCTCGCTCCTACATTAAAGTTTCTTAATGTCTCGTTCAGCATATGCTCCTGTTCGGCAAGCCATTGTGGGTCTGGGGCCTTGAACACTGGAGGGCTTAACAGGTCAAGCGGCGGGAATTCGTATGCTTCGGCTGCAGGTACTTCATTATGAATAGACTCATCCATTTCATTCTCTTTTGAGCCACTTGAAGCAGATTGTAAAGGTGCAGACTGAATATTGGTTAATCCAGGAGCGGACTGAACAGGAACTCGTTCCGGCTCAGTCGGCGATTGACTGCCTGGCTCCGGTCTACTCAGTTCACTGTTTGTTTGACCATCCCAAACGATGGAGTCAGACTGTTGTTCATATGCCGGCTTCAAGGCTTGTTCCCCGTGGGCAGATTGCTTAAATGCTGGCTGCCCAGCTGATTCCTCAGGTGCGGACTGTTCAGGAGAAAAATCGCCGTTTCCTGTAGTTTCCTTACTATTGCCTTGAGCCACCCCTGAGGTTTGCTCGGCTGATTTGGTAACTGCCATTGTTTTTGTTCCGTCTGTCATGAAGGAAGGATATTTTGATACATTACGATCTTCCCATTTTCTTTTATCTTGCTTAAGCATAATGACGTTGAAAGGAAGCTGTCTTGTCTTCGGTCCAGCAGTTTTTTCTGCTACTGCACTGGTATCAGCCTTTGTTTCTGCTGATGCATTTGTTTCTGCTGATACATTTGTTTCTGCTGATACATTTGTTTCTGCTGATACCTCTGTAAGAGCTTCTGCCTTAGCTTCGGCTAATGTTCCTGTTTTTGCTGCTTCTGTGTCTGCTTTTGCTACTGATTCGGCAAATGCTTCCGTTTTTGCCGCTTCCTTTGTTCCGGATTCTATTTTTGCTTCTACACCAGCTTCTTTAGAATCCTGGATGGAATTATGCTGAAGTACTGACTGTCCATCAGCTTCTGTTTGAATATCTTCAGCCTCATGTAGGCCATCTTGATCTTCAAGTGTGGTTCTATGAACTATTTCCACTTCGTCTCTTATTTTTTCAACATCATTTGGGTGTTCAGTACCAAGAATGTGATTTAATGCCTCGGATTCAAGATCGAACTGTCCTTCCTTATCCTCGATTTCAGTCAGCAAGTCTATATCTTGGGTTTCTGCAAAAGTCTCAACTATGTAAATATCATGCATTAGCCCTTCATCGGAGACTTCATTCAATTCGTTATCGAGCACATCTTGCTGGTTCTTGGCTGAAGCTACTTCGGTTACATCGCTTTTTTTGCCTTCGACAGCTGCAATAGCCTGTTCTCGTTCAAATCTGGTCAGTTCGTATTCAACCTCTTCGATCTTATTTTCTGGCTGAGGTTTCCGGGGCGGCCTGTTATAGGCATATATTGGTGACGGAATTTCTGTCGGTTTAAACGGCTGCCTGAATTTTGGCCCGCTGTCCTTTCGGGGTTCATACCGGAATTTTGATACGGATTCTTTAACGGGTTCATTCCTGAATACTTGTCCCGTTTCCCTAACAGATTCATGCTTAGTTTGTGATTTATCCCGTACAGGTTCCCGTCTGAAATTTTGTGAGATTTCCCTCACTTTATCTCGGCGCTGCTTTGAGGATGTTTCCCCTTTAGCTTCACCATCATTTTTCATCCTCAGGGAACCCTGCTCCTTGAAGAATGGTTTCACTTCTGAAGCAGGCTTGACTCGTTCGGGACGTTTTTTATCTGTAGGACGGTTTTCCGCAGCAGCCTCTTCGTCTGGGATCAGAGGGAATCTGAATTGCCCTTTTGGATACTGATATAATACTTTAGCATCAATATCCTTTTTTTGACTTTTTTCTGTTTTTGCAGGCTTAAAAACTGTTTGTTCTCGCTCAATATCATCGAATTCATCATCATCTTTTTGGAACATGGTAAAAACCTTTTTAATCCAGCTCAATTTTTATCACTCTTTCTTTCACATTTCATTACTATTTTAACAGTTAATCAGTTTTTTTCGAGTTAAATTGAAAGAATGAGCATTTTTTACGAGAATAAAATGCAAAGCAAATAAACTTTTGGCTTATAAATTTACAAAACATTACAACACAAGAACATAAAGGGAAAAAGCCCGTGTTCTCCGGGCTTTTGGCTCATTGTGCGTTTATTCTTTTTTTGTCTTTCCTAAAATGAAAATCGGCTCTAACTCGCCGTCTTCATATAGAAAGCTCAAGGCAGTGATCGGCACTCTTCCACTCGCAAAAAAACTCATTGTCATCTGGGCCAATATATCATAGCCAGTGTTATTTTCAACATCAGCAATAATTAAGACATCCTGATGCGGAACAGCCACAGCCATTGTCCCCTTCATCCGTTTTTTCATTTCATTTAAAAAGCTTGTATTTAAAATCCTGCTGGCGTCATAGCCATCATTCGTATTCAGAAAATAGAAGGTGTTTTCGGCTACGAGGTCCTCCTTCATTTTCACTGGAAGCGAACGGACATTAAACAAAGCAGTTTCCCTCACCTGCTTCTCTGTCCAACCTTCTTTTTGCAGAAGCTTGGAATCAATCAGCCTGTAGGTTGTGCCCATGTCCAAAGCATAGTAGATCCGGGTTTCTGCGGTGTGTTCATCGTAAAGGAATGGAACTCCCTCCTCCGCTTCAGCCGGAAAGGACGTCGAGCGGATTACAGGATAGATATTCTTTTCCTTCCCTGATAGCTCCAATGGGCTTTCCATCGCGTTAAGTCCTTCTGAAACGTAATAGACAACCTCATCAATAGCCTTTTCTTTCAGGTCCTGCCACTTTGCGATTATCCCAGGCAGTGCAATTGTGATTCCTCTGCCAGTATTTTTATTTTCTATTCTCAGCTGGTCTTTTTCCCGGTCATATGAAAAGGCCCTGTCGGGATGTTTAAGGCGATCCTCCAGCTCTTTTCGCATTTTTCTGCTGTCCATGACTATCCCTCCATACTTTTAGGAGTTTCTGCAACTCATTTTACATGAAATTTCCCTCCACCTCAAAAGATGGAGGGAAATGATTAGGCAAGGCTTTCTATATAGTTTTCGATTTCCTGCTGTGTCTTTCGATTCTTGCTAACGAAACGGCCAAGCTCCTTGCCATTATCAAAAGCGATGAAGCTCGGGATACCGAAAACATCAAGCTTGATACAAAGGTCAAGGAATTCATCGCGGTCGACAGAAATGAATTCATACTCTTTGTATTTGCTTTCGATTTCAGGTAAGACAGGTTCAATCACGCGGCAATCCGGGCACCAGCCTGCAGTAAATAAAAATATATGTTTTCCATCGTTTTTCAAGACTTCGAATTGTTCCATTGATTCTAAGTTTTTCATTACGAATCCTCCTGATATCAATCTGATTGTACTCCATTTATTTTAACCATGGATAAACAAAAAAGAAACTAATCCGATTTACTGACGGGATTGTTAAAATATTTCCGGAATTGAAAAATGAAAGCTAACCTACCGCAAGCATCTGGTAATTATCTCCAACAAACAATAGAATGTCTGACCAGGAGGAAACAGGGGAAAATAGAAACACAATATTCATTCAATAGGGGAGGTTTCATATGACTTTCAATAATGGAGCGGGGAACAGCGGCAGTGGTGGGCCAGGTGGATTCTTACCATTTATTCAAGGTGTCAGCAATAATGTCAACCCGTTAAAGTTAAATGAGGACAGCTATGATGTCTTTGTTAATAATGACTTTGTTGGACAAAAAAGCCTTAAAAACCAGGGTGAACAACTTTCCGATATTGATGACTTCCTGAAGCACCAAGGAATAAATGACTTTTCTTCAAGCCTCAATGGAGATCAATATCGCATCGAGACAGAAGGACAAGCAGATGGTATTACTAACGCTCTGGAGGTTTATTTTAATAATCGATAACCCATGGAGCTTTACTGCTATTCAGCAGAAGTCAGTGCGTTTCAGCAGAAACGCACTTTTTTCAATGTTTTTTCTCGTAAAATAAAAACGCCATCAGCGACGGCGTTTACTTTACTTTTACAGAATTGGCAATTTTCATCATCGTCTCGGCATCTTTTTTAATATTGTCCGTTTCGGTTGTCAGCTTAACTCCACCTATCCCAATAATTAGCTGATATTGACCTTCCTTCAGCTTCTTGACAAGCATATAGCCAAATTTGCCGTTATTAACGAATGTTTTATTTACATCCCATTCTTTTTGCTGCTTTACAGTTGATTCATAGACGACTTTGCTGTCATCCTTTTCAAGTTGATTATAAAACAGAATATAAGTCCTTGATCCATTCTTAAGCAAAACATTGTTAGGTGATTCTTCTTCTACTTCCACACCAAATGGCAAGTGATAATCTATGTCTTCTGTACTATTATTCGTTTTTTCAGGAGTGCGCTCAAAAGTATCTACAACTGTTTCTTTCGCTTCGACTTTATCTTCAGAAAACGAGGAAGAACAGGCTCCTAGCAGAAATACTCCGATTATAACAAGCCCAAAAGACCTTATTAATTTCATCATACTTTTTTCCCCCTTGCTTAGGACTTAACCACTTCTTTTCTATCATACCTTTCTAGTTTAATCGGTGACAAGGGTTGTCGAGTAATTTTTGTTGGAAATTATACTATTTTTCAGAAATTTGTCGTAAAATCTTTAAATTGATTTAAAAAACAAAAGAAAGACAGACAGTCGCTCAGACTGTCTTTCTCCCCATTTGATATTCATATTGTCCAGCGAGCAATTTCATGACATGGGTGAACATTTCACTTCTGTTGATCTGCCCATTTGTAAATATTCCAACCGCACCTTCATTTTTTCTGACATTCTCTTTCTGTGCATATTTGTCCATAACTGGGCCAAGTTCATCACCAGCCACTAATTTCTCTGCAATTTCTTTTGGAAGAGGAATCCTTGCCCCTCCGGCAATGATAGGCTCCATCCCTTTTGCCGTCAATGCTCCCCAGTTGCACAGCATAAGTCCATGCGGCGTTTGCTGGACCCCGCCCTCTAATCCGATACCAATGGAAGCTCCAGCTCTTTTGGCAGCTTCCATTGCTCTGTTTATTGCCCCTTTGATCGTTTCCTCGTCAGACATTGGCTGCTCGCTTACACCTGATTCAGCATCCACAGCCAGGATTTCATATGAGGAATCCTTAAAGGCTTCTTCGACCGCAGTGATTTTCGCAGGATTTTTTGAGCCGATTGCTATTTTCATTTAAGATTCCCTCCGATAACCATAAAAAAGAGGCAGGTTGGCATCTGCCTTTTTTAAGTTTAATTAACTAGCTATTATTTTTAATTGTCTCCACCGTTGTCTTATCGCATGCTTTGACAAGCTTGACCAGCAATTCCTTGGCAGCAGCATAATCATCGACATGAATCATTGACGCAGCTGTATGGATATAACGGGAACATATGCCGATTACAGCACTTGGCACTCCTTCATTTGAAGTGTGCACTCTTCCAGCGTCCGTGCCGCCCTGGGACACGAAATACTGGTATGGAATATTGTGAGTTTCAGCCATATCCAGGATGAACTCTCTCATGCCTCGGTGCGTGACCATTGAGCGGTCAAGGATTCTTAATAAAGTCCCTTTGCCAAGCTGGCCAAATTCATTTTTATCACCAGACATATCATTTGCCGGACTTGCATCAAGCGCGAAGAAAATATCTGGGTTGATCATATTGGCAGCCGTCTGCGCGCCTCTCAAGCCGACTTCCTCCTGAACAGTTGCCCCTGAATAAAGCATGTTTGGCAGCTGGATATCTTTTGTTTCTTTTAACAATTCGATTGCCAGTCCGCAGCCATAACGGTTATCCCAGGCTTTTGCAAGAATCTTTTTCTCATTTGCCATCGGGGTGAACGGACAAATAGGAACAATTTGCTGGCCGGGTTTAATCCCGAGCTTGATTGCATCTTCTTTGTCATCCGCTCCAATGTCAATCAGCATATTCTTGATTTCCATCGGTTTATTGCGTTTGGATTCATCCAATAAATGTGGAGGAATCGAGCCGATAACGCCTGTAATCGGGCCGTTATTTGTGATGATCTGAACCCGCTGGGCAAGTAAAACCTGACTCCACCATCCGCCAAGTGTCTGGAATCTGATCATTCCATTTTTAGTGATTGATGTAACCATGAACCCGACTTCATCCATATGTCCTGCTACCATGATTTTTGGGCCGTTCGGATCGCCCTTCTTTACTCCGAATACACTTCCCAATTTATCCTGGATCAGTTCATCAGCGTACTGCCCTAATTGCTCCTTCATGAAGCTGCGGACTGCATGCTCATTGCCCGGTGCTCCCGGCAGTTCAGTCAATGTCTTAAAAAGGCTTAATGTTTGCTCATTCATTTTACGGCTCCTTCTCACCAAAAATTTAGATTTCCTAAAGAATATGTATATATACAATGTATTTTACAGAACATTCATTATGCTTGCCAGTCTTTATGCTGGCATTCATGTTTTTTTATAAGGCTCTTTTCGTAAACTTTGTTGCTTTTACAACCAAAAGAAAGATCGGCATTTGGGATTTTTACGAGTTATCCTGCATTCCCTATTCAGAGAGCTCCTCGAAAAGAGCTCGAAATCAAGAGAAATGCGGGATGTAAACTTTGTTCGGAAGACAACACTCTAAGCGAAAACAGCCTTTTATATAGTTAATTGGAGCAAAAATCAACAGTCAAGTTTCATACAGCCTGTCAAAATGCCGCGTGCATTATTTCTTTGCTCAACCAGACGGATTTGTTATGATGAAGATAACCATATATAACCTTGGAGGTCCTTGACTATGAACTGGAAAACCTTTTTCATTGGTGTCGGTGCCGGACTGGCAGGTGCTTATGCCGTAAAGGAACTTGCTTCCCAACAAGAAACCGTCTCAGCTGACAGAGTGCTGAATCACGCAAAAGCAGCGTTTAAAAAATCAGGACCAATCAGCGGCTCATGGATCAATATGAATGCAGAGTCATATTCTAAGCCGCCAATCGAATACCAGGTATACAAGGGCGGAATTTCACGAAACGTTGATGGAAAGGTCGAACAATATGAATTTATCGCCGATGCTTCAACTGGTGCCATTCTCGATGCATATCCTTTAAAATAAGACCTGCTGATGCAGGTCTATTTTTTTATTTCTTTCTATCGATCGTTTCTTTTATCCTTCCATCGTTGTCGAACTTGACTGCACGGTAAACTGCATCATGGTAAAAAGTAAACCAGGCATCCTTGCTGATTCCATACTCGAGCCACTTTTGTTTTTCACTGATTGAATCCATTGGAAAATCATCGTAAGCCATTACCCATAATGGGTTTTGGTGGGCATGTGTTGGCATGATGTCAGCCATGTGGACAATAGTCTTACCATCATCCTCAATAATCATGATGGAATGACCGTCGCTGTGGCCGCCGGTGTGGACCATTTTGATTGGGCCAAGTGACCATTCTTTTTCAAAAGCTTCCACCTGCTGTTCGATTCCCTGCCAATTTTCTTTCCAGTATGTACTTTTTGATCGGATATTCGGGTTTCGCATTTCATCCCATTCAATCTGGGAAGTGACGATTTTAGCATTTGGAAAAACAGATACAAGTTCGCCATTCACATCCTTAGTCAATCCGCAGGCATGATCAAAATGCATATGGGTCATCAAAACGTAGTCAATATCTTCCGGCTTTAAATCCAGTTCTTTCAGGTCAGACTCAATGCTCGATTCCTCAAGAACACCAAAATTCCGCTTTTGCTTTTCATTCAGTTTGCCATTCCCCATGCCGCTTTCAACCAGGAAATTCTTCCCCTCTGCCTGGATCAAAATCGGATCTGTCCTCAGCTCGATCTGATTATTTTCATTTACTCCGTACTTTCTTGACCAGAGAGGTTTCGGGACAACCCCAAACATGGCGCCGCCATCAAGATGAGTGACCCCGCCGTTCAGCCATGACAGTTTAACATTCTTTAGCTCCAGCTTTTCCACATGCCATTCCCCCTTTTTTCTTTGATTGTAACACTCGTGTTTCAAATTTTTAAATAATTCGGATGCTATATGAGGATTAAAATCTGCTAAAGATTCTTATTTTAAAAAATTCATTCAAAATACCTGGTGAAATTATCTCAATTCGAGCTGTTCCAATACTTATTGGCGATAAATCGTTTTTATTGGCGTAATTCACCATTTTATTGGCGAAAATTAACTTTTATTGGCGAATTTCTACACTTTATTGGCGAAACTCACTTTTTATTGGCGAACTGGAAAAAAACCTTAATATTTTCCAATTTTTTCTAATAAAAAAACCCCGATTGATAAAATCGATCGGGTTCAGCAGCTTATTTCGATTGAAATTGCACTTCACAACGATAAATCCGGCTTCCTCTGGAGGAGAACTTTTCCTCATACTCAGTCATGATATTTCCTTCGTAATCACTGTTATGAAGATCAAGACTTACATACTTCAGGAGCATGCCATAATGTGAAAAGCTGACCAGTGAATATTCGAATAATCCCTGGTTATCTGTCTTGAAGTGGATTTCGCCGTTCTTCACGAGGATGGATTCGTATACTTCCAGGAAGGATTTGAAAGTCAATCTCCGTTTCTCATGACGGGTTTTTGGCCACGGATCCGAGAAGTTCAAGTAAACTTGGCTTACATCTCCGCTTGCGAAGTATTTAGCCAGCTCTGCTCCATTAACATTCATCAGCTTGCAGTTAGGAAGCTCAGCTTCAATCAACCTGTCAAGTGCACTGACAATGACGCTTTCCTGCAGTTCTATACCGATATAATTAATTTCTGGATTTGCCTTAGCCATCCCTGTAATGAATTGACCTTTACCGGTTCCAATTTCAATGTGGACCGGCTGGTTTTTTTCAAACGCCTCTCCCCATTTGCCGCGAAACTGTTCTGGCTCATGGATGACGTAATTTGAAAATTGCTGTAATTTATCTTTTGCCCAAGGCTTATTTCTTAATCTCATGCCTACACCTCTGTACTATTTTCATTCGTTTCAAACAATATCATGCAACCCATATGTTTTCAAGATGAAATTTATTGTTGCAGCTCTCATCATGTATAAACACAAAAAGGAATCCACACTATAAAGGTGAATTCCTTTTAAAATGAAAGGGTGATCAGTGTGCCTTTAAGCCACCATGACCAGGTAAATTTATTAAAGGATATATTAAGCAACCAGCAGACTGACTGCTGCGGTTCGGTTGCAGAGTATCAACAGTTGGAGCGCCTTATTAAATCATTGATGGTCAACACGAATGTTGACGGCAATATAAAGTCGATTTTGCAGGACGTTTACCAGTATAGCCAGAACGGAATCAATACCTCTGATTTGGAACAGCATATCCAGTCCAATCAAGGTCAGTTATCACAATGGGTAGATGACATTGGCCAATTTTCATAATAAAAAAATTTAAAAAAGTGCTTTTAAAAATTCAATCCATTTTTCCATCTCAGGGATGCGGTTCTGGTTTTTATGCCACTGAATAGAGGATAGGGACTGTGCATAGGCATACCATTTCATGCGTTGCTTAAGGTCCTCAGTGAGGCTGATGCCATACATATTCAGCCAATCCTCCCATTCCTCCACCGGTATGTAGGAATAGAGAAGAAGTCCAAGATCGATGGCTGGGTCAGCGATCATCGCTCCATCCCAATCAATCAGATACAACTGGTTGTCTTCAGTAAGCAGCCAGTTGTTATGGTTTACATCACAATGGCAGACAACCTTCTCATCAAAGTCAATATTGCCCACGTTTGCTGCCAGGAACTTCATTGATTCTATCACTGCAGGTTTCGCACGGAGCTCTTCATCCAGCTCCTCATTCAAAGCCTGAAGAATCATTCCGGGCTGCAGCGGACTCTTTCCAAGTCTTGTAAGCATGCCAAGAAGCGGTTCAGACGCATGGATCTTTTTCAAAAGCTTGGCCACCCTGTCGTCATTCATATCCCCGGGCTTAAGCTCTCTTCCGTTCATCCATTGCTGTGCCGTTATTACATCTCCGTTTTCTAACCTTTTAGTCCAAACAAGCTTGGGTACGATTCCTTCTGCGGAGAGTACAGCAAGAAAAGGGGACGAATTACGTTTTAGAAAAAGCCTTTGTTCTTCATGCTGTGCAAAATAAGCAGCACCAGTTGCGCCGCCTGCAGGAACAATTTCCCAATCCTGTCCAAATAAATGTTCCAAAGTTAGTCACCTTCATTTATCACTATTTCCATTCTGCTAAAAAACCGGAAATGTCTCTGTAGAATATAAATTCACTGTTGTTCTTATTATCGGAAATTAGAAAAGCGGAAGCGCCTTGTTCAGCCCCGACAAGCGTTGGAGGACCGTCCAGTGAAGTCGCTTTTTGACTTCATTGGACGGTCCGAAACGTCTCGAGGGGCTAGGCGCTGGAGCTGGACACTCGTCTTATTTCAAAATTTAATACTTTGTTAAAAGTAAAAAGACAGCTATTGATAGAAAAATACACACAATAGCTATCTTATAAATTTTATCTCCTAGAGGCTTCGTACGTCAACCCCATGAAGCCCAATTTAATATTGTGAAAAAGTTATCATATATGGAATCTAATTATATTGCTGCCACAAACAAAGAAAATGGCTCCAACAGAACCTTATCTCCTTCTATATGTCGAAAAGGTTTGACAGAGGCTTTTTCATGGTCAGCGAGAACATTCCATCTGCCACTTTCCGAGAACTCCACCAGCTGCTGTGCAGGGGATGGATTGATGAACACCAATATTTTTTCCCAATGCCCAATATCCTTGATTTCCGCTAAAGAAAAACCAATTAACGGTGCTGGCAGCGATAAAAAGGACATATGCCTGCGGATTTTTTCACTGTCTGCGAGTCTGAATGCCTGGTTGGCTTTGCGAATGTCAATGATTCCTTTAATGTAATCGACATTTGCCAGATTCTTATCGCGCAAGTCCCAATCAAGCCAATTCACTTCATCGGGTGAGCGGTAGCTGTTGCCAATGCCTTCTTTTGTCCTGAAAAATTCCTGACCGCTATGCAGGAACGGGATTCCCTGCGCGATTATAACCATTGAAGTCGCAAGCCTGTGCTGCTTTTTCAATACTTTCTCATCCTGGTCGGGATCACAGATCTTCAGCTTATCCCACAGTGTATGGTTATCGTGCGATTCAATATAATTCACAGACTGTGCCGGCTGCATGAACAGGCCATTCTTTCGCTTCCCGATGCCGACGCTGCCTGCCAATACCTGTTTCGCTGCTTCAAGGTACCTGTCATTTCCTAAAGCATACCCTCGATCATAGATGTTAAAGGTACTGCCCTTTATCGAATCCCTGAACCAATCATTGAATTGCCCTATTCCTGGAAGCTTTGCCTGGTTGGCAATATTGGCCTTCCTATCCGGCGTCAGAGGAGTATTGAGGTCCCAGCCTTCCCCTATGATTAGAACGCTGGGGTCAACCGCATTAACAGCCTCTCTGACAGCCGCCATCGTCTCGACGTCTAAGATACCCATCAAATCGAATCGCAGCCCATCAATATGATATTCCTTCAACCAAAATAAAACGGAATCAATAATGAACTTTCTTGCCATCAGCCTTTCAGAGGCGATGTCGTTTCCTACCCCTGTGCCATTGGATGGGAGTCCATGTTCGTCATGGCGAAAATAATATCCTGGTACAATTTTTTCAAAAGGTGAATCTTCACGAATGAACACATGATTGTACACAACATCCATAATCACTCTTAATTCAATTCCGTGGATAACGGAAATCAGCTGTTTTAGCTCGATGATCCGATTATAGGGATCTTCAGGGTCTGTAGCATAACTGCCATCAGGTGCATTGAAATGGACCGGATTATAGCCCCAATTATAGGAATTCCACCTATCAAGCTCATCGACGCCTTCAAAATCGTGAAGCGGAAGAAGTTCTATATGAGTGACACCGAGATTTTTAATATAGGAAAGCCCTGTATTATTTCCATTTGGGCTGGCGGTTCCAAGTTCAGCTGCACCCAGGTAGGTTCCTTTGTTGGATGATCCGCTATGCGGATGCATCGTTAAATCCCTAATATGCGTTTCGTAAATGATGGCATCTACAGCACGTTCAAACGCCGGGGGAGAAACCCTGGATACATGCGTTTTTCCAGGATCTATGATCACGCCATACTCTCCATTAGCAGTAAGGGCCACCGTATAAGGATCTGCTGCTTCTCTCCATTCAAGATTGATGCAAACTAAGAATGAATAGCGATACAATTCAAGGTCCCGTTCGACCTCAATGTTCCAGACACCATTATGCATACGCTTCATATTTATAAGTTCAAGGCTTTGTTCATCGCCCTTAAACAACTTAAGCTTTACTTTCGATGCTGTAGGTGCCCACAATTTAAAAGCACTGCTCCCCGGTGAATAGTTCACTCCAAGGTCATTGCCCCCATAAAAGAATAATTGGTCAAACTCTTCGGTGCGGATCACGGCCCCAATCTGTAAGTCCGTCTCTCCGCCATGGTCATCAGTGACAATATACTGCTTCCCTATTACAGGCGTCACGCTCGATTTGCAAATATATTTTACAGCATGCTCAAGGAAAACTTTATCCTCAATTGCCAATGGCAAATCAACGCCTTCTCCTATTAACCTGAATTCGTTTGAAACTCCTTCAAAATATGAATATGGAAGCAATATGGTAACAAGATTCACTTGATCTAGATAGGCGTTAAACTTCCGTTCAATGGCAATCATCTATTTTCAACTCCTCGGTATGCCCTTCAGTGTTTTTCCCTGAGAAAATATTTAAGGCTTTTGGACACGCCTGGACTTTTAAAGGTGTATGCCCGATTACTTCTCCATCTGCATGGGTTAAAACCTCATCATTCGACCTAATCGAGATATACTTCCCTTTGAATTGCTCAACTTCCTTGAATACCGTATGCTTTCCCCAGAAGACACTGATGAAAACCACCAGCAGCTTCCATCTTGAAAGATCATGCACGACAGTCACATCGAGAAGGCCATCATCAGGCAAAGCATCTGGTGCAATCTTCATGCCGCCTCCGTAGTATGGCTGGTTCGAAACGGTCACAAACCAGGCAGATTTGTATCTGTAATCTTTCCCGTCGATAGATAATTCAATCGGAACGCAGCGGAAGGTGAGCAGTTTCTTGATCAGGATGTAAACGTAGACCAGCCTGCCTAGCGAAATTTGGTTAAGAAGCCTCTTCATATCAGACTCGTTCGACTCTTTTGCCACAACTGCATCAAAGCCTACACCCATATTATTCATAAAGTATGTTTCCTGTAATTCATTGTGCTGAATTTTTCCAATGTCAATTCTCGTTGTTTGCTTTTTATTTTTTTCGATTAATAACCGAAGCGCGTCAATGGACTTTTTCGGAATATGAAAGCCTCTTGAGAAGTCATTCCCAGATCCGCCAGGGATGAAACCGACCGTCACATTGGGATAATTGGCCGTACCATTCACCACTTCATGAAGAGTCCCGTCCCCTCCGACGGCGGCAATCACAATTGAGATGCCATTCGCCTTGCGCGCTATTGACTCTGCAAGTTCTTTCGTATGCCCGGGGTACTCTGTAAAAAAAGCAAGAAAAGATATCTCCATGTTTTTCAGTTCATTCTCTATGTTTCTCCATATCTCCCGGCAGCTCCCATTTTTCGCCTTAGGATTGACGACAAAATAGATTTTTTCCATATGATCAACCTTTATCTCTTTTATTAGGTCCTTGTCGTACCATTGATACTTTTACATCAAATGTTAGTCTATTTTAAAGCTATTCGTTAACTTTGCTGCTCCTATTCATTTTGGTTATCCGGACTATTTTCCCATTCCAGTCTTCTGACAGAGGTTGTCTGGCAATATTGAAGAAGAACCTGGGCCGCTTTTAATTGCATATGCTTTAACGGGGATTTCATTCCTCTTAGCGCCATGAACCAATCCTCAAAATTCCTTTTTTCGATAAACTGCACGCCAAATGGCGGCAGTGGATAATCGATAAACCCATTCCGGCTCAACAGTATTTTTTGCACAGGAAGATCTACACCGTACATATCAAAAAGAGTTTTTACAATCTTTTCAGTCCTGTTTAACGCAATCAGCGGATTCAAAATCTTCATTTCCTTATTCCTTGTTTTCTTGAGCCAAAAGCGTTCCTTGGACCCGACGAAAACCGCGTCATCTTCCTCCTCTAAAAAAGAGACGCAAATAGCAGAGGCAGGAGTAATAAAAATCAGTTCAGCCTCTACTGGAGCTTTTTTTAGCAAAAATATAGGTTTATATAAAATTAGGAACGTATCAGGAAAACGCTGGAGCAGAAATTTCAGCGTCTGGTCATAGGAGAATTCTTTTGCTACAAATGATCTCCCAGTCAACGTTGAACTCGCCCATTTCAGCTGGAATGGCAGCAGCTGATCAAGGAAATGCTGCTTCAGTTCGTCTATTGTTTTTATACTGCTGATCAAATTAACAGCACGTCCATCAATCATCGTATCCTGGTCATCATCCTGTATCGGGATGGTTTCCCGTCTGATTGCTCCTTCTGGTGATTCCGGTTGTCTGACTATACTTTTTAATTTCTGAAAAATAGTGTTAGGCTGTTCATCTATTTGATTGTAGCTGCTGAGTTCGACAGGCTGGACCGGACCATTTTCCCACTTCTCCTTCAAGCCTTCCCATTGCTTTTTTTTCAGCCGGACATATCTTGAAGGATAGAGGTAAATATCCTGGGCATAACGCGATACATAATCTTGAAGTTTTATTAATTGTGCCATAGATTGACCTGCCTTTAATCCTGTAGCCCATTTACATCATGGAATGGGCTGCAAGAGGGAATATTTTAATTGGTTCGTATTTTGGACTTTTCCCCAGATGAGTCTTGTACAAAACGACCCTCTCTGCATTAAATGTGATTTTTTCACTCTTTAAGGGATTCAGCTCTTCTAGCTGTTTATATGTAAAAGGGAATTCACCTGCCCATTTTCTTGCCAACGTGATATGCGGGCTGAACGGGCGTGTTTCGAGTGAGAAACCGGAAGCCTGGCATGCTGAAAAGACATCATTCCTCACTTCCTTCAGGTTCGAGGAATCCTCAAGTCCCGCCCAAAAAATCCGCGGTGTATCATTGCGGCCGAAAATGCCTAAATGGTCGATGTGCAAGTCAAACACGGAATGCATTCTCAAGGCTGACTCTATCAGTTGATTGGATGCCTCCATTTTAGAGCCCTCCGCATTCCCTAAGAATGCCAGGGTTATATGTAAATCCTGAGGATGAACCCAGGTTTTAAAAGGCAGCGCTGCTTTTAGTTTTAATGCTGCACCCTCGAGTATGTCTTTGATCTCCTCCGGCAATTCCAAAGCATAGAAAAAATGTGTATGCTGCTCCATAGCTTCAGTACACCCTTTCTGGATCCATTGAATTTATTGTAGCAAATGGCAGGTAATATTGGCAGATTTTCCTTAATAAGATTTAATCCTTACAAGTTGATAGGAATAGTCTTTTTTTATATGATAATAGGAGCTAACGTTATTTTCCATTCGCATTTAATCAATTATTCACCATTAGGTTCTTATTCTGTTACAATTCCATTATCGCAAGCTTCAGCATTTATACTGATTTTCTCGAATTCAATCATTTAGGAATCTTCATTAATACGGAAAGAAATCATGTTCATATATGTAAAAGCAACGTTTTGTAAATACTATTGCTTATGAACCATTCTCGAGGAGGCAATTGCCATGAAAGTCGTCAATAATATCGCTTCATTAATCGGGGAAACACCCCTTGTAAAATTAAACCGTCTGGCACCTGAGGGTGGTGCTTCTGTATACCTAAAGCTTGAATACTTCAACCCAAGTAAAAGCGTAAAAGACAGAGCTGCGTTCAACATGATTGTTTCAGCAGAAAATGAAGGAAAACTTAAACCAGGTTCAACCATCATTGAACCAACGAGCGGAAATACTGGCATCGGATTGGCGATGAACGCCGCGGCAAGAGGCTATAAGGCGATCCTTGTCATGCCAGATACGATGACAATCGAAAGAATCAACCTGTTGAAGGCATACGGTGCTGATGTAGTCCTCACACCTGGAGATGAAAAAATGCCTGGTGCAATCAAAAAAGCAGAAGAGCTGTTAAAAGAAATTCCCGACAGCTTCATGCCTATGCAATTTGAAAACGATGCTAATCCAGATGCTCACAGAAAATCCACAGCAAAAGAAATCATCGAAGCGATGAAAGAGTTAAATAAGCCTCTCAGCGCTTTTGTTGCAACAGCCGGCACTGGCGGGACGATTACGGGCACAGGTGAAGCACTTAAAGAAGAATATCCTGAGATTGCGGTCCATGTAGTGGAACCAGCTGGTTCACCAGTCCTATCTGGCGGAAAGCCAGGAAAACATAAGCTCGTCGGAACTAGTCCAGGTTTCATCCCAGAAATCCTTAATCAGGACGTCTATGAAAAGATCCATAAAATCGAAGATGAGGATGCGTATGAAACCGCACGAAGACTGGCAAAAGAAGAAGGCATACTGGTCGGCCCATCATCAGGTGCCGCAGCCTTTGCAGCCATCAATGTCGCGAAGCAGCTGAAGCCTGAGGAAGTAGTCATCTGCATCGCCTGTGACACTGGGGAAAGATATCTTTCGAGTGATTTGTTCACGTTCGAGGAGCAATAAGGTTAGATAGAGAAAGGAACTGGCCATTGGCGAGTTCCTTTTGGTTTACTTTTACTCGTATAGAAAAAGGAATTGTTCAGCCACAGTCCTTATTAAACCCTATTCTTCCCTTTCCACTTCTTCATCCTCAAAAATGGTTCCGGAATGCAGTGTAATGCCGGAGACGATTTCTTCCATTTCGGCCTGGATCCTTTCGGTGATTTCTTCCCGTTCTTCAGGAGATAATGATTCTTTTGTATAACCGAAAAGGTAATTATTCAAATCGAATTCCTTCAACTTGCACTTTGTATGAAAGATGTTTTCCTGATAGACATTTACATCGACCATATCGAATTCACTTTTCACATTCTCTGGGATATAATTTTGGATTGAGCTGATATCATGATCAATGAATAATTTGTTCCCATCCTTATCCCTTGTGAACCCTCTTACCCTATAATCAATAGTCATGACATCGGTCTCGAATGAATGAATCAAATAATTCAATGCCTTCAGCGGCGAAATTTCCCCGCAAGTCGAAACATCGATATCGGCCCTGAATGTACTGATTCCTTCATCCGGATGGAATTCCGGATACGTATGAACAGTAATATGGCTTTTATCCAGCTGCAAAACAACATTATTAGGCAGTGGACCTGGCGATTCATCATAGGCTTCATCAGGCACTTCAACAACTGGCCCTTCTGAAACGAGAATTGTCACACTTGCCCCCTGTGGGACATAATCCTGCTTGGCCACATTCAGTACGTGCGCCCCGATAATATCAGAAACATGCGTGAGAATTTTCGTCAGCCGGTCGGCATTATACTGTTCATCAATATATTCAAGATAAGCTTCACGCTCTTCTTTTGTTTTCGTATAACAAATGTCATACATATTAAAGCTTAGTGATTTTGTCAGATTGTTAAAACCATGCAATTCGATATGCTGTGCTGGTGTGAATTTCATCTGTGTTCCCCCTGTTCCGGTATTCTGCTGTGTTTTGTCTTTATTGAAGGCTCGTAAAAATTCCAAAAACGATCTTTTACTTTTGAGATTAAAGCAGTAAGCCTTATTGAACAAAAGCAGGTATCCTGTTGATTTAAATATTTTTATGATACCCATTCCTGCCAAGAAAAAACAAAGAGCCTTGTTTGTTTCTCTTTTATCACGAATTGTTTCGTTTTTTGTCTCACCAACAAAAAATAAACCTGCAGTAACAAAACTGCAGGTTAAAAGTTATATTTTGCCGCACTGGCTTTCAATTTCTGCTTTAAACAGCTTTTGCAGGTTTCTTGTGACTGTTCCAGGCTCACCATTTCCTACTGGCTTACCTTCGATCTCCACAACCGGCATTACTTCAACTGTTGTTCCCGATGAAAAAACTTCATCAGCAGCATTCAGTTCTTCAACTGTATAGGCTCTTTCTTCAAATGCGATTTGTTCTTTTCCGCAAATTTCAAGAACCTTCTGTCTCGTAATTCCGTTCAGGATATGGTTATCTGCAGGATGGGTTATGATCACACCATCTTTGATGATCGATATATTGGAATGGCTGCCTTCTGTAACGGTTTCCCCCCGGTGCAGGATGGCTTCAAAGCAGCCAGCCTCGGCTGCCTTTTGCTTTGAAAGCAAATTGCCAAGCAGATTCAAGCTTTTAATATCACAGCGCAGCCAGCGGATATCTTCATCAAGGATTGCCCGGACTCCCTTTTCCATCGATTCCTCCGGACGTGCGACATTCCGGGTATACGCCACAAATGTTGGCGCAACTCCATTGCCCGGAAAAACATGGTTCCGCGGTGATGTTCCCCTCGTGAATTGCATGTAGACCGTACCCGTCTGTAATTCATTTTTGGCAATCAGCTCTTCCATCTTGCCTTCCAGCTCTTCCGGACTGTATGGAAGCTTCATCCTGATTTTCTCTGCGCTTTCCACAAGACGCTTTAAGTGCTCCTTACCGGTGAACATTTTACCGTTATAAACCCGGATCACTTCATAAACACCATCACCAAACTGATAGCCCCTGTCCTCAATGTCGACCTTGGCAGTGGACCTGTCCATGACTTGGTCATCTACGATTACATATTCCATCTTATTTCCTCCTTAAATGCCGGTAAAAACCTTATGTTATTTTGCCAATTCGTAAATTGCCTGCGCGTAAATAGCGGTAGCTTTGAGAAGATCTTCAATGATCATGTATTCATCCTTTTGGTGCGCAATATCCGGTCTTCCAGGGAATAACGGACCAAAAGCAACCCCGGATTTCAAAGACCTTGCATACGTGCCGCCGCCAATGGAGATTAATTCCGCTTTTTCACCTGTCTGCTCTTCGTATACCTTTTTCAGGGTCTGGACAAGGAAGTCTTTTTCATCAACATGATGAGGGTTGGAGTTAGAGAAATTTTCAATCACAAACTCTTCAGTCTCTAAAAGTTGATTCAGAATTCCTTTCGTCTTTTCGAGTTTCGTTGTTACTGGATAACGCATGTTCAATCCTGCTCGTCCGCCGCCTTCACGTGTATAGGAAAGCTTGCCAACATTGACCGTTAAGTCTCCTGTGATGTCATCGGTATAGGCGATGCCCAATTCCCTGCCGCGTGAATCCTTGCATAAGTACTTGGCCACAAATTGAAAGAATTTATCACTGTCCCCGTCAAGGTTCAGTTGGGAAAGGAAAGTAGCCATATAAAGGCCGGCGTTTTTGCCATTATCCGGTTCCATCCCATGAGCGGATACTCCTTCAAGCTCAAGGATCAGTTTGCCGCTTTCTACGACCGCCTTGCCTTCAAGTTCATTTTGCCTTTTAAAATCCTCGAAACGCTGCACAATATCTGTTTGCCCTTGATGGACTGCAAGCGCTGCTTTGGCAAAGTCAGGAACCATGTTATAGCGGCGGCCTGACGAAAATTCAATAACCTCCGCATCATAGCTTTCTTTTTCAGTTCCTGCAGGTTTAATAACCAAATCATAATCTGCGATGCCTTTTTCAGCGTAGATAATCGGGAAATCAGCATCAGGAGCAAACCCCATCGCAGGCATTTCTTCATGCTCAAAGTAATGGTCAACACAGCGCCAATTGCTTTCTTCATCTGTGCCAATAATCATCCTCACACGCTTGTTGAGCGGCAAGCCCAATTCCTTAACGATTTTCATTGCATAATACGCAGCCATGGTCGGCCCTTTGTCATCGATTGCGCCGCGGGCAAAGATTTTCCCATCACGGATTTCAGCTCCAAACGGATCACTAATCCACCCGTCTCCTTCTGGAACAACATCGACATGACAGAGAATCCCCACGATCTCTTCGCCCTGTCCAAACTCTAGATGGCCAGCAAGGTTGCCGACATTTTTGGCAGTGAATCCATCCTTTTCACCCAGTTGCAAAAGAAAATCCAACGCTTCCTTAACACCTTCTCCAAGAGGTGCTTCAGGGGTTGTATTTTCTTCATCAAGCACACTTTTAATTTTCAGGAGTTCCTGGGCGTCTTTTAACAAATCAGCCTCTCTTTTGTCTACTTCCTTCATCCACTGGATCGAAGTCATAACTATTCCTCCTATATTGATTTAATATGTATAATTGTTCTCTTACAATGCTTTTCCCTCTTCGAGAATACTTAAGCAGAAACGACGTAATTATTGTACCTCAAATCCCACTACTATCTCCTTTGGAAACTTGAATTTATTTTACTCCTTATTCGTTCTTTTCGTAAACTCCGCAGCAAGACTGAAAATTGCGAATATTTTTTCTTAAATTTCTGATAAATGTCATAATTAGCCCGTATAAAGCCATATCGTTAAGTATATAAACAATTAGGGAGGAGGAACTTACTAAGTTAAATGTTAAATTTTTATAAAATACAGTGAATTATCTGGAATTTTATTTTATTAAAGTGTAAAATAGTCCAAAAGGTAAGACATCCTATGACTACCTTTAAAAATGGACGCTAAAGGAGCTGTCTGGAAAGAAGAAAACTACATACTTGAGGATTCGTCTTCAATCAGTTGTCGGTTGCAGAAAATGACAAGGGGTTTAAAAAAGGATAGGGAGTGGTTGTTTGAAACCTTCGACTAACCGGATGATAAACCGCATCAAATCCATCTACATGTTCATTTGTCAGAATGGTACTGTCACAACTCAAGATCTTGTAGAGGAATTCGGCATTACTCCTCGAACCATCCAGAGGGATTTGAATGTCCTGGCTTATAACGACTTAGTGAAGAGTCCGAGCCGAGGTAAATGGACAACAACCCAGAAAAAAGTAAAAATGTCATCTTAATTAGAAAAGCGGAAGCGCCTTGGTCAGCCCCGACAAGCGTTGGAGGGCCGACCGGTGAAGTCGTTCTTTGACTTCATCGGGCGGACCGAAACGACTCGAGGGGCTAGGCGCTGGAGCTGGCCAATACTCATATTTAATTAGCGCTTGCTAAGCTAAAAAGAAATCGCCTGAGCTCATCTCGGCGATTTCTTTTTTAGACTTCATATGTTGTCAGCATTTCCAATTCTTCATCAGTCAGCTCCCTGTATTCGCCGAGCTCGAGCGTTTCATCAAGCTTGAGCGGCCCCATTGATAGCCGCTTCAGGTATATGACTCTTTTACCGACAGCCTGGAACATCCTTTTTACCTGATGGAATTTTCCTTCAGTGATCGTCAGTTCAATATCAGAGGTCAGCCCTGATTTTAAAATGACAAGCTCCCCAGGCTTTGTTTCATAGCCGTCGTCAAGGGTGACGCCGCTTCTGAAAGCTTCGATATCTTCTTCAGTGACTTCCCCATCAATCACGGCAAAATAAGTTTTAGGGACATGTTTCTTCGGCGATAACAGCCTGTGTGAAAGCTGGCCATCATTTGTGATCAGCAATAGCCCCTCTGTATCCTTATCAAGCCTGCCAACTGGAAACGGTTCAAATACCAAATCCTCGACTCCAAGCAAATCGATTACCGTTTCATCGCGATTGTCTTCTGTAGCCGAAATAACTCCTGGCGGCTTGTTCATCATCAAATAAATAAATTCCCTGTACTGAATTTCTTCCCCATTCAATGTCACTGTATCTTTTTCAGGATCGACATGCTGCTTCGCATCTTTAACGATGACGTTATTCACCTTGACAGCGCCGTCCTTTAAAAGTTTCTTCACATCTTTCCTGCTTCCATAACCAAGGTTGGAAAGCACTTTATCAATTCTCATTCGTGAACCTCCCTTATTCTATTGGGCTGCTGCCCATTCCAATTACCGCTTTGATACATAGACTAATATCATACTTTACATTAGATCATGAGGAGATGACCTTAATGAATTATCGACAGCAAGGACAGGGCTTGTATATCCCGCTTCCAGGTGTGCCTGGGGGAGGTTTTCCTGGTGGAGGGTTCCCTGGCGGAGGATTCCCCGGTGGTGGCGGCCAATTTGACCAAAGGCTCGATCGCCTGGAACGACAGGTTCAAAGACTGAGCAATCAACTGGACCGCCTTGAGCGGAGAGTAGACAGGATTGAACGCCGCCTGAACATCCGGGACAATGACCAGCAGTTTTATTATTAATTGCTATGTAGAAAATGGCCTTCTTGAAAGAAGGCCATTCCTTTATTAAATTGGCAGTCTTAATTTCCGTTTAATCTTGGTGACTCGATCTCCAAAGAGCCTGTCCACCAATTTGGTCCTGAATCCGAGATAAAAATAAACAGCAGACCCTATCAAGGCGGATATTCCAATAATCACGATTGACTGGAACTTTGATGCTGGTGACAGGAATTGGACAAGCACTTCATAAAATGCCATCGTTACGCCGGCCATCAATCCAGAAAATACTAGAATAAGGACAATCCTTCGGGTCACAAAGCCCATCGGATATTTGGCGAATTTTTTGATTACAATCATATTTATGATAATCGCTGCTATATAACCAAGTGCAGTCGAAAGAACTGCCCCCTGAGTCTCCAGCATTTTTATCAAAGGGATGTTAAAAGTTAGCTTGACCAATAATCCTGTCAGCAAACTTAAAATCGTAAATCGCTGCTCATTGATTCCCTGCAGGATCGCTGCAGTTACTGAATAGAGGGCGAATAAAATTGCTACCGGGGCGTATGTCATCAAGACTTCCGTGCCCAGGTCATTATGTGCATAGAAAATGGTATACATCGGTTCTGCAAGCAGCGCTATACCAATTGCCGCAGGGACAGTAAGGTACATGAGCACCTGGAAGGTCTGGTCAAGCTGGCGCCTCATTCCTTTGCGGTCATTTTCGATAAATGCCTTCGTGATGCTTGGAACCAGTGTCAGCGAAAATGCTGTTGCTAAAGAGACTGGGATGATGACTAGCTTATGCGATTGGAAATTCAATACTGAAAACGCCGCACTCGCCTCGTTAGAGCTATAGCCAATCGAAGACATCGCTCTAGAGAAAGTCATCATATCAATGAATTGAAACAACGGATTCGCGATTCCTACAAATACAAATGGAGCAGCATAAAGCAAAATTTCTTTGTAAATATCCTTTAAGGATATGTCCAATGTAGCTTTGTCTTCCTTAAGCAGCTCGTCCAAATGCGGCTTCCTTTTTATCCAGTACCAGCCAAGAACAGCAAGGCTGCCAAGCGCACCGATAAAGGCGGCAAATGTCGCTACACTTACAGCGGTAACCATATCACCTTTAAATACATTCAGGACAACAAACGCTCCGGCAAGCACGAAGACAATCCGGACAATTTGCTCGACAACCTGCGATACAGCCGATGGTCCCATCGATTGATGCCCCTGGAAAAATCCGCGGATCAAGCTCATGAATGGTACAACAATCAGTGCGAAGCTTACAGCGCGAATAACTGTCGTCACATCAGCGGCGCTAATTTTCACATCTTTATCGTTAGAATCCATCACCATTTCCGCCAACCCTGGTGCCGTAAAATACATGACAAGGAATGAAAGAATTCCAGTGGCAAGCATGACGGCAACTCCAGATTTGAACAGCTTCCTTCCGACTGCATATTCTTCCAGCGCATTATATTTCGCTATGAATTTAGAGACGGCAAGCGGCACCCCAGCTGTAGCAACGCTGATAAAAATGGTATAAGGAATATAAGAATACGAATAAAGGGCGGTTCCGTACTCCCCTACAATCGCAAAAAAGGGAATAACATAAAATAGCCCCAGCACCTTGGACAAGATCGTGCCAAGGGTCAAAATGAATGTCCCTCTTAAAAGCTTTGATGACATAAGATCCCTACTTTTCAATCTATATTGAGTCGTTTAATTTAATACTTAGGCTCTTTTCGTTTACTTTGTTGCTTTTAAAACCAAAAGTAAAAATCGGCATTTGGATTTTTACGAGTTTTACTGCATTCCCTTTTCAGAAACCTCTTCAAATAGAGCTCGAAAACTAAGAAAAAGGCGGGATGTAAACTTGGTTTGGAAACAACATTCTATGTGAAAACAGCCAATACCTATTACAAACTTGTATTTTACCATAAACAAAACTGGACACTATGATATTTATCAATTATTGCAGATTTTGTTTGCATTCCCTAGTTTACTCCTCTTTTAACCTGTCTGCCAGTTTTGGGGATGAGTTTCTTTCTTCCAGGTAATGCTTATTTTTATATCATCTTCTGCCATGTTTTTCATCTGAAGATGCTATATAATAAGAAAAGCGCAGCGGACAAGAAGCTGCTTATACTGCGAATTGAAAAGATGGTGAAGAAATTGAAATATGATGTAATCGTCCTTGGCGGAGGGCCATCAGGTTTGATGGCTGCGATCGCAGCTGGCGAGCAAGGCGCAAAAGTGCTGCTCATCGACAAAGGAGACAAGCTTGGCCGCAAGCTGGCAATCTCCGGCGGCGGTCGCTGCAATGTGACCAACCGCCTGCCAGTTGATGAAATCATTAAACATATACCCGGAAATGGCAGGTTTCTATACAGTGCCCTGTCAATTTTCAGCAATGAAGATATCATCTCATTTTTTGAAAAGCTGGGAATTGAGCTTAAGGAAGAAGACCATGGCAGGATGTTCCCTGTTACCGACAAGGCTCAGTCTGTTGTCGATGCACTCCTTTCTAAGCTCAGGGACCTTAACGTAGATATCAAAACCAACAGCCCCGCTGCCGATGTCCATTATAAGGATGGCAAGACAGCAGCTGTTGAATTAAAAAATGGAGAAATGATTTATGGTGACAGCATCATTATTGCAGTCGGGGGTAAATCGGTTCCTCATACAGGTTCAACTGGCGACGGATATGCCTGGGCTGAAAAAGCTGGACACACCATTACCGGTCTGTTCCCTACCGAAGTGCCGGTCACATCAAACGAATCTTTTATCAAAGAAAAAGTTCTCCAGGGACTTTCTTTAAGGGGAGTAGCCCTCAGCGTCCTGAACCCAAAAGGAAAAGCATTGATCACGCATAAAATGGATATGATTTTCACCCATTTTGGTATCAGCGGTCCAGCTGTTTTGCGCTGCAGCCAATTCGTCGTTAAAGCAATGCAAAAATGGGACCTAAAAGAAGTGGTAATGTCACTGGACGCCCTTCCCGATATGAAAGAGGAAGACCTTTTCCAGGAAATCAATAAGCTCATAAAAGCAGAACCGAAAAAAGCGGTGAAAAATTTGCTTAAGGGTCTGGTTCCAGAACGCTATCTATTATTCTTGCTGGAATGGAATGATATTGACCCGGCAATGCAGGGCGGCCAGCTTGGCCATGAAAAAATCCGCAGCTTCGCAAAATCAGTGAAGCAATTTGAGTTCAAAGTGAACGGCACCTTGTCTTTAGACAAAGCATTCGTCACCGGCGGCGGCGTTTCTGTCAAAGAAGTCGAACCGCAGACAATGGCCTCCAAGAAAGCAGATGGGCTTTATTTTTGCGGGGAAATCCTCGACATCCATGGGTACACAGGCGGATATAATATTACTTCAGCACTTGTGACCGGCCGGCTGGCGGGAACAAATGCTGCGGTGTATGCACTGCAGAAATTCTAATGGCCATCTTTCAAATCCTGTCCGTCCATGCTGACGGACAGGATTTTGTATTTCAGGATTAATTATCATTATATTGTTGAGGAAGGACAGTAATCTCGGTTTTGTTCCCCGGATTTCACTGATGACGGACAGTAATCTCGGTTTTGCGCCAAGTATTGTCCATCATTGACTCGATGAAGGAAAGGTCTCTGGTTTTTGCACGTATTTCTATTATCAAAAATAAAACAGAGCCTGAAATCTCAGGCTCTGTACACTATCATTGCCGAAAAACAGTAAATCTGTTCTTCGTCCTCTTCCTCAGGAATCACCGCGACATTGTACTTAATGTCCAAAAGTTTCTTTTCATCAAGCTTCTCAAGAAACCGGTTCATTTCCTTTTCAAGATCTTTTTCATGCTCATGATCAAATACTCTGACCTGGATCAAGGCTAAACTTCCTTCCTTTTTTAATCCATTATGGCCAGATTTTCAGAATTTTATAATTACGGACGTTTAGTTTCTCCGCCCCAGCTCATCATGCCGCCAACCATGTTGCGGACTTTGTAGCCTTGCTCGTTCATGTAGTGGCAAACGTTGCCGCTGCGCGCGCTTGAACGGCAGATGAAGATGTATTCCTTGTCCTTTTCGAACTCATTCATTCTCTCAGGAATCTCGCCCATTGGAATGTGCTTAGCTCCCGGGATCATGCCAGATTCTACTTCGTCATGTTCACGGACATCGACCATTTCAAGCTTTTCGCCTGCTTCTAATTTTTTTTGAAGCTCTTCAGTTGAGATTGTTTCAATTTTATTCATCATTATTGCCTCCAATTTCCAATTGAATTTGTCTTTTTAAAAGGATTCATACCATATTGTATTTTCCCCTATTTATTATATAAAAACTCTTTTTTCTTGGCAAAACATAAACCCTATTGGGTATATAAAAATTCGGATAAGAAAAGGGCCGCCAGTCGACGACCCTTTTTTGAGATATTAGATATTAGTTAGCAACAATATTGACAAGCTTTCCCGGTACTGCAATCACTTTGCGGACTGTCTTGCCATCGATTTGTTCTTTTACAGAATCATCACCCATGGCCATTTGCTCCAAAGTCTCTCTGTTTGCATCTGCAGGAACCATCAATTTCGCTTTGATTTTGCCATTGACCTGGACAACGATTTCTACTTCGTCATCAACAAGCTTTGCTTCGTCATAAGCCGGCCATGCCGCGTACGTGATTGACTCGCTGTGTCCAAGCTTGTTCCAAAGCTCTTCGGCAATATGAGGGCAAATCGGCGACAGCATTTTTACGAAGCCTTCAACGTATGCTTTTGGAAGCTCTTCCGCCTTATACGCTTCATTGATGAAGACCATCATTTGTGAAATCGCGGTGTTAAAACGAAGCCCCTCATAGTCCTCAGTTACCTTTTTCACAGTCTGGTGATATATCTTTTCAAGGCTCTGGGTTTCACCTTCCTGGATTTTTGAATTCAAGCTGCCATTTTCATCAACGAACAAACGCCAGATACGGTCAAGGAAACGGCGGGATCCGTCAAGTCCATTCGTTGACCAGGCGATTGATGCTTCAAGAGGACCCATGAACATTTCATAAAGTCTTAAAGTATCCGCACCATGGCTCTCAACGATTTCATCCGGGTTGACGACATTGCCCTTTGATTTACTCATTTTTTCGTTATTTTCACCTAGAATCATACCCTGGTTGAACAGCTTTTGGAACGGCTCCTTCGTGTGGACTACACCCACATCGTAAAGGACCTTGTGCCAGAAACGCGCGTAAAGCAAGTGCAATACCGCGTGCTCGGCTCCGCCGATATAAATATCTACCGGAAGCCATTCTTTTATTTTTTCAGCATCGGCAAGTGCCTGCTCATTTTTCGGATCGATGTAGCGAAGGTAGTACCAGCAGCTGCCTGCCCACTGTGGCATTGTATTCGTTTCCCTTCGGCCTTTTTTGCCTGTTTCAGGATCAACAACATTCACCCACTCATCAATGTTTGCAAGCGGAGATTCACCTGTACCTGACGGCTTGATTTCCGTTGTTTTAGGAAGGACAAGCGGCAATTGCTCATCAGGAACAGCTGACATTGTGCCATCTTCCCAGTGAATGATTGGAATCGGCTCACCCCAGTAACGCTGGCGGCTGAACAACCAGTCTCTCAAACGGAAAGTAACTTTTTTCGTGCCAATGCCTTCTTCCTCTAACCATGAGATCATCTTGTTGATTCCATCTTCCTTATTCATGCCGTTAAGGAAGTCAGAGTTGATGTGATTGCCGTCGCCAGTATAAGCTTCTTTTTCGATGTCCCCGCCAGCAACGACTTCTTTGATTTCAAGGTCGAATTTTTTAGCGAATTCGTAATCTCGCTCATCATGGGCAGGAACTGCCATGATCGCTCCTGTTCCATATGAAGCAAGGACGTAGTCGGCAATCCAGATTGGCATTTTTTCGCCGTTAGCCGGATTGATCGCATAAGCTCCTGTGAATACACCTGTTTTATCCTTAGCAAGGTCTGTCCTCTCAAGGTCACTCTTGCTCTTGATTTCATCAATATATTTTTCAATTGCTGCACGCTGCTCTGCAGTCGTGATTTTATCAACGAGTTGGTGTTCAGGCGCAAGCACTGCATAAGTCGCTCCAAACAATGTATCTGGGCGAGTCGTGAATACAGTGAACGTTCCTTCATTTCCTTCGATGTTAAAAGTGATTTCCGCACCCTCTGAACGGCCGATCCAGTTGCGCTGCATATCCTTAAGGCTTTCCGGCCAATCCAATAAATCCAGATCCTCAAGCAAGCGGTCCGCATAGGCAGTGATTCTAAGCATCCACTGTCTCATCGGACGGCGCTCAACGGGGTGTCCGCCGCGCTCACTTTTCCCATCGATTACTTCTTCATTTGCTAAAACTGTTCCAAGTGCCGGACACCAGTTAACAGCCACTTCGTCAATGTAGGCTAAGCCTTTTTCATAAAGCTTCAAGAAAATCCATTGCGTCCATTTATAGTAGCCAGGATCAGTCGTATTCACTTCACGATCCCAGTCATAAGAAAAACCTAATGCTTTGATCTGGCGGCGGAACGTATTGATGTTCTGCTCAGTAAATTTAGCAGGGTCATTTCCCGTATCCAGGGCATACTGCTCTGCCGGAAGGCCGAATGCATCCCAGCCCATTGGATGTAGGACATTGAAGCCCTGCATCCTTTTCATGCGTGAAAGGATGTCTGTCGCCGTGTATCCTTCCGGATGGCCGACGTGAAGCCCTGCACCGGATGGATACGGGAACATATCCAGCGCGTAAAACTTTTGCTTCCCTTTATCTTCAGTTGTCTTGAACGTTTTGTTCTGTTCCCAATGCGCTTGCCATTTTTTCTCGATTTGCTGATGGTTAAAACTCATCGTTTTGTCCTCCTGCTTCAATTTATTTTTGGACAATAAAAAACTCCCGTCCCTGTAAAAGGGACGAGAGGTTATGTATGATCTCCCGCGGTACCACCCAAATTAGTGTGCAACACTCGCTTCATTCATCCTTAACGCGGAAAACGGCAAGCACTACTGAATAGTTCACGCTTGCGACTCAAAGGCGAGTTCATGATGGTCCTGTCTGGCTTGCACCACCCGCCAGCTCTCTTTTATCAGGCCTTGCACCACTACTATTCCTTGTCGAAGTCTTTCGATATAGATATAGGGATATTGTAATAAATTTCCCGGGCAGATGCAAGCCGGGATGAAATAATTCATTTTGGAGGTTATTTTATGTTTAGTGTGGTGGATTGGTGTGGGGCTTTTGCCGAAATTGTGCCGCGATACATATTCGGTTATTAATTGGAACCTAGTGCGCGCTAAAAAGCCAGGGGTGCAGCCCTGGCCACGTCATTCTTTGGTTACGTATTTATTGGAAAAAAACGCGTGGAATTACCAGGTTGCGGGATTTCGACAAAAAGTTGCGGAATAAGGATGCTTAATTGCGGAATCTTATACTGTTCTTGCGGGATTTCGACAAAAAGTTGCGGAATCACCTCAAACTACACCTTTAACTAATTACATTTTTTAACAAAACTATGGATATTCATTAAAAAACAGGAATTTCTACCTTTAATATCTAATTATAATATTACTAATTACAGGGAGTGATGCATTTGATTGCTAAAAAACGTACAATCCCATTAGAAATCCTTATTTATGATGCAGTTGTGAGAAGGCTGCCCGACAGACACCCACGTAAATCGGAGTTTGAATCAAAATTAATTCGCAGGAAATCCGGATTCAAGGGAGAAAAGGAACTTGATTACTATCTTTCTCAGTTTCCAGATGAGGATTTCACCATCATCCAGAGTCTAAGGCTTCCCCACTATGATACCCATTTCCAAATAGACACTCTTTTACTTAGTCCATACTTCACCGTAAATATGGAAGCCAAAAATCACGCTGGGGAAATCGAGTTTAACAATGAATTTGATCAGATGATTCAACGATATGATGGAAATGTTAAAGTTTATTCTAACCCCGTCCTACAAGCCAAAATCCAAACCTCCCACTTGTATAACTTTTTATCTAAGAATCAGTTCCCCCCTTCTCCGCTAGAGTACTTCGTTTCAATCAGCAACCCGCAAACACTCATCTTAAATCCAAGCAGGAGTCAAGAAGTTGCCTACAGGGTCTGCAGAACTGCAAGAATTCCGTACAAAATTTCAGATTTGAAGTCCAAATATAAAAAAGTGAATTGGTCCAAGAAAGACATCAAAAGAATAACCAAATTGTTATTAAAAAAACATGAACCACTTATTCCTGATACCAGTGCCATGAATATTCCCTATAAGGACCTCAATCCAGGGATACAATGTTCAAAATGCTCTTCCTTTGGGATGGAGCGTATCTATGGAACTTGGTTTTGCCAATCCTGCAGCCATACTTCAAAAGATGCACATATCCCCGCAATTAAAGAGTACTTTCTTTTATATGGGAACACCTTAACCAATAAACAATTACGTTTATTCCTTCAAATAAACTCTGATGATTTAGCAACTCATATATTAAAATCACTTAATCTCATTTCTACTGGTACTACGAGAAACAGGCTATACCACCCACCCAAAGATTTCTTCAATTTAAAAAAAGACCCCATCCGCAAAGAAAATCACGAATAGGGTCTCATCTAATAATCTATTCCTTTACAGCTTCCACAAGCAAATCAACAATATGCACGCCTCTCATGCTAGAAGCCAATCCTTCGCGTTCGATTCCAAGTTTCATCTGGAGCAGGCAGCCTGGATTTGCGGTGACAATCGTCGTGGCGTGTGTGGCTTTTGCCTGGACCATTTTGGAGTCCAGCAGCTGCATGGACATTTCGCTTTCGACGATATTGTAAATTCCAGCAGAACCACAGCAACGGTCGGCATTCTGCATTTCGCGGAATTCCACACCATTAATAGCTTTCAGCAGCGTACGAGGAGCCGAGGCCGTTTTCATCACATTGCGCAGGTGGCATGAATCCTGGTACGTAATGACTTGATGCGGCAATTCAAGCTTCACTTTTTCATGGAAGCCTACTTCTACTAATATTTGCGAGATATCTTTGATTTTATCAGCAAATGCCAGGGCTCGTTCCTTCCATTCCGGATCATCTTTAAGCAAGTGGTCATAATCAATCAGGAATGCGCCACAACCTCCGGCGTTTGTGATGATAAAATCAACCCCGTCATCCTCGAAGGCTTTAATATTACGGCGTGCAAGTGCTTTCGCATCTTCCTTTTCACCGCTATGGCCATGCAGCGCGCCGCAGCAGGCCTGAGTTTTCGGAATGACGATTTCGCAGCCCGCAAGCTGAAGCAGCTTCATGGTCGCATTATTTGTCTCAAGGAACATCGTATCCATCAGGCAGCCGCTGAAAAAGGCAACTTTATGTGTCTTCGTGCCGATTGCTTCAAGGTGCTCAGGCCGGTTCTTCATTTCCTTCATTGTTGGCACCTTCGGGAGTACTTTTTCCATAGTAGCGATCGATTCCGGGAAAAGTTTCATCACCCCTGTCCCGCGGGCAACCTTCTGAAGCCCTGAGCGCTGATAGAAACCAATCAGCCCAGTAAGTCCCCTCATCCTGTTCTGGTGAGGAAAAAGCCCTTTAAATACAGCTTTTCGAACGACCCGAACCGGCATCGAAAACTTCTTGTTTTGATTAACAATATCACGTGCTTCCTCAAGAAGATGTCCATAATTCACACCTGAAGGGCAGACAGGCTCACACGCTCTGCATCCGAGGCAAAGATCGAGTGACCTTTCAAAGTCCTCATCAGGCTCGATCAATCCATCAACTACCGCTTTCATTAAAGCGATGCGTCCCCGTGGCGAGTGGGATTCCTGATAGCCTGATTCGATGTATGTCGGGCATGTCGGAAGGCAAAAGCCGCAGCGCATGCAATTCAATAATTCGTCCTGGTTCATTTTTTCCTGAAATTGTGTCTGGATTCTCTGCTGTTCTTGAACTGTTGTCATCTTGAAACCACCACTCGTTTCCTGCTGTCTTTCGCGAATATCTTGCCTGGATTCATGATATTGTTCGGATCGAGCGCTGCCTTCACAGCCTTCATGGCAGCGACCCCTTCCTTGCCAAGCTTCAACTCAAGGTACGGTGCTTTCATGACGCCAACTCCGTGCTCACCTGTAATCGTGCCGCCAAACTCAATTGCCTTTTCAAAAATTTCCGCAAAAGCTTTTTCAACTCTTTCCATTTCTTCATGGTTGCGGGAATCGGTTGGACAGGTTGGGTGCAGGTTCCCGTCACCTGCATGGCCAAAAGTACAGATATTCAAATCATATTTAACTGCAATCTCATTAATAGCATTTACCATTCTCGCAATCTCGGATCTTGGGACGGTGGCATCCTCTAAAATTGTCGTCGGCTTCAAGCGGGCAAGTGCGGACAAAGCGCTGCGGCGTGCTGTCCGTAAGCCTTCTGCCTCTGCTTCAGACTGTGCAACCTTTACTGAAACAGCTTTTTCCTCCTTGCACACCTCGGCAATCCGCGCCATATCCCGCTGGACGACTTCAGGAGGGCCGTCCTGTTCAATTAACAAAACAGCTTTTACATCAGTAGGCAAGCCGATTTTAGCAAAATCCTCAACAACTCTTAGTGTTGGCTGATCGAGGAATTCCAGCGTGGCCGGGATAATTTTGCTTGCGATGATTTTGGAAACGGATTTCGCTGCCGCTTCCAGGTCCTGATACAAAGCAAGCATCGTCTGCTTTGTTTCTGGGACTGGAATCAATTTCAGGATTGCTTCCGTAACGATTCCCAGCGTTCCTTCAGAACCGACGAACAATCTTGTAAAATCGTAGCCTGCTACATCCTTGGCAAGCTTTCCTCCAGTACGGATGATGTCCCCATTAGGCAGCACAGCTTCAAGACCAATCACATAGTCCCTTGTCACGCCATATTTCAATCCGCGAAGTCCGCCGGAATTTTCATTGATATTTCCGCCGATTGTTGATATTTTCATAGACCCAGGATCTGGCGGAAAAAATAACCCCTTTGACTCAACAGCGTTGATCAAATCCAGCGTCACGACTCCAGGCTGCACAGTAGCAGTCAGGTTTTCTTCATCTACTTCAAGAATTTTATTCATATGTTTAAAGAGCAGCACAATCCCGCCTTCTGTCGGGCAGGTGCCTGCACAAAGATTAGTTCCGGATCCACGTGGCACAATCGGAATTTTATATTCATTGCAAATCTTCACAATCTCTGAAACTTCTTCTTTATTCCGTGGACTTACTACCCCATCTGGCATCGATTGGAAGTTTGGTGTAGCATCGTAAGAATACACAAGACGTCCTGTTTTCGTATCGTCAAAATTAGCCGCAGAAACGACTGATATGATTTTTTCTTTTACTGTAGCTGTAAGCATTATGAATTTTCCTCCCTATGCAGATAAATAAATCCAGGCTTCCAATCATTACGACAGAAGCCTGGGATTATTATTTTGTATTTAATAGAAATTTACGGAATCATCCATGATAGAACGCTATTTTGCAAGAAGGTGATGATTCCTACCAGCGTTACCAGGAATAAGCTATGTTTGATCGTGAATCGGAACAGATCGGATTCTTTACCTGCCAGCCCGACCGCTGCACACGCTACTGCGATTGATTGCGGTGAAATCATCTTGCCAGCAACCCCGCCTGAAGAGTTGGCTGCAACGGCAAGGACCGGATCCATGCCGATCGAAGTAGCCGTGATCTTCTGCAGATTTCCGAATAGCAGGTTCGCTGATGTATCAGATCCAGTGATGAATACGCCAAGCCATCCAAGGAAAGGAGAGAAGAATGGGAACAGTACAGCACCCGTTTTTGCTAGAGTCATACCTAATGTAGTGCTCATGCCAGAAGCGTTTGTCACATATGCGAATCCAACAACAGAACCGATAGTCAATACAGGATACTTCAATTCATTCATCACTTCACCGAAAGTTACTACCCAGTTCTTCCAGGAGATGCCGACTATGAATTTAGTAATGATGGCTGAGATTAGAATCGCAGTTCCAGCAGCTCCGAGAACTTCCAGCTTATAAATTGCAGCAACTGGATCGCCAGCTGTGTTGATGATTTTATTGTTCAAGAAAGGTACTTCCGGCACAAATGTTAAGCCATGTCCAATCGAGTTGATTGCTTTTAGGAGCACGTTCGTTCCTTCATAATGACCTGTTAGGGCAAGTTTGATTGTCGGAATGCCCCAAACTGAAATCGTAGCTGTCAAAATCAGGAATGGAGACCATGCTTTGAAAACCTGTGCTCCAGTATGTGTTTGCTGTGCTTTTGCAGGCATTTTCACAGCCGCAGTAGCTGCCAGTTCCTGTTCAGCCGCAAATTTGAAAATTGTCTTAGGTTTCCAGAACTTAAGGAAAATGGTTAGCGCGAACAAGGAAACGAGCGCAGAAAGAATATCTGGAAGCTCAGGTCCAATAAAGTTCGAAGTTAAGTATTGTGTAACTGCAAATGATATCCCTGATACAAGGATTGCCGGCATAACTTCGAAAGCTCTTTTAAAGCCGGCCATGATAACGATTAGATAAAAAGGGATGAAAACAGATAAGAACGGCAGCTGGCGACCGACCATTTTCGAAATTTCCATTGCAGGAATTCCAGTTGGTCCTTCCACTGCGATAATTGGAATCCCAATTGCACCGAAAGCAACTGGTGCTGTGTTTGCTATTAAGCAGAGTCCAGCTGCATAAAGAGGATTAAAGCCTAATCCTACTAAAAGTGCTGCTGAAATGGCTACTGGCGCTCCAAAGCCAGCCGCTCCTTCAAGAAAAGCACCAAATGAGAACGCTACCAAAAGTGCCTGCAAACGGCGGTCTTCTGTAATCGACAGGACTGAGTTGCGAATAATATCAAACTGTCCGGTTTTAACTGTGAGTTTATACAGGAATACAGACGTAATGATGATCCAGCCGATTGGCAGAATCCCATAAACTGCGCCTTGTGAAGCTGACATGAGTGCCATTCCTGCCGGCATTTTAAAGGCAATAACCGCTACAATAATGGCGACAGCGAGCGTAGTCAAGCCTGCAATGTGACCCTTCATTCTTTTAATAGCGAGCGCCCAGAAAAAATACAAAATAGGAATCAGTGCAACGATTGCGGATAAGGCGAGGTTATCTCCTACCGCTGTAAAATTTTGTACGAACGACATAATTTCCCCCCAATAATCAAATTGTAAATATGAACCAGTTCCCCAACTGGCTTGCCATCCCTTATCAAGTAATCGCTTACATATTGTGATAAGGTCATCTGATGACTAGGTCATTAACATGACTGTAATTTGAATTATAGGTGGTACGATAGATAATTTTCAATATATTTTTTAAAATTAGTAAAATATATTTATCAGCGGTTGTGAGTTTTTTAATTGAAATTTCCCATTTTAATAACAGCTCAGGCTCAAACGTTCTTCCTGTTCAGGCGAAAAATTGTATAATGTACTTTAAGAGAACAAATTATGGGGGCTTAACTTTGCAATATAAAAAAATTAAACCAAAGAAGATATATGAAGAAGTCGCCGAAGCAATTCATGACATGATTCGTTCCGGGCAGGTAGGACCTGGAGATAAACTGGATTCGGTCCAGCAACTGGCAGAAAATTTCCAAGTTGGGCGCTCCGCCATCAGGGAAGCCCTTACCGCCCTAAGAGCAATGGGATTGATTGAAATCCGTCAAGGCGAAGGAACATATGTGAAGGAATTTGAACCCGAACAGATCAGCTTTCCATTATCCACTGCCATCCTGATGAATGCAGAAGATACTGCACATCTGTTGGAAGTGCGGAAAATTCTTGAGGCTGGGACCGTTTTTTGCGCAGCCCAAAAAAGAACCGACCATCAACTGCAGTCCATGGAAGATGCATTGAAAGAAATGAAGAGCGCAAATGGAGATGAAGAACTGGGTGAAAAAGCGGATCTGCAATTTCATTTAGCAATCGCTGAAAGCTCGCAAAATCCGTTATTAATCAGCTTGATGAACCATGTATCCGGCTTGATTGGCGAAACGATGAAAGAAACCCGCCGCCTCTGGCTATACTCAAAACAAACTACAACTGACAGGCTCCATGATGAGCACTATGCCATATATCAGGCAATTAAAGACCAGGATGCTGAAAAAGCAAGGGGCCTTATGATTACTCATATCGAAAATGTTGAAGACATCCTGCATAAATTCATCCACCAGGCAAAAACAACACATTTGTAATGGTCCCGAAACCACACTAGATCCTTAAGGTGTGGTTTTATTAATTTCTATTTTTAAAAAATTTCCTGAAACCCCTTTCATAAAAATATATTTATAGTGTACTATTAGTTTTAATTAAGGTATGTGATTTTCAGGTCATCTGATGACCTGTTAATCTATCTTTATATCAATCAGAAAGGCTCTTTTCGTAAACTTTGTTGCTTTTACAACCAAAAAGTAAAACCGCATTTGGATTTTTACGAGTTTTAATCCATTCCTGTGCAGAAATCTCCTCGAAAAGAGATCGAAGTGAGGAGATATACGGGATGGAAACTTAGTTCGAAAAATAACAATCTATGCGAAAACAGCCATCAGAAAAGAGGTTGAATTAATGAAGGTAACTCTTTTTGCAACTTGTATAGTCGACATGTTCCAGAGCAGTGCAGGGATTGCCACTGTGGAGCTGCTGGAGAGGCTTGGATGTGAAATTGAATTCCCAGAATCTCAGGTTTGCTGCGGTCAGCCAGCCTATAACAGTGGTTATGTGAAAGAAGCGAAAGAAGCAATGAAATCGATGATAGATACATTTATTGATGCGGAATATGTTGTATCTCCTTCGGGTTCATGCATCACAATGTTCCGTGAATATCCACATGTATTTAAGGGAGATCCGGTTTGGGAGCCAAAGGCTAAGAAGCTTGCCGAGAAATCCTTTGAATTAACTCAGTTCATTGTGGATGTCTTAAAAATCGAAGATGTAGGGGCGCGTTTCGACGGGAAGGTTACATACCACACATCCTGCCATATGACGAGATTGTTAGGTGTCAAAAAGGCTCCTATGATTCTATTAAGCAATGTAAAAGGGCTTGAATTCACCGAGCTTCCTGGTAAGGAGCAATGCTGCGGATTTGGCGGTACCTTCTCTGTCAAAATGGCTCAGATTTCTGAGCAGATGGTTGATGAAAAGGTCATGCATGTAGAAGAAACAGGTGCCGAGTATTTAATCGGTGCGGACGCTGCCTGCTTAATGAATATCGGCGGCAGGATTGAAAGACAAGGTAAGCCTATAAAGGTTCTCCACATTGCAGAAGTATTAAACAGCCGTTAAACCATCCTGAAATTAACCAATAATTATTTTCCTGATGCAAAAAGGAGGGAATTTCTCGTGGCAATGAAAATTGGAACTGATAATTTTAAAGAACGTGTCGGCAATGGCATCAATGATTCATTCATGCGCGGCGCGGTTGCTGGTGCACAGAACAGCATGGGTGTCCGCAGGCAGAACGCGACTGAAGAACTGGGGAACTGGGAAGAATGGCGCAGCCATGGTGAAGAAATCCGCCAGCACGTCCTTGAAAATCTAGATTACTATCTGGAGCAGCTTAGCGAAAATGTAGCAAAACGCGGAGGGCATGTTTTCTTTGCTCAGACGGCGGACCAAGCGAATGAGTATATAAAGGGCGTAGTTGCCAAAAAGAATGCAAAAAAAGTCGTTAAAGCAAAGTCAATGGTTACAGAGGAAATCAGCCTCAACGCAACACTTGAACAGGCTGGCTGCACTGTCGTAGAAACGGATCTCGGGGAATACATCCTCCAGGTGGATGATCATGATCCTCCTTCACATATCGTCGTTCCTGCACTGCATAAAAATAAAGAGCAAATCAGGGACGTTTTCGCCAAGAAGCTTGGCTATCAAAAAACAGAGAAGCCTGAAGAACTAGCCTGGCACGCACGCGAAATGCTGCGACAGGAATATTTGACAGCAGACATCGGCATCACCGGCTGCAATTTCGCGGTAGCAGAAACTGGTTCCTTCAGTCTTGTGACTAACGAAGGTAACGCAGATTTGGTTACCTCCCTCCCAAAAACCCAGATCACGGTAATGGGCATGGAGCGGCTTGTACCGACATTTGAAGAAATGGAAGTTCTCGTCAGCCTGCTGACAAGAAGCGCCGTCGGCCAGAAGCTTACAAGCTACATCACTGTCCTGACAGGTCCGCGTGAAGAGCATGACGTTGATGGACCAGAAGAGTTCCATCTTGTCATCGTTGATAATGGCCGCTCAAAAATCCTTGGCGGTGAATTCCAGTCTGTCCTGCAATGTATCCGTTGTGCAGCATGCATTAATGTATGCCCAGTATACCGACATGTTGGCGGGCATTCGTACGGTTCCATCTACTCCGGACCGATTGGCGCAGTTCTGTCGCCTTTGCTTGGCGGATACGACGAATACAAGGAGCTTCCATATGCTTCTACCCTATGCGGGGCATGTACAGATGTATGTCCTGTTAAAATACCGCTTCACCAGCTTTTGCATAAGCATCGACAGGTCATTGTTGAGCAGGAGGGCAAAGCGCCAATTTCTGAAAAACTGGCCATGAAGGCATTTGGACTTGGAGCTGCTTCCCCAATGCTCTATAAGCTCGGCTCCAAGGTTGCTCCTGCAGCCATGAACCCATTCACTGTCGGAGATAAAATATCAAAAGGGCCTGGCCCATTAAAAGCCTGGACAGACATCAGGGAGTTCCCTGCTCCTAACAAAGAAAGATTCAGAGACTGGTACAAAAACCGGGAAAAAGGAGGCAAAGAATCATGACGGGAACAATCCAGAACCGCGAAGCCTTTTTAGACCAAATCGCAAGCTCACTTGGCAGAGGCCGATTGTCCAAGGGCGTTAAGGTGCCTGCCTGGAAACATCGCCCCCAGGACCAGGTTTTAAACGGAGCCACTCCTGATGAATTGATTGAGGTATTAAAAACTCAATGCCTAAAAATTCATACAAGCCTTGTCATGACTGATTCGAAAAATTTGCCTGAAACGTTGAATGAGGTTGTGTCAAACTATGGAGGCGGCCCAGTCGTTTCCTGGAAGGATGACCGTTTTTCAAAATGGGGACTCGATTCTCTTATGAAAAAGGAATGGCCATCAAATAACATTGAAGTGTATGAGTGGGACCATACTAAAGGGGAAGAAAATATCCGTCAGGCAGAAAAAGCGAATGTCGGCATCACAATCAGTGAAATGACCCTCGCCGAATCTGGCACGGTTGTGTTATTCAGCGATAAGGACAAAGGCCGGACAGTCAGCTTCCTTCCAGCCACTTATATTGCGCTTATTCCCAAGAGCACCATCGTACCAAGGATTACCCAGGCAGCGCGTGAATTGCGCGAATTGCACCACTCAGGTAGTCAGGTAGCATCATGCATTAACTTTATTACCGGCCCAAGCAATTCTGCAGACATTGAGCTGAACCTCGTTGTTGGCGTGCATGGACCCGTAAAAGCAACCTATATCGTAATTGATGATCTGTAAGACTGGTTAGGTTTCCTTCAAATCAACGAATTGATGACCTTTCAATAAATATAAAAAAATGAGCCGGCTTCCTTCAGTGGATGCCGGCTCATTTTTTTATTGAATTGTATAGCCTCCATCAATGACTGCCGCCTGGCCTGTGATTCCTTTTGCACTGTCGCTCGCAAGGAAGAGAACATAATTAGCAATCTCCTCTACAGCTAATAGCCGTTTTTGCGGTACTAGCGGGAAAATCACTTCTTCGAGTACTTTTTCGAGCGGAACATTCCTAGTCTCCGCCAGGCTTGAAAGCTGGTTTCGCACAAGAGGTGTATCTACATAACCCGGGCAGACTGCATTTACGGTGATGCCATGCTGTGCCGTTTCCAGGGCTGCAACCTTTGTCAGGCCGATTACTCCGTGCTTGGCACTATTATATGCGGCTTTTCCGGCAAAGCCGACGAGCCCGTTGATTGAAGCCATATTGATAACCCGGCCGAAGTTTTGCTTTTTCATGACTGGCAAAGCATGCTTCATGGCTATAAAAGGTGCAGTCAGCATCACTTTAATCAGCAATTCGAATTTTTCAGTCGGGAAGTCCTCTATCAATGAGACGTATTGCAAACCTGCATTGTTAATAAGGACATCGACACGGCCAAACTCCTCGACGCATTTTGCGATTGCCTGTTCAATTTCCATTTCATTCGTAACATCACATTTCATTCCCGATGCTTCATATCCTAAATCACGCAGGCTCACCGTTGCTTTTTTCACAGCTTCTTCCTGCAGATCCGTCAAGAAAACCTTCCCGCCATTTTCAGCAAAGCTTTTGCCAATCTCGTAACCGATTCCCTGGGCGGCTCCGGTAATCAGCACTACTTTATTTTGTACCATCTGATGACTCCTCTCATAAAGGCTCTGACTCTTTTACTTAGAAATAACATGAACAACTACAACTCTATTTACGAAAAATAATCCCCATTAAATTCCCAGTCCAAGTGAGAAGAGAACAATCGCAATCGCAACGCCGATTAACGGAACAATTACTGTCACTGCAGCGACAGGATTATATGCATCCTGGTGGGATTCGCCGCAGATCGCTCTTACTGTTGTTACGACATAACCGTTGTGAGGCAATGAATCGAGGGCCCCGGAGGAAATCGCTGCTACCCTGTGGAGCGCTTCTGGATTTACACCCATATCCATGTAGTGCGGTGCAAGTAGCGGCAGTGCGATTACTTGGCCTCCTGAAGCTGAACCAGTCATACCTGCAATTACACTGACTGCGACAGCAGCACCGATTAACGGGCTTCCCGGAATATTCGTCATTGCCTCAACAGCTGTCTGGAACGCCGGCACTGCTTTGGCAACGCCGCCGAATCCTACAACAGCGGCTGTATTACCGATTGCGATCAAGGCACCCAAAGTTCCTTCGGAGATTGCCTCCCAGAAGTTTTTGAAGTATTTGCGGTTTAACACATAGGTGGCGATGACCCCTCCGAGAAGGGCAATAATCAAGGCAGACTGTTTTAATGAATCATGGAACACATACGAGATAACCAATACGACCAACAATGGAATCAGACCCATCATAGGATGAGGAAGCTCGCGTTTTTCGGCCATTGGATCCTTTTCTCTTGAAACAAATTTTTCGCCTTTTGCGACTGCTTTGGTGATCATGCGTTTCAGCCACCAATAGCCGAAGATCATCATGAAGACAGCTACAATTAAGCTGACCTCCCAGCCTGCATATGGAGAAGTGTTCAAGAATTCAATCGGAATCCAGTTCTGGATTTCCGGAGACCCAGCTGAAGTCATCGTAAAGGTAACCGAACCGAAGGCCAATGCTGCAGGGATGAACCGCCTTGGAAGGTCAGCCTGCCTGAACAAGCTCAATGCCATTGGATAAACCGAAAATGCGACGACGAACAAACTTACTCCGCCATAAGTCAATACGGCACAGGCAATGACGATCGCCAGCACAGCATATTTCATCCCGAACTTTCCTACGATGTATTCTGACACGCTGTCAGCCGCGCCGCTGTCTTCCATTACCTTCCCAAAAATCGCACCAAGCAAGAACATCATGTACCATGAAGTGACGAAACCAGAGAAACCAGCCATGTAGTTGCTTAGAAAATTAGCTGCCCCTTCTTCCGCCAACTGCGGGAATAGCGGCATGCCACTAAATAATGCAACAAATAAAGCAGAAATCGGACCAACAATAAGTAAATTCATTCCCCTCATTGTTAAATAAATCAATAATGCCAGCCCGCCAATCAAACCAATCATGCTCAGCATTCCTTTTCCCCCTTGTTTGTTTATTAAGTCGTTTATAAATGTAAATTGATAAACCTCTGCCCTCCCGTTCATTAAAAATGTCAACGCTTTCAAAAAGTAAGACTTGAAATAAAATAGCTATTTTATATATTGCAACTTTCATGCCAACTTTAAAAACATGCTAACATCAACATTATTCTAAATTTTCTGCAATTTAAATCCGGATTTTCGGACTCTATCAATTTTTCATTTCAGGTATTTAATAGTCATCATTGGGCAAAACCTGTCCCGTGCTCACTGTTTTTTTCAGCATTCCTACAGTGAAAAACTCATTATAAATTGCTAGAAAAAAAGAAATCCGAAAACCCGGACACCTTTCCGGATTTTCGGACTACAATAAATTGTATTTATTGAGTTTTTCATATAGGGTGGACCTGCTTAGCCCTAGCTCCTTTGCCATAAGGGCTTTGTCGGCATTATTTCGATCCAGACTTTGCTTGAGCACCCATTTTTCTGTTTCTTCTATAATATCCTTGAGCTTTTTATTATTGAATCGATATAAAGCGTTTTGTGTCTGAAGATAATCCGGCAAGGATTCGAGCGTGACCTGTTCGCCTATAGTTAAATGGACTGCGGCCTCAATCACATTCTCCAGCTCCCTGATATTCCCCGGCCAGCTATACGATTTAAGGACGGAAATGACATCACTGTCTAAACCGGCAATCCGCTTGCCTAGCCTATTCGTCACTTTGTCGATAAAATATTCGATCAGCAGGCTTAAATCCTCTGCTCGTTCCCGTAATGGAGGGACACTGAACGGAACAACATTGATCCGGTAAAATAAATCCTCCCTGAAGCGTTTTTCTTCAATCATATTTTCCAGCGGCCTGTTGGTCGCCGCGATGATCCGCACATTGACTGACACCGACTTGGTTGAACCAATCGGTTCTATCTCCCCGTCCTGAAGGGCTCTTAGAAGTTTTACCTGCATACTGAGCGGCATATCGCCAATCTCGTCGAGGAAAAGGGTCCCGCCATCAGCAAGCTGAAATTTGCCTTTTTTTCCGCCCTTTTTTGCTCCAGTAAAAGCTCCCTCTTCATAGCCAAATAACTCCGATTCCAGAAGGTTCTCCGGTATCGCCCCGCAGTTCACTTTTATGAACGGCTTCTGGCTCCGGCTGCTCAGCTGGTGGATACTGTGAGCAAAAAGTTCCTTGCCGGTCCCGCTTTCTCCCCTTATCAGGATGGAAATATCGCTGTTGGATACCATTTTCACTTTTTCTTTTAAACTTAAAATCTGCTTTGATTCACCAAGGATATCATCAAGTGTAAATTTTACCCCCGTATCGATCTTTTGAAGGTAGGGCTGCATCCTTGTCAGGAGACTTTTTACATGGCTGTCCATTTTCATCCATTCCTGCGTGTCCCGGAAAAATACCGTACCGAACGCGGCAATCACTTCCCCGTTCCGGATGATTGGCACTCGGTTTGCGATCATATAATTCCCTTTTATGTATTGGAGGTCGGCTAACTCTTCCTTGCCTGTCTCAGCAACGATATGCATCCTCGTGTTTTCAATCACTTCAGTCACATGTCTGCCAATCGTTTCCTCACGGTTGACTTCAAGGAACTCACAATAATTGTGATTTATATAGATGATCCTTCCTTGCCTGTCGACCACAACAAGCCATTCGAACGCGTTCTCGACGATCGTCTCAATAATGTCAGCCGGGATGTGTAAAAGCTTAGCATTCATAATCTGTCACCTGGTTTTTATTTTGATTTTATCATACTTTTCTGAAAACAAACTCAGACAAATAAAAAAGCACCTAATCAGGTGCTTTTCATCTACATCAACTGCATCGTCGTAATGCATGTAGCGTCGTTCTCAAAACTGGAGATTTCTGATTCCACCATTTTTCCATTGTATTCAATCTTTGTTCGGAACTTTTTATCTCTTGGCAGCCACAAATCGATGAATCCGTTTTGCTGCGATTTCACCTTTTCGTCCATGACAACATTGCCGTCCATGTCTTCAATGTATACATCAAACTCTTTTTCAACCATCTCACCTTGACAACCTGTCAAGTTATGATTTGTTCAAGGATGAGTTTCATTTTCGTAAGGTGCGATCGAAACAAAAAAGTCTTCTTCTGACAAGTCATATACCTGCTTGTTTCCGTCGCTTTCAGCAATAATAAGTTCCTGGGATGTGATTGAGACGTTCTGTCCTTTTATCTTGCCTGAGCTGTAATCACTTACCAATTCCTTAATGTCTTTCGGTTCTTTTTCGGTTGAGGAGGTTTTTTCTCCGTCACCACAGGCAGATAACAAACCTGCAGCCAAGAATGTTACCGCGAGGATTTTTAATTTCATTTTGTATACACCCCCATTTTCCTTTCAGTATGTTTTTTTCATATTGTAAATCTTGTATCCCACAGTTCTATATTAGTCGCAAATTGTGCATTTTCTATCGAGAAAAAATGCAGATATTGTGACTATCCTTCTTAGCAGGTTAGGCTGTTCCAGCTTTAACAACTATGAAGCTCTTGCAGCCAAGCCGATCGCTTCTTTTAATTTACGGTCATAAATCACTGTGGTGAAGATGCCGATAAACATAAGGCCGATCAAAACCGCAAACAGCATCGGCATTCCGTACAAGTCAACGAGGATTCCGCCCATGAGCGGACCGACCATCCTGCCGCCGGTTGCAGTACTGTTGACGATTCCCTGGTAAAAGCCTTCGCGTCCTTTTGGGGCGAGATCGTTTGCGATAGTCGGCACAGCAGGCCAAATGAGCATCTCACCAATTGTCAGGATGACCATGCCAGCCACGAATCCTGTGAATTGCTGTGCTCCCGCTGCTACTGCATAGGAAACCATGAATATGACCATTCCAATTACAATCTGCAATTTTAATTTGCTTTGGAATGGTTTGATCAATTTATTGACCACCGGCTGTCCAAGTACAATCAGCGCACCATTGATGGTCCATAGGATGCTGTATTGATTTAATGAAATGTTCAATTCCTGTGTGTATGCTGCGATTGTTGTTTGCCACTGTACATAGCCAACCCAGCAAAGCAGATAGCCGACTGCTAAAATCAGTAAGGCCGCAAGCTTTGTACGGCTTTTGACCATTCCATTTTCTTGGAGAATATTCGTTTGCTTTGCTGCACGAGTATCGATGCTGCGGTAGCCAAAAACAGCAATCAGCATGAAGATGAAATACATGGCTGCGTTCGCCATGAAGATAAGCTGAAACGAGTAGGATGCTACAAGACCTCCAAGCGCGGCACCGATCGCAACCCCAAGGTTCTGGGCAACATAGATGGCATTGAATGCTTTGCGGCCACCCTCTTTCCATACTGACCCTGCCATCGCATACATGGCAGGGAAGACAATCCCCGACCCAAATCCTACGACTGTCAAAAAGAAAATATATTGCGGCCATCCTGGCCATAAGGTAAGCCCGATCAAGGCGATGATCGTGATGCCTATACCGAGAATAATAGACTTATAACCGCCAATTTTATCAAATAGGCTGCCGCCGAAAAGATTGCCGATTACGCTGGCAGCAGAGTTAAGCATTAATACAAATCCAGCAACCGACAACGACTTGCCAAGATGCTCATGAATGTAGATCGTGTTCAAAGGCCATAAAAAAGAAGAGCCAGTAACATTGACTGCCATCCCAATAATTAAAAGCCAGAGGGCTCGCGGCATAAAAAACGCCCCTTTGCATGTTTGAAATTTCGAATACCAAAGTAATTTTATTGCTTTTTATCGGTGGTTGCAATAGGAATTTATGTAGGTTTTTGAAGTGGAAATATTCTATTATTTCAGAGTCGTTTTAATAAAATAACTTATCATTTCCAGCTCGCGGAATAAAGCAACATTCTTGCGGGATTTCGACAAATTTTCGCGGAATAATTGAGGGTTCCTTCTTAAATAAAGCTGTTTTCTTGAAGAATTTGAGAAAGAATCACTATGTTCTCCCATTGAAGGCAGCTGTTAAGCAAAATTTCCTTAAAACTCATGAAAAATATCAAAAAAGCGTGCGCTCAGATATGAATATTGACACCCATCCGATTTTCTGTAAAACTAAAGAAAACACCGTACAAACTACCATTTGCACAATGTTTTCCTATTTATCTATTCTCTAATTTACTATTCTCTTATTTTTTTGGAGCAGGCTGTTGAGCCGGGAAGTAACTGTTGATTGCTTTGTCTTTCTTCTTGAAGTTATCTTTTTCGTCGTATACAGCCTTCTTCACTTTTTCAATCTCTGTCTTAAGCTCTTCCAGGTTTACACCCTTCTTGGTTAATTCTTCGATTGCGAGATTAATGGCCGCATTTGACTCTTCAATTGAAACCCTCAACGAATCCATCGATCCCTGCGGATTATGGAATCCGGCTGAGCTTTCAGCTGCAACGATATCCCAGAACCATTGACCTTTTCTTATATGCCCCTGTGCTTGCTTGATTTTCTCTTCACTTACACCGGAAGTGATCATTTTATTTACATAATAGTGTGAGGTGATCGAGATATCCTCTGCTTTATGAAGAGCTTCCATATGTGTTTCCTGGATACCAAGAACACGTTCTTCGAGATCATCCATTTCCCTGTTGCTGTGGCAGGTAGCGCATGATTGGTCCATCGTCTTCAGCGGCGATGTCCACCAGTGTGAACTGATTTTCTTTTTGCCATCCACGCGGTCATAAGGCATGTGACAGTCTGCACATGTTACCCCAGCCTTGCCATGCGGACCTTCCAGATGTGTCTCAAAGTCAGGATGCTGTGATTTAAGCATTGGTGTTCCAGACACATTGTGAATCCAGTCCTTCTCGAAACCTTGTTCCTTTGCAGTAGTTTCATAGTATGCATACATATCCTGCGGTTTGAAGCCTTCTGCCCATGGGAATGTAACCTCGCCATTATCGGCAGCGAAATAGTATTCTACGTGGCACTGTCCGCAAACGTAATTTCTCATGTCATTCTTCGTTGGATTGGACATGTCAATTCCCTGTGATTCCATTGCTTTGATGAAGCTTGGACGGGTGATACGCAAGTCCATTGTCTGTGGATCGTGGCAGTCCGAACATCCAATTGGAGAATGTCCCATTGCTTCTGCTTTTGGCCAAATATCTTTGTTAAAATTGCCGCCCCAGTAATCGTCACCCATTTCCTCAATCATATGAGGCACTGCAGTCGATTTACAGGTTAAGCACGATCCGATTGATTTGTCTGTAATACGTGCGATTGCCCGTATATCTTCATTTGCGTAGATGTGTCCGCGGTCCTCGTTGTATTCAGTCGCAAAGCCGTATCCATTGAAAAGCACCGGCAAATAAGGTTCTTTATCATGGTCAAACTTGCTTCGTTTAACAGAACCACTGTACTTCGTATCTTCCATTTTTTCATTTTTTTTGTAGCTGTCATATTGCAGCGGGAAGAGGTCTTTAAAGGCCTCATTGCTAATTTCATCTTTGCTAAGCCCGGTCTTCAGCTCACTCGCGGAAGTTGCTTTTTCTTCTGAGCTGGAGCAGCCTGTTATGATGAGCATGACAGCCGCAAGGATTAAATATGCCCAGCGGAAATTTCTAGCCATTGTTCATCGTCCCTCCTTTATTTTCTAAGAGCTCACCTGGTTTCGGCGGTTTAAAATAATCTTCTGTCTTAAAGCCTTTGCCGTGCGGCACTGCCTGATGGCAGCTTGAGCAGCTATCCTTTGCGTCATGAGATACATTTTCCAATGTATTTTCATGGCAGCTGATGCAGTTCTCGTTTATGACCTCATCGGAGTTTTCCGTAGCGTGCAGCACCTTCGGAATCTTTGCTTCTCCTAGTGTATTGAAATACACATGTGTCATGCCCGCTTTTGCCTTATAAGTATATTTTTTCACCATATTCTCATGCGGCAGGTGGCAATCACCGCAGGCAAGCCCGGCGTGGTTGGAATCAGAGAAGGAATCATGGACCTCCGTCATGATGTGGCAGCTTGAGCAAAATTCAGGTGAATCTGTGTAAGCAAGCGTTTTGACGGTTACGACAGAAACAATGATTCCAGCAAAAACCCCGATAAATAAAAGCATTTTTTTGTCTATTCCCAGCAGCTTTTTAAGCATCCCTTTCACCTCCCCCATAGCGATTAATCCGGCGCTCATTGACTGGCACCTGGCTGTTCAATTCTCTCCCCATAAAAATTGTTGTTTTTCATTTCGGACAAGTTATACTGCACTTACCAAGTATGCTTAAGATTACAGCAGGAAATTACTCCTCTTGCGTAAAACCGGTATTGCCGTAATGCAACAACTATTCGGAAACAGCCTTTATTACAAATCTATTAAAACACTAACGTGCCTTAACCTTGGTTATGGTGAAACCTTTTCCTGAATCATTTTGATTAGATCGTCTTTTGTTGTTGGGCCGGAAAACCGCTCGACTATGACTCCATTTCCATCAATGATGATCGTCTCCGGCTGCCCGATGACAGTGTAATCTTTTGAAATTTCTTCTTTTGTATCCAGCAGGTAGGTAAGCTGTGAGTCACTTTCCCCGATATATTTTCCTATTCTTTTTTTCGATTCACCTTTTGCCAGGATCAGCAGTTTGGCGTCCTTATACTCTTTTCCAAACGCCTCCAGTTCAGGTGCTTCATCAATGCATGGGGCACACCAGGTCGCAAAGAAGTTCAAGACGACCGGCTGGCCTTTAAAGTCTGATAGCCTATAAGTTTTTTCGTTAATATCCTTCAGCTCGAAGTCGATCGCCTGATCTCCAGGCTGGGCTGAAGCTTTTCCGCCCAGTCCGCTGACCAAAAAGCCCAGCACTCCGATCACAGCGATGATGACGAAAATTGGTACGATCTTCTTGCCCATCCTCTTCACCTGCTTTATTTTTCTGAATTCCATTCTTCAAGAAGCTGCAGCTCTTTTTTCAGTTCCTTTTGGCGTCTTCCAAGCACCACTACATATCCAGCGATCAAAGTCCAAATAACTGAGTAAGCCATGAATAAATATGTCATTTTCTTTTCCTCCTTAAAATTGTCATTGAACCTGCTAGTTTCCAATCTTTAATTACTTAACTCGATGAAAAAGAAAGTCCGATCTTATCAGCCTGCGAGCTTTTCCATCGCTTTCGTTTTCGCCTTTTTGACAATGTGGCGCATCTTTTCGATTTCGACTCCCTTGCGCATCAGGAAAGCATACAGGACTGTGATCGTAAAGATCGAAAACAATAAGGCTACGAGCATATCCGGTTCGATTCCGCCGCCCTGCTGATTCTTTCCATCTCCAAACACTACCGGGTGAAGCTTTGTATTCCACCAGCGGATTGCCATAAAGACGATTGGTACGTTAATGACACCGATAATTCCAAAGACTGCAGACAATTTTGCGATTTTTTCCCATGACCCATCCATTTTGCGGACGAATAGATAAGCTACATAGATGAACCAGAGAATCAAAGTAGTTGCAAGGCGTGGTTCCCATGTCCACCAAGTGTTCCAGCTTGATTTCCCCCAAATCATCCCTGTTACAAGGGTGATGGTCGTGAATATCACGCCAATTTCTGCTGATATCCCGGCCTTGATGTGATGATCCATATTTGGATTGATCAACGTTCTTACGCTGTAGTAGCCCACGATGACAAATGCCATGAAAGCTACCCAGGCACAGCCAACGTGAAAATAGAAGATTTTTTGCGGTGCCCCCATGAACTTTTCTACCGGCGACCAAATAAACACTAAGTAAAGAGCGATAAAAAATGATGGTACAAGAGTAAAGAATAACAGTCGATCGATAATGCCTGAATTCTTTTTCATTACGATCCCTCCATAATAAATTCAAATAAGAAAAAGCAAGCTGCGAGAAACAGTAAATCGTATGCTGACATCAAACGCAGCCATGAGACAGCATTCGTGATTGTTCCATTCTCGAGGATAATCCTTGTAGCCTGGACTGCAGCGATCATGAGCGGACTTAACAGCGGGAGCAGCAATACTGGAAGAAGCATTTCGCTGTTTTTTGCATTTGCCGCAAGTGCCGCAAGGAAAGTCCCGACGATTATAAAACCCAGCGTTCCAATAAGGACGACCAGGATGAACCAGCCGATTTTTCCGATGAAGCGGTAGTCGAACAGGATGAATAAAACCGGAATGCTGATGATTTGCACGGAAGTTACAAGCAGGAAATTTGCCAGCACCTTCCCGAGATAGATGCTTGATGGATCGATTGGTGCCGACCTTAATCCAGTAAGTGCATCGTTTTCATGCTCGGATAAGAAAGAACGATTCAAGCCAAGTATTCCTGAGAAAACAGTTATCAGCCAAACAAGTCCCGGGATAACTGCTTTAACCATATTGTTTGTTGGATCGAAGGCAAAGCTGAAGATCAGGATGACCAGACTCGAGAATATGAGCATCATGCCTATCGTCTGCTTCGTCTTGAATTCATTGCTTAAGTCTTTGCTGGCGATTGTCCATGCGTCTTTAAATATGGAATTCATGAACTGCTCACCTCTTTTTCATACCACTGCTTCATGGCTGGCAGATCGATATCCGAGCCAAGCGCCATCGTGGAGATGATCTTCCCCTTTTTTAAAACAGCGACCCTGTCTGCCAGTGCATGAACCTGCTCGAAATCATGCGATATGATCAGGATTGAGGTTCCGCTCGCTTGCTTCTTTTTTATGATTTTATTGAGCAGTGCCACCGCTTCCTGGTCAAGTCCAGTATGTGGTTCATCTAGCATCAGGATTTCTGGATCTGGCAGCAGCACTCTTGCGATGGCCAATCTCTGCATCATCCCTCTTGAGAAAGAACGGATTGGCATATCCCTGAATAAATAGAGTCCAACTTCCTTTAGCAAGTCGTTTGCTTTTCGATCGAGATCCTTTACTTTGTAAAGCTTCCCGTAAAATTTCAGATTTTCGAGCGGGGAAAGTGTGTTATACAGAAACGATTCATGCCCGAGAAATCCAATTCTCTGTTTGACTTCCCCTGAATTTTTTTTGACCAGTTTCCCATTCAGCAAGATTTCACCGCTGGTTGGCTGCAGCAAACCGACTGTACATTTGAAGAATGTGCTCTTCCCTGCACCGTTCGGGCCGATTACCGCAAGAATCTCGCCTTTTTCCAAGGTGAGGGTGATATTCCTTAAAACTAATTTATCTCCCAGCAATTTGGTCATGTTCCTCAATTCGAGCATGGTCCCCAACTCTTTCATAATGTGTATTGTTGCAATTCTTTTTTTACTTGGTCCAGATAAATGTGATACTCCTTCAGCTTTCGTGCGTAATCCTCCTCAGTGATTTCTGCGGACTTCAGCTTTCCATCGAGTCCGCCCATCTGCTCTTCAATAACGTTTTTTCTTAACAGCAGATGCTTGAACCGTTGATCCTCTGTATCAGGAATGTCTATCCTGTCTGCTGTCCTTTTTTTATAGTAATGACGGACAACAATCCCAACAACTAAAAGGATCAAAAGGTAATGAGGATTCAGCCAATTAAGTCCCGGTGTCGTAAGCCAGAATGTCACCAGCCATTCCGGATGGTATGCCGGTCCCATTGTGATCACCCCTTTTGTTTGCGAAGCTTGCGCAATTCTCTCAAAATCTCTGCTTCGGCATCATCGGCCAGCTTTTTGCTTCCGCCTGCCTTTTGAGCTTTTGTTTCATTTTTTAACAATTCAGCTGCAAGCAATTGATATTGTTCTTTCAATTTTTCAAAATCTTCTGCTGTGATTTTCTTCATTAAAAAATCCATTTCCAGTTCATTCACTGCACCATATACTTGATCCAGCGACAACTTTTCCTCATCTTGCATCACTCCGGCGGCATGCTCATCGCCAGCTGTGAAAAAAGGAGAAACGATAAAGTAAAAACAAGTAAGGATCACGAGTGAACCTGCTATTAAAAATACATAATCCATTTTGATCAGCTCCTAGAAAAGCTTCCGGCGCTCTTCGTCAAATGTTTTTGATGCTATTTCTTTTTCAATTTCCGATTCCCAACCTTTATAGGCTGACATTTTTGTTTCGGCTTTCTTTAAGGTTAATTTCCTTAGCCAGACACCGACGATGACACTTCCAATACCAAACCCAGCTGCAGGCATTCCCCAGGCGATCCAGCCACTTGTGCCGCCCCCAGGTGTTCTCAAGGCCGCCTGCCCGTATTCATCCACATAAGATTGGATGATATCATTTTCCGACTTCCCGCCGTTCAGCATTTCAACGACTTCATCGTAATAGATCTTTTTGACTGAGCATGTCGACAACTCATGGTCAGCATGGCCCTGCATATCCAACTGGCTGATGATATGCTTGAATTCCTTGGAATTGTATGTGAAGGCTGTTGTCAGGGTTGGGATCAAGATTAGAAAAAGGATCGTTTGCAGGATAATTTTCTTTTTCATCTCCATCACCTTCCTACAGTTTTTAGGCCTTTATTGATTTGATACCGGGATGATGCTGGCCCGCCACCCGCAAGCGCGAAAGCGGTTCCGATGACCATGATGATCCCTCCGGTCCAGATCCAGCTGACAAAGGGGTTCACTTTTACCATCAATGTCACTTTGTCTTTGTTTTCCCATGAACTTAGAACGACATATAGATCCTGGCTCCAGTTCGTCTTGATTGCAACCTCTGTTGAAGGCTCAGGCCATGTTTCATAAAAGATTTTCTCCGGTTTGATCTTCCCGATATCCTTGCCTTTATAAAAAACAGCTACATCTGCTACAACAACTCCATTACCGTTTTTCATCTGTTCGGTCAGTGAGTTAAATTGAAGTGCGTACTCGCCAATCTTGATGCTTTCACCAGTATTCAAAGTTTTTAAAACTTCTGATGAGTATGCATGGGAGGAGATAACCCCTACAGCAATGACGGCAATCCCGATGTGGACAATATAGCCTCCATAACGGCGCTGGTTTTTTACCGTTAGCTTGAATGCGGCTTTAAGGACATTCTCCTTCGTTGCTTTCCGTCTTGCGCCAATACCTCTTGCGAACTCAAGAACGTGCGTGCCAAACATGAAGCTCGTTGCTGATAAGCCGACGATTGCATAAATGCCTTTGACTCCTGCCGCAAATAGGATGATTGCTGTCGCCACTCCCATTGCCAGCGGCCAGAGCATATTTTTCAAGAATTTTTCTATCACCGCTTTTTGCCATGCAATCAGCGGGCATATGCCCATCAGTACAATCAGCCCAAGCAGGATCGGAGCCATGACTTTATCAAAGTAGGGAGCCCCGACATTTACTTTCGTTCCGGTGAAGGTTTCTGAAATCAATGGGTACATCGTTCCCCAGAAAACCGCGAACGCAGCAGCCACTAGTATCAGGTTGTTTAGCAGGAAGCTGCTTTCTTTTGAAAAATAAGCTTCGATTGGACTGCTGTCCTTTTTAATCAGGGTGTATCTTGTCATGACAATATAGAGAGAAAACAGCATCATGAACGCCATGAAAACCAGGAAATAGGTCCCGAGGTTGCTGTCGCCAAACGCGTGGACACTTGTAAGAATACCGCTGCGGACAAGGAATGTGCCGAACAGCGTGAGAATGTAGGACAAGATGATCAAGCTTAAGTTCCATGTTTTCAGCATGTTTTTCCGCTCCTGGATCATCACCGAGTGAAGGAATGCTGATACAGTCAGCCACGGAAGAAATGAAGCATTTTCAACCGGATCCCACGCCCAGTAGCCGCCCCAGCCAAGCTCTAGATAAGCCCACCAGCCGCCAATGATATTGCCGAGAGTCAGGAACAACCATGCCAGCAATGTCCATCTTCTTGTCAGCTTGATCCATTCTGAATCCATTCTTTTAAGGATGAGTGCCGCAATTCCGAAAGCGAATGGAACCGCCAGCCCTACATAGCCCATATAAAGGGTAACGGGGTGCAGGATCATTCCTGGATTTTGCAGCATCGGGTTCAGACCTTTTCCATCAGCAGGAATTTTATCAGTCATTTCAAAAGGGTTTGCATTAAGCGCCATTACGGTGAAAAAGAACAATACATTCAGCATAAGGATGCTTGATACATAAGGCATCATTGGGTTTTTCTGTTCCTTAGAAAACACGACCATTGCTGTATAAATGGATAAAAGGAATGCCCAGAGCAATAAGGACCCTGCATTTCCTGCCCAAAACGCTGTCAGCTTATAAGCTAAAGGCAGGCTCTCATTTGTGTATGAAGCGACATATTTGAATTGAAATTGGCTTGTTCCAAGAATATAAAGCAACAGGAATGACGATATGCTTGAAACGAAGGCCAGTGACAGGACAGCACCCCTGGCGCTCTCAAGCCATTTCCCGCTTTTTTGTTTAATCCCAAGGGCATTTGCTATGAGACCGTAGATCGAAATCGCGATCCCGAGATAGATTGCAATGTTTCCTATTAAATACATACAGATAACCACCCATCTGTTTTAGTCCTGTTTGTCATTTTTGTAAATTTCCTTATGCATTTGCGTATCATAATTCTCCATGCCTTCGCCTTCATATTTTGTCGGGCACTTTGTCTGTACTTTTTCAGCTTCAAAAACTCCGTCTTCTTTTATAAAACCTTCAACAAGGACGATGACATCCTCGGTAAAGTTATCAGGCTTTATGCCTTTATGGAAAATTTGCAATGTCCCTTGATTCTCCTCGTAAATCTCGAAGCGCAATTCCAGTTTGTCAGCGTCCCATTTTACAGAGTCCTTATTAAGCAGGCCCTGCGTCATGATGTAGTCGCCTTCGAATTTCGAGCCGTTTTCAGCCAGGTCAGAAATGGTTATTTCCTTGCTTCCGGCACTTGGCATTGTTGAAAACATCATGATGATGAACGCCACTGCGGCCAAGGCTAAACCAGAAATAATTTTTTTGTTTTTTGACATCACTTCTTACCTCCCAGCTTTTTCAGCAGTTCGTTATATTCAGCTTCTGTTATGCTTCCATCCATGAACATGGTTCGCAGCCTTGTTTTTTTCGCCTCATTTTCTGTCTCTTTGGAGATGGTCTTATTTCTCGGTTTTGCTGTCTTTTTCTTCATCACGAGAAGTAAAACAAAAGCTGCAGAAACAGAAATACCGCCTACTACCAATATGACGATCCAGAGGGACATCTTCTCTTCATTTTGTTTAACTGTGCCGGCCTTTTTTGAATCGCCTGCCATATCTTCCATGATTTCAGCAGTTGTTTTCGTTTCACTTCGTTTGTATTCAAGTTTGATATTTTTTTCTTCATTAGACTTCATTCCCTGGCTTTGAAACAAGAACATGTTCATGTTGTAAGAGTTTTTCTGGTGCTGTTCTGCCTCGGGCTCCAGCTTGAAGCTTTCTGTTTTCAGCGGTTCAATAAAAATCAGATTAAGCAGTCCGATCTCAGCAAAGCTTTTAAAATTGTACGTTAAAGTATTTGTGTCTTCTTTTTCCTTAACGCTGTCGGTATAGTATTCAATGACAAATTTATAAATTTCCTGAGGCTGGATTTCCTCGCTTGTTTCCCAGGCTATCGTTCCTCTTTCCTTGTCTAGCTCGTATTCGATTTCATTCATTTCTGTAAGGTCACGTGAGTAATCAGCCACATAACCGATCCTGAAGTTTTTCTCATCCATCGGCAGGGGAATCACGACCTGCCCTTTTTGCGCTTTTTCGGCATTGTTTTTTAGCGCTCCATGGTATCCCACCAGCAAGGGAGGATTCTTTTTCTTCTTATCCTTTGGATGGTAAGAATACTCAGGCATGACCTGGACTGTCAGCTCTTCCATTTTCAAAACACCGCTTGTATTATCAGCCCTGGCTGCATCGGGTAACTGGAAAATGAATAATAAGAACAGGGAAAGCGTTAGCTTTAATACTTTCATTTTGGGTTACATCCTTTCTGTTTGTGACAAATTCGTGAATAATTTCACAAGATAACTTAGTTATAATAAAATCTCTTTCGTTTTCTTGGTAATGTATTCTTTAAATTAAGGCATGGCATTCGCTAGTTTTCTGCGACTGCCTTGTGTATCTATCTTATTTAAACCATTTCTGGAAGCCGTCAATCTGTGATTTAAATCACGGAATTTAAGCCAGTTTTATCCGATTTGTGAACGGGGGGTATTTTGGAAAACAGCCATTCCCTCGATTTTTGCTGGAAACTAAACAAAAAAACCTCACTTCGAAAATCGAAGTGAGGGTGTTACAAATTTATGAAGATTGCCCTGGTTCAGGATGGAATTTTGATTTTACCGGCTGACCGCCGCTTTGTTCATATTTCTTTTTCGATTCTTTCACCGGATCATGCTCCATTCCAAGTTCAAGATCTTGGTTGTTGATGCCGTTCCGCGTTTTTTGTTCAGGATTATTTTGCTTTGAACGCTTCTTCAAGGTTTTTCCCTCCCGTTTAATGATCAAGCAAAATCATATTGTTTTGTACCTGCTGCAGCTGCAGCCTCATTCTGTGTAACTGGTCGCGCTGCTGCGCGTTTGCACTGAAGGCAAGCTTGGCAAGATCATTATAAGCGTCTTCAAGAGCTTGCAAGGCATTCGTAAAGTCGCCATCATTGTAATGCTGCTGCATGCTGGCATTTTTGTATTGCTCCTGGGCTAGATTGATTGCATCCTCACATTGCTGAAGTAGCTGGTCAACCGATTGACGTGTAGCCAATATTAGACCCTCCTTTACTTGATCCTGAAGCAAAGTCTGCTTCTTCTTTATTTTGTTCACAATGCTTTTTCCTATCACGTTTTTATCAATGTTTAATCATTCCAATTATCTGGGCGGCCTTGAACCACTTTTTAATGTTCAATTTTGTAATCTTTTTGCAATTGGAATAACGTATTCTAAGTGGTACAATTTTTTTATCTATGTGGCTCTGTTAACCTGGCTGTGATTTCCGCTGCAGGCTATTCGCTTTCAACTCCCAATCAACAGAGCCACCTATTTAAAGACCGAAGCCCTAAGGAGGTATCTGGCATGTCTATGGCCAACCCTTTTCCATATGCAACAGATGATAAACGTTACCATACGTGGAATTACCACCTGCGTAACCATTTTGGCCATAAAGTCTTCAAGGTAGCACTTGATGGCGGCTTCGACTGCCCGAATCGTGATGGCACGGTAGCACATGGCGGCTGTACTTTTTGCAGTGCAGCTGGTTCAGGTGATTTTGCTGGTGACAGAGTGGAAGACCTAGGCACACAATTCAGCAAGATAAAAGAAAAAATGCATACAAAATGGAAAGACGGCAAATATATGGCTTATTTCCAGGCATTCACCAATACTCATGCACCGGTAGAGGTATTGCGTGAAAAATACGAACCCGTTTTAAATGAGGAAGGTGTTGTTGGCCTTTCAATCGCGACCAGGCCGGATTGCCTGCCAGATGACGTCGTTGAATACCTTGCTGAACTAAACGAGAGGACATATTTATGGGTCGAACTTGGCCTTCAGACCGTCCATGAAAAAACGGCAAACTTAATCAACCGCGCCCATGATTATGAGACATATAAAAATGGTGTGGACAAGCTCCGCAAGCATGGAATCAGGGTTTGCTCCCATATCATTAATGGCCTGCCGCTGGAAACTCCTGAAATGATGATGGAAACTGCGAGGGAAGTCGCTAAACTCGACGTCCAGGGAATCAAGATCCATCTTCTTCATTTACTGAAGGGTACCCCGATGGTGAAACAGTATGAAAAAGGACTGTTGGAATTTTTATCATTTGAGGATTATGTAAAACTCGTATGCGACCAGTTAGAAATCCTCCCTCCCGAAATGATCATTCACCGGATCACAGGTGACGGTCCAATTGAACTGATGGTCGGCCCGATGTGGAGTGTAAATAAATGGGAAGTGTTGAATGCGATTGATAAGGAAATGAAACAGCGTAATAGCTGGCAGGGGAAATTTTTTTCAGGAAATAAAGTGGTGATTAAGAATGAAGCTTGAAAGGATACTACCATTTGCAAGGAACCTTCTGGAACTGGCTGTTAAACCAGGAGATATCGCGGTGGACGCAACAGTCGGAAACGGACACGACACAATATATTTAGCCAATTTGGTCGGCACATCAGGCAGGATTTATGGCTTTGACATCCAGGACGAAGCTCTTATGTCCTGTAAATCTAAGCTCAGGGAACATGACCTGCAAGACCGTGTAACACTTTTCCACACTGGCCATGAAAACATGTCTGAATGGATCCCGCCGCTTCATTTCGGAAAAGTTTCCGGAGCGATTTTCAATCTTGGATACTTGCCCGGCGGAGATAAAAATATCGTAACCGTTCCGCAAACAACAATCGATGCAATCGACCAGCTGTTAGAACTAATGGCTCCAGAGGGCATCATCGTGATTGTCATTTATCACGGTCACCCGGAAGGCAAGGTTGAGCGTGAGTATTTGCTCCGCTATGTAAAATCCTTGGACCAAAATGTGGCACACGTCCTTGAATACAAATTTCTGAATCAAAAAAACAATCCGCCATTCATTATTGCGATTGAAAAAAGGTAATGTGATTTTGCGAAAACTAATAACCAATGAACAAAAAGCGCAAGCGCCTCGTTCAGCCCCGACAAGCGCTGGAGGGCCGACCGGTGAAGTCGCTCTTTGACTTCATTGGGCGGACCGAAGCGACTCGAGGGGCTAGGCGCTGGAGCTGGATTAAGAATACTACATGTAGTTATCCTCAACTAAATAATTTTATAATTTCCTAAGAACAATAAAAACAGCCAGGAGCAAAGCTCCTGGCTGTTCGTCATCCACTATTTTATAAAAGCCCTTACGAGTCCTGATGGTACCCACTTTTGCAGTGAACGGTAGGCTCGTCCATTTATATAAAAGAAATAGCTGACTGGTCCGCCTGTTTTGATCATTTCCTTGGCTAGCTTCCTGATTCTTTCCTGGTGTCTTACTTTTTCGTCTGATAGATAAACTCCAAGCAGCCCGCGGTTGATCAGCTTATGGAATCGTTGGTGCGGAAGTTTGGCGGTATGGTAATCTGCGTGTTCAACAAAATGTCTCAACCGTTCGAAAAGTGCTTCTTCATTTTCGTAGTAGAAGCAGAAGTTCAGATCGCCGCCTGCTCGGTCTTCTTCCTGGTCGATGAAATAATCAAGCAGTATATGAAGACCTTGTATGTATGGAAAGTAACCATTCCGTATGCTGTCGGCGTATTCTGGCTTGAAATCATCACGCAGTGCGTAGGATACAAGGCAGAAAATTCCCAGTGTCGATCCTGTGCATGCTGAAAACTCATACCATTCCATCTCTGGGATATCTTCACGGTGTCCGTCGAACCATGTTTGCAGTCTTGGTACGCGTTCCTTGACTTCAACATGTTTATGGATTTGCAGATCACAATAATAATTGCAAAGCTCAGCCAAATGCTCCTGGATGTGTCGATAATTATCTAGTTCTTCCAATACCTCCCGGCAGACGGTAACGAGCTCTAACAGATAGCCTCCGTCATTCTGTTCTTCGCGTTCCCGGTAGTAATTTTTCAGCTGGCTGCCGAGGATAAGTGAATCTGCCATTGATTCATGGAGTGCCGCAAAATCGGCAGGATCCAATGAGGTGCTGCGATCACAAAGGTTATCGAGATAGTCACTGATTGTCTGGTAAGCAACAATAAAACGGATCGCCAGTTTATAATTTCCTTTTGCCGTCAGACTCAAAATCGCCCCGCCCTCGCAGTGGAACGTCTTGTGTTCGATGCTGGCAAGGGCCTGTCTCCTGAGTTCAGGGTTGGGAATCTCCTCAGCCCTGCTTTTCCAGTATGCGAGCTCCCGGTGTACTTGCGGCAGAACTTGTTTGTATACACGATACATTAAACTGATCGGCATTGATGGAATCAACATGTATACACCTTCACCCTTTCTTAATACGGCTCTTTTCGTATACTTTATTGCTTTCATTTTTCATACATACATGGTTCAGAAACTTCTCGATTAGAGCATGAATCCAAAAAGCATAAGCGGGATGAAAGCTTGACACGAAAGCCAACAATCAATGCGAAAAATGTCCTTAATAGACGTATCCAATTGCCTTGAGCTGGCTCATGACAAAATCATGGGCATAATCAAATATCTCTTCACGTTCAGGTTCATTGAAGACTTCATGGTAACACTTCGGCCATTCTTTAAATCGCTTTTCAGACAATGGAGCCTGATTGAACCATTCTTTCACAGACCGTTTGTCGACGATCTTGTCGTCTCCACCCTGTATCAGCAAGGTTGGTACATCCTGTATTATATCCATATTTTCAAATGCTAGCTCCATTGCTGCGATCAGCTCACGATACCATCTGATTGATACTTTCGTGATATACAGCGAATCATTCACGTCGACTGCCCTGACATCCTCGTTCCTCGTCGCCATATCAACAGTCAAGCCAGCAGACATTCTTAAAGTTGGCACAATAACATTCAGCCCATGCGAAAGCATATTGAGCATTTTTGAAGGATAAGTGACAAGACCAAGGCAAGGAGATGACAGGATGAGACCGGCAAGCTCTACTCGTTCCTCCTGCAGCATCCTGATCGCTATAAGTCCGCCCATGCTATGCCCCAATAAAAACACTGGCAGGTCAAAATCATAGGCTGCCTCTATCCACTCTTTAACTTCACTGATATATTCATCAAATGACTCAATATGGCCACGGTTCGCTCTTGTTGTCATTCCCTGACCTGGAAGATCACCCATAATGACATGAAAACCTGATGAACGCCACATTTCGATCAGCCAGCCGTATCGGCGATGATGCTCGAGCGCTCCATGGACCATCACGATCACAGCCTTAGCTTCTCCGTCAGCCTCCCATTTCCACATGACCATTCCCCCCGTTAACACTTTTTCTTTCTTTAAAAGAACTATAATATATAATTAGTTAAAAATGAAAATGAAAGCATTCAATTAAATCTATTTTGTTCAGGAGTGTGCTCAATGATCTATCAATACAAAGGCAAATCACCTAAAATAGCTGATTCCGCATTTATTGCGGACTATGTAACCATCACTGGCGAAGTTGAAATTGGCGAAGAATCAAGTGTCTGGTTCAATACCTCCATCCGTGGTGATGTCGCTCCAACGATCATCGGAAACAAAGTTAATATCCAGGATAATTCTGTCCTTCATCAAAGCCCAAACAATCCGCTTATCCTTGAGGATGAGGTGACGGTTGGCCACCAGGTCATCCTTCACAGCTGTATCATCCGCAAGAAAGCGTTGATTGGAATGGGTTCCATCGTTCTCGACCAGGCTGAAATCGGCGAAGGCGCTTTTATCGGAGCTGGAAGCCTTGTTCCGCAGGGAAAAAAGATTCCGCCAAACACCCTTGCTTTTGGAAGGCCTGCTAAAGTCATCAGGGAGTTGAATGAAGACGACATCCGTGACATGGAGCGGATCTCACGAGAGTACGCGGAAAAAGGACAGTATTATAAAGCGTTGCAGCAGAAGAACGAAGGGTAATATCATTCAAAACCATCACTTAACAAATCCGTTAAAAATCCGATATTAATTTATATACTATACCCTAATGTAAATTTAATTATGCGGACGGACAGGTGATGGATGATGAACACATTATATTTATCAATCGCGGCCATTATGCCGCTGCTCGTCTTGTTTTTTCTGTTAATCCGAAAACAAAATAGCATGAAAAAGTCGATCATGATGTTCCTGCTTGTTTTTACATCTGTCGCTGGTGCTTTCTTGCTGGAAAACCTGCAGGCTGCCCATGTCGCCAAAGCGGTCCATTCGGTAAAGCACTGGCTTGACGCACCCGAAGCCAGTTCGGCTCTTACGGTAAAAGAAGACTATCAGGCCGAAATTATCCCGATTAAAGACCACGTTTTATTAGATGCTCCAACCATCTGGCAAATGCCTGAGCTTCCACGTGGATGCGAGGTCACAAGCCTCGCCATGCTCCTGCAATACAATGGACTATCGGTGGACAAGCTGACACTTGCCAAAGAAGTAAAGAAAAATCCAGCAGAGTACAAGCTCGCAGATGGAAAAATCTATTTTGGCGACCCGCATGAAGGCTTTGTCGGCAATATGTATACATACACCCAGCCCGGCCTTGGCGTCTATCATGAACCAATTGCCGAGCTGGCGGAAAAATATCTGCCCAGAAAAATCGAAGACCTGACGGGTGCTGACTTCCAGGAGCTGAAAATCCATCTATCGGACAGCCGTCCAGTCTGGGTCATCATCAATACCGAATATAAAAAATTGGATGAGAGCTTTTTCCAGACCTGGTACACACCTAACGGCGAGGTCAAGGTCACAACCAAGGAACACTCTGTTTTGCTAACAGGGTATGATAACGAGTTTGTCTATTTCAATGATCCCCTGACTGGCGAGAAAAATAAAAAAGCACCCATGCATGAATTTGTAGAAGCATGGGTGCAGATGGGAAGTCAGGCAATCACCTATCTACCAAATTAACTTTTTAGAAAGAGCCTTTTACCCTTTTAACGATTGTAATACTCTCTGTGCTTCATACTCCTTCTGGAAGGAGTATTTTTTTTCGACATAAACATCATGCCACATCATGAACATTAGCACAGTCCAGATTTTACGGCTGTTGTCAGCCTTATTCTGGCAGTGGTCATCGAGCAGCTTCAGTAAATAAGCTTTATTGATCAAATGTTCTGTATTGCTTTCCTTGATGATGTTCTTTGCCCACTCGTTCATTTCATCCTTCAGCCAGTGGCGGATTGGCACTGGGAAACCAAGTTTTTTGCGTGTAAGCACATGGTCAGGTACAACACCTTCGGCTGCTTTACGCAAAATATACTTAGTTGTATTATTAGCAGTCTTTAAGCTTGTTGGAATCTTAGAAGCTGTTTCAAATACAACCTTGTCAAGGAATGGAACGCGAAGCTCAAGTGAGTGAGCCATCGTCATTTTATCAGCCTTCAATAAAATATCGCCGCGCATCCATGTGTGGATATCGATGTATTGCATCGTATCCACAGGATCGTACCCTCTGCTCTGTTTATAAAGAGGCTTCGTTATATCTCTGTAATCATACTGGTCATTGTAAACATGCAGAAGCTCGCTCTTCTCTTTTTCCGAGAACATTTTCGCGTTGCCGATATAGCGTTCTTCCATCGGCGTCACGCCGCGTTCAATGAAGCTCTTACCCTTCATTCCCTCAGGCATCATCTTTGCTATGACATTCAGCATTAACTTACCAACCCGTGGAATTTTGTTGAACACTTCAAGGTCCTGAGGTTCACGGTAAATATTATAGCCTCCGAACAATTCATCGGCACCTTCACCGGAAAGCACAACCGTAACATGCTTCCTTGCTTCGCGGGCAACGAAATACAAAGGTATAGCTGCCGGGTCGGCTAGCGGATCATCCATATGCCACATGATTTTCGGAAGTTCATCCATATATTCTTGCGGACTGATCACATAGCTGATGTTTTCAACACCAAGTTTGTCAGCCGTTTCTTTTGCGACATCAATTTCGCTGAATCCGTTTTGTTCGAATCCAACCGAGAATGTCTTGATTGCAGGGTGGTACTGCTTGGCAATCGAAGCGATGATCGAAGAGTCGATACCGCCTGAAAGGAAAGAACCAACCGGCACATCACTGCGCATGTGCATCTTCACTGATTCGAATAACACATCTCTAATTTCCTTCGTGAATTCATCTTCAGTTTTATGGATTGGCGAAAAGCTTGCCTTCCAATAGCGCTTGATCTCCATTGGTGAACCGATTTTCTTTGTAAAATAATGCCCTGGCTCTAGCTTGTAGATTCCTTCGGACATTGTATTTGGTTCTGGAACGAATTGATACGTCAAATAGTGCTGTAAAGCCTTGTAATCAAGAACATCATTTTCTAATGCCAGCAGGATGCTCTTCTTTTCTGATCCAAAAAAAGTACGGTCTCCATCTTCAAAATAGAAGAATGGCTTAATGCCGAAGTGGTCACGTGCACCGTAAAGAATCTGTTCCTGTTTATCCCAAATGACAAACGCGAACATACCGCGCAGTTTGTCAACAGCCTGCTCTTTCATATGGCTGTACAGGGCAATGATTACTTCTGTATCAGAGTGTGTTTCGAATTTGAGCCCTTCTTCAATCAACTCTTCGCGAAGTTCAAGATAGTTATAGATTTCACCATTGAAAATGATCCAGTATCGTTCATTTTCATAGGTTAAAGGCTGGTGTCCAGCTTCAATGTCAATGATGCTCAGACGGCGGAAGCCAAACTGGATATGCTCATCATAAAAATACCCATCATCATCCGGTCCACGGTGGGTAATGATATCATTCATATTTTTAAACAGCTGCTTTTGATCGCTGCTGAATTCCTGTGCTTTTTCATGTACACAACCGATAAAGCCACACATTATGTACTTCACCTACTCCATTTCAAGAAAAATTTATTGTTTTGTTTACTCATCTCATACTTAACCTTTGTTAAACTTACCTGCTGATTTCCGCTTCAGGCGGTCCAATCAAGATACTGGCAAACTCAACAATAATCTTTACTAGCTCCTCTTAAAAAACATACCATCTAATACTACCATTAAACGCAAAAAATTTGCAGTAAAAACTAAGGGAAAATTAAGGTAATACTCTATTTTACACCTTTTGGTCCATAAGCAAACTTGAAACAGGTGCAAGCACCATGTGACTTGCTTTTATTCTTCTCTGATTAGACGGAAAACAATAAAGGGAGTTACATATTTCTATGCAACTCCCTTTTGCTTCTTATTTTCCTTCTGCTTGTGTGCGTAATGCTTCTGCCTTGTCTGTGCGCTCCCAAGGAAGATCAACATCAGTACGGCCGAAATGTCCATATGCTGCAGTTTGCTTGTAGATCGGCTTGCGCAGGTCAAGCATGTTGATGATGCCTGCTGGACGAAGGTCAAAGTTGTTATTTACAACATCGATCAATACGTCTTCGCTTACTTTGCCAGTTCCGAAAGTATCGATAGAGATTGATACCGGACGGGCAACACCGATAGCATATGCAAGCTGGACTTCAACTTTTTCAGCAAGTCCTGCAGCTACGATGTTTTTCGCTACGTAACGTGCTGCATATGCAGCTGAACGGTCAACTTTTGTAGGATCCTTACCAGAGAATGCTCCGCCGCCGTGGCGAGCGTATCCGCCGTAAGTATCAACGATGATTTTGCGGCCAGTCAAGCCTGCATCTCCCTGAGGTCCGCCGATTACGAAACGGCCAGTAGGGTTGATGAAGTATTTTGTATTTTCATCGATCAATTCTGCTGGTACAACAGGATTGATGACATGTTCTTTAAGGTTGCGCTGGATTTGCTCAAGTGAAACCTCTGGATGGTGCTGAGTTGAAATAACGATTGTATCGATACGGACAGGCTTGTCGTTCTCATCGTATTCAACTGTTACTTGAGTTTTTCCATCGGGACGAAGGTATGGAAGGATTTCTTCCTTACGCACCAAAGTCAGGCGGCGTGAAATCTTGTGTGCCAATGAAATCGGAAGAGGCATAAGCTCTTTCGTTTCGTTGCATGCAAAACCGAACATCAAGCCCTGGTCTCCAGCACCGATTGCTTCGATTTCCTCATCTGACATATGACCTTCACGAGCTTCAAGAGCCTGGTCAACACCCATTGCGATATCAGCAGACTGCTCGTCAATAGAAGTCAATACTGCGCAAGTTTCAGAGTCAAAGCCGTACTTAGCGCGAGTATAACCAATTTCCTTTACCGTTTCACGAACGATTTTTGGAATATCTACGTATGTAGATGTTGTGATTTCCCCTGCAACTAGTACAAGGCCCGTAGTAACTGATGTTTCAGCAGCAACACGAGCATTGGCATCCTTAGCAAGGATTGCATCCAAGATTGCGTCAGAAATCTGATCGCAAATTTTATCCGGATGGCCTTCTGTTACTGACTCAGAAGTGAACAAACGACGTTTTGTTGACATCTGATTACCTCCCTCATTTATTTAAAATTGATCGAGGCTGTCCCAATACAGACCTCGGTTGATACGGTACTCATTCCCTATGTAGTATGAAATAAACGCTGAGTTTTTATTAGAAAAATTTGTCCAGTAACAATCTGAATCTTATTTTTCCTAATCCTACCCATGGGAGCAATGACACCAAAGAAGGCTGCCCAGTTGCATTTTCATGCCTGGGACAGAAAAAAGCAATATAAAAAACCTCTCCATTAATGAGGAAAGGTTTATGCTTAAATCCGCGCCTTTCGCTCTTATCGTTCAAGGGCAGTTCCCTTGCGTCAGGTTAGCACCTTTGCCCGAAAAATATCACCTGTACTCAGGTTGTTTTTCTCGTTTGCAGGTTGCTGGGTTTCATTGGGCCTGTCCCTCCACCAGCTCGGGATAAGAGAGTATCCGTTCAAATCAAAATCATAACGAACCTATAATTACATGTCAATCATTTTCTGATAAAATGTCGATTGTTGTTGAAAGTTATTTTACAAATATAAAAAACTAAATATACGCTATAGAATCTTTTCATTCTTTTCCAGACAAACTGACCGCTTCTTCTATTATAATTGTATCTGGAAAAAGTTAAATTTTTCAGGCATTAGTATAGACTAATTAAACCAATGTGCTATACTATTAGCGAGATGTAAACACTTACAAAAATATCAATCTTTTAAAAAGGAAGGTATTCTCCGATGAATGTTGTAGGAATATCAAATGAACTTTCAGCGTTATTAAAAGGAAACAATATACAGACACAGCTTTCTGTCCCACAGCTAGTTGAAAAAGTATTGAACCGCAACGAAGGTCTGCTGACTTCTACTGGCGCAGTGAGAGCAACAACAGGAAAGTATACTGGCCGCTCACCTAAAGATAAATATATTGTAGAGGAAGAATCGGTAAAAGACAAAATTGACTGGGGTTCTGTTAACCAGCCGATTTCCGAGGAATCCTTTACAAAACTATATAATAAAGTATTGAATTTCCTTAAAGAAAAAGAGGAAGTTTTCGTTTTCAAGGGATTCGCTGGTGCAGACAAGAAATACCGCCTTCCTATTCAGGTCATAAATGAGTACGCATGGCACAATTTGTTTGCTCACCAATTGTTCATACGTCCTATAGAAGAGGAACTTTTCAGCCACGAAGCAGAGTTCTCAGTAATTTCAGCACCAACTTTTAAGGCCGATCCTAAAGTTGATGGAACAAACTCTGAAACATTTATTATCATCTCTTTCGAACAGCGCGTAGTATTGATTGGCGGCACCGAATATGCAGGAGAAATGAAGAAATCGATTTTCTCAGTGATGAATTACCTTCTGCCTGAGAATGGCATTCTCTCGATGCATTGTTCCGCTAACGTGGGCCGTGAGGGTGATGTAGCATTATTCTTCGGATTATCAGGAACAGGTAAAACAACTTTATCTGCTGATACGAATCGCCGCTTGATTGGCGATGATGAGCACGGCTGGTCTGCAAACGGTGTTTTCAACATCGAGGGTGGCTGCTATGCGAAGTGCATTAATTTATCAAAGGAAAAAGAGCCGCAGATTTATGATGCGATCCGCTTTGGGTCTGTTCTTGAAAATGTCGTCGTCAATAATGAAACTCGTGTGGCCGATTATGATGACAGTTCATTGACTGAGAACACTCGTGCAGCATATCCAATCCAGGCAATTGATAACATTGTTGAACCAAGCATTGCCGGACATCCAAATGCAATTGTATTCCTGACTGCTGATGCATTCGGAGTATTGCCTCCAATCGCCAAGCTTACAAAAGAGCAGGCGATGTACCACTTCTTGAGCGGCTATACATCCAAGCTTGCAGGCACAGAACGCGGAATCACTTCACCGCAGGCAACGTTCTCTACATGCTTCGGTTCACCATTCCTGCCGCTTGCTGCAACAAGGTATGCCGAAATGCTGGGCGAAAAAATCGACGAGCATAACGCCAAGGTATTCCTTGTCAACACAGGATGGACTGGCGGAGAGTATGGAACAGGCAGCCGCATGAAGCTTGCATACACGCGCGCAATGGTCCAGGCAGCACTTGAGGGCGAATTGAACAATGTTGAAACAGTAAAAGATGAAATTTTCGGCTTGGATATTCCACTTCACGTACCAGGAGTGCCAGACGATGTCCTCCAGCCAGTGAAAACGTGGAGCGATAAGGAAGCTTACTCTGCAAAAGCAAACGAGCTAGCCGGAAAGTTCCGCGAAAACTTTAAGAAATTCTCTAACGTACCGTCCAAGATCGAAGAAAAAGGCGGTCCGACTGCGAGATAAGAATGAAAAAGGCCATTTCCTCAGGGAAATGGCCTTTGTTTTGAATGTGACTTTTTGGACTATGCAGAGCGTCTGCTTTTACCGTTTTTCAGCCATCGCGCCTTTTTCGGGCAATGTAGTGCTTTTGCTTTTACAGTTTCATATCACTTATAAACTTTTGAGGCAATAAACTTTAGTCTAATCCAATGCCGGCCGCCATTTAAAATAAAAAAACAGAGCACAAATTGTGCCCTGCTCAGTTCGTTGAATTTAACGAAACTAATTGATATATAAGTGTTGTTGCATTTTCAGACCATTCTACTTTCTTGATGACTCCGATACCTGTAAGGTCCCCTTCAATCGTCTTTTTGACTTCTAACGGAATGTCAATTGGATATAGCCTGTAGCCTTCCTTTTTCAAAGAGAAGAAGTTGTTTTCGAGCCGTGTTTCACGCCCCTTAGTCACGATCATTGTATTCAACTCTAATGGCATCCCCATCGTATTCGCTCCTCTTCATTGATTACTATAATTTCATTTTATCATTGATGTGTTTGTGATTTCATCCAATTCGTTAAATCCCCAACAACTTTCCTGTTCATAAAAGGCGGAAAGTAGTGCGTGTATTCATCAAAATACCAGCTTTCCACAGGCTTGTCCAATTCCTTCAGCCGTTTCTCCAGGCGGTATGAATGTTCAACCGAAACATTTCGGTCGTTCATGCCATGGATCATCAGCACAGGCGCCTTCAGGCTTTCAATTTGATACAAGGGAGTCCTGAATTTATATCTTTTCGGATACTTTTTAGGTGATCCGCCAATCACCCTTTTCATCATCCGTCTAAGGTCTTTTCGCTCGACATAGGTTAAAAACATATCCGTCACCCCGCCCCATGTCACAACGGAAGCCGCCTCCGGGAACCTGATGCCGGTCAACAAGGCCATCAATCCGCCACGGGAGAAGCCGAAGATATGTATTCTCTCTACCCATGGCAATGACTGCAGCAGTTGAAACCCTGCAAAGGCATCAACCCGATCCTCGCCTCCAAAATCTTCATCGCCTTCTCCTCCCTGGTTGCCGCGATAAAAAGGAGCAAAGACAGTAAAACCCTCAGAAGCAAACTGAGCGATCCTCGCTGGTCTCACCTTGCCAACATTTTTAATCCCTCCGCGCAGATAAAGAAAGCCTTCTGTCCCGCTTCCATCAGCCGGCCTGGCAAGCAGCCCTTTCACCCTCAAGCCCCCAGAATAATAGGTAACCATCTCAAGCTCGACTGCCGGGTTTGGCGAAGGAAATTTATAATTGGAAATAATTTGACCGTCGTTTGCCAATCTAACCACTCCCTCTATATGAAAATTATTTCATTTTGGTTCCTGGGCATTCACACATTTTTAGGTGAATCATACGATATCGTAAGTTGAAAATCAGCCCATTTTCAAGACGATTTTTAGGAGGCATTTCTATGAAAAATTGTTTTAAAGCCGGTTTTGCTTTATTGATGATCGTTATACTCATTATACCCCTTGCTGCCTGCGGTAAAGACAAAGTACAGACAGTCAAGGTTGCAGAGGTGACCCGTTCGATTTTCTATGCTCCTCAATATGTTGCCCTTGCAAAAGGATTTTTTGAGGATGAAGGAGTAAAAGTTGAATTGACGACGACGTGGGGCGGCGACAAGACAATGACAGCCGTACTTTCGAATGCGGCGGATATCGCCCTTGTAGGATCGGAAACCTCCATTTACGTCTATGCCCAGGGTTCCAACGACCCTGTCATCAACTTTGCCCAGCTAACCCAAACAGATGGCACCTTCCTTGTATCGAGAAACAAGATTGACAATTTCTCGTGGGATCAGCTAAAAGGGTCCACGTACCTTGGACAGCGCACAGGCGGGATGCCACAAATGGTGGGTGAATTCGTACTCAAGAAGCATGGCATCGATCCTAAGTCAGATTTACAAATGATACAAAACATTGATTATGCGAATATTCCTAATGCCTTCGCTTCAGGCACAGGAGACTTTGTGCAGCTGTTCGAACCGACTGCAAGCTTGTTCGAAAAAGAAGGCAAAGGCCACATTGTCGCTTCATTTGGAACTGAATCTGGTCATGTTCCTTATACCACATTTATGGCGAAACAAAGCTATATGAAGAAAAACCCGGAAACGATCGAGAAATTCACCCGGGCCATTTACAAGGCTCAACAATGGGTTGACTCCCATACAGCAAAAGAAACAGCTGAAGCAATCCAGGAATATTTTAAAGATACAGATTTAGAGTTGATTGAAACAGTTGTTGATCGTTACAAGAGCCAGGGATCGTTTGCGACTGACCCAATTTTAGATGAGGAAGAATGGAAGAACCTGCAGGATATCATGGATGAAGCTGGAGAACTTCCTAAGGAAGTCAGCCATGAAACACTTGTCAATACAGAGGTTGCAGGAGAAGTCATGAAATAACAGGAGGTTGCAGCCCAATGGACTTTTTGACATTAAGAGGCATCCATCACACCTATTTCACAAAAACATCTGCTGTCACTGCTTTGAATAATATTTCACTCGATGTCCAGGAAGGGGAATTTGTCTCCTTCCTGGGTCCGAGCGGCTGCGGCAAAACCACGCTGCTCTCAATCATTGCAGGCCTGATAGAACCATCAGAGGGCCAGATTGCGCTTGAAGGACGACCCGTGAAGGAGGCTGCGGATAAAACCGGATATATGCTGCAGCAGGATTATCTATTTCCATGGAAAACGATTGAGGAGAATATTTTCCTGGGATTGAAAATTAGTGGCACCCTTAATGACACCAGGAAAAAAGAAGTCTTATCGCTGCTTGGACAAATGGGATTGGGGAACGTAGACTCCTTATATCCAAAGCAGCTTTCGGGCGGAATGCGCCAGCGTGTAGCTTTGGTCCGGACACTGGCTACGGAACCCAAACTGCTCATGCTTGACGAACCGTTTTCAGCATTGGATTACCAAACGAAGCTGAAACTTGAGGACCTGGTTGCGAACACGTTCAAAGCTTTTGGCAAGACCGCGATTCTCGTTACCCATGATATCGGGGAAGCTGTCGCCATGAGTGACCGGATCTTCCTGTTCTCGCCACGTCCGGGACGCTTGCATAAAACGTTTGTCATCCCGGAGGAGTTAAGGGACCTAAGCCCATTCAATGCAAGAAACCACCCTTTATACAACGAATTATTCCAGACAATATGGAAGGAGTTGGAGTCGCTTGAACCAGAAGAAAACTGACCTCCTCCATGAGCAATACCTGAAAACTTTAAGCCGTGAGCGAAAAATTATCCGGATGTATCAGCTGTTAATATTTATCTCTTTTTTCGGCCTTTGGGAGGTCTCAAGCCAGCAGAGATGGATTGATCCTCTCCTTTTCAGCTCCCCCTCTAAAATATGGAACTTGTTAATCGATAAAACGCTCGACGGATCGTTGGCAGTAAATCTTGGCGTGACCCTGGCTGAAACTGTGCTGGGCTTTATCCTAGGTACTCTTCTTGGCACGGTGCTAGCCGGTTTGTTATGGTGGTCGCCAATGCTTTCTAGAATTTTGGACCCCTACCTGGTCGTTCTCAATTCAATGCCAAAGGTTGCACTCGGCCCGATTCTAATCGTAGCTCTTGGAACGAACCTGACTTCCATCGTTGCGATGGGCGCGATCATCTCCATCATCATTACAACGATTGTAGTGTATACAGCTTTTAAAGAAGTGGACCCTAATTACCTGAAAGTGCTGCAGACCTTCGGGGCGACAAGGACACAGTGCTTCCGGGAAGCGATCCTGCCTGCTTCCTTCCCGACAATCATCTCAACTTTGAAGGTAAACGTTGGTCTTTCCTGGGTAGGGGTCATCGTGGGGGAATTTCTCGTCTCCGCTCGAGGCCTTGGCTATATGATCATTTACGGCTTCCAGGTTTTTAACTTCACACTCGTGTTTCTATCATTATTTGTCATCGCGGTATTTGCAACATTGATGTACCAGCTTGTCGAGCTGCTCGAAAGGAAATTGATTAAAAGCAATCAGTAAAGGAGCCGGCAAGTGTGTCCGGCTTCTTTTACAATTGGAAAAAACCATCGGTATATAACAGTTCCTTCTAAGGAATTTCCGCTCGAAAAATTTGTATTTTCGCCATTATTAAATCAGTTACCTTAACTGGTAATTAGAAGCTGAATGTTTGTTTTATAACTTTCTGAATGACTCAAAAAAAGCGACAGTCCAACTTAGCGGCCGCCACTTTCAACGTTTTTTCTGCAAAATTTCAAGACTTCGATTTACAACATCGTCCTTCATGATGAAACTATACTCATCTTTCATTCTTTCCGCCAGCAAATCTCCATTTACGAGCACAGGACCACCGGTTTCATGATAATCCTCCTGCGGAACAATCGCTTCGACTTCACCGTAAAAGATTCTTTTTACAAATGATCCATCTTCTCCGCGAACTTGGTACTCTCCAAGGCTTTCAAGTGTACTCAATAATGCCCCAGTTTCCTCCTTGACTTCACGCCGGGCAGCTTCTTCTAGCGTTTCGCCTTCCTCCACTTTGCCGCCTGGAAACTCAAGGCCTCTTACACTATGATTGGTCAGCAGCCAATCACCTTTATATCTGCAAATTACAAGGATATGCCTCGCGGGTTCATCAAAAGCATTTTCATTGTAGGCAAGGATGACTTCCGCGCCATTCAGATCTGTAAACCTTTCCATTATCCTATCTCTCCCACCGAATCAACATATCTTCATTATAAAGAAAGTTGGACAATGAATACACCGCAGACATCAGTCTGCGGCCTCTCTATTTTTCTGGCAAGATTCCCATGCTTTCGATATGCTTTTTGGCTTCTTCATCTCCGAGCTTATAAATCATTTCATACGTCTGAACGAGCAGGCTGTCCAATGCGTCGTTTTCCCTGTCATAATGATATTGGATGTAAGGGACATGAGCTCTCATAAAATCCTGCCATCCAGTTGAATAGCTTTGTTCAAAAATCTCTCTCAACCCGGTTATTTCTTCGTCTGAAGCCTCGATTTTAAAGTTCCATGGCGATGCGGTCGATACGCTTGATATCTCGCCTTCACTAATGTTTATATAGTATGTTTTTTTGCCTTCTGGCATGTGGCTCACCTCATGGATATCGTTCCCTGCCGGTAAACTGAATATCCTTAAATAAATTATTTTTTCCACACTCAGCATTACTCTTCTAGACTGTCTTATGTTAAAATGAGAACCAAATACAGAGACTGATCCTCAGGAAAATACTTCAATTTCAAGGCATATTTTTTCCTATGGAGGGTATTAAATAAATATAAGAATAAATGATTTATGGACGAAAAGAAGGAGAGGTGAAATGAAATGAAACTGATTGATGAGCTATACGAATTATATCGCAATAAATTGACCGGTGATGAAGAGGATATCGATATGCTCGCTTTTGCCTTTCTGGAAGAAATGAACCGCGAAGATCTGTTGAAAATCATTCAGGACCTCGACAAGCAGGAGCTTTATGATTTGATGGGCCTTTACTTGATCGAGAGCTTAAAGGGGAAGTTTGCCCAGGATGATTTCGGTGCTCGCTCCGTTAATTCATACCCTACACGCAATATTCATTGAACATACGGTGCAATTGACAATACATATACAACCGGCTGCCCAGCCGGTTTTTTCTTTTGTAAACTATGATGCTTTTACTACTCTAAACTGAAAATCGACTCCTGATCTTAACGCAATTAAGGTCCAGCTCGAAAAAAGTGAAATTCAAAAGGATATAAAAATTATTCTGAAGCAGCAATCAATGCTTTCTCAGCTTAGTATAAAATGGATGAGCAGTCTTCCATGCGCAAAAAAACTGGCCGTATTGTGGCGGCCAGTTTCATTTTTATCCAAGATAAGCCTTGAACATCCACATATGCTTTCTTAGGCTCTTTTTAACTTCAGTCAGCATGTCTGCTGTAGCTGCATCCTCTTCTTGCTCTGCGATTTCAATGCCTTCCTGAAGCTCGTCCACAATTTTTGAGAAGTCATCATGCAATTGGCTTACCATATCCTCTTCCTTTTCATTGCCTTTCGCTTCTTTAATTGTAGACAAATCAAGGCACTCTTTAAGGGTTGCGACAGGCTTTCCTTCAAGTGCGAGAATTCTTTCAGCAAATTCATCTATGATTATTCCTGCTTCGTTATAAAGTTCCTCAAATTTCACATGCAGTGTAAAGAAATGACGTCCTTTTACATACCAGTGATAATTGTGAAGCTTCGTATAAAGGACTGTCCAGTTCGCTACCTGCTGGTTAACTGCTTGGATTACATCTTTTTTTGCCATTTTATTTCATCCTCCTCGTGTTCATAGTTGTATATTCCCTTGCAGCCACATAAAAAAACATCTAATCAGCAACTTTTTTCCTATGGCAGAAAAGAACATGCTACAATAATTCTGTAGCAAAGGAGGGCGTTTTATGTATACAGTTTTAATTATCTCAGTCATCATTGTCATCATCGTATTGGTATTAAGCGTCGTTACTACTTCTAAAGCATACCAATATAAACATACTGTAGACCCTATCGACAACAGGCATCCGGAATCACAGAGCACTGCTGGGGAAACCGAGACTGATGGAAAAAATAAATAAGGCTGTTTTCGCAAAGATTGTTGCTTTTCAAAAAAAGTTTTCATCCCGCATCTCTCTTCACTTCGAGCTATTTTCGTGGAGGTTTTGAAAGGGAATGCATTAAAACTCGTAAAAACAATAATATTTACGAAAAGAGCCATAATTAAAGGAGCTGACAGCAGCTCCTTTTTTAGACGGAAAAAATTTTTTATGATATTTTCACCTTAAGGTGTTTTCACTTATAATACTTCTTGTTTCAAGCCGGTCCACAACAAGGACTGCATTAAAAATCGTAAAAATCCAGAAGCCGATTTGTTATTTTGGAGTGTACCAGCAACAAACCTATGTTAAGAGGTGCAGCAATATGCTAAAGAAAGCTTTTATCGGGATCATCCGCTTTTACCAGGTTGTCATTTCACCATTAAAACCGCCGACTTGCCGCTTTTATCCTACCTGTTCCCATTACGGGCTTGAATCAATTAAAAGATTCGGTCCATTCAAAGGTGGATGGCTAACGATTGTGAGAATCCTGAAGTGCCAGCCATTCCATCCAGGTGGCATGGATCCCGTACCAGAGGAATGGCCTTCGAGGAAGAACAAGAAGTCCCATAATCATAGATAACGGTTTATCCATACAGCTCATTCTTATTAGAACCGAAATTATTCCTCATACCCATTTATGATTTGATCCAGCCTGCCTGTTGCCGGATCAATGACAAGGCCGTGAACGGGTACATCTTTAGGCATTAAAGGATGGTTTTTAACGATTTCAACGCTATGGGCAACACTGTCCTTGACATTGTCGAATCCATGAAGCCATTCCTTTACATCGATTCCAGAATAGTTTAATGTTTCCAAAGTTTCTTGCAGGACGCCGCGGTTTTTCATTTCCTCAATGACTATGTCAGGCTTCATTCCGCTCATTCCACAGTCATAATGTCCGATAATGACCACTTCTTCGGCCTTTAATTGGTAAACAGCCACCAGCAGACTCCTCATGATACTGCCAAATGGATGCATGATCAGTGCTCCGGCATTCTTGACGATCTTCACATCACCATTACGGACATTCAGTGCTCTTGGCAAAAGTTCTACAAGCCTTGTATCCATGCAAGTCAAAATAACCATTTTTTTATTAGGAAATTTAGTGGTTGTGAATTCTTCATACTTCTTTTCAGCAACAAATTTCTCATTAAAATTCAGAATTTCTTCAAGCATTTTCATCATATCTTCTCCTTTTAAAAATTCTCTTATCAATAGGATACCGCAAACCTGCCATGAACCAAAATCTTTTACTTGCATTTAAAGCAAACATTTTGTAAGATACAAAAGGATAAATCGTAACCATTACGAATTAATAATTTCATAGAATATCTAGTATATTAATATCGCTGAAACATTCACTTCTAAATCGTAATGAGTCCGTTTTAGAAACAGGGGGCTATAAGAATGAAAAAAACTGCTTTTATTTTATCATTGTTTATCATCACCAGTATATTTATTAGCGGCTGCGGCAAGGAGGCAGCTGACCAAAAAAAGAATGACGACAACCTTCTGCAGGTTTATACGACAGTTTATCCGCTCCAATTTTTTGCTGAACAGATTGGCGGAGAATATGTAAATGTTGAATCCATTTATCCACCTGGAGCAGATGAGCATACTTTCGAACCTTCCCAAAAGGATATGATGGCACTCGCTGATGCAGACTTATTTTTATATGTAGGACTTGGGCTTGAAGGTTTTGTGGATAAAGCAAGCAAAACTTTGGAGAATGAAGATGTAAAAATGGTTCCTGTGGGTGAAGAATTGCATCTGGACGAGGCTGAAGCTGGACATGAAGATGAGGCGGCAGACGAACACGATAGCCACCAAGAAGATGAACACGGGCACGGAGATTTCGATCCGCATGTATGGCTTGATCCAATTTACGCTAATGAGCTTGCACTCGCGATTAAGGAACAATTGTCTGAACAAATGCCTGAGCATAAAGATACTTTCGAAAAAAATTATGCAGAGCTTTCAGACCAGCTTAAAGAACTCGATCAAAATTTCTCAGAGGTCATTGGATCGGCTAAACGGAAGGAAATTATCGTCTCTCACTCAGCATACAGCTACTGGGAGAAAAGATATGGCATTAAACAAATAAGCATTTCTGGGCAATCAACGACAAATGAACCATCCCAGAAAGAACTGAAAAATTTAATTTCCCATGCCAAAGAAGAGAACATTAAATATGTATTAAACGAACAAAATTTTGACTCCAAGCTGGCGAAAATGGTCCAGGCTGAAATAGGCGCGAATTTGCTGACCCTCCATAACCTATCTGTTCTTACCGATGAGAACCTCAAGAAAAATGAAACATACTTTACGTTAATGGAAGAAAATATAGACGTTCTCGAAAAAGCATTAAATGAATAGTTTGTGACAGCCTCCCGCCATGGGAGGTTTTTTTATGTATTTAAAGGTATTTCTTACATATTTTTCTTACACTTGAAGAAAATATGGAAATGCATAAATACAGAAAGGAAGTTTTCGATGGATGATATTCTAATTGCACGTTCCCTGTTTGGCACAACGATGGGATTTCATATCATAAATGCAACAATTGGTGTCGGTCTGCCATTGATGATTCTCGCTGCGGAGCTTCTATACCAAAAGACAAATGATATCGATTATGCAGTCATGGCTAAAAGATGGACAAAAGCTTTTGCGGTCACTCTTGGCGTCGGTATCCCGACCGGAACGATTGCCGGCGTCCAGCTTTCCCTCCTCTGGCCAGGTTTTATGGAAGTCATCGGCAGGGTCATGGCTTTGCCCTTCCAAATTGAGATTTACGCATTTTTTGTTGAAGCATTGTTCATGTCTATTTATGTGTATGCAGCCGACAGGATCGCTCCGTGGATGCGCATAGCAAGCTTGACTCTCGTCGCTCTTGGCGCACTTGCCTCAGCGGTTCTTATTACGAATGTCCATGCTTTTCAAGGCACTCCTGCGGGATTCCGGATTGAAAATGGCGAGTTAGTCGACATCGATCCCTGGGCTGCCTTCTTTAACCCAAGTTTCGGAGTAACAGCAGTGCATGTTGTTTTCACGGCTTATATGACTGGGGCTTTTATCATCGCTACCGTTGCTGCTTATAAAATGCTGAAAAGTGATTTTGGCTCAAACCTGTATAAATTCCATCAAAAGGCATTGATGGCTAGCTTGATCATTGGCGGGATTTTTTCGATTCTGACAGCAGCCAATGGGCATTCTGCTGCTCAATACCTGCATGAATATCAGCCCGAAAAACTTGCGGGTGCAGAGGGGCTTTTTGAAACGCAAAAATATGCTCCACTTGCGATTGGCGGATTTACGGACAGGGAAACAGAATCGGTCAAATGGGGCATAGAAATTCCATGGGCATTAAGCTTCCTTGCGGGAAATTCCTTTGAGACAGAGGTAAGGGGTTTGAATGATTTCCCTGAAGAACATTGGCCACCCCTCTTTATCCATACATTATTCAATGCGATGGTCGGTGTAGGAATGCTGTTGATCACACTCTCATTGATTGCCTTTGTGTGGAACAAGCTTTTGAAAAAAGACAAGTTTCCGCGCTTCCTGATGTGGCTGTTTGTATTGTCGGGACCGCTTGCGATGCTTGGAATAGAATTCGGCTGGATTTTCGCCTGCACGGGAAGGCAGCCATGGACGATCTACCATGTCCTTACAACGGAGGATTCGGCAACCACGGCCACAAACCTGGGAATTTTATTTGTTCTATTTGCCGCGGTTTACGTCCTGCTTGGCGTCATGGAAATAATAGTCCTCCGCTATTATTTCCGTAAAAATACCGTAACCGATGATTTAAACAGAGCACAGCAAAAGGAAATTCCATTGTATGGGTCCAACACGTGAAAGGGTGATCCGGTGTGACTGATGCACTAACAGCTATTACCGTCCTCTGGGGTTTCGTATTTATTTATGCCGTTATGGCTACTATGGATTTTGGAGCAGGCTTCTGGTCGATGGTGTACATCAATAAAACGCAGACAAAGGCAACGAATATCGCCAACCGTTATTTATCTCCGACATGGGAGGTAACAAATACTTTCATCGTGGCTCTTGTCGTCGCTGTTTACAGCATGTTCCCGAAGGCTGCGTATACTCTTGGCACGGTCTTGCTTATTCCGGGCAGCATGATCTTGCTGCTGCTTTCGGTCAGGAGCGCTTTTCTTGTATTTTCAAATATTGCCGAAGATTACAGGAAGGTGCTTACTTATATTTCTGGAATCAGCGGTATTCTCATTCCTGGTTTGCTGATCAGCGTCCTGCCAATCACTCATGGTGGTTTCGTTGAATTTATCGGTGGTTCACAGAACTTGAACCTCAGCAAACTGTTTACCAGCCCGAATGAATATGCCTTTATTGGCTTCGCGGTCAGCAGCACGCTGTTTCTTTCATCGTTGCTGCTAGCGGATTACTCAAAAGCTTCCGATGAAATCCATGCGTACAAAGTATACAGGCGGGACGCGTTAATATTAGGACCAATTTCGCTAGTCATGGCGTTTTTAATTATGCTGACACTAAGAAATGAAGCTGCATGGATTTATGAAAAAATGATGGATGATCTCTATATTCTAATTGTATCTGTGGTTTTCTTTTTGATTGGCGGGCTGGCGCTTGTACTTCCTTCAATCGGAAAAAAATCGCTTAAAGGCATGCCAAGGCTTGCAGTCATTATGATTACGCTGCAATACCTTGCAGCTAGCTATGTATATGGTAAGGCACACTTGCCCTACATTGTTTATCCTGAAGTGACAATCCAGTCGGCATTTACAGACCCTAATTCATTCAGGGCAGTATTCACAACTTACATCGTTGGATTCTTGATTCTTTTTCCAGGCTTTGTTTATTTTTGGAGTCTGTTCATGCAGGATAAAAGGTATTTACGACAGAAAAAAGTCAAGGAACACTCTTGAATCATCTGCCTAATTTTAGCTCGAATACATGCCCCCACATCGCAGCATGCTAATGTTGTATCAACCAAAGAAGGAGTGGTACAACAATGGCGAAGGATGTATTATGTGAGGTCAACAACTGTCATTATTGGAAAGACGGTAACCGTTGCAGCGCAGATCAAATATACGTAGTCAGCCATACAGGCGAAACAGCAGACAACAGCAGGCAGACTGACTGCAAAACTTTTGAAGCTTTAAGTTAATCTTACAGACCGGGAATTTCCGGTTTGTTTGCACAAATGCAGTTAAGCATTACCCTTTCGGTATAAACTTGAAAAAGCCAGCCGGTCACAGTTTGACCAGCTGGCTTCTTATTGCTGAATGGCTGTGACGACTAGTCGCTCTTCGTGATTTTTTGTGAGCGGGTTGAACCATCCAGTGCATGTGATTAATTGCAACCGTTTTTGGGAAGTAAATCCAAATATCTCTTCGATTGGTCCGTCATCATAAGGGTAGGATTCAATCTTTACGATTTTATAACGCAATGAATTTTCACTGTCTGATAAAACCACTTCATCATCAAGAGATACATTTTCCAGATCGAAAAAAACACCTTTTCCAAGATAGTTATCGACATGCCCAGCTAAAACGACATTCCCCTTCTCCCCTGGCCTGGCGCCTTTATTGTACCAACCAATTTCCATCACATCTTCCGGGACTTCCATAGCTCCATCCTCTTGAAGTCCAACTGGAATGATTTTTGCATCAAGCCCGATGGATGAAATAGTTACGTTTAAAGGGACCATGCCTATTTCTTGAGTAACCTTTTTTACGGAAGTGGTAGAGCTTGAAGCCGGTATACTAACAACTGGTTCTGACTCTACTTCCTCAATGTCCACAATCGAATCAGAGTTCATGGGTTGACATCCTGCAAGAATGACAACTAGTAAAAGCTTAAGATTGAAAAGCATTTTTTCTTTTATAGAAAAAGAAACTGACTGCCCCGATCAGCAATACAAATGGCAGCATACTCATCATCAGACCTGTAACGCCCCCTTTACCGGTGTCAGGCATTTCTTTAGGCATCACAGATGTCGATGGATCCGCCAGGACAATAGCATCGAGTGCAGGCTCTCCGCTGGCAAGACCAACAGCAAGCACTGTATAAATCATATCTGCTTTAAGCTCAGTTCCTGGTAAAGAAAGTACCACGTCCTGTGTGCCAGCTGCTCTAACTTCTAAGTCTAACGTAGCGGGATCAACTTCCAAGTAATCCGTTACACCCTTGAATGGCGCGTTCGGGAAAAGAACATCTCCACCAGTCACTGCTACATCAACCGCTGGCGCGTCCGGGGAAAAATGGCCAACTCGAACTTTTGCCTTGCCTTTTTCTGTCATCATGTCATCATTCATGACGGCTACTTCCAATGCCTCCAGTTTGTTGACCGCCAGAACGGTGTAAGCCTGATCTGCTTCAACCGTTAAATTAGTTGTCAATACCGGCTTGCCATCAGCTACAGTACCAGCAGCAAAAATGCTTACTTCATGCTCGCCCGATGGCACCATTAAGTAATCTGTTACAGCTTTAAATTCTGCATTTTCCACTACAACATTACCATCAACTGTGATATCGACAGCTGGCGCATCAGGGGATGCATGAACAATACGTACCTTCGCTTGGTCATGATCATCAGCAAGTACAGACCCTCCAAACATGGCAAAAATCATCGTGAAAATCAGCAAAAACAAAAACTTCTTCATCTCCATCTCTCCTTTGTTTAAATAATGTATAACTTATAATCTGATTATGTATAACTTCAGTTTAATAAGTTATACAATACTTATACAAAGTTTGTATAACATTTGTCAATTAATAATGGTTTCGAATGTGCTAAGAAGGTATATGAATGTTAAAAAGCACCCTTCGTTATGAAGAGTGCCTGTTTGTATTATGCCTCTAAACTTGCCATTGGACCAAAGAATTCAAAATGAATTCTATCTTCTGTTACGCCTAGATCCTTTAAAGAAGCGTTGATAGCTTTCATGAATGGCACTGGTCCGCAGAAGTAGAAGTCTGCATCTTCAATGTTCACATTTTCCTTAAGCCATTCTTTCGTTACATATCCCTCAACGTCGAAGCTGTTGTTCTGGCGGTCTTCTTCTGTAGGAGCATCGTAAAATACATATGAATTAACTTTCGCTTTAGCAGTTGTTGCTGCTACTTCGTCCTTGAGTGCATGGACTTTGCCGTTCGCTGCGGCATGAATAAAAGTAACTTCTTTTTCCGGCTGCAGTTCTGCCACTGTGTTCAGCATGCTGACCATAGGAGTCAAGCCAACACCGCCGCTAAGCAATACAACTGGAGATTTCTTTTCGGTATCAAGGAAGAAGTCGCCTGCAGGTGCACTGATGCTTAGAACCTCACCTTCAGTAACGCTGCTGTGAAGATAATTGGATACCTTTCCGTCAGGAGTTTCCATTCCAGCTTCCTTTTTGACACTGATTCGGTAGTAGTCTTTTCCAGGAGCATCGGATAAGCTGTACTGGCGGATGTGAGTGAACTCTTCCCCTTCAATTTCAAGCTTAATGCTGATATACTGTCCAGGTTTGAAATCAGCGATCGCTTTTCCATCAACCGGCTTTAAATAAAATGAAGAGATGACTTCGCTTTCCTCAACCTTATCAGCAACGATAAACGGACGGAAACCATCCCAGCCGCCTTTTTGCGTTGCAGCAGCATCATACATTTCTGCTTCAACAGAAATAAACGCATCCGCGATTACTCCATAAGCCTCTGCCCATGCATTGATGATTTCATCTGTTGCCGCATCTCCAAGGACTTCTTTGATCGCAAGCAACAAGTGCTTGCCGACGATTGGATAATGTTCAGCCTTGATGCCAAGACTGCGGTGCTTGTGTGCGATCTGATTGACGACTGGCAGGATTGCTTCAAGATTGTCGATGTATTTAGCTGCTGCATAAACTGTCCCAGCCAATGCCCTTTGCTGTCTGCCCTGTTTCTGGTTCGCATGGTTAAAAATATTCAAAAGTTCAGGGTGGTTTTCGAACATCGTTTTATAAAAAACCGTCGTGATTTGTTCACCGTGAACTTCAAGTACTGGTACAGTAGATTTAATAATATCAATTGTTTTTTGGTCTAGCATTTTATACACTCCCTTATGTCTATATACTCTGTGAGGTGTTTACCTCATTCCCATAGTGATTATAATAAATAAAATCATCAGACTAAGTGATGCAAATCACACTATCGTAAAATAGTTATTAAGAACTATTACTTTTGATTAACTCTCATTTCGTAAACTTTGGTGTTTTCACGTTCAAAAGTAATAATCTGCATCTGGAAACCTATTCAGAAACGCCCTCGAAAAAGATAAAAGAAATAGTGGATAAACCAGAGTCGGAAAAAACATTTTACGTGAAAACAGTCTTGATTTATATTTCGTTAAATCTCTTTTTTTTGGGGGAAACTTCATTTTCACTATTAAAAACTAAGGAAATAGAAGTACGAACAATCCGTTTATATTGTAAAACCAACTTTTTTAATAGCTGAAATCATTTTTCATAGCGGAAATCTATTTTTTTACACCTAAAATATTTTTTTATAGCGAAAAATAATTTTTTATAGCGAAACTCTATTTTTTATGATGGTTTATAAATGTATGTGTAAGGCCTTTTTCTAGACAAAGAAAAAAGGACAAAGTACTCTCTGAGTTATCACCACAATAACCTTTTGAGAGGAGTACTTTATCCATGTCCAATTTTAACACAGA
>NZ_JAMBOF010000010.1 GCF_023715485.1 Mesobacillus subterraneus | reverse complement strand
TAACTATGTCTTCACGTAGCCATTTGTCCAGAATCCACTCCTTTTAATTTAGAAATATATATCCATGGAGGATGAAATCCTGCGAATAAGCGAGCATTCGTGAGTAAACCGTATTAAACTGAGGGAGGTGAAGAAGAAGCTTTTGATAGAGGAATAACCATCTATATATAAAGGGGGTAATACGTTGGTTCAAAAGTTTTTTTATGTCTTGATTGCATTAGCATTCTTTACGATTAATGGATGCTCTAATGGAGGCGAAACAACGGGAGTATCAATTGATAGTATTGATGCTGAAGAAGTTTTAACATTGGACCCTAATGCTGATATTTTTCAATATGATGGAGTAATCTACAAAACTAATATCGATTGGGTTGAAGAATTGTCTTTAACAAAAGAAGTTCAAATCGGTGAAATAAAAACAAGAAATGATACTAATACTGATTTCAAAGATGAAACGGCGAATAAACTTCCAGTTGGGGCAAAGATTTTCTCAGCCAAGGAAAGAGGAGATATTTTAATCGTTGAATTAGAAGGAGAAATTTTGAAATACCTAGCAATTGTTGAAGGATAATCAATTAAGAAATTATTAAAAAATGTTCTGAAACAAATGGGTGGGTTAATCCAGAAAGGATTATCCACCTTTTTTGTTGAACATCTTATTGAACAAACGAAGCAGTAACCTTTAAGAAGAATATTGGATTTTTGTGGTGAAAACGGTGGAGTTTTCAATTAGTTTAAAAAAGGGGTGGTATTGTGGGATTATTTCTTTATTACTTAGTAACATTGATAATTATTAGTGTGGTTTCGTATTTTTTATTTTTAGTTACTAAGAAACTTAGTTTTATAAAATTACTACCAAGTTTTTTTGTATATCTATTAGGAAGTTTTATTATTTCGGGTATCTTTGTTTATTCTTATTTCTTTTCAGAAGGAGAATATGTTAATAGAGGTATTGCTGGTGCATATATAACAGTATTATTTGTTTTAATTGGTAATGGAATAGCTTATGTATTAACTCATTTCTTCAGGGTTAAAAGATATGCTGCCTTTTCTGGGATGTTTTATATTTCATTACCCTTTATAGGGTTATTTTACATTATCGCTTTTATCGTGATAGCAACTACATTCAATTTATAAATTTTCATTAACAATTGTTTAGCTTGTATAGGAATAGAATCCTTACCCAGCCAAAGGTAGCGTTCCTTAATAAAGATAACTTTGTGAAACAATGTACTTAAACTACCGGGTGCTTTAGGTGAATAATACATTAAGAAGAAACGCTCTGAGCTTACTCAAATTCGGAGCGTTTTTATATGCTAATTATAATGCGGTTTTAAGGTCAATTGAAGGGTTAAATCCATTGTGGTTTTATCTATTGTTGGTAATTTTAGACTTCACCCCCACTTGATATTAAAGAAAATCTCTTTGTTTAATTTACTTTTGGAAGCTCAATACTTCTGAGATAAATGTAAGAATTATTATTTATTAATTAATTATAGGACTGGTTTTCAGATGGTAAAATAAAGGTGTAGGATATTTTGTTCTCCTGGGGGTGAAGAGTTGGGTACCAATGAAAAGCTGCCTTTTAGCCGAGGGAAAAGACTGCCTTCAAAACGTGTAATAAAAGCAAGAAATGAAATGCGCATTGCCCATTTGTTACACGAATTTTTTGAAGATGATCATGATTGGTCAAAGGAAAAGAAGCTTAATCTTCCACGTACAACCACTTCACAACTTAGCAAAAAGAGCAAATCCAAACAGTCAAATCGCAAACGAATGCTCACTCGAAAAAACGGTCAGGAAAATTACTTCTGATAAGTTGTCACCCTTCCTTATTTGATATACTCCCGCACTAAGACTTCTTCAATCAATGGAACCTTATACTTATTACTTAATTGGCTGCCATTGTTGGCGGCCTTTTTAAAATGAAACTACAAGCTGGAAGGAAACGTCTTATTAGAAAAGAATTCTATACATGAAGAGGATTTTATATGAAAAGGGATTTGCTTTAGTTGTATTATTTATTTTCATTGTGATTGCTGTTGTTTACATCGATATCGAGCCGGCTGGTTTTGACTTAACCATCAAAAATGATACGGCAGAGGAAATCACAGACCTGTATATCACCTACAATGAGATGACTGAAGAGATTAATATTCCGCCTATTGCTCCTGGAGGGGAATATAAATTAACCGTCAGACCCACAGAAGAGTTTGGTGAGAATTCAATGACTATGTATTACTTGGATACCGCCGGCATAAAGCGGGAAGAGACCATTTTTGGATATTTTGAAGAGGGATATTACGGGGAAGCGACAATCATATTAAACACCATTGATCAACAAGGCGTAATCCAGATGACAATAAGTGAGAAGATGTTTGATTGAAGGATGAAAATTCAATTTGAACAAAATGAAGGGGCAGGGTAGAAAAAGTAAAGAGCCCTTCCTGCTGGAAGGACTCTTAGGGTTATTTTATTTCAACTGAAACGGTGGTATGGTCATGGATATCACCTTTTTCAACATGGATCTTAAGGTTATATAAACCAGTTGAAGTAAAGGTATAGGGTATTGCATACTTCGCAGATGAAACTTCGGTCGCATCAAAATAGTCATGTTGATGCTGATTTTCTTTCCAAATTTCGAATCTTACTTTTGCTCCTTCTAGTGGCAGATCATTGCTTTTTAAATATAAGGTTAATTCCGTTTCCTCATTTACCTTATATGGGACGTGATTGTCAAACTCATACTCTAATTTACTTGCGTGATCATGTGAGTGATCTGAATGATCATTGTGGTGAATACTTTGATCATTTTCTGTAGCTTTGTCTGTTTCTTCTTGATCATTGGTATGGTTAGCTTCTCCAACGAGGATTTCTTTACGAGGCATACTGTGCATCCTGTTTGCAGTAACATGTGCCACGATATAATATTGTCCTTCATCTTTAAATGTTTTTTGTATGGAATATACACCATCTTTTTGATGTATTCCCTGCATCATTTCTGGCTGATGATCACCAGCTTTACTGATCTCAAATTTCACCTCATCGGCATTGGTTACTTTATTTTCACCTTGGGTTACTACGGCCTCTATTACCGTTTCTTGATTAACTGGAATACTGTCTTCCGTTTTTATAGCTACTTCTAATAACTGAGGTACAGCATCATCCTGTTGCTTTTCTTCTTGTGCACAAGCCGAGAGGATAATAATTAAAGAAGTAAGCAAAGTAATTAGTTTTTTCATCTGTTATAAACTCCTCGAATAAAGTGGTTTTTAAACAATATTACTATGAAAATGTGATAAATGTGTGAAGCACAAATTTCTTGATGTTAGTAATGAAGAAGATGTTGCTCGCAACAATTGATTTTGTAAATTAATTTTATAAGTGAGGGTACTATGGAACATTCCATTTTGATTGATGACATGCTAAATGAAAATTGGGAACGGGTTCGTGATATATATCTGGAAGGAATAGCAACTGGAAACGCAACGTTCCAAACAGAAGCTCCACTATGGGAGGATTGGGATCGTGGGCATATAAAGAAATGTAGATTAGTCGCAACTATAGGAGATAAGGTTGTCGGCTGGGCTGCGCTCAGTCCTGTTTCAGGTCGACCGGTTTATTCTGGGGTGGCTGAAGTAAGTATATATGTCAGTCCAAGCAGTGCAGGTATTGGAGTGGGAAGCATACTTCTAAACGCATTAATCGTTCAAAGTGAGCAAAATGGTTTCTGGACCCTTCAAGCTTCCATCTTTCCCGAAAATACAGCAAGCATTAAAATCCATTTGAATAACGGATTCCGGGAAGTTGGCAGGCGAGAACGAATTGGTAGAAGGGATGGAATTTGGCGGGATACAATTCTTTTGGAAAGAAGGAGTAGTATAGCTGGAATAAACTAAAATGAAATGTTAACTGTTTTTACTAGATGAAAAAATGATTAGTTTTAAGGATAATGCATTTGCATTTCCCCAAACCAATTCCATTTTAAAGGGATTATTTTACATATGTTATGGAATGATAACTTAAGAGGAGGTGTAAAATGTCTAATCCATTTGAAGCGATTTGGAGTATGCTAAAAATATCAGTAGATACAACAAATGAGCCTAAATCTCCATTACATATCATTGAAGCTGGAGACTGTTGGACATATTTAACCTTAATGGAAGAGTTTATTCGTTACGAGGAAGCGGCATTAAATACGACGACTGATGATGAAGTCAAAGAAATGTTAAATGATGTGATTCAATTATGTGAATCACAAGTACAAAGTTTAAAGAAGTTTATGAAGAAAGAAGGTATACCCTTACCAGATTCAACAGCCGCAAAGCCAAATTCAGACCCAAATGATATTCCTTTAGGAGTAAAGTTAACGGATAGTGAAATTGCAAATGGTGTTGCATTTAAGTTAGTTACATGTTTGCAGGCTTCTTCGAAAGGACAAGCTGACTCTATTAGAGATGATGTCGGGATCATGTGGTTGCAATTGTATCTTGAATGGGCTATGTTTGGAACAACATTAAAAACACTTATGCGGAAACGGGGATGGCTAAAAGTTCCACCTTATTACTATCCTCCTGGTTCACCACAATAAATACTTAATTTACACCTTAGTGTTGGGTTTAAGGGTTATTACTCTTTTTTGATGCAGGATTATTGAAAATTATATTATCTTCTTGAACTAATGGACCTCTTTTGAAGGTCCGTTATTTTTTTGTTGAGAGCTGCTTTCACGTTGATTGTTTCTTTTTGGACTGAGAGGCCCTATAAAAACCAGGTAATATCTAAGAAATATACCTATTATGATGACAGAGCAGCAGAAAATTTTTATCTTCAACATCAAAGGCCATATAATCCAGTAATTTGATTAGTCAATTTGATACGCAAAAATTAGATTGAAATATTATGGAAATGCCATATAATGTTATTAAAAGTGTAATATTACACTATGCAAGGAGGCTGGATTAGTGAAGTTATTACCTATAAAGCTCCAGAAACATGCGCTACATAAAAATCCATGGTTTCTCGGATTGATTGTCTTCATGTTTAGTGTGTGGATAGTACTTAACATCCCAATTGAGAAAAGAAAATATGGTCTCTCACAGAGCAATCTGACAACAGATTATACCGGCCTGCTCCCTGAACGGATTAAAGGCATAGTTAAAGCAGGGGACCGCACAGAATTGCAAAGGATTGTAAAGGAAGCAAACAAAAATGGTCATCATATCTCGGTTGCTGGTCTGCAGCATTCACAAGGTGGTCATACGTATTACAAAGATAGCGTCGTTTTGGATATGAAGACATTCAATAAAGTATTGGAAATTGATGAACAGTACAAAACGGTAAAAGTAGAAAGTGGAGCTACATGGGGAGATGTCCAAGCAGCCATTCAGCCTTACGGGCTGGCGTTAAAAGTCACACAGTCACAGTCGATTTTTACTATAGGAGGGTCACTGTCAGTTAATGCTCATGGCCGGGATATCCGTTTTGGGCCAATGGCGGGAACAGTGAAGGAAATGACCATCCTGACCCCGACTGGAGAAATTAAGACAGTAACGAGAAATGACTCTGAGGAATGGCTGAAGTATGTGTTGGGTGGTTATGGATTATTTGGGGTCATTTTAGATGTCACGCTGGAATTAACGGAAAATGAAGTTTACACCATTCACACTCGTGTACTTAATATTAAAGACTATGAATCTTATTTTTCCAACCTGTTAAGAAACGATGACACAGCCATGCATTATGCAAGAGTAAGTGTTGCTCCAAGTACTTTTTTAGACGAGATGTACATAATCGATTACAAAAAAACTGGAACACAGGATAATCAAACACCCCTCAAAGAAGAGCACGGTGCCCGGATTGGTAAAATGGCAATAGATCTTGGCCGGAAAGGCGGGAGTTGGGAGGACCTTTTTTGGGAGAATCAAAAGCTGCTGATCAAATCAATTGACGGCGATAAAATTACCAGGAATAACGCAATGCGTGGTAATTCTGCATTTATGGAATATACGAAACCTAGCCGCGTTGAGGTACTGCAGGAGTTTTTCATTCCAGTCGATCAGTATGAAGAATATATTAGTGATTTAAAGAATATGCTCCCGGACAATGATAAAGATGATGATTTTAAGATTCATAACATTACAGTTCGCTACGCACCGAAAGACAACTACACAGGTTTGAACTATGCCAAAGAAGATATGTTCGGACTTGTCGTATTAATTCAGCATGGATTACAAGAAAATGAGATGGATAATGCTGAAGCCATTATTCAGAAATGGACTGATTTAACCCTGGAATATGGAGGCTCTTATTACCTTCCATACTACCATTATCAATCGAAAGAACAATTTCAGCGGTCGTATCCAGGATGGGGAAAGTTCCATCAAGAAAAATTAAAGAGAGATCCAAATGGTTTATTTCAAAATATCTTTTACAACTATTATTTTATAGAAGGAGCATCACATGAAAAATAAGAGTGAACGGTACATCCCACTCGTTGTTTCAGTCGGCCAGGTTGCGATTTTTCCATATTACATCATCTGGTTAAAACAAGCTTCTATTACATTTACCTTATTCGCATGGTTATTTGCCGCATTTTCTTTTACCGCGGCCTTAGGATACCGTATCTTTCAAAGTAAAAAAAACACCTCTTCGTTCATCCCGTTTATTTATATGGGAATGGGATCTTTGTATGTATTAGTAAGCATTCTAAGTAATTCCTTTGAATTTCTTCCTTATATTGCGCTCCTGATTCAGGTTATCCTCGGCTTTTTACAAGGTTACTATCATGCTTGGCATATTGAACGGAAAGCCTACCGATTGCACGCAGTTAATCATTATCTGCTAGTCGGCTCGGTAATGGTAGTGCTTTCCTTTGTGAAAATTCTATCACCTGTAATCATCATTTCTGCCTTTGGAGGTGTTTTATTCATGATCGGATTCGGGTTAGCTTGGGTGACCCAAGTAACATGTATAGAGTTAGATGATGTAAAGTAAGTTTGAGGAATAAAAAATTATAGTCAAAAGCTGTCATACCATGGCAGCTTTTTTGTTATTTTATATATAGAGTTTTTCATAATTGTTATAATAGGATAAAAATAGAAAATCGAAAGAAGTGTGTCGTGTGGATTTGATTACTACTAAAATCATATTCATTTCTCTTTTCATCATCATTATACACAGTATTGAAACACTGGCCTATGCGGTCAGGCTTTCGGGATCGAGGGTTAAATTGATTGCTTCCGGATTGTCTTTATTCAGCATGATGGTGATATTTTCGCGAATGGCGAATATGATGCAGCAGCCGTTTACCGGCAGTATAGTGGATACTGCTCCTGAAGAAAATATTTTACAATATGTTGAGGATCAATACAGGGTGTTAATAGGTGCCTCAACAGTAGGAACCATCATCGGGATATTATTATTGCCAACCTTCGTCGCGATATTTTCGAGAGCGATCGTCCATTTGGCGAATGAACGTGGTTCAATAGCTTCTGTGCTAAAAATAGGTTTGTCTAGAGAATATTTCAGAAGAGGGATGAAGCATCTCCGCCTTCCCAGGTTATCATACATAAAAGATATTAATTTCAAGGACGTCCCGAAGCGGCTGTTTATTTTCAATATGTTTGTAACGGCTATTTATACAATCGGAGTTTTATCAGCTCTTTATGCATCATTGCTGGAGCCTGAACGATATGGATCGGCCATTATGGCATCTGGTCTAATAAACGGTGTGGCTACGATTCTTTTATCCATGTTTATTGACCCGAAAATTTCGGTCCTTGCAGATGACGTCGCGAATGGAAGAGGGAACTACTCCACGTTAAAAGGAATATCGATTTTAATGATTTCATCAAGGCTGATTGGAACGTTGATTGCACAGCTGTTATTTATCCCAGGTGCGCATTATATAGCCTGGGCTACCAAGTTTTTAGTTATGTTTGAGTAAGATGAAGATTTTTTATAAAATGGCTGTGTTAAGGTTTTTCTTAAGACCATTCTTTGTTCATGACTGCTAGAATGAATCAAAACATTTAAGGAGTATATAATGTCAGTTAAAATCACACCCAATGGAGAGCAATTGGTACTTCAACAAATAACTAAATTGGAACAAGATTTAAAGCAAGTTCGTATTGATAAAAATATTGCATTTAATGCTTGTGGTGATGATAAATTAGCTAATCCTAATTTTCATAAATTAGAGCAAGATGAACGGATATTAGAAGAACGCATTCGCGAAATCCAACATACGTACAAGACTGCTGAATTGATTAAGTTTGATGAGCGTAATACGGAAAAAGTCGATATCGGCTCGATCGTGAAGTGCTCGTTCGAATATCCAGATTTTACGGAAGAAGAAGTATATGAAATTGTCGGATATGGTGAATCGAATATAGAGGAAAATAAAATCTTCTATGATACACCAGTAGCTATGAAGTTGATTGGTTTGAAAATGGGCGAGGAAACTATTATGTCAGTTCCTTCGGGAAAAGTGAAATGCAAAGTTTTAAAGATGTATAGTGGATGGGATGAAGTAGAGATTTTATAAAAATGAAGCAAAGGGACGTAAGCAAAGGGACGTACCCTTTGCTTCTTTATTGTAATTCAGCACAGAAGATTTTAATTAAAAAAACGAAAGTATAAGACCGGTCTCATCCAATTCAATCAGTTTCCGATACTCGCCAATAAAAACCAACAGTGCACCTATCACGAGCAGTCCCGTACCTAGGACAATAATACTTTGAGATGAATAGCTTTCCATAAAGTACCTACGGTTTTTTCTACTATAACAATGCTTAGAAAAAATTTATGTGTTATGGAGAGTAATCCTGAATTTCAGTTACAACAGGGCTAATTTTTATCTTACTGATGAAACTTAAGAGGGAAATGACTAGGAAGCTTTTTTATTGTTGCGACAGGGAATTGGAGGTTTTGAGTGGTTATTCGGGAGCACAAGAACCGTCCCCATGCTTCCATGGGTTTTAAATCAAAAATCGAGGATAAAAGAGAGGTGAGGAATTTTTTTTGGAATGGGTGATTAAATTTGGAACGTAGCATGGAAAAGAAAATGAGAAAAGTCGGTTTTCCGGTTCTGCTCGTGGCCGCAGGTATTGGACTATCTATTTTATTTATATACTTATTCACAGAAGTAGCAGAGGAAGTGCTGGAAGAAGAGGTCAAGGGCTTCGATAATGCGATTATCAGTTTCTTTAAGTACATTGAAACCGGTACGCTTGACCAGGTAATGGCCTTCGTGACGGAACTCGGCTCGGTCTGGTTTTTATCATTGTTATCGACCGTCACGATTATCTTGCTTTGGGTTAAAAAAAGAGATAGGTGGGGGATTTTGTTTTTCATTATTGGAATCGGCGGAGGCGGACTTCTGACTAAGATCCTAAAATTTTATTATGAAAGAGGACGACCTTCTATCAATCCTGAATATGATGCCGTAGGCTATAGCTTTCCAAGTGGACATTCGATGGGTTCGCTGATTTTTTATGGTTTCGTAACCTATTTTATCGTGCGTTCGGAAAGAAGGAAAACGATTAAATGGATGGTGTCAGCAGCTGCTGGCATATTGGTCCTATGGATTGGAATAACCCGCATTTATCTCGGTGCCCATTATCCCAGCGATGTCATCGCAGGCCATTTAGCGGGAGCCATTTGGCTGATTCTGTCGATCCTGGCAATGGAATGGGTGACATGGCAGCACGCAAACTCTGTTAGGCCGATTAAAGCGGTCCGGAAATTTTTAGCGCAATTCTTGTAAACTAGTCGGATACAAAACCCCTTTCCAGCCTTAGGAAAGGGGTTTTTGCAATGAATTAGCAGCTCACCCAATCAACAAGACGTTCGAAATCTTTCTTTGCATCTGCATATCCAACCTCATACAACTGCGTCAGTTTTTCTGGATTTCGCTCTACCCGGCCTACTTTAAGGTTTCTGGAAGGCCTAATGACATACACCTTGTTCTTTGATTCAAGTTCCTCTATGTAATCAAGTGTTTCATTATACAGTTGATAGCGAGTTTCGAGCGCTCTGTTTAATCCTTTGAATTCTTTATAAACGTAATGGGGAAGCCAGGTAAAGGATGATTTCTTCTTTCTGTATCCCTTTGGCTTTGTTAAAATAACCACGTTCTTTTGAACCCCATCAACTTGAGCTTTTTTGATTGGAATTGGATCGGCAATTCCGCCATCCATCAGGATCTTTCCCTGGTGTTCGATGGCTGGGGCCATGAATGGAAGGGTGCTTGAAGCCCTGATAATCTTGAGAATATCCTGAGTGATATCGTTCTTTTCAAAATAGATAGGTTCTCCAGTAATACAATCCGTCGTACCGACGAGAAATTTTTCCGCGGCACTGTTGAAGGTTTCGAAGTCGAAAGGAACGAGCTCAGTTGGAATCTTGTTAAATATAAAATCCATACCGAACAATTCTTTTTTTAGAAAGAGATTGCGATAAGAAATATAATCGCGATGCTTTACATAGTCGATTGTCACCTGGCGATTGCGTCCTGTTTGTCTAGAGACATAGGAGGCACCATTACAAGCTCCAGCAGATACACCAATGATATAGGGGAAAAACAATTGCTTCTCCAAAAAATATTCCAAAACGCCCGCGGTATAGACACCCCTCATGCCTCCACCTTCAAGTACAAGGCCACTATTGTACACTTCGATTCCCCCCTGATTCTCTACTTTTGTTTTATAGTCTAGTTATAGATAATTGTTAAAATTTAGTCTATCACATAGATTCAGAATTTGTACAAAATATAATTTTGAAAAAGTAAAAAATAGTTTGTTTAGCCTGTGCTAAATCATAAAGGAAATATGATCGAATCGAGCTACTTGTTTCGTACTGAAGAATGAAGCTTAAATTATTGGATACGTATTCTTACAACAGAGGTTAAAGGGAATTTTTCATGATGAAGAAAAAAATGGTTGAATTTGTAGCCGCGGTCATTTATTATCTAGTAATATAACACGATATATTGTGTTTGTTTTTGAAAGATTAACTACATATTGAATATACCGGTAAATATGGTGCCTGAAAAAGGCTTAATAGGGAATCTGGTTAAAGTCCAGAACTGTTCCCGCAACTGTAAGTGCTGACGAAATAAGTATTGACCACTGTCTAACAAATAGATGGGAAGGACTTAAAGTAGGGTGAAGCACAAGTCAGGAGACCTGCCATGTTTATACGTATTATCTTCTTCGGGAATTGGGAGGGTAAAACGAGGATCATTGAGTGGACTCTCTATATTTATTAGTCTATTAGTCGATCAGCGTTTATGAAACCCATCCTTCGAGATGGGTTTTTTTATTTGTCCCGAAGAAGCTTCAATTGAAAAGGAGCATGAACTATGGAGTCAATATCATCGGATGTGTCTAGAACGATTCAAACTCATTTAGTGTTACCGCCAGACACGAACCATATGGGAACGATTTTTGGCGGAACGGTCTTAGCCTATGTGGATGAAATTGCGGCAATAGCTGCAATGAAGCATAGCAGGAAGGTGGTTGTTACGGCATCGATTGATCGAGTTAATTTCTTATCGTCCGCAGTGGTTGGAGATATTCTAACGCTCGAGGCATTTGTCATCTCGACGGGCAGGACTTCCATGGAGGTATTTGTGAAAGTGGAAAGTGAAAACCTTGAGACAGCCAAAAGGACGTTAACGACAACCTCAATCCTTACGATGGTTGCCAAGGATTCAAACGGCGTCCCAGTACCTGTTCCTGGTGTTATTCCACAGACGGAAGAGGAGAGGGATCTTTTTAAAACAGCGGAGGAAAGAAAGCAGCGACGATTGGATATCAGGAATTAAAACTAGGAGGTAAAACAATGTTAATGAAAACGAAAAGAGAAAATGCCACTGTATTTATAAAAGATATCGAACAACAGCATCCGGAAATTGATTTTACAGACTTTAAAGAAAAGGTTTTTAAAATATTGGAATACAAGGATATGTCAATCGTTCAGCTTGAGAATTTGCTGATTTTAACAGGTGTAGAAAGAATCAGCAGTCTAGAACCAGGGTGGACATACGTTGCTGCTAAATTGTACTTGAAAAGGCTTTATCGACTTAGTTCAGACTCGAGAAAAACGAATGAAGCTAAAGGTTATGGTTCTTTTTACGAATTGATTAACACACTGGTCCAAATGGGAATCTATGAAAGTAAGCTGCTAAAATCCTACTCAAAGGATGAAATCGACTTTCTTGAAACAGTGATCGACCCTGAAAAAGATCGGTTGTTTACATACATAGGCCTTTTGACAATGGCAGAAAGGTATTTAGCCAGGTCCCATCAAGGTGAATTTCTGGAGCTGCCACAAGAGAGGTTCATGATCATTGCCATGACATTGCTGGCAAATGAGCAGACAGAGAAACGAATGGAGCTAATAAAAGAAGCCTATTGGGCTCTCTCGAATCTATATATGACAGTGGCGACGCCAACTCTCTCAAATGCAGGGAAAAGCTATGGACAATTGTCGAGCTGCTTCATCGATACAGTTGAGGATGATTTAAGGAGCATTTATGACTCCAACACCGACGTATCAACATTAAGCAAAAATGGCGGCGGCATTGGCATCTACCTCGGGAAAATCAGAAGCCGCGGTAGTGATATTAAAGGATTCAAAGGGATAAGTTCAGGAGTCATTCCCTGGATGAAACAGCTGAATAATACAGCCGTCTCAGTCGATCAATTAGGCCAGCGGCAAGGAGCCATCGCCGTCTACCTTGATGTCTGGCATAAGGATATCTTTCCGTTCCTTGATGCGAAGCTTAATAATGGCGATGAAAGGCAAAGAACGCATGATTTATTTACAGGTATATGCATTCCGGATTTATTTATGGAACAAGTTGAGAAACGAGGAGACTGGTATCTGTTTGATCCCCACGAAGTAAGGCGGGTAATGGGTTTTTCTCTTGAGGACTATTTCGATGAAGTACGTGGAGCGGGATCATTCCGTGAAAAGTATTGGGCGTGCGTGAACCATCCAGACTTATCACATGAAGTGGTTCCCGCCATTGAAATCTTCAAATCCATTATGGTTTCGCAGCTTGAGACGGGTACTCCTTACATGTTTTATAGGGATACGGTTAATCGCCAGAATGCTAATCACCATAAAGGGATGGTTTATTGCAGTAATCTTTGTACAGAAATTACGCAAAACATGAGTCCAACAGTTCTTGAAGAGGAGACAGTAAAAGATGGCAAAATCATTATTTATAAGAAACCAGGGGATTTTGTCGTATGTAATTTATCCTCCGTTTCCCTGGCGAAAAGCGTGATGGATGATGTTTTGGAAAGATTGATCAATATTCAAGTAAGGATGCTCGATAATGTCATAGATATAAACGAGATTCCTGTCCTGCAGGCTCAAATAACCAATAAAAATTACCGGGGAATAGGGCTTGGAACGTTTGGATGGCACCATCTTTTAGCTTTAAAGGGAATCAAATGGGAAAGTGACGAGGCTGTATCCTACTGTGATTCTTTGTATGAGGAAATTGCTTACTTAACGATCAAGGCTAGTCAAGAATTAGCCAATGAAAAGGGCAGCTATTCATATTTTGAAGGTTCAGACTGGTATACTGGCGCCTATTTTACCAAGAGAGATTACACTTCGCCAAGTTGGCAGGAATTAATGAAAAAGGTAAAACAAATGGGAATCCGGAATGGCTATTTAATGGCTGTGGCGCCAAACTCTTCAACTTCGATTCTTGCAGGTTCAACAGCTAGCATAGATCCAGTATTCAGAGTCGAGTACTCAGAAGAGAAGAAGGATTATAAAATCCCGGTCACTGCCCCGGATCTCTCGCCAAAAACAACCTGGTATTATAAATCTGCCTATAACATCGATCAGCATTGGAGCATAAGGCAAAATGCAAAGCGGCAGCGGCATGTTGATCAATCAATATCCTTTAACATTTACGTAAGAAATGATATCAAAGCAAAGGCTCTTCTCGAACTTCATATGGATGCCTGGAAATCCGGGCTGAAGACGACTTATTATATCCGCTCCACTTCCGGCAGCGAAATAGAGGAATGTGAAAGCTGCCATAGCTAAAGAACTAGATTACCAGGATGGAGGATGAAAAAAATGAATGACCTTAAAAAGAGATCACTAATTGACGTCGATGCACCAAACGCTTCGACAGGAATCATTAATGGCCGGAGCTCCAATATTTTAAACTGGGATGATGTCCGCTTTCCCTGGGCTTATCCAAAGTATAAGAGAATGCTAGCAAACTTTTGGACTCCTTTTGAAATCAATATGTCAAAGGATATCAAACAGTTTCCTGCTATGTCGGAACGAGAAAAGGATGCATTCTTAAAAATCATCGGGCTGCTGGCCTTGCTTGACAGCATCCAAACGGACTACGCCGGAAGAGTGGCTGACTATTTGACTGATTCAAGCTTGAACGCACTTATGATAATTTTGGCACAGCAGGAGGTCGTCCATAACCACTCATACAGTTATGTATTATCAAGCATCGTACCAAAAGCAAAGCAGGAGGAAGTGTTTGATTATTGGAGAACAGAGCCTATTTTAAGGGAGAGAAATGATTTTATTACCAATGGGTATAAGGGATTTGCCGAGAATCCAAATGTCGAAAACTTATTGTATTCCATTGTGTACGACGTCATCCTCGAAGGCCTATTCTTTTATTCAGGGTTTGCGTTCTTCTATAACCTCGCCCGGAATCAAAAAATGGTCGGTACAAGCACAATGATCAATTATATCAATCGTGATGAACAGCTGCATGTTGGGTTATTTGAAAAGATCTTTAAAGAGATTCTAAAAGAAAACCCAGAATACGATACGCCAGATTTAAAAGAGTTTGGCACAGCTACCTTCAGTAAAGCCGCAGAACTCGAGATTGACTGGGCCAGGCATATTATTGGGCACGAAATTGATGGGCTGCTTATTCCTGAACTTGAAGCATATATAAAATTCATGGCCAATAAAAGAGCTGAACAATTAGGATTCCAGGCACCGTTCGATGGATATAGGACGAACCCATTAAGATGGATTATTGCCTATCAGGAAGTCGATCTTGGAAAGACAGACTTTTTCGAGCAAAAATCGAGACAATACACGAAAACATCTGATGCGAATGGATTCGACGAGCTCTAAAAGCAAAGTATATAAAAACAGTGCATTTCATTGTTGAAATGCACTGTTTATTACACTTTATTCCTTTATATGACCTTAATCCCAAAATCCCGTTTGGTTATGTAATATAGAAACGGGACACATAAAAAAGAGATATGTGCCCGGTTTGGTGATGAAATGTAGAAACGGGGCACATAAAGAAGACAAATGTGCCCGGTTTGATGCGGAAATATAGAAACGGGGCACATAAAGAAAAGATATATGCCCCGTTTGGTGATGAAATGTAGAAACGGGGCACATAAAGAAGGCAAATGTGCCCGGTTTGATGCGGAAATATAGAAACGGGGCACATAAAGAAAAGATATATGCCCCGTTTGGTGATGAAATGTAGAAACGGGGCACATAAAGAAAAGATATGTCCCCGGTTTGGTGATGAAATGTAGAAACGGAGCACATAAAGAAGAGATATGTGCCCGGTTAGGTGAGGAAAGAGAAGAACAGGTCACTTTCCTAACACACAATCAGCTTTCAGATTGATCGGTGCTGTCTTGATGGGTTATTCAGAGGAAGTTGGAAAAAGATTCATTAAAGAAAAGAAGATGCAGGGGCCACGAAGCGAAAATTTTGATGTACTAGAAACGGGGTACACGATTCAAGTACATCAAAAACATAACAACTGTATTACTTGATTTTCCTAAGGAATGATTTTACACATAATACTGGGCTTGACTGAATTCCCTGACACTTGAGTCAAATAAATTCTTTTTCTGTCCCAAGAATTGTTTAGTCAAACAATTAATGAGTAAGTTTATATATATATCGAGCCATGGATTCCAGAATATAAACAACGGGTACTTGTGTAGTGATGTTCGCTTCTTCAAAAAATTCCTCGGTTACATAATAAGGAATATTAATATCAGATATTTTTGCGATGGTTGACAATTTATTGTTAGTGATACTGATGATTTTACTGCCTTCTTGTTTCAGCTGATTTAGATGATCAACCGTAAAATTAGTTTCTCCTGACACTGATAAAGCGATCGTCACACTGTTAGAACGAAGTTTCGCGTGAATCGGAAAGTGTGGGTCTTTAATATATAACGAAAATGTACCTAAGCTTGAGAAGTATCGCGCACCGTATTCGGCAAGTATTCCAGAGCTTCCGATTCCAATGAATATAACATTTTCAGCCTGAGTAACAAGACTTGCAGCTTCCCTGATTTTTTCCTCGATATCACCTTTTAACGTCCGCTCAAAGAATTCTTCAACCGAATGATGGGAACTTTTTATTATCGTTTTTTTATTCTCTTTTAATTGCAGTTTCAGCTTAACTTTAAATTCTGAAAAACCCTCGCAATTAATTTTTCGGCAAAAACGTAAAATCGTTGCAGTCGATACATGGGTTTCATCAGCTAATTCACGGATTCTCATATAAGCGACTTTCTCGCTGTTTTGACTTATATAGTTATATAAAGACGTTTCTGTCTCATTAAAAGAAGCGATCATTTCATTTGTGAACATAATTGGGAACTCCTTCTAACATTATTCAGAAAAACTCATCCTTTTTATTTTAACATAAATACGATAATGGAAACGCGGTGTTACATCTTTGTAACTGGTTACTACTGTTGTTATTAAAAACAAGATTCTCTAGCCATATTTACTATTGTACTAGGTGTAGTTATGATTCAATTAAGGTCTTTAAGGGCTCTTATAAAAAGGGGTTAATAAGCCATTATTAACTTGGAAAGAATCGGAGGTAATTAAATGAATAAATATCAATTCCCTGAAGGTTTTTTATGGGGCGGGGCTACAGCTGCCAATCAGATGGAAGGCGGCTTTAAAGAAGGGAATAAAGGTTTAAATATAGCCGATGTTCTTCCTGGCGGGAAAGAGCGATATGACATATTGTTGAATCCGGGTTTTGACTTTGAAATCAATCACGATAAATACACCTATCCAAATCATGAAGCTATTGACTTTTATCATCGGTATAAAGAGGATATTGCCTTGTTTGCGGAGATGGGTTTCAAGTCATTCCGGATGTCGATTGCCTGGACACGGATTTTTCCAAACGGCGATGAGTTAGAGGCAAATGAAGAAGGATTGGCTTTTTACGATCGTGTGTTTGATGAATTGCACAAACATGGTATTGAGCCAGTTGTAACCATCTCACACTATGAAATGCCTCTTTACCTTGTGAAAGAATATGGCGGCTGGAGAAACAGGCAAGTGGTTACGTTCTTTGAAAGATATGTGAATGCGATATTTAATCGTTACAAAGATAAAGTTAAGTACTGGATGACTTTTAATGAAATCAACAGTGGCCTGGTGATGCCGATCCAGGGACTTGGATTTTCGATTCAAAAAGAAGAGGATAAATATCAATCTACCTTCCAGGCATACCATCATCAATTTGTGGCCAGCAGTATTGCTGTAAAAAAGTGCCACGAGATTATTCCAGATTCCAAAATAGGCTGTATGATTCTTTTCGCGCCTGTATATGCCTTTGACAGCAATCCAGAAAATGTACTCTATTCCCTTCAGGAAGAGCAATTGTTCAATTATTTTTGTGGAGATGTACAAGTACGCGGGGAGTACCCAGCTTTCATTAAGCGCTACTTTAAGGAACACAATATCAAATTGGAGATACAAGATGGCGACCTTGAATTAATCAAAGAAGGTACTGTCGATTATGTTGGTTTTAGCTATTACATGTCCCGGACCGAAAAGAAAGTGAAGTCACCTGAAGAAGCGTCTCAGGGGAATATTATTGGCGGCGTGAAAAATCCATTCCTACAAGCAAGTGACTGGGGATGGGAGATTGATCCGGTCGGATTAAGGATTTCTTTAAATAAACTATATGACCGATATCAAATCCCTCTCTTTGTCGTGGAAAATGGTCTGGGGGCATATGACAAGGTAGAGGAAGATGGCTCCATTAATGATGACTATCGTATTGATTACCTTCGAGAGCATGTCAGGGCAATGGGTGAAGCCATTGAAGATGGAGTTGAGCTTATGGGCTATACAAGCTGGGGATGCATTGATATGGTAAGCATGTCTTCGGGGGAGTTCTCAAAACGTTATGGTTTCATCTACGTTGATAAACATGACGATGGCAGTGGAACCCTGGAACGGAAAAAGAAAAAGTCCTTCTTCTGGTATAAGGATGTCATCGCAACTAATGGTGAAAAAATATAGTTTCTTGGCTATGGCTAATTTAAAGAGGTCTCCAATTTATCATGTTTCACTGACTTTTGGAGACCTGTTTTTATATAATCATTTATAAAATTAAACTCTATTGAGTTATATCGGAACGGCCAATGAACTCAAATTTTCAGTCGAATAAAGAAAATAACTTTATTGTTTTAAAGTGAAAAAGTTTTTTTATCAAATAGCTTGAAACTTTAAAATTTTTCGTTATAATAAATCTAAGTTTACAATATCATTGTGTTACTAACCATAAAACTACATATCTATTTCCTTATCAAGAGAGGCAGAGGGACTGGCCCTATGACGCCCGGCAACCGCTATTTTTTACAAATAGAATGGTGCCAAATCCTGCAGGACATATTTGTCCTGAAAGATGAGGAAGAGTGAACTTTTGTTCGTTAAACCTCTTCCTTTTTCTGTGGGAAGAGGTTTTTTAATGGGTAATTTAGGTTAAATACGAACGATAAAACTATTTGCGGTTAAATCATACGCTTTTTATTGTATTGTTGGAGGTAATCATGTAAGTTAGTAACATACATATTGTAAAAAAACGAACAATTAATTTAGGGGGAGTACATCATGAAAAAACTATTGGCTTTGTTTGCATTACTATCAGTTTTACTTGTAGCTGGATGTGGAGCTGAGGATTCATCAGGAGCAGAAAATTCAAAATCGAAGGATGACAAGAAAAAAATCGCACTTGTTTTACCAGAAAAAATTGGGGTAAACCCTTTCTTCCAGCAGATGGACGAGGGAGCAAAAGAGGCTGCAAAGGAATTTGGCGTGGAAGTGAAAACAATTGAATCGACTGATCATTCCGCGATTGAAGAAAATCTTCGCGTAGCTGTCGCAGAAAACTATGACTTGATCATCACTTCTTCTTTTGAATCTGAGGATGCTTTAAAGAAAATCGCTACAGAAAATCCAGACCGCAAGTTTGCGATCATCGACACGGTTGTCGACCTGCCAAATGTACAGAGCGTAAATTTCCGTGAATACGAAGCAGCTTTCCTGCTAGGAGCAGCAGCGGGACTTTCTACTAAAACAGACAAAGTCGGAATGGTTGCAGCGATGGACATTCCGCTTTTGAAAAAATGGACAGTTGCGTTTGAAGAGGGCTTAAAAGAAACCAATCCAGATGCTCAGTTCCTGGTAAACTATGTCGGAACCTTTACAGATCCAGCCAAAGCGAAGGAGCTGGCATTCCTGCAAGCATCAAAGGGTGCTGATTTCATCGCTGGAGCAGCGGCCGTTGGAGATCTTGGTGTGTTTGAAGCAGCAAAGGAAAAAGGCTTCTTTACAGCAGGGCAGGACGTGGATCGCACTGAAGTTGATCCAGAGCACGTCGTTCTTTCACAACTTAAGGGAACAGATGCTGCAGCCTATGAAACAGTAAAAGCATTTGCAGAAGATTCCTTCAAGGCAGGAGTTGTTGAATACGGTCTTAAAGAACAGGGTGTTGGATTGACATATGTTACTCATGAAAGTAAAACTCCATTGAATGATTTTGTAGGCCAAGAAGTCATTGACCAGGTTAAAGCACTTTATGAAGAGATTATTTCCGGTAAAAGAGAAATTAAAAATCCATTAAACAATTAATCTTTAAAAAGGCTGTTTTCGCAGAGATTGTTGTTTTTCGAACTAAGTTTTCTTCCCGTATATCTCATGACTTCTAGCTCTTTTCGAGGAGATCAGGGAATGCATGAAAACTCGTAATACTTTTGCTTGTGAAAGCAACAAAGTTTTCGAAAAGAGCCTTAACAATTAAACATGAAGCCGACTGCGTATGTAGTCGGTTTCCATTTGTACCGGGGAGGGAAGGCAATGACCTACCGCTTAGAAATGAATGACATGACGAAGAAATATGGTGATTTCCTTGCTAACGACGGAGTATCGATTAAGCTCAAAAAGGGTGAAGTACTAGCGATTGTCGGTGAGAACGGAGCGGGAAAAACGACGTTAATGAGAATGCTTTATGGACTTGAGCAGCCAACAAGTGGTGAGATTTTCCTGAACGGTAAGTCCGTTCATTTTACAGGACCTGAAGACGGAATCGAACATGGTATTGGCATGGTTCATCAGCACTTCATGCTCTTCCCTGACTTTACAGTAGCGGAGAATATTGTCATTGGCAGGGAGCCAAAAAGCTATGGCTTTTTTAATAGAAAAGCAGCTTCAGAAGCAGTGCAAAAGCTTGTTGAACAGTACCGGATTTCCGTGAATCCTGCCAGGAAAGCCGGTGACTGCTCAGTGGGTGAACAGCAGCGAATCGAAATTTTGAAGGTATTATATCAAGGAGCAGATATTATCATTCTTGATGAGCCGACTGCTGTATTGACGCCTGCTGAGGTTGATGAACTTTTAAACACAGTGAGGTTCCTGGCCAGCCAGGGGAAAAGCATTATTCTAATTACCCACAAGCTGCGCGAAGTCATGAAGGTGGCTGACCAGATTACTGTCCTGCGCAATGGACGGGTAACTGGTCAAGTAAAGAAAGCAGAAACAACAGCAGATGAACTCGCTCAATTGATGGTCGGCAGGGAACTGCAGGAGCTTTCCGAAAGGGACCAGCTTGAGGGAGCTCCGCTTCTCGAAGTTAAAGAAATAACGATAGGAATCAATAGCTCAAAACCTGTTTTGGACAATGTCTCATTAATGGTTAACCGAGGAGAAATCCTGGGCATTGCCGGGGTGTCTGGCAATGGTCAATCGGAACTCATTCAGGCTATTTCCGGATTGAAAAAAGTAGATGCAGGCTCCATCCTTTTAGACAGTAAAGATGTTACTGGTACAACAGTAGCCTTCAGAAGGAATGCTGGGATTTCACATATCCCTGAGGACCGTTATCTTTGGGGAGCGGCTAAAGAAGGATCTATAGTTGATAACGGATTGATGGGCTATTACAAGCAGAAAAAGTTTAATAGAAATTCAGTTCTATTAAAAAACGCTTTTCGCAGCAAAGTTAGCGGATGGATATCACGTTTTGAAATTAAGGCTGCATCAATGGATGATCAAGCAGGCAATCTATCCGGCGGTAATTTGCAGAAGCTGATTGTTGCACGCGAGCTTGGTTTTGAAACAGATTTCCTGATTGCAGCAGAACCTACGCGCGGTGTCGATATCGGAGCGATGGAATATATCCATGAAGCGCTTTTAGCTAAAAGGAACAACGGGGATGGGATATTGCTCGTCTCATCGGAACTATCTGAAATCATGGCATTGTCTGACAGAATCGCCGTCATGTATGAAGGTAAAATTGCTGGATTGCTGGACCGGAAGGATGCAACAGAAGAAAAGCTGAGTGTGCTTATGGCAGGAGGAAAAGAGAATGAAGCTTCAAAGAATACTGCAGCAATCGTTTAAGTCATTAGCACAGCCCCTGCTAGCCGTATTGATTGGCATACTGACCGGGGCGCTTGCCATCAGTTTTATCGGCGAGTCCGTGTGGGATACATACAAAGTCATGTGGAATGGAGCATTCGGCAGCTTTTATTTTGTTACCGCGACGCTTGCCCGGGCAACGCCAATTATTTTTATCGGAGTAGGACTGGCACTTGCATTCCGTGCCGGTGTGTTTAATCTCGGTGCAGAAGGCCAGATGGTTTTAGGAGCAGTCGCTGCAGCACTTGCTGCTCTCTTTATTCCAGGACCTGGAATCGTCAAGATTCTTTCTGCACTGGCAGCAGGAATTTTGGCAGGAGGACTCTGGGCGCTCCTGGCTGCATGGATGGAAGCAAGATTCAAAATCCAATTATTGATTTCAACGCTTCTATTAAACTATGTGGCAGTATTATTCGCAGGCTATCTAGTGGCACAGCCTTTTCAGGATAAAACAGGCTCAGCCGCTCTGGCACAGACATCGATGCTTGGCCAGGCTGCATGGCTGCCAAAGCTATTTCCGGGAATGAGCCTCCACTTTGGTTTTATCATGGCAATCATATGTGCAATAATCCTATATTTCATTCTGCGGTTCACTTCAGCGGGATATGAAGTCCGGATGCTGGGTCACAATCCTTTCTTCGCCGAATACGGCGGAATCAACAAAACGAAGGTGCTGTTTGTCAGCATGTTCTTCAGCGGTGGAATTGCCGGACTTGCAGGAACGGCCGAGGTTCTTGGTTCACAATACCGTTATGTGGAGGGAGCGCTGACAGTGCCTGGCTACGCATGGACTGGCTTGATGGCTGCCCTGCTGGCAAACTCGAATCCCCTTGGGACTGCTGTTGCAGCGATTTTGCTTGCTGCATTGCAAACAGGGGCGATGGGAATGGAACGCAACACGGAAGTACCATTGGAAATAGCCAGTGTCATCCAGGGAGTGTTAATTCTCTTCATCTCGGCAAAATTCACCTTCAACTGGTGGAATCTTCGAAAGAAAGCAGGTGCAGCCAATGGATCTGTTTGATTATTCCTTGTTCATATCAGCGATTAGAATGGTCAGCCCGATTTTGCTGGCAGCGCTTGGCGGAGCCTTATGTGCGAGAGTAGGGATTTTTAATGTCGGATTGGAAGGACTCATCCTGGCGGGAGCTTTTTCAGCAATTGTCGGCAATCATTACAGCGGCAGTGTTTTCGTTGCAGTCTTAAGTGGAGCGGCAGGAGCAGTCCTGGTCTCATTGCTTTTCGGCATCGTTACGATTAAATTCAAGGCAAATGCAATTGTAGCAGGGATAGCAGTCAACTTCCTTGTACTTGGACTTACGACATTCTTGTTGAGGGCGCTTTTTGATGTAAAGGGAGCTTATTATGATAAAAACATGGAGGGCCTCCCTAAATGGGACATTCCATTGATTGAACATATTCCGGTAATCGGCAAGCTGATATCAGGGCACTCGCCATTAGTGTACATAGCCTTTTTAGCAGCGATCCTTCTCTATGTTTATCTATATAGAACCGTTGCTGGATTCCGTCTCCTGGCAGTCGGAAAAAATCTCTCCGCTTCAAAAAGCATGGGGTTAAAGGTGACTGCGATTCAATATGGTGCTGTTCTGATGAGCGGTGTATTGTGCGGATTGGCTGGAGCACAGCTTTCACTGGGCCAGGTTACGATGTTTACTGAGGGTATGACAGCCGGAAGAGGATTTATTGCCCTTGTTGCGATGATGCTTGGACAATCTCATCCGATTGGAATTTTAGGTTCGAGTATGCTGTTCGGGCTCATGGATGCACTCAGCGTCAGGCTCCAGGGATTCTCTGTGCCAACTCAATTTACAGCGATGCTGCCATATTTGATCACGATCATAGCGATGTTCTTTTTGAAGGATAAAGGTTCGGATTCACAGCTGTCTGGACAGCAAAGTACAAGATAGGAGGATGACAGGATGAGTTTGAACAAAGCAGAACGAATTAAACGCACAAGAGTACCTGCAGTCGATCCGGCACTATCAAAACGGCTGCCGCCCGGGCAGGCGTTAACAGAAAGGTTTCCGATCCTTCATGAAGGAGAAGTGCCTGATTATGATCTTGAAAAATGGGATTTGAAGGTATTTGGTGCTGTGGACCGAGAGATTGTCGTTACTTATGAGCAAATTATGAAGATGCCACAAACCTCCGTGACGGTTGACATCCATTGTGTAACTCGCTGGTCTCGTTTTGACAATACTTTTACAGGTGTGAAATTCAGCGACTTCTTAAAGGAAGTCGGCATCAATCCAAACAGCAAATACGTTATGCTCCATGCAGACCAGGATTATACTGCTAATCTCGAATTAAGCGATTTGGACCGAGACGATGTCCTGCTTGCGCATTCTTTTGAGGGAAAACCTCTGACAGACAAACATGGATGGCCATTAAGGCTCGTAGTCCCTCATCTATATTTTTGGAAAAGCGTAAAATGGATCCGCGGGATTGAATTCATTGATGAAAACAAACCAGGCTTCTGGGAGAAAAATGGTTTCCACATAAACGGAGACCCATTTAAAGAGGAGCGTTTCTCGGGAGAGGACCTGCCTATTCCAGAGGATGAATGGGAGAGAAAAGATTTTGACTAAACAGCTGCCAAATCTAAAAATAAACCCGGAAAATCTGCCTGAACGAGTGATTGTCTGCGGCGATCCGAATCGTGCCAAAAAGATTGCTTCATTGCTTACAGAATCTAGCTTATTGGCAGAAAATCGCGAGTATCACAGCTACTCGGGAAAGTGGAATGGGAAGGAAGTAGCGGTTGTAAGCCATGGTGTCGGTGCACCAGGCGCAGCAGTTTGCTTTGAAGAACTGATCATGGGCGGGGCAAAGTACTTAATCAGGGTCGGAACTGCAGGATCCTATCAAAAGGAAATAACTCCAGGCAGCATTGTGATCAGCACAGCATCTGTGAGCACCGATGGCCTGACAAAGCAAATCGTTCCTCCTGGTTTTCCGGCTGTGTCTGACAGATATATAATAGAAGCTTTATGTCATGCTGCTGAAGATTTCGGCGGGGATATACAAGTGAAGGAAGGAATTACACTGACTTTGGATGCCTTTTACTCCGGTGTCATTGACTTCCCGCATCAGTTATACAAAAAGGCAGGCGTCCTTGCGGTAGAGATGGAAAACGCCGCATTGTTTGTCATATCTTCGTTAAAGGGCGTAAAAAGCGGAGCTATCCTTGCAATCGATGGCTATGCCGATGCAGAGCTTAGAGAAGAATACGATCCACATACAGAACTAGTCGTTAAAGCGATCGAAGCAGAGGCGCAAATTGCATTAAACGCGATAGCCAGGTTATAAGATTCATCTGAAAAAACTCCTTATTTCCGGCTGGATTAAGGAGTTTTTTCTTTTCTGTGTATAATGACCAATCGTTAATGGAAGCATGAGAAATGTCCCAACTTCCAAAAATTCGCCAAACTAGAAGGAAAAGAATTGGTGAAAAGCGAATAACAGACATAATGCCCGATTTACTTTAATTTATTACATACTCTAAGACTAGTGGGTGAATTTAAATGGAGATGAAAAAGGATATTGTTGTTGGCGGAGTGGAACTGAAGTGGGATTTGAATACCGGCGAAGTACTGTTTGAGGGTGGAGATGTAGTATTTTTCTGGGTTTCGGCAATGAAAACGTTTTTTGATACGATTAATGATATCTCAGGTGTAGAGGCGACGAAGCTGGTATTAGAGACTACCGGGTTCCGCCAGGGCATCATTGTTGGCGAAGGATTTAAAGAGATGAAAGATATTAATACCTCCAATGTTGTGGATTGGCTGTCCAATACATACGTACCCGCTGGATGGGGATATGTCAAAATAGAAAAAATGGACGAGGATACAAAGCATTTCACCTTATTCATTAAAGATGACTGGGAATATAAAATGAACCAATTAGGGAATAAGGACCCAAAAGGGATATTTGTGCCTTCACACTATGCGGGTGTTTTTACAGGTCTATTTGGCATGAGTTTTTGGTATAAAATCATTGAGCATCAAAGTGAAACTAATCCCTATACTGTTGTTGAATATTTTCCATATGAGGTTGACATTCAGCAGAATATTCGCGACATGGCAAGGAGAAAAGAAGCTCAAGAAATTTTACAGCTAGAAGCCCTTGTAGAAGAAAAAACAAGAATGCTACAGGATTTGGTAAAGGAACTTTCTTCACCTCTGATTCCAGTGCTTGATGGCATTGTTGTTGTCCCTTTGATTGGAAGATATGATGAGGACCGTGCTGAAGATTTAATCGTTAACACATTAAATAACCTGCCAAAATATCAAGCCAAATACGTTCTATTGGATTTGACAGGGTTGAACAAAGACATATCGCAATATACTGCTGAATTAATTGATCGTCTAGGTTCCGCGGCTCGTCTGCTTGGGGTAGAAGTAATTTTAGTAGGAATATCAGCCGAACTGGCAATGGTAATCTCGCAAACGATGACCAGCCTTAAGAAGTATGAATGCCTGCAATCACTTCAGCATGGAATTTATTACGCTCTTGGTAAAAGCGGGCGAAGAATAGTGTAAGTACTGTGAAGCACCTGTGAGATCAGGTGCTTTTTATGATCATTTTTTGATGACATTTTGACACCGACCACCTCCCGAAATGTCTATTAAAACATCTTTCTTAGACATTTTGACTCCGACCACATCCTGAAATGTCTATTAAAACCCCTTTCTTAGACATTTTGACTCCGACCCCATCCCGAAATGTCCAAAAAAACCGCTTTCTTAGACATTTTGACTCCGACCGCATCCCGAAATGTCCAATAAAACCTGTTTCTTAGACATTTTGACTTCGACCACATCCCGAAATGTCCAATAAAACCTCTTTCTTAGACATTTTGACTCCGACAACATCCCGAAATGTCCAATAAAACCTCGTTCTTAGACATTTTGACTTCGACCACATCCCGAAATGTCCAATAAAACCTCGTTCTTAGACATTTTGACTTCGACCACAACCCGAAATGTCCAATAGAACCCCTTTCTTAGACATTTTGAATTCGACCACAATCCTAAATGTCCAATAAAACCTCTTTCTTAGACATTTTGACTTCGACCACAATCCTAAATGTCCATTAAAACCTCTTTCTTAGACATTTTGACTTCGACCACCTCCCGAAATGTCCAATAAAACCTCTTTCTTAGACATTTTGAATTCGACCACAACCCGAAATGTCCAATAAAATCTCTTTCTTAGACATTTTGACTTCGACCACATCCCGAAATTTCCAGTAAAATCTCTTTCTTAGACATTTTGCATTCGACCACCTCCCGAAATGTCTATTAAAACTCTTTCTTAGACATTTTGCATTCGACCACCTCCCGAAATGTCTATTAAAACATCTTTCTTAGACATTTTGCATTCGACCACCTCCCGAAATGTCTATTAAAACATCTTTCTTAGACATTTTGACACCGACCACCTCCCGAAATGTCTATTAAAACCTCTTTCTTAGACATTTTGACACCGACCGTATCCCGAAATGTCCAATAAAACCTCTTTCTTAGACATTTTGACTCCGACCCCATCCCGAAATGTCCAATAAAATCTCTTTCTTAGACATTTTGACTTCGACCTCATCCCGAAATGTCCAATAAAACCCCTTTCTTAGACATTTTGATTTGTTTGTACATTCAGCATTCTTTTAGTATCCAACCAAATTAGGCTTTTGTATCAGTAGCAATACCCATCCAGAGTACATAAATTGTTGGGGAGTATTCTCAATTATGAATGTGTTTATCTTGTATACAAAAGCTTTCGTGGGAAGCTCGACTGTTTTTGTTTCTTGTTTCGAGAGCCAATGGTAAATAGTTTGGGAGGTTATGTAGATGATGAATGATTTTCACAGTGAACTACAAAGACTTAATGTGAGTGATTTCCAGGCAACCCAGCCAGTCACATGGGATCAAAATCAGTATTATAATGCTGGTGACGAACGGATTTTCGGTGTAGGTTTAGGCGGCGGTTTTGGAGGATGTTTTGGCTTCGGTTTCGGTTTCCCTTTCTTTAGCTGCTTTGGCTGTTTCCGTTGTGGCGGTTGCTTCCGTTGCGGAGGCTGTGGCCGATGTGGAGGCTGCGGTCGTTGTGGAGGCTGTGGCGGTTGCGGACGCTGCCATCGTTAAGACGATAAATAAGGTATAAAAGTAAGTATTTTTTTATAAAAATAGCCCCTGCAAGCAGTCTGCACAGGGGCTATTCTTTCTTTGGAATATATGACATAAGGGACAAATTGAGATACATACGATGATTATGACAGTCAAAAAAAAGATGAGGTCAGCAGGGGCAAAGGAGGAGCGGTATGGAAAAATTGGAGCCTTCTATGCGATTAAAAGTGAAGAGGGACACGTTTTATCTCACGGAACCAAATAGCGGCGTTTATTTTCGGAATAACCAATGTTCCTTCCGGATTCAAGGAAGTGGAATTGATCAATGGGTAGAGAAGCTGCTGCCGATGTTCAATGGGGAGTATTCGCTTGAGTATTTGACGAATGGATTGCCTGGACCTTATAAGGACCGGGTACTTGAGATTGCTGAAGTTTTGTACCGGAATGAGTTTGTACGAGATGTGAGCAAGGACCTTCCACATCAACTGCCTGAACATGTTGTGAAAAAATTCGCGTCTCAAATTGAATTTGTGGACAGTTTAGCCGGTTCTGGGGCTTTCAGGTTTGAAGCCTATCGCCAAGCGAATGTTCTGGCAGTGGGATCTGGTCCTTTTTTGACTTCATTGGTTTCTTCGCTGATTGAATCTGGATTGGCAAAGCTTCAGGTGCTCATTACCGATGAGGTTTCGACGAATAGAGGTCGACTGAATGAACTCATTGACCATGCCCGGAAAACGGATCCGGAGGTGGAGCTGGAGGAAGTCACTTTAAGTGAGGACGGATGGAGGGAGACGTTAAAACCTTTCGATTCAATTTTGTATGTTACGCAGGGAGAGAACTTAGGGGAACTGGAGCTTCTCCATGCTATTTGCCGTGCAGATAAAAAGTTGTTTGTTCCGGCTGTTTGCCACAAGAGGGCTGGAATAGGAGGCCCTATCGTTCATCCAGATACTGAAGCGGGTTGGGATTCTGCCTGGCGGCGCTTGCACTCTTCAGTCTTAGCAGAAAAACAGCCATTTCCTGCTGGCTCAGCAATTTCCGGATCCATGTTGGCGAATATAATCGTATTTGAATTATATAAAGAGATTACTGGAGTAACAAAGCCAAATCAGAGAAATAGAATTTTCCTCCTGGATTTAGAGACTCATGAAGGAAGCTGGCATTCGTTTGTACCACATCCACTGGAGACAGGAAAAATCACAGTTGAAGGTGTAGAAAGTCTGGAAACGCGGCTAAAACATGGCTTAGAAAGAGCAGAGCCAGGTAAATTGTTATATTTCTTCAGCCTTCTAACGTCAAAGGAAACTGGGCTTTTTCATATATGGGAGGAAGGAGATTCAAAGCAGCTGCCACTAGCACAATGCCGTGTCCAGCCAGTGAATCCATTGTCAGAAGGTCCAGCGCAACTGCTAGCTGAGATGATCTGTAACGGTATGACCCATGAAGAGGCAAGAAGGGAAGCGGGGCTAACCGGGATTGAGGATTATGCTTCAACATTTGCCAATTTAATTGTACCCCTTCAAAGAAATGAAATGCTCGGTATCGGAACAGGAGAAACATTTGCGGAATGTATGGGCCGCGGTTTTCAGAAGTGTTTGACGGAGGAGCTAAAAAAACAACAGCTTCAGCAAAAGAATACAGTTTTCCGTGTGCAGTTAGATCGTGTTGAGGATGATAGGTGCCGTTTCTATTTAGATGCACTTACCACGATGCAAGGAGAGCCAAAGATCGGTTTAGGAAAAGAAGTGAACGGATTCCCGACCGTATATGTTTGCACAAGAGATGGGTGGTATGGCAATACCGATCTAAACATCACCATGGCGCTAAGAAAGTCTTTGCAGAATGCACTTTTCAAAGCTCAGAACCATTCAGATTCATGCAATGCATTAGCTTTGGAGGACTCATCCATTCGTCTAGATGAAAGAGATAAGCGGAGCATTGAAATTCCTGGTTGTGAAGAAAGGATCCAACCGGAGATCATTAAAGAAGCACTGGAAACCTTAAAAAGGAATCGAAAGCAGTTAATGGTTTACGAATTAGGTCTTGAACCTGAACTCAAAGAGGAACTAGAAGGGGTGTTTGCTGTATTGCTGCGAGAGGAGGAATTACAATGAAATCCTTCGTGGTGATAGTAGGAGAAGGATGGCTGGCAGATAGGGTATGCGCAGAACTGTCAGCCCGCTATCCAATTTTTCGGATGACAGATTATGAAAAAAAAGTCCCGGAAAAAACTGATTTGGTCCTGGTATTGGATGATGCCTGGAATCCAGCTCATCATCAAAAGGCGGAAGAATGGATGAAACAGACTTCCATACCATGGCTGCGAGGCTTCGTTTCGTTTGGAGAAGGTGTAGTCGGCCCTCTCGTTCGCCCAAACAAACCGGGCTGCTCTCAATGTGCTGACCTGAGACGCCTGCTTGGAGGACATGATCGAAACGAGATGCAGCAGGTACAGCAAAAGCTGGCTTTTGACGGAGGAATCAAAGCTGATCCGTGGGCTTCTAATACCGGACTTTTACAACTAACTCACCTGATCGTGTCGGAGGTTAGCAGAATTCTAGGGAATGAACAGGCTCATTCGGAAGGACGGGTATATTTAACCGACTTAAAAACCTTGAATAGTTCCTGGCATACCTTCATTCCCGACTCGTTATGCCAGTATTGCAGTCAATTGCCAGACGATTCACCAGAGCTGGCACAAATTTCCCTGCAACAAAGTCCGAAAATCACTGCAGACAGTTACCGCTGCACTCCTTTAGGTGAGCTGAAAAAAGTGCTTGATAAAGACTATCTGGATAATCGCATGGGGCTTTTTAATAGCAAAATGTATGACCTGGTAACGCCATTTGCCGATGCCAGTGTCAACCTGCCAATGTTCTCAGGGGATGAAGGAACGGCGGGACGGACTCAAGTTTATGCAGATAGCGAGTTGACAGCCATTTTGGAAGGTTTAGAGCGACATTGCGGTCTAGAACCACGCGGCAAGCGGACTGTCATCCATGACAGTTACCGGAATCTGGAGGAACACGCCCTCAACCCGCTAAAGGTTGGAGTCCATACTGAGGAACAGTATGCATTGCCTGGATTCCCGTTTCAGAAGTTTGATCCTGACCGACCGATTGATTGGGTATGGGGTTATTCACTAATAGATGAGCGTCCGATTCTCGTCCCGGAGCTCCTTGCCTATTACAGTTTGGGCTGTGGTTCTGCAGGTTTTGTCTATGAAACGTCAAATGGATGCGCTCTGGGCGGAAGCAGGGAGGAGGCCATTTTTTACGGAATCATGGAAGTAGTGGAACGGGATTCGTTTCTTTTAAGCTGGTATGCGCAGTTGAAGCTGCCTCGTCTTGATCCGCTTACTGCTGATGACGAAGAGCTGCAATTAATGATCGAACGTATGCGGGCGGTCGCAGGGTATGATCTTTATTTGTATAATTCTACGATGGAGCACGGCATCCCAAGTGTCTGGGCAATGGCAAAAAACGGGAAGGATAAGGGATTGAATCTAATCCTTGCTGCAGGAGCCCATCTGGATCCTGTAAGAGCTGCGAAAAGCGCAATTCAGGAGCTTGCTGGCATGATGCTGAACCTTGATGAGAAATTTGAGTCAAACAAGGAGAAATTTGAACAAATGCTGCATGATGATTCTCTTGTGAGGCAAATGGATGACCACGGCATGCTGTACGGTTTACCGCAGGCAGAAGAGCGTTTCAATTTCTTGATGGATGACAACGAGCCAATGAGGAGCTTTAAAGAGGAATTCAAGTGGAAATCAACGCACGCAGATCTGACGGATGACTTAAAAGATATACTCCAAGTATTCCGAGGGCTGAATCTCGATGTAATTGTCGTGGACCAAACTGCACCAGAATTGAAAAGAAACGGACTATCCTGCGTGAAAGTTTTGATTCCTGGGATGCTCCCGATGACGTTCGGTCATCATCTAACCCGTCTGACGGGACTAGAAAGGGTACTTAACGTTCCAATGAAACTAGGGTATACAGATCAGCCATTGACCTTTGAGCAGCTCAATCGCCAACCGCATCCGTTCCCTTAAGGAGTTACTAGGAGGTAAAGAGGATGAATCTGGAAGAATTTTTGCATAATCTGCAATTTAATATTGATCGTGCCAATCAGCCTAACTGGGAAGTAGATTGGGATGATGCGCCTCTTTCAAATAAGCTTTACCGTGGTTTGCCAGTGATTCCATTATCTGCGGAAGTACCACTTAGCCTGGTTGAAAATCAAGAACCTGCAAAGCCGGATCTAGACAGAATCGGTCATTTTCTCTGGTATGTGTTTGGCGTTACCCAGGTCAGCCAGTCCGTATATCCTGACGATTCTAATGAGCATGATTCGTACCCAATGCAATCCGGCCGGCGGTTCGCTCCTTCTGGTGGCGGGCTGTATCCAAACGAACTTTATATGTATCTGAAGGTAAATGGTTTGCCTGATGGAGTGTACCATTATCAAGCAGCACACCACAGCCTGGTGTTGCTTAGAGAAGGAGACTTTGATTCCTATCTATCCCGCGCTCTCGGAAGCCGTTGTGATGTTTCATCTTGTTTTGGTGCTGTTTTCGTATCAACCAGGTTTTGGAAAAATTTCTTTAAATACAATAACTTCTCCTACCGCCTGCAAGGGCTGGACGCTGGTGTAATGATGGGGCAGTTACTGGAAACAGCAAAACGGTTTGGCTTTGCCTCCGGGGTGTACTTTCAATTTCTGGATTCGGCGATTAATCACCTGTTAGGACTAGATGACGATGAGGAGACCGTATATTCAGTAATCCCCCTATCCGTGGAAGCGACGAACTGGTCTACTGGCGGACGAGAATTAGACGGAAAGTTAACTGCAGAAGAGTTAAAACTTGAATTGGCATCAATAGCCGCTGAACACTATGAACGTTCACGAACTATTAAAGACTATCAGATGGTAACAGCCTTGAATAAAGCATCCATGCTAGAGTCCACACTTTCCTGGCAGAATATCCATAGTCGGCCGAGTATAGAATATGAAGGTCCTCAAGTAGAACTACCTCATATGGAGCCATTGTCGTATGATCTGGCTGATGCAAGCAGAAATCGATTTTCTCCGGAGATGGATTTCGTAATGGGGAAGGTAAGCCTTCAGCAGCTGGCCACTCTGCTGCAGGAGGCGGCATCATCATTCACCTATAGAAATGATTTGGATACAACGTTTATCAAAAATGAATCTCGTGTTTCAATTTATGGATGTCTTTATAATGTTGAAGGCATTCCAAATGGAGCCTACTATTACGACCATACTGAACATTCATTAAGAGAAATTCTCCAGGGAGATCATCGACTCCATTTACAAGGAGCCTTGTCACTGGATAATGTGAATTTGCTGCAGGTACCGCTTACCCTGCATGTTGCAGGAGACAAGGATTTTTATAGAAAAGAATTAGGGTACAGAGGCTATCGTATTCTGCAAATGGAAGCAGGGATGCTGGTTCAGCGGTTACTATTAGCTGCATCTGCACTTGGATTTGGAGGACACCCGCTTCTAGGGTTTGCCGCGAAAAAGAGTGATGAAATTTATAATATGAATCTAGAAAATAAAACAAGTTTAATCCAGGTTCCTATTGGACCTTTCCGGCAACGGGCATGGTTGAGAGGGAGTTTGCATAGCTGAGTAATATCTGGAATCAAAAATAGAATATCTTTTTGAAACAACCTATTGCATGATGGTCATCGAATGGAATGCACATATTAAATTAGGCCACCTGTTAAAGGTGGCCTAATTTCGTGAATAATCCTCTTCATTATTTCCATCTATTCTACTTTCCGTCATATCCAAAATTCATATGCTGATAGCGTCCTCGGATAATTTGGTAGACGCCATATAAAATGAGTCCAACTGCCACTAAAGCTAGTAAAAATTGTCCGAATGGCTGGTTTGCCAATTCTGTTAAGGCACCGCCAAGCCCTTTTGATTCATTGGGGTTGTTTGTGTAAGCTGTGCGAATGAAGAAAAATCCGACCATACTTAGAACAATCCCTCGTGAAATCAGACCTATTTTACCTGACAACCGAGCGGTTTTGCGTTCCTTATCATTCATTTCATATGTTTTGAATTTAGACATGAATTTCTCTTTTATACCATTATAAAGCTCGTAAACACCGTATCCAATAATAATGGCTCCTACTAATCCAACTAACCAGACGCCAAAGGGCTGTTCCATCAGCTTAGCCGAAATCGTTTTCTCTGAATTTTCACCACCAGCATTCCCCGTGTGACTAGCTAATTTTATTGCCCCAAAAGCTAGACTCGTATAAATGATTCCACTAATGAAATAACCTGTTCTTTTAATCAGACCTTTAGCATCGGTTCCTTCATTTTCAGGATCCTTAATCGCTTTAATAAAATTCCATATTATATAGCCGATTAAACCAATTCCGATGAACCATAAGGCAACTTCACCAAATGGCATTTCGGCGATGGATTGAAGGGCACCAGATGTCCCGGTCGTTTCGCCTCCTGGTCCGAATGCTGCCAGAGCTGCGAGGACCCCAATCATTAAGTACACGAGACCTTTGGCCATATAACCAAAACGTCCAAAACGACGCACCCACGGCTTCACTTCTCTCATTTTATCTTTTGCAACTGCTGTTGACGGGGAATTCATATCATATACACATCCTCTACGATTCTCTTAATATAAGAAGTTCCCGTTTTATCATAAAAAGAAACAAACCAGGATTTTCTAATCCAATATATAGGAAATGTGATTGAAATTCCCCAGGTCTACTACAGACGGACAGTATAGTTAAAGAAGGGATTTTAATCTTTTTGTGGAAATTAGAGGGAAAAGGGGGAGTTAGAAAATGATATATAGAAGAAAAACTTATAAAATCAATCCTGAAAAACTAAACGATTTCAATAATTTCTTTCATACTTATTTATACCCAAATCAAATTAAAAACGGTGCGAAATTAATAGGTCGATGGGTAAATGACAGTAAAGACGACATCTTAGCTATATGGGAATATAGAAGTATGGAACATTACGAAAGTATAGAAAGTCTAATTAGAAATAGTGAACTGCACAAAGAATCAAAAGAAAAAATAAAAGAATTGGGCGAACTTTACATAGAAAGCGATCAAGACTTTTTAACTTCAACTGCTCCTTATCCGGCTACATATCATCCGCCTAAACATATAATGTCTGTCAGTGGATATATAACAAATAAAGATGGCGAAGTATTACTTGTTAGAAATTTTCATCGTTCAGATACTATGGAAATGCCGGGAGGCCAAGTAGAAGAAGGTGAAACGTTAGAAGAAGCTATTCACCGAGAGATATTTGAAGAAACTGGGATTAAGGCACATTTGCTTGGGATAACAGGTATTTATCAAAACGTTACGAGCGGGGTTACTTGTATTGTCTTTAGAGGTGAGTATCAATCTGGAGATATCACACCTGCTGAAAATGAGACATCTGAAGTAGTTTTTACAAAACTAACTAGTGACAATATAAATCAATTGATCACAAGGCAGCAATTTAAAAGCAGAGCTCTCGATGCAATGGAAGCAAACTATTTACCTTATGAAGCATTTAAAGTCAGACCATACGAATTAATTAGCAGATATGAGGTAAAAAAGGAATATTGTTAACATCCCAGGGGTGCAATGATCCATGGATTTTTGTTTATATTCTTATTGAACTAACAAGTCAGATGCCAAGTTATAAAATGAATAGTTTAAGTGATAGAGCATTTCGTTGCAATGAGGAATGCTCTTTTTTATTCGAAATGGAAACAACAATAATTTAATTAAATTCAATAATAATTTATTGTAAATCGATAAAAATCATGTTAAATTCAAATTAACATTAAATAAACGAGGTGCTTTTTATGAAACGAAGTTCTACACTCTTTTTAAAAGTAGCTGTTATTTTTATTGGCATTCCGGTTCTTGCTTTGTGTATATTTTTGCTGCCTCAAATAGCGAATGAAGCGAATGAAGCAGCAGAAAGAGGTTGGGATTTGGCTTATGTGGTATATGGCATTTTAGTGGTTATGTATGTTTCGGCAATCCCTTTTTATTTCGCTTTGTATCAAGCATTTAAGCTTTTAAGCTATATTGACAAGAACCATGCTTTCTCGGAATTATCTGTAAGAGCTCTAAAGAAAATCAAAATCTGTGCCATCACAATCAGTGGCTTATATGTGGTAGGCCTACCATTCGTCTATATCCTGGCGGAGGTTGATGACGCACCGGGTCTCATACTCGTCGGAATGGTCATGATTTTTGCTCCGACGGTGATCGCTGTCTTTGCGGCTGTTCTTCAAAGACTGTTACAAGAAGCCATCGATATAAAATCAGAGAACGACTTAATAATCTGAGGTGAATAAATAACATGGCAATAATAATCAATATTGATGTGATGCTGGCTAAAAGGAAAATGAGCGTAACAGAACTTTCGGAGAGGGTTGGAATAACAATGGCTAACCTTTCTATATTGAAAAATGGAAAGGCAAAAGCGATTCGTCTATCCACATTAGAAGCGATTTGTAAGGCTTTGGACTGTCAGCCGGGAGATCTTTTAGAATATAAAAGTGATAGGAACACTCAAGAAGAATAAACAGATAAATTCTTCAAAGATATTTTGAGAAAATTCTCGTATGATGAATAATATTATTATGTTAACTTAAAAAATGGTTAAAGGGGGTAATACAATGCCTGTTTTTCCAGGAGAAGATGAATTGATTTCATTATTTGAATGCGAACCCACTTTATTAGATAACCATTCGAAAGATACGCCGTTTTATTATAATGAAGCAAAATTTAATTTCACCAACCAGGAAGAGGAGTTCGATGTAACGATTTCACCATCATACGGAGAAGTGAAAATCCAGGTGAAAGAACGAAATTCAACAAGATTGATTACGCTGCTTGATTTGAAACGCGTAGAAAAATTTGAAATTACCTCGGATAAAAAGGAGCGTTCAAGCATACTCATGACCATTATAAATGAGGAAACACAGCAAACGGTTGAAGTAGACTTCAAGCCTAATTTTAAACTGATTTTTAAAGAGCATTTAACTCGATAATTCCTAAAAAATATGCCTTTGACGCAACTATGGTTTTAACTAGGCTGACTACTTTAAAGGAGATAACCATATAATGTTTGGTATTTTTAAAAGAAAAAAGTTAATAAAAGATGATTTAAAAGGTATTGCGACATTAATGTATCGTGATGTCTCGGATGATCCCTGGGATAAGGAGAATCTGACTAAGAGGAATTTAGACTTCAGTATTGAAAGTATCCGTTATATTGATAGGTATACAACCAGATTAATGAATACTGACATGGGAAAAGGACTATTAGAGGAGCATTTTGATGTTTTCGTTTCTCGAATTGGAGCATATATAGGTGAGGTAATTAAGGAAAATACAAGACAGGACTTTGACTGGTATGAATTTGAGTCAGTAGCTACTTACACCTCTAAACTTGATGGAGTATATAAAAGTATCGAAACAGAGAGTCTGCTGTATTCAAAAGATCGAGATACTGTCATATTCCCTATGTTGCCAGTGTCACAATTCTTGCAAGGAAACTCCACATATCCCAATTTCTTAACGTTTGTAGTAGAACAGATTAAGCAAAATTCTTAGAAGAGATGTTTCTCTAGTCAGCAGTGTCACTTCTAATCTAACGAGTAGGATAGTCAATGACCATAAATTAAAACAATAAATGAATAACAGATACCCTCTACCTATCACAGAAATTGGAATCAAGTACCTATTCATTTAAAACAACACAACCGACCCTGTGCTTATAAAAGAAATGAAACCTTTTGCTCCAGTTTTCGTATTATTAGTAAATAATTGGAATGGAGGCGGGTGCTTTGATGGACTTTTTGAATTGGTATGACTGGATTACACCGACGAATCCATTTGCGGCAATTTTCTTTGGAATCATCTTTACAATCATTGTCTCTTTCACTGTTTGGGTAGACACGAAGAAAGGTCGCACTGTTGGGATTGCTGCTTTGACGGGGGTAAGCGTTACTTTGATAGGCGTGTTCATTCTTAACGCTGTTGGCTTCTATGGTTAGTAGATACATCTTGAACAAATCAGGACGGGGTAAAAGAAGAATAATTGATATGAATACAATTGCTGGTGTGTCGAATGTTGGGATCACGTTATTTAAACCTACAGGGGTGCATCATGAATTTCCTCATGTAGATTTAGGGAAGAAGCAAGTAATTGGTACAGTTTCTTACAAAGGAAAAACATATATGACTGTTATTTTGGATTTGAAAGCAAATACTGTACAAGTTGAAGGAAATGTAGATGAATTAGGAGATTTGAGCTTGGATAGAGAATCCTACATAGAAATGTTCAAACATCAGGCGAATTTCTTCATTGAAAACAATATTTCTAATCCAAAGAAGTTTTATGATGAATTAAAATGAAGCATGGGGACGGTTCTCATGCTTTTTTCGTTAGTCGAAATATTTATCAAGAGGAAGTAGCAGCAACCTTTAAATTAATTGAAAATTATGACATAATATAGCTTGAAAGCAATTCTGGCATTAAGGAGTGGTGCAGGTTGGCAAAGCAGTTTCCGATTGAACAAGTGAGAGAGAGATTTCCTGCTTTGAATCGCAGGGACAATGATCAACAGGTGATTTACTTTGACGGCCCGGGCGGTACACAGATGGCCGATTTTGCGATTGAGTCGATGTATCGTTACATACGTAATGGGATGGCTAATCTTCATGGGACCTTTAACACCAGTGTTAATACGGATGCGGTGCTGGATGAAGCCAGGGAGGCGGTAGCTGATTTACTCGGATGCCAGGCGAAAGAGGTTGCATTTGGAGCAAACATGACAACACACGCCTTTGCGATCGCCCGCAGTCTTGCCGGTTTTATTAATGAAGGTGACGAAATTGTTGTCACCGAGCTGGATCATCGTGCCAATGTCGACCCGTGGATCACCCTTGCAAGGGACCGGGGAGCAGAGGTTAAATTCATCAAGCTTAATCCAGAAACCTTTACTCTGAATTTAGAGGATCTAGAGGAGCTGATTACACCCAAAACGAAGCTGGTGGCAGTTGGAATGTCCTCCAATGTAACTGGTACAGTTACGGATATAGGTGAGGTTATCAAACGTGCCAAGGAAGTCGGGGCCTTGGTAATTGTCGATGCAGTCCACGGTGTTCCACATTTAGCGATCGATGTTGATGATTTGGGTTGTGACATTCTTCTTTGCTCTGCCTATAAGTTTTTCGGGCCGCATGTCGGAATCGCCGTAGTCAAGGAAAACTTATTTGAAAAGCTCCCTGTATATAAGCTTCAGCCTGCTCCGACTGAGATTCCTTACAAGCTTGAAACAGGGACGCAAAATCATGAAGGAATAGCAGGAGTGATCGGGGCGATCAAATTCATTGAGGAACTTGGCTATGGTGAGACAAGACGGGAACGACTGCGTTCGGCTATGCATGAAATTGAAGAATATGAAAATCAGCTTGCGGCGGATGTGGAGAGTTTTTTACGGAGCCTGCCGGAAGTTAAGTTATATCGTGCTGCTTCAGGGCAAAGAACACCAACCTTTGCTTTTACGATTGAAGGACAAAATTCCCGAAACGTAACCGAGTGGCTAGCTGAAAAATATAATATGTGTGTGGCTGATGGTGATTTCTATGCTTCCACGATGGCCGAAGTACTAGGTGTAGAAGAACAAGGTGGCTGGGTCCGCATCGGTCTTGCTCCATATAATACAATTGAAGAAATCCAGCAATTCAAACAAGGATTAGCAGCTTACATAGAACAGCATAAACAAAATGTTGTTATCTGAAATATGAGGGAGTCGGGTTTAAATATCCCGATTCTTTTTTGTTCACTCTATAGTAAAATTAGAATATATTGGTTTGTAATGGGGGTAATAATATGATAGAAACTTTCAATGTTTTATTGTTTGGCGAGGAACGAAAAATTAGAATCTACTTACCCGCTAATTATATTGAATTGGACAAAAGATATCCCGTGTTATACATGCATGATGGGCAGAATGTTTTTGGCGATGAAGAAGCCATTGGGGGAGTCTCACTTCAGCTGCACGAATATTTGGGTGAGAACAATATAGAAATCATTGTGGTGGCAATCGACCAGAACCCGGCCGGTGAGGAACGGGTGAATGAATATTGTCCAAGGAAACATGGTGCCTTCAGTGAAAGGCTTCTAGCCAATCCTGCTTCCGCTGGGGGAAAAGGGAAGGAATACATAGATTTCATCGTGAACGAATTAAAGCCTTTGGTGGATCGAAAATATCCAACGATTGAAAATCAAACTTATATGGCAGGTATTTCTCTAGGGGCGCTGGTCACAACTTATGCAGCCTGCAGTTACCCGCACATCTTTAAAAGAATCGCAGGAATGTCTTCTGCTTTTTACCGTAATCAGGAAGAGATTGAAAAGTTGCTGAAGAGCTCAGATCTAGCTCAATTGGAAAAGGTTTATTTGGATTGCGGCACTAAGGAAGCGGCTGATAATAATGAAATCAGCGAATTATTTTTGCAATCCAACAAAGCAGTCTTTGAAATAGTTAAGCAGCAAAGAGTAAAAACAGAAATCATTATTATTGATGGCGGTCATCATAATTACGATGCATTTAAAATTCGGGTCCCTGAGCTTATTTCTACTTTAGTATAAAAGCAGGAGATCCATCGTCTTTTTTATCAGAAATAGGGAAAAACAAGGTTGTATCCTGGTAAATCTTTTGTCAAGAGCAGGTTTGATTAGCGGACAGCATTACCGGGATTAGTCAATAAAGTTGATATTAATAAACTAAAGGAGGAAGGTAAAATGAACGATATTACTGTTTATTCAACCAATACTTGACCGTACTGCACAATGATGAAACAATTCCTTGAGGGTCAAGGATTAAACTACAAAGAAGTTAATGTGCAGACAGATCCGGCGGCGGCCCAGAAGCTAGTTGAAGAAACTGGGCAGATGGGAGTACCGCAGACAAACGTAAATGGTCACTGGGTCCTTGGGTTTGACCCAGAAACGCTGATGCAGTATGTAAAAAATAGGTATTCATAAAAAGGCTTAAGGCCTCTTTTGGAAGCTTGCAGACAATTTTAGTCTGCAAGCTTTTTATTAAGGGTTGTTTTCGCATTGATTGTTGCTTTTCGAATATATGTTACAAACGAAATACTAAAGAATGTCCAGCATACTACTGGACATTCTGAAAACTATTTTTTAAACTTTTCCGGAAACTGCTTCACAACTGCATCAGAGATTGTATCCGCCATCAGAATAATATGTGTAACCCCATCATCAATTGAAACAATTCGTGCGTCCCAGTCTTTTGCTAAGCTTGCAGTTAAGTCATCTGCCACCATTTTCAGATGCATATTCAGCAACTCTTTTACAGCTCCAATTTTTAAATTAGGGTTGGCAGCGCTAAGGAATGCGGATATATCATCAGCATTTCGATACCATTCTTTGTTTAGCTGATCCAGCTTGGCATTATTTCCTTCTTTAGCGGCATTTACAATATCCCCGGCAATAACGATGTGCTCCTTAAGCAGAGCCGTAAGTTTGTTTCCAGCTTCCTCTCCGTATACTGGTTTTATAGCATTGCCGAGATCCTCCTGGTTTTTCAGGAGCCTTGCAAGCACCTGCTGTTGATCTTCAGCACCAGCTGTTGTTGCACTTGTAATATAATTGCTTGTCCACAATACGTGATCAATCCAGAGTTTCCTGAATTCATTTTCGAAGCTTACTTCCGATTGGCTAATACAATGATCTTGTCTTTTCGCATGGGCACTGGCTGATCCCGCGATGATGTTTAGTGGAAATATCAACACAAATGCCAGCAACAATATTTTTTTCATAGCAACTTCTCCTTCTAGGTTTAAAAGTTTCCTCTTTTATTATTAATTCATGTTATTTTTTTATTCGCAGAGATTTTCCGGATGTCTAAATAACCTAGAACCGTCGTTTTCCTTAGTGATTTATGACTCTTTAGAAATATTTGCCAAGGTATTTGCATCCTTATAAGAAGAGCCTGTCGAGGAAAAACTAAGCAAAAAGAAAAGACGAGTTGGTGAGAATTGAATGGAGGATAAGTCACAAATCCCTTTGACCTCTGCTGAAATGGGGATTTTATGGACGCAGTATATTAATGATACGGCTTCTATTTGCATGATTAATCATTTCCTGAAAAAGGTGAAGGATGATGAAGTACGGCCGGCTATTGAATTTGCCTTGAATGGGTCTCAACAGAATATCGATTTCCTAAGAGGATTTTTCAAAAAGGAAAATTTTCCGGTTCCGATAGGATTTACTGACCAGGATGTGATTAGTGATGCGCCTAAACTTTTCTCAGATACTTTCGTTTTGATGTACTTAAGGAATATGTCAGTGTTGGGGATTACGGCGGGCGGAGCAGCTTTGGGGTTTGCAACAAGACCGGATATTGTTGATTTTTTCAAAGAGGTTAACAAAACCTCAATTTTGCTGCAGGACATGACAAGGGCCATAATGTTAAACCAGGGTACCTATATTAAGTCTCCATATGTCTCGCTCCCGGACAAAGTGGATTTCGTTGAGAAACAGAGGTTTTTAGCAGGATTTCTTGGTGAAGTACGACCTTTGACTGTCCATGAAATCACCATGCTATTTAATAATGTCCAAACAAATGCGATCGGAAAAACGTTGATCATCGGTTTTGCCCAAACAGCACAGAAGAAGGAAGTCAAACAGTATTTTTTACGAGGAAAACAAATTGCACAAAAACATATAGACTTATTCAGTGATAAATTAAAGAAAGAAGACTTGCCAGCTCCGATGCTCTGGGATACAGCACTGACTGATTCCACTGCACAGGTGTTTTCGGATAAACTGATGATGTTCCATATCGCATCTATGAATGCTGCGGGTATCGGGAATTATGGTACCTCTATGGCGGGAAGCCCGCGACGGGATCTCGGAATATTGTATGCTTCTCTGATCCCGGAAGTAGCTCTTTATGCGGAAGACGGCGCGAATATCATGATTAAGAATGCCTGGCTGGAAGAACCCCCACAAACGGATAAGCGTGATACTTTAATAAAAGGGGAATAAAGTAAGCCTACCTTGTTGGGGAGAACATTGAATTGACATAATTAAAAGCAGTGGTTTTGATACCCACTGCTTTTGTCTATTATAAATAAGTTTTTGCTGAGATTTACTCTGACAACGGTATACAACGAAATTTTAACCTTAACAAACGGGACTTTTCTGCTCTGCTATTTTATTGAAGCTTTCTCGTTTGCTGAACCAGTCAGCAATCAAATACAAGACGGTTAGCATCAAAAAAGAGTAAGTAATTGTCCAATCGGTTTGTTGGTATAAATGGAGCTGTTTCATGATTGGCATGCCGATATATGCACTGAATGCTCCGAAAAGAGGGCCTTTAACCAGTGGGTGAATTTCCGGCATATACTGAATCAGGAACATTACTGTGACTGGAACAATTGAGTATCTAAATGAATAGCTGATTGTCGGCAAAGGAATCACTTTTACCGGATAGGCCCATCTGCCTCGATCTACACCATAAGCGTCCAAAATGGATGAAATAATGATTACTATAAAAGCGGCGGATAACAATCGAGCAGTACTTTCCTTCTTACGGAAGATCGCCCATAGAATCCAGGGCACAACAAGCATGAATAATGCAACCCACCAGCTTAGCGTGTATGGAAAAGCGTGGAATGTAGCGTCTGAAATCATTTTATTGGCATCGATAATGATCTTATTCGCTTTCTCTACCTGGTCTAAGCCTTCCTGAAAAGTCATGTTCCACCCTCCTTTAAAAGAATACTATCATTTAGCTTTTGCAGGAAATTACTTTTTATTCCAAGAAGGGGAACATGCCATTTATTCTTGTAATTATCGGTCAAAACGATGTGTTGACGCTTGAGGATTGTCCGTTAGGGAGGCTCTATCGGACAAAACAATGTGTTGCTGCTTGAGGATTGTCCGTTAGGGAGGATCTATCGGACAAAACAATGTGTTGCTGCTTAAGGATTGTCCGTAAGGGAGGCTCTATCGGACAAAACAATGTGTTGACGCTTGAGGATTGTCCGTTAGGGAGGCTCTATCGGACATAACAATGTGTTGACGCTTGAGGATTGTCCGTAAGGGAGGCTCTATCGGACAAAACAATGTGTTGCTGCTTAAGGATTGTCCGTAAGGGAGGCTCTATCGGACAAAATAATGTGTTGACGCTTAAGGATTGTCCGTTAGGGAGGCTCTATCGGACAAAACAATGTGTTGACGCTTGAGGATTGTCCGTTAGGGAGGCTCTATCGGACAAGACAATGTGTTGCTGCTTAAGGATTGTCCGTTAGGGAGGCTCTATCGGACAAAACAATGTGTTGACGCTTGAGAATTGTCCAATAGGAAAGCTCTATTGGACAAAACGATGCAGTGAAGCTAGTTAAATGCCCAATGCCTATGGCTGGAACATAAATCAACAGTCTAATAACTATCTATGGTTTTTTAAATAAGAAGGGTTCAACTTCTACTCATTTTCCCATAATGGTAAAGAAGGAGTGGGAGTGTTGAATCATTATTTATCGATTGCGGTTGAACTTTCAATTGGATTTATCTTTTTATTTATCGTAACTAAATTACAAGGGAAGACGCAGTTCTCGCAAATCACGCCGTTTGATTTCGTTTCGGCAATCATCCTGGGTGAATTGTTAGGAAACGCCATCTATGATCATGAGGTGAAGCTTGGAGAAATCGCATTCGCAGTTGGTCTATGGGGAGCGCTTGTCTACTTTACAGAAATGGTCACGCAGAAATTCATTGGTTCGCGCAAGCTATTAGAAGGCGAACCGAACATCGTCGTGCGCAGAGGCCAGATCAAGTATGAGGCGTTGAAAAAAGCAAAATTGGATATTAATCAGCTCCAAAGCCTGGTCCGTCAGCAAGGATACTTCTCTCTTAGGGAAGTCGAGTTTGCGATTATTGAGACAAACGGCATGGTCAGTGTGCTTCCGAAAGCCGAGTATGACACGCCTAAAAATGGCGATATGAAAATCAAGGCAGAGGAGCCGATATTGCCGGTCAACCTGATTCTGGATGGGAAAGTCGTGAGCGAAAATCTAAAAGAGGCAGGCTTTGACGAGCAGTGGCTTAAAAGGGAGTTAGAGAAGCAGAAAATCCATCACTACGAAGACGTACTCTTTGCCGAGTGGCTGCAGGGTGAAGCAGTTTATGTCGTGAAATATGAGCGGAAGGCAAATTGAGGCCGATGGGGTTCAGCCTTTTTTATCTAGAAGGATTTTTTGATTTTAGCCATCTAAACTTTGCTTTTTTACAGGGATTTGCCGTATAAAAACAACTTTTTTAAAATTTAGGACATATGTCCTTTTTGAAATACACAATCCTGCCTTTTAATTGATTTAGACATGAAGGATGGGAGAGAACGGAATGAGAGGTTTTGTGTTTGCCTTGTTGGGGGGCGCTTTTATTACCCTTCAGGGAGTGGCTAATTCAAGGATCAGTCAGGATATCGGGACATGGCAGACGGCTACCATTACTCAATTTGCAGGGTTTTTAACGGCATTGATCATTTTGATGTTTGCGGGGAATGGAAATTGGCAACGGCTAAGGAAAGTGAATCCCCTTTATTTGATCGGTGGCACGTTTGGGGCGATTGTTGTATTTGGAAATGTCACAGCGATTCATTTTATCGGCGTTACCTTGACTGTTTCGGCGATGCTGATTTCCCAGCTTGGCATGACGGTGATGATTGATGGGAACGGCTGGTTTGGGATCAATAAGCAAAAAATGAAGCTTCCGCAGGTGATTGGGATTACAATGATGATAGCTGGAGTGATCGTCCTTGGTTTGTAATCTGAATGATCCAAGCGAACAAGGTGAAAAAGGGCAGGGAAGCTTTTATGAAAGAAATGAATGCAAAAGAACAGATGGAAATATATTTGCAGTCTCACAAGATTGAATCATTATTTAATGAGGAGATCCTCCCTTATTTATCATTATATGAGTTTGATAAAGGACAGCAGATCTGTTCACAGGGAGAAGCTGTCGAGAACTTATATATCCTGGTAAAGGGAAAAGTGAAGATTTTCACCACTTCTGAAGAGGGAAAGACATTGATTCTTTCATTTAAAACTCCTCTTGAAGTGATTGGAGATATTGAATATGTGCAGGAAATTGACACGATCAATACCGTAGAGGCCGTTTCTCCTGTGGTTATGATTGGAGTCCGGCAAAGTGTGTTACGAAGATTTTTAAAAGACCACTCACCATTCTTGCAATTTTTGCTGAGAATCATCACGAGGAAATTTTATATAAAATCGCAGTTCATGCGGCATAACATTTTGTACCCAGTAGAAACCCGGTTAGCGAGTTATCTGGTTTCGGTCGCCTATGATGAAAATGAAACATTGGTCAATGGGAATGTAAGTGTTTCGAACCTCACCGACATTGCCAATTTAATTGGAACAAGCTACAGGCACCTTAACCGAGTCATTAAGGAGTTCTGTAAAAATGGATTGGTTGAACGCAACAAGGGTTCAATCGTGATCAAAGATTTGGAAGGGCTCAAGTCCCTTGCCAAGGAAAATCTTTATGAGTAAAATTTCAACGTCTTGGAGGAAATCATATGGTTCTTGGACTAATATGTGCAATCATAGCGGGGACACTAGTCAGCCTGCAGAATATTTTTAACAGCAAGGTAAATGAACAAGCAGGCTCATGGATGACCACGACATTGGTATTGGGGCTTGGATCTCTAGCTTCTTTCATACTTGGCCTATTCTTCGAAGGCGGTCAGCTATTCGATTTGCAGCAAATGAAATGGTGGTACTGGATCAGCGGATTGTTAGGAATCGGAGTCATCACAGGGATCGTCCAGGGCATAAGATATTTGGGTCCAACCTTTGCGATCTCAATCGTACTGACTTCCCAGCTAGGTTTCGCGGTACTATTGGATTCATTAGGCTGGATGGGTTTGGAGAAAGTTCCTTTTACACTAAAACAATTGTTTGGTGTAGTGCTCATATTAGGTGGAGTGATTGTTTTTAAGTGGAGTGAAGGGCGGAAAAAAGAAGCTATTGATTTGCCGGCTAGGAACGAAAAGAAACTAGAAGTATCTTGATGAAACATGAAGAAATTTTTAAACACAGTATCGCAACTGTCGTTTTTTCGTTTCACTTATTGACAGATCATCGGCGTGATAAACGGATTATTAAAAATAAGTTAAAAGTTTAGCAAGACGGCAAAAAGGTATATAAGGATAGTAGTAAAAAACAAAGAATTTATCGGAGCCGCACTGAGAATTCTTTGAACAAAGTAGAGGGAATCGCTAAACTAATAAATAGGTCTTATACCTGTGGATTACATATGGGTGTTTGGGAAATTCTATTGTTAGCAGAACTTTACATAACATTTTAGTGTTAGAAAGGAGTGAGGTGGATGGAGTCTATTTGGCTGGAATATTTATGGGCATTGTTGATTTTAATTGGCTTAGAAGGATTGTTATCGGCAGACAATGCCCTGGTGCTGGCGATTATAGCGAAGCATTTACCTGAAGATCAGAAAAAAAGAGCGATAAATTACGGAATTATTATGGCTTTCGTCTTCCGATTTGGTGCCCTTTTTGCGATTTCGTTCATTGCGAATGTATGGCAGATCCAAGCAATAGGAGCAGCTTATCTTCTTTACCTGGGCTTAAAGCATATAATTAAAGCCCGATTCGGAAAGGAAAATGAGAATATTCACAAGGATGATGAAGAGGAAGCAGCAGGGAAAGGGTTTTGGCCAACTGTAGGAAAGATTGCTTTAGCGGATCTCGCTTTTGCTATTGATTCCATCCTCGCAGCTGTCGCGATTGCCCTTGGCTTACCCGATTCACCGCTGAGGGACTTTGGAGGCATGGATGGAGGACAATTTTTAGTTGTCGTTCTTGGAGGGATTGCCGGACTTGTTCTGATTAAATTTGCAGCTGGCTGGTTTGTACAGTTGCTGGAAAAACGCCCTGCCTTGGAGACAACAGCATACGCGATCGTTGCATGGGTCGGTGTAAAGCTTGCTGTCATCACACTTGCCCACGATGATATTGGTGTTTTAGACCATGATTTCCCACACAGTACAGGATGGACTTTGGTGTTCTATGGTGTATTGGTTGCCATTGCCCTATTCGGCTGGTTTGCACCAGGCAATAAATCATTAGAAAGAAAAAATGCGTAAAATGTTTATCCATAAAACAAAGGCGCGGTTCCATAAAGATTCTGTTGTCGAGTACAAAAACTAAATCATCACACCAAATAGCAGTCCTATTCTTAAATGAATGGGGCTGCTTTTTTTAATTAGGCTCTGTTTTGGTTCTTTGTTTATTTTTCGCGCAGGTATAGGAATTCATAGGCGGAGAAATTCCGGCTAATGTATATAGTAGGGGCTTAAGAAGCAGATATAAGCGGAGAAATTCCGATTAACTTCTATGTATACACCTAAATCTAAAGATTAGGTTAATATAACCGGAAAAACTCCCCGTATATTTAGGGAAACGTTGGTATTTCCCAATTTATACGGAATTTTTCCGTTTATTTTTCAAACAGAGTAAAATCAACATTCTATTATAACAGAGCCTATTTATATAAATTAACACCTCTTGAATGGCAGAAGTCATTGGCAGTGAAAGAAATCGTATGCTGAAAGGTTCCAATTGCAGTCCTATATTTCAAATATAGTAGTTTCTTTACTGGATATTTTTGTTAAAAAACAAAGAGGAGCGTTCTTCAACAAACGGTGCAGTATTTAAAAAGGGAAAATATTACATAATGTAGAATATTATGTATATGAAAAAAATGAGGATGTGAACGTTATTAAAGCAGTTATTTTTGACTTTGATGGTACACTTGCTGATACATTGCCAGTGTGTTTCTTGGCATTTGAAGCTGTGTTTAGAGAATTTGATAATCGAGAGGTTACAATAGAAGAAATTAAGGCAATGTTCGGTCCATCTGAGACTGGTATAATCTGTGAAAACCTTATGAATAATAATTATGATGAAGCCATTGAGTTATATTATGAGATTTATAGTAAACGACATAGAAATATCGTTCAAGATAATGAGGAAATCAATACCTTAATTAGACAGTTAAAAACAAATGGATATAAACTTGGAATAGTGACTGGCAAAGCAAGAAGAAGTCTCGAAATATCTTTAGATTGTCTGGGATTAAAGAACTTTTTTGATGTGATTGTTACTGGCGATGACGTAGAGTATCCAAAGCCTCATCCCGAGGGGATAAATAAAGTATTGAAAAATCTAAATGTGTCACCCAAAGAGGCTGTTTTCCTGGGAGACAGCGATGCTGATATTATGGCTGGAAAGCAAGCAAATGTATATACGATTGGAGTACATTGGTTGGCAAATTACCAGACAGTTGAATTTAGTGTTCAACCAGATGAAGTATATAGTAACATAAATGAATTCTTCCCATCCCTCTCAGTACCTAAGGAGAAGAGCGTTTGAAATTTGATAAACAGCCAAATAGGCGGCTCCCTTTTATTGAGGGAGGATTATTTAACAAGAGATATAAAACAATGGGAAAATAAGAAATAAAATGGAGGGGGGAAATAATTATGAAAAGCAAATTAGGTATGTTTTCAACCTTATTATTTATTTTTGGATTAATATCATACATTGCTGTTTTATTTGGAAATGATAATTTCTTATTTATTGGAGTAATTTTATAGGCATTAGGGTTTATATTAGCTGTATTCGCTGAAAAAGGTATTTATAAAAAGGTTGGTTTATTTGGTAACGGTATTATAATTTTGATTGCAATTGTTATTCCTTTTATAGTCACGACTTTCTTTTGGAATACACCTTAAGATGCTACTATTTTAGGTTGAAGAAATGTACATAATCATACAGTTGCGTTAATTAAGGAAGGATGGATGCAGCATTTCGTTGAATTCCTTATAGGAGCAGGTTTGAGGAAGACGAACTCGAAACTTTTCATAAAAAAATAACAAGTGATACAAGAGGGAGGATGCTGATGATAAAGTTCATTGATGACTTGGCAGGCTCTATTTATGATATTTTAAAATTTATAATTAGATCAATAAGTTACTTCGTGGCAGGAATGATCATTGTCGCAGTTCCACTTTATTTAGTTGTTTGGGTAACTGGTTTGTTTAGATAACTATTTTTAAGAGTGCGTTGGTCTAGAAGGATTAACGCATTTTCTATTTAGTTTTATTCTCATAATTTCCTATACAGGCAGGTTAGTGAAAAGCGCAATCTATAAGGATTTGCGCTTTTTACATGGTTTAAAACTTAGAGGAAATCTCTCATCCATTTATATTTTACCGTAGTTTATTTTTTATGAATATTTAAATAATATATAGAAATTTTGAGAGATTATGGTAATATTTATCAATGAAGAAATAGTTTTAGGGGGAAAAAAATGGAAAAGATTATCGAGGTTAAAGGACTTTCACGAGCTTATAAATTAAAAACGGGCTTGAAATATGCCTTGGATGATATTTCTTTTGATGTGAAAAAGGGTGAGGTATTTGGTTTACTTGGGCCTAATGGTGCTGGTAAAACAACTACTATAAAAATATTAACCACTTTATTGCTGCCTACTGCTGGTGAAGCAAGGGTTCTTGGCTATGATGTTGTATCTGAGAGTCATATGATTCGTAATAGAATCAATTTTGTCTACGGTGGAGAAAGAGGTGTTTATGGCAGGCTTACCGCAAAAGAGTACATGCATTATTTTTGTACGCTTTATAAAATTAAAAATAAGGATCAAGCCGCTTTGATTAAGGATTTACTCAATCTGGTTAAATTACAGGACGCGGAAAATCAAAAAATCCATACATATTCCAAGGGTATGATCCAACGATTACATATAGCTAGATGTTTGATCAATGACCCTGAGCTACTGTTCCTTGATGAACCTACAATAGGCTTGGATCCAATTGGGGCAAAACTATTAAGGGATATTGTTAGAGATTTATCAAGCAAAGGTATTACCATCATTTTAACTACTCATTATATGCAGGAAGCAGATGAGCTTTGTGATCGCATTGCCTTTATAAAAGGCGGGAAAATCAGTCTCATTGGTGATCCGGATTTCATTAAGCAGAGCTGTAATCATCTTAATCTTTACGAAGCAACGATGAGTATTTATGATATCGAAAAGCTAAAAGAAAACAACAGCTTTAATAAACTCGAAATTGAAGTAATAAAAGAGCCATATTATAGCTTGAATTTTGAAGTGAATGAAAATGATCTTGAAAAGGTATCAGCCTATCTAAGTACATTTGGGGATATTTTAAAAATAAGTAAAAGGAACATATCACTTGAGGATGCCTATATCTATCATATGAAGGATGTAGGGTGAGTTGATATGTTTCTGCTAATAAGGGAAATTAAATATTTTACTAACTTTAATAATAAGATGTATCAATTTCTGCTATTTTTCCAGCCGCTAATGATCTTATCGATTGTTTACTTTTTAAAGCAAGTAAGAGGAGATATTAATTCTGATAAATTTGTTTTAGCATCTGCACTGATCAGTATGTGGAGCTACGTATTGTATTCATCAGGATCTGCGCTAATCTCCCAGAAGTGGAATGACACACTTAAGCTTTTAATTGCAGCACCAGTATCTTTGTTTGCTGTGATTTTGACAAAAGCATTGAGTAATTCTGTTATTGCCTTGATTTCGATGATATTAAGTTTTATTTATGCTAGATTTATCTTTCAATTCAATATAGGTATAGCCAACTACGGATACTTCTTGCTTTCAATAGTCGTCCTGATCTTTTCTTTAAGTGTTGTCGGGCTTATTTTAGCAATTGTTTTTGTTGCTTCTCAAAATGTCTTTGATTTCCAAAACCTGATTCTTACCCCGATGATCTTGCTTTGTGGTGTGTTTATCCCAGTCGAACAGTTTCCGGTTGTTCTTAAACTAATTGCTTATCTAATACCAATGACCTGGGGGATTAAGTCAGTACAAGATACATTAGTGTTATCTCCGTTTATGTTTTCTTCTATGGCGGTTTCAATTGTCGTTAGCCTGATTTATTTATTTCTAGCTTACTTTATTGTTAAAAAAATTGAGGTAGTGTTGCGTAAAACCGGCAGTTTGGGGGCGATCTAATGATTTTAATCAATAAATATGGTTTTACCAACCTATCCTATAAGGCGATCTATTCTTTTCAAACCATTCGGTTATTTATCTTTTTCCGTATTGTAGACCCGTTCATGCACTATGTCTTTTTTGCGACATTAGCTAGCTCACTAGTTGGATCGGATTATTTAAAATACGTTGTGATCGGCAATATTGCATATTATACCTGCCAAACCATCATGATCAACTATATGAATATGTTCAGGATGGAACGAAGATATGGGACACTGGAATTAAATATCGCTTCACCAACTCCTACGCTGCTCATCATCTTAAGGAAGGGAATTGTTCCTCTTTTAGATGGACTATTTGTATTCATAGTAGGACTGATTATAGGGGCAATATTATTTGATATCACCATGCCATCCGGTAATTTGGATATCCTGTTATTGCTTATAATTATTACACTGTTTTCAGTTATTTGTTTCTCATTGCTTTTTGCTTCAGTGAGCCTTTTGTTTTCTAATGCTAACTTATTCCTGAATTTATCCATGGCATTTTTCCAGGTCTTTTGCGGTGTGAACTTTTCGGTCACATTATTACCTGAACCCTTAGAAATATTAGCCCGAATGCTTCCTCTTACCCATAGCATAGAAGCGCTTCGATCCATTTATAATTTAGAAAATTATGAAGTTTACCATTTATTGGGGAAAGAAATTTTAATCGGCGTTTGTTATTTAATTGTGTCAGTCTTTTTAGTTTCTGTAATGGAAAAGTTAGCAAGGAAGAATGGGGCATTATTGAAAAACATATAACCTCGGAGTCGAATATACAAAACTTGCTGCCTGGTTTGGCAGCATTTTTGTTATTCGCCAAGGATATTTTAAAGACATATCGAATACCATAACTAGCAATCGACTATGAAATCTAGTGAGGATAATAGATGATTAATATAAATGAGATAATAGATATTCTGGATAAAAATAGTTTAATAATGAGCAATGATATAGAATTCAAACCCTTAAAAAGTGGAACAACCAGCGGTGTTTTATATACTCTCTATGTTGAAAATGCGCCAGCTTATGTTATAAAAATTGACCAACTATCTATTATAAGTTCTACTAAGGACTTTCTCCTTTTTTATCAAGAAGTTCAACTGCTGCCAAAGGTAAATTATGTTGATGATCAACAAGAATTCCTCGTCTACTCTTATATTCCAGGAGAAACACACATTAATCGTGGTCCTAAGGTGAAATGGATGACACGTTTAATAAAGGAGTTATTCAATCATTATCAAAAGGTTGACCTGGATATACCATGGGGCAGAGTAAATGGGACAAAAAGAAAATCCTGGTCAGACTTTAACCAGATTAGTTTAGAGTCTGCCAAGGAGAATATAGGCGATCTTCTTACAAGTGAAGATCATAAAAGAGTGGCATCGTTGGTTAGTACCTTAAGTGAATATCATACCCATGAAGAAAAGTACTATCTTCACGGTGATACAGGAGTACATAATTTTGTATACTCTGCTAATGAATTAAAAGGGGTAATTGATCCATCACCATTAATCAGTCCAAGAATATATGATTTTACGTACGCCTTCTGCTCATCTCCTGATAGTCTGGATCTCAATACACTAATGACCTCTTTTTCGTTATGGGATGGTAAAATTTGCTTTAGCAAGGAAAGGCTATTTGGTGAAGTTATCTTCCAATTATATACACGCATTGGGGTTTGCATAAAAGTTCATCCTCACGATCTTAACGAATATATGGAGGCCTGGAGAGAATGGAGACAGTACCTGCCATCTTGATGAAAATTGTCTTACAAACCATTTGGTGGGATTACAGCATAACGTGAGAACACATAAGTTTTCTGAAACATAAATAGAAAACTCGTTGATTATATTTTGGGAGGTGTTTCTTATGAAGCCATCTATACTGATTTTTGGAACTGACCATTTCTCCGATCAAAATAACGGCGATTTGTTTATGACTGACAAAGAGGACATGTTAGCAAAAACAAGGCAAAACGAAATTAATGAACTCGTCACCTGTTTGAAAAAATACGAACCAACTAAAGTTGCCTTAGAGGTTTTACGAGAGAATGAAGAAGCATTGAATGATCAATACGTTTCTTTTGCAAAGGGAGATTATACATTAGCTGTTAATGAAGTAGATCAAATAGGGTTCAGGTTAGCAAAGGAATGCGGGCACAAGAAAATTTACGCAGTAGATTGGAATGGAAAACAAGACGATATTCCCGATTTATCAGATTTAGGTGAATGGATAGACACGGATGAGTATAAAGCTTTTACAAAGCTAGCGCAGGATATTATGTCCGAATCAAATACATACTTACAAAAACATTCGTTAAAAGAGTTTTTCATTTGGATGAATGAACCGCAAAATGTTTTTAGAGGACAGCAAATGTATATGAATCTAGCTTTAGTAGGTAGTAATAGCAACCCAGTTGGAGCAATGTGGACCGCAAAGTATTGGTATTATCGGAATATGCTAATTTACAAAAACTTAGTAAATTTAATTGATTCAAATGAAGAACGAGTTTTTGTTTTATATGGTGCTGGACATCTCCATTTACTTCTACAATTTTTAAAAGGGAGTGGACTTTTTGACGTAAAAGTTGCCAGTGATTACTTAGGTTAATTCCTGGATAGTTTGATTTAGAACAGGGTGTAAGCAGATATATAATGAAACTCCCGTTTTTAGAAGAAAAGTTGCTATTTCATCAAGTGGTCTCAACTTATTTAAAAGAAATACACAAATCTTATTGAAGCATCGAAACAGAGTAATTAAATAAATAAATCGAATCAAAGGATGCAAGAAGTTTTTAAGGTTAATGGATTTATAGAAAGTGGATTTATAGAAAATTTAGATGAAGGTGACCCCGAGATTATTTATTTTAGGCCAGTAGTGATCAGGGGAGATAATTAGAAATTAATAAAATGGTTAGTCATATCAATCGCAATAATGATTGCAGCATTGAAGAACTAAAGAATATAAATAACTTTTATATTGAATAAGTAAGGCAATGAGCTTATTAAAGAGGTGGTATTTATGCTTTTTCATTATCATTTTTGGACCCCTTATGTAGAAGAAACTGAAAGATTTTATGTGAATAATGGTTTTCGCATATTTCAACGTATTGGAAAATACGAAGGAGATTTTCAGAGTTTTGATCCTCCTTTAAAGTGGGATGATTTCCGAGAGAAAAATATTCTTTTTCGTATTATTGAAGCAAGAAAAGGAACCATAAATATAACTTTTGGATACGGAAAGAGGATTCAATTCGACCATATAGGCTTTTTGGTATCAGAAAATGAAAAAGGTACTATCTGTGAAAATGCAATTAAATTGAAATGGCCAGTTGATAGTGGTGAACGAAGAACTTTTATTACAACACCCTATCATTTTAGAATAGAACTTCAAACAAACAAAGACATAGTAGATTCAATAACTGACAACATAAAAATACAAGAATTAAGAATAGAAACAAAGATAAGAGGGTTAGAAAATGACCTTCAATTTTTATTTGGACAACCTGTTGACACAATTAAATCAATAATTGGTGACACAGTTACAATCAGGGAAGCTTTTATAAAGAATTTCTCATCCAAACAGCTAGAGGATCCTAACGGTGTAAAAATTTCGACTTGAACTTTTGACTGTCAATCAAAGACAGTCAGGAGCAGGTTTGCTTAAAGAAATATATTGATTTTGGTGAAATTCAGAAATTAACAGGGGGATTTATTGATGGGAATACCAAGGATGGTCGATGAAGTCTTAAAGGATTATATTAACCTATTTAATGAACATTTACCTGGAACGATTGAAGGGTTATATATACACGGTTCAATCGCCCTGAATGCCTACGTTGATGATTCAAGTGACATTGACTTTATCTCTCTGACCAATCGTCGTTTAACAGAGGAAGATTCAGAAGCTTTATCTTATATACATACAACAATAGCGAACAAATACAAAAAGCCTGAATTGGACGGAGTATATGTTCTTCACGAGGATATAGGAAAACTCTACCATAGCGGAGATAATAACTATAAATATCCGTACTATAACAATGGTGAACTATTGTTCGGTGATTACTTCAACTTTAACCCTATAACTTGGTGGGTGTTAAGAAGAAAAGGAATTAAAATAATAGGAACAGAGCTGGAGGAATTTCAATTTGAAATTCAGCCACAAGAGTTGACTTCTTATGTAATTGAAAATATGAATACTTACTGGACAAATAGGATTAAGATGGCTGAAACTTCAATTGATCATTTAGTAAAGCTGCCGTCCGACAAAATAGATTTTGAAATAGAATGGACCGTTCTCGGATTACTACGTCAGTTCTATACCATAAAGGAAAAAGATATTGTCTCCAAGTTGGACGCTGGTGAATATGGACTAATGCAATTTCCAGTGGAATGGCACACTATTATAAAGGAAGCTATGAATATACGTAAAGGTGTAAAGGCAGATATTTTCAGCTCAGAGATGGAGCGAGTGGATAGTACTTTAAGATTCTCGAAATTTCTTATAAATCATTGTAATAATATCGTAGAGATAAATATATCCTAACGGATATACTTTGCTGCTGTTATTTTTATATTCGCTGCACACCTGCCATTTTGGTTAGCTGAAAGAGTCTTTACTGACCACTGCTAGTACAAAGGAGGATGGATTATGGTCAAGTCCGAAAGACCAAGAAGAATACTTTTAGATTTAGCAGTTACTTTAGATGGATTTATCGAGGGTCATAAAGGGGAAGTAGACTGGTGTATAATGGATCCCGATATGGACTTCAAGAGTTATTAACCTTCCCTTTATTGGTAATCCGACTCGATTCCTATTGTTATTGCTTTTTTTGATTTTTAAAGAAAAAAGTAGTTGACACTGAAAATAAATTTATGATATTATTAAAAATTTGATAAAAAATAGTATGTATGTTAAGGTTAAGAAGGTTACCATATATGGAGGTGGATTATTTGTTTCAAATTGGCGATAACATTGTTTATGCTATGCACGGAGTAGGTATAATTAAAGCCATAGAAGAAAAGGAAATTTCAGGGGAAAAACAACAGTATTATGTCATAAAAATGTTAATCGGTAATATGCAAGTCATGATTCCTACGGGTAAAATGTTGAGTTCAAGTATTCGCCCTGTTACTGACATAATTGCATTAAAACACATTATAAACATTTTTCAGCATGGAGAATCAGATAGATTACTGCCGTGGAAACAAAGGTATAAACTGAACGCGGACAAAATAAAAACGGGTAAAATACAAGAATGTACTGAAGTTGTACGTGATTTAATGCGTATGAAGAATGAAAAAGCACTTAATACAAGCGAAAAAAAAATGTTAGATAACGCACATAAATTTTTGATTAGTGAACTGGGATTAATTAAAGGGATTACTGAAAAGCAAATAAAAAGTTTCTGTTAAGGTAAATTAAAATAATGTATCACATCTCCAAAAAATATCCTGAATATTTTGGGAATATGTTTATTATTAAAAATAAATCTTTTCAAATTCATTCCATTTCTTCCAACTCACCTTTAGAGCATTAACCTCTTTTGTTATTTCTACAATTTAATCCATAATTATTATTTACATTTCCAATCTTATACCAACGTTTGAAGTTCATCAAATAACTCGATAAAATAGTCACTTGATTTTTGCAAGCCTGATTCACACTGGCACGGACAAGGAGCCGTAAGGATGAAAGAGAGGTAGGGCTTTCATTGTTTTAGGTATAATATTTATTTAAAGATAGAGGGGAGATTCATTGTTTTTTTCTTCTAGAAATAATGATTTGTTTATCCTCTTTACGTAAAAGAGAAAAACGATACAAAAATGGTTTCCATGACCAGGAAACCATTTTTTTATTTTATTTACATAACGTCTTTGCCACCAAAAAAGCACGTTATAGAGTGTTTGTGTCACCTAAGTTATAGATATAGGATATTTATTTCATATTATTGGTTGGGAGCGGAAGGGTCATCGTATTTTTGTGGAAAAAAATAGGGTAATAAGCTCATTTACAATTAAACCCAATTTACTTATGCTTTAATTGAGGTGGTAAAGGTGATTTGGTTGATAATTGGAGCACCGTTAATTGTTTTGATCATTGTTGCTTTGATATTGGAAAAGAAAAAAGAGGCTGTTCCCCCAGAGCCAGGCCACAACCACGGTATTGAATCTGATACAATGAAATATCATTATTATACCACTCCTCATAGTGGAGGAAGTGAAGGTAATCCCCCTCAAGGATAAGATAAACACTCATTCACGGTAATTGCTTGATGTATTTTTTACTCCCAATTAGTGAATTCGGAAATAAGGTTAGTGTTATACCATAGAAAAAATATTATGGGGGTTATCGAATTGAGAAAGTATTTAGTAGGTTTATTTGCTTTATTTTTAATTTTTAGTTTAGCTGCTTGTTCATCTGAAAGTTCGAAAACCACAAAAGCAGAGGTTAAGAATGAGGAGAAGAGTTCCGAGGACAAAGCAAAGGTAGAAGCAAAAGCCAAAGCGAAGGCAGAAGCAGAAGCCAAAGCGAAGGCAGAAGCAGAAGCCAAAGCGAAGGCAGAAGCGGAAGCCAAAGCGAAGGCGGAAGCGGAAGCCAAAGCGAAGGCAGAAGCAGAGGCTAAAGCAAAGGCAGAAGCAGAGGCTAAAGCAAAGGCAGAAGCAGAGGCTAAAGCAAAGGCAGAAGCAGAAGCTAAAGCGAAGGCAGAAGCAGAAGCAGAAGCTAAAGCAGCTGCAGCTGCAGCTTCAAGTGGGGGATCTGAGAACTTTGCAAATTGCACTGAACTGAGAAAGAAATATCCAAATGGCGTTCCTTCTGATCATCCAGCCTATCAATCTAAAATGGATAGAGATAAAGATAATTTTGCTTGTGAAAGATAGTGTATTATCAATTAGTAGACCTTTCTAAGGTAGGACTATCATACTCCCTTCTCAATTTGAGATGGGATTTATTTTTTGTATTTCCTTATCAATTCTTAAACTCAATGACAAATTGATATATCCGAATGATGATTTGAGTCGTAAGTGTTAGAAAACTAAAAAGAATAAATCAGGATTTTTGTAATATAATTATAGTTGATATTGGAATTTACTATTACTATTATCAATAGGTTGATAACGTTAATCTATGTTAACATTCCGAGATTTTTATATGAACATTATGAAACTATTATAGGAGAGTCCTAAAATGAAAAAGAAAGTGAACTATTTAATCTTACTTTTAACCACCATTTTTATGGTTGGTTGTACTAACCTAGAAGATGCATCCAGTACAGATGGAGAAACAGATCCACAAGAAGTAACCACAGTTAATACAAACGAAAATAGTGATAAAGAAGAAACTATCACTTCAGTTGTTGAGGAACCAGTAGTAGAGGAAAAACCAACCCAACCAAATGATGAACTGTTCTCAGGATACAAACTTATTGAAGTTGATGGTGGTGATTTGTCTAGATATCGTGAACCTAACATCGTCGTTGACATTGGTTATGGGGACCGTGAATATTGGGCATTTACTAATGAATACGGGCAACTAGTTCGTGTCATTGCTGACGAAATCATTCTACAAGATGACAGTAACGAACCTGTATTATCTTCTGGCAGATACTACTCTGATGAGGCAAAGGTTCCTGGTGTCGAAAGTGACGTTTTAGATGAAGGACATATCATTGCTGACTCTCTCGGAGGGGTATCGAATGCTTATAATATTACGCCACAAGATATTACACTCAACCGACATGGTGATCAAGCTTATATGGAAAACGTGATCCGCAGCGCTGGTGGAGCCACTAATTTTGAAGCAATTATCACATATCCGAATACGGAAACGCAGATTCCTTCAAGTTATCAGTATACCTATACTTTAATGGGTAACGAGATCATTGATACATTTGACAATGTGAACCCTGATGAAGTAAACGCATCACTGGGTATAACAGGCAGTGAGCCTTCGGATTCAACTGGTTCAAACACAAACGGTGATATTTCTAGTGTTGATACGAACGGTAATGGACAGGTGACGATTAAAGAAGCAAAAGCAGCAGGTTTCAGTATGCCAATAACAAGTGATCATTGGTTATACCCATATATGGACGATCGTGATAACGACGGTTTGGTTGGTGAGTAAAGCACTGGAACTATTAGGTAAAATAAATGAACAACAGAACATTTTCCTCGTTGGACGATTTATAACAATTTGCGAATGAGTGTCTGTACAGGAACAACTGAAGTTAATGGTCATATCATCTAAATTTGTATAATGATCCTTCACTAACGGGTGCAAGAATACAGAAGCAATGCATAATTTGCATTGCTTCTTCACTTTGTTAGAATTATCTCTGTTATAAGGTGAAAGTCTTCTATACGTTTATCAGCTTCATAGGATTTCCACGCAGTTGATAATAACCAACATATCTCTTGCCCCCTTCAGTTATCGTTAAAGCCTGCCCTTCAGACATGGGGTCATCATGGTAGGCGGTAGTACGCGCTTTCACCGTTATTTCGTCAGATTCATATTTGTAAACTCCTGCCGAGAGCCTTGTGCATCACTCCCGCCAAGAATGACACTTTATTACTGTAAAATTACAGTTCTTTAACAAATCGCAGGAAAAGACAGAAATTCCAAGCCGATGGAGAATGTTATAGGTATAGAGAAAAATAGGGGGCAATATCAGAATCTAATTTGGGGGACTATATATGCTAGAATTTGAAACCAATATCGATCAATTTGCCACTATAAAAGTAATCGGGGTTGGCGGTGGCGGAAATAATGCCGTGAACAGGATGATTGAGGACGGCGTGCAGGGCGTAGAGTTCATTTCCGTTAATACAGATGCGCAAGCTCTCAACATGTCAAAAGCCGAGGTAACGATGCAAATCGGCGGTTCGCTGACCAGGGGCTTGGGGGCGGGTGCCAATCCTGAAATCGGCAGAAAGGCTGTCGAGGAAAGCAGGAAGCAGATCAGGGATGCCCTGGAAGGTGCGGACATGGTGTTCGTAACGGCCGGAATGGGCGGCGGAACTGGGACAGGAGCTGCACCGGAGATTGCCCATATCGCACGCGAACTTGGCGCACTTACAATTGGAGTGGTGACTCGTCCGTTCACTTTTGAAGGCCGCAAGCGGGCACAAAATGCGGCAGCCGGAATTGAAGAGATGAAGAAGGCCGTTAATACCTTAATTATCATTCCAAACGAACGATTGCTGGCAATCGTCGACAAGAAAACGCCAATGATTGAAGCCTTCCGTGAGGCGGACAATGTGCTCAGGCAGGGTGTCCAGGGAATTTCCGACTTGATCGCCGTGCCAGGCTTGATTAACCTGGACTTTGCTGACGTGAAAACGATCATGTCCAACAAAGGGACGGCGCTTATGGGCATCGGAGTCGCTTCAGGCGAGGATCGCGCTGCCGAAGCTGCCAAAAAGGCCATCTCCTCACCGTTGCTTGAAACAAGCATCAATGGTGCGAAAGGAGTGCTGATGAACATCACAGGCGGCTTGAACCTAAGTTTGTATGAAGTCCAGGAAGCGGCCGATATTGTGGCGGCTGCTACAGATGATCAGCTTAACATGATTTTTGGATCGGTCATCAATGAAAACCTGAAAAATGAAATCATGGTGACCGTGATTGCGACCGGCTTCGATCATGATGAGGAGGAAGCTCCGCCAACGAACATCTCGCGCCGTCCTGGAGACATGATTGCCAATTCCCGTGAGCAATACCAGTCTCAATCGAGACCGCGAGATCGTGTTGCCCATGCAGAATCCGATAATTACGGCCTAGCCCAAAACTACAGCCAGTCGGGCCAATCCGGCAATTACAGCAAGCCGCCTGCCTACGAAGAGCCCGCGAATTACGAGCGGGGTACCCAGCAGCCAGACGACTCGCTTGATATTCCATCGTTCTTGCGGAAGCGAATCAGAAGGCGATAAACCAACGAACAAAAGGCCAAATCATTTGCGATTTGGCCTTTTAAAATAGATAAAAACAAACGTTAATTCCGCCATTTTAATGGTAGATTGGGTGTGGAGCAGAGGAAAAGATGGAGATTACATCAAAGTCTAATGCCATATTTGATTCAACCCCTATTGAACAAACGAAGCAGGTTGAAGAATAAAGTGCTAATTCATTAAGCAGTTAATGAATTAAAACAAAGGAGAATTTTATGTACAATGTATTATATTTATATCCAGTCTTGAAACAGAAAAAGGATCGTTTTATAGAAATTAATAAAAAGGCATCTATTATTTACAAGGAATATGGTGCGATTGAAGATGATACTTACCAAAGCACTTTTATTGATGCTATGTATGGTTATAAAGGGATGGAGTCATCGGTTGAACTGCAAGAAAATGAAACTTTGATGTGCTCAGTTTCTTCGTTCACTAATAAACATCATCACAAAATCGTTATGGAGAAAGTCGACTCTGATCATCGAATTCAAGAATTATATACTGAGATGATTAAAGTTATTGATATGAGTCGTGTAGTTCGAGGTGAATTTGAAAAAGTTTAATTAGAAAATAGATGCTTTTCTTACTTCATTTACGAGGGCTTTGATCCAAGAAGGGATTGATGCCCCTTTTGAACTTGTTTAACTAAAGGTGCAGGGAGTTGAAGAAGGTATTTGTAATCGAAAATTGAATAATTAGTTACATATACAAAAATGTAAAATTATTAGATTTGAGTTAATCAATATAATGGAGGAATTAAATTGAGCGAACTTAAACTAATTAAGACCTACAAAAACGAGCTTCAAGATTACTCTTTGGAACAGCTAAGATATAAATCTGAAGAAGCGGTTTGGTCTATTGGGCAAATGTATGACCATTTAATCCTTGTTGCCCATGAGTATCTAGATAATATGGAAACATGTTCCACCTTAAATGATGAACAGACCCTTGGTAAAACGAAGTTTGGTCAGCATTTATATAAGATTGGAGGGTTTCCACCAATTAAAATTAAATTACCGGATGAACTAAATACTCCACCTAATAATTCAGATGGCAAGGACGATCTTATCACCAGAATGGATCAAGTAATTCTAAGGTTATGTCAATGGGAATCGAAAGTGGATAATATAAACCCAAATTATAAAGTCGAGCATGGAGGGTTTGGATGGCTGAATGGAAGGGAATGGTATGACTTGGTTGGCATGCATTTTCGTCATCACTTGCGTCAAAAAGATGAGTTAGAACAAAGGCTTGTTAAGTTGACGGGTATGTAAGTTGAGGATAGTTATTTTGGCTAGCCTATTTTTTTATTCAAGTAACGGGTCCTTTAGATGAAAAAGAGAGAAGAATAAAAAAATGCTCAAACCTTATAAGGTTTGAGCATTTTTTGTGATAATCTTTTTTACAACATGCTTGGAAATTTGGTGCTAATTCAATAGTTAATTCCCCTGTTAAATGTCATTTTATAGTTCAAAACAGAACCTGCTACCTTGTGGAGTTGTGCCTTTTTTCAATCTTACAAATCAATACCATACAGCTTCAGTTCTTCCGTGTCATTTGGAAGAGTCACATACCCTGCAAGCAGCATTCCTAGCTTCTCTAGCAGTTTTGAGGAAGAAGCATTATCTTTTGTGGTGATAGCAACGATTCGGTTCATACCCAATTTCCTGGCATATTCCATCGTTCCTTTCGCAGCCTCATACGCATATCCCTTTGATTGATGCGCTTCAAGGAAGGCAAAGCCAATATCCACATCCTCAAGCCCATCCCGTTTGATCAATCCGCATAAACCAATCGGTAATCTAGTTTCTTTGATTTCAGCTACAAAAAGCCCGAACCCCAGCCGCTCGTACATTCTCCTCGGGCCGGACAGGATATAATTCTCTGCATCCTCAAGCGACCGAACTCCCTTATCACCAATATACTTAAGCCAACCCGGTTCATTCAGCAATCGTAAAATAAAGTCCTGATCACTAACATCCAGCCAGCGGACAGTCAAACGCTCCGTTTCAAAAACCTGCACAGTCCATACCTCTTTTCGACGATTATTGGTTGGGGACACCTGCTTATTATTATAGGGAAAAACCTTGCGTTCCGTAAAAAATTTGAATAAAACGGGATCGGTTTATTACATTAAAGTGGTTTTTATAAATTTTTAAGGATATTCAAGTTACACCTTTAAACTTGTCCTCAGAGCTTTGTAAAACACACTGTAAATATCAAATTTCCAGGACTTGAATGAAATAATTAAAGTCTTTTCAGCAGGCAATACACCTGTAAATAGCGAAAATAAGCAGGTGTATTAGCCTTGGAAAAAATTAAATGTATTAAAATGGATAGCAACCGCTTTCGGTAGTTATGGTAAACTATTAATGTTATTGGGTACATATCATATCGGTTGGAGGACTTACTTTGGCTTATCAATTATCAAATCGTTTTAAAATGTTTACGTTGAATTCTAATCCTAAATTAGCAGCAGAAATGGCATCACTTTTAGGATGCGAGTTAGGGAAAAGCTCTGTAACTCGATTTAGTGATGGTGAAATTCAAATTAATATAGAAGAAAGTGTTCGCGGAAGTGATGTTTATTTGGTTCAGTCGACTTCACAGCCCGGCAATGAACATATTATGGAGCTTCTCATCATGATCGATGCATTGAAAAGAGCTTCAGCAAAAACAATTAATGTCGTAATTCCTTACTACGGATATGCAAGACAAGACCGAAAAGCACGTTCCAGGGAACCGATTACTGCAAAACTAGTAGCAAACCTTCTAGTAACCGCTGGAGCGAACAGAGTTCTTACAATTGACCTTCACGCTCCGCAAATACAAGGTTTTTTCGACATACCAGTTGACCAATTAGTAGGTGTTCCGATCCTTTCTCAATACTTCGAGAATAAAGGGTTAGAGGATATCGTGGTTGTTGCCCCAGATAATGGCGGGGTAGTAAGAGCAAGAAAATTGGCGAGCCGTTTACATGCACCTATCGCATTAATCGATAAACGCCGTCCTCAGCCGAATGTGGTAGAAGTTATGAATATCGTCGGTAACATTGAAGGGAAAAATGCTATTCTGATTGATGATATGATCGATACCGCCGGCACAATAACTTTAGCAGCTAATGCATTAATGGAAAAAGGTGCAAAAGCTGTGTATGCATGCTGCACTCACCCTGTACTTTCCGGAGCAGCCATCAGTAGAATAGAAGGATCAGCAATCAAAGAATTGGTCGTGACTAATTCAATTGAGCTGCCAGAAGAGAAAATGATAAATAAAATTACAACATTATCAATTGCACCATTGCTTGTGGATGCAATTGATCGTATTCATAATGAAAAAGCAGTAAGTCCTCTTTTTGAATAAATATAATCTTCAAGCCAACTACATTAAATGGTAGTTGGCTTGTTTTTTATTTGAACAATGAAAAAAAATCTAGGAAAAATATTCGGCTTCGCTATGGAGAGCCGGTAATCAAATCGTGGCTTAACCTAATTCGTAAATAAAAAAGGCTAAAGCAGCTAATTGCTGGTTCGGCCCTTCTCATATCACCATGGAAATTCAATTTTCTCAGCCAGCTCTGGAAAATCAATAAACGGGTTGCGGTTTCCCTGGATGTAGTAAATGGCCTGATTGCGGTGCTTTTCGTAAAGCGTAGGCGGGAATTCCTCATTCCACCGGACCAGCAGCGGGATATTCACCTTCATTTTGAATTCATTTTTCACCATCTTAGGATATCTCAGGAAAAAATAAAGCATTGCCCGTGCTGAGGCGCCTTTGCCGTGCTCAGGTTCGAACTGGAAGCTCGTGCTGACACCGCAATTATTTTGGATTGGTTCATCTTCCGATTCCGGATTATAAAAATCAAAGTCGACAAATGGATAGTTCGAACGAGAGATATTGCAATCTGGGTCGCAGACGAACAGATGATGCAGGTCACCCTTCATCGGCTCGGCACCATCGAACCACGATTGAGGGACAATATGCTCTGTGTTCATTTTGAAATGGTCCTCAAATACCTTCAATTCTTTTATTGAATCAAAACCATTCACCTGAATCGTTCTGGACCGTCGCCTAAATTCATCATACTTCTTCCTCAGTGTATCGTTATCCTCGATAATCAACGATTCCGGATCCTTTTTTTCACTCGAGTAAATACTCTTCGCCGAACCATCCGGATACAGATCGACCCAGGTGTATAAATATAGATCCTTGCTTAAGAAGTAGGGGAGTTGATTTTTATGGGTTCGGAAAACAAGGGTTTGGAATTTATAAAAGAGGGCCAGGCCGGTTAAATCAAAATCCTGAGCACTGCGATAATATTCCTTTATATCCGACTCATCCTGCTGCGGATCATAATAAAGCTGCTGATTATTTTTGATTTTCCGCCGGTTTTCCCGCAGAATTGTAAGAAGCTTCTTGAGATCAAGCCTTTCATACTTGTGATTCCAGCGGTCATTTTCCTGATGCTGTTTTTTAAATTTAGACATAACGTTCTCCTCATTCATGTCTTTATTATATTCATTTTACCCTCAGAATGGTTGTCCTTCAAACAAGAGAATGGAATTTGAACCTTAATTTTGATGTTCAGCGACTAAAATATTATTATTGTATTAATAGTAATGAAACATGATATAATCTATTAACGGAATTTTTCGACATAAAATTTAATAGGGGCTGAAACAGTGAATCCGATTGAGAGATTTTCACTATATTTATCTAACAACGCTGAAGCAATCAGCAAAGAGATCGTTGATTATAATGTAAAGAAGCTTGAAATAGAACTGCCTGCAGAAATTATCGAACAGTCAGTTAAGACGAACATAGGATTTTTGACATTCCTCGGTGAGACATTAAATCTGTCGAACGAGGACGTTGCAGAAAAGTTTATCGAGTGGCACAGGCAGCAAACAGCCAATCAAAAAAATTATCAATTCAATTTTGAAGAAATCTCTAAAATTTTAAAACCATATGCACAAACCCGACTTCAATTAATCGAAATGCTTACCAAAGTCACGATGAGGGAAGGTCTGTCAACAGAAGAAGTAGTCTATGTAAATAATCGAATCAGTTACTTGCTAGATCTAAGCATCACAGAATCGATGATAGACCGCGAGAGATTAGCAAACGAAAAGAATAAAATAAATCAAAAAATCATTACCGAGCTTTCATCCCCGGTTGTCCCGCTTCAAAACGGAATGGCCATTCTCCCGCTAATCGGAGAATTCGACTTCGATCGAAGCGACCATATTATGAACCATGTGATCCCGAAAATCAGTGAACTGAAAATCAAGCATCTGATCATCGATTTCTCAGGAATCGCAACAATCGATGCAGAAGTCGCCTCAAGGATTTTTAACGTAAATAAAGTTCTTCGGTTGATTGGTATTAAAACGATGTTAACAGGCATTCGACCTGATTTAGCCATCAATGTAATCAATGCAGGAATTGACTTCTCTAAATTAAATACGTATGGTACGGTGCAGCAAGCAATCCTTAGCAATCCGCAGTAATCAGTGAAAATAGTAAATTTCAATAGTATTAAAACAACATCATCGGCAGTTGCACAACTGCCGTATTTTTTATTCGCAATTTTGGAAATGGGAGTGTCCTTTTAAGTTTAAAAAAACTTCAAAATCCAATCCGGAGTTCAATGTTGTTGATCATGAGAACATAAGGATAAAAAGAGCTGCTCCGAGCATTCATTTTATTTTTCATTGACTGAGATATCGTAGAAAGAGGTGCTTAATGAGTATGAATAAATCGGCTATTGAAACGATGAAAAATCGTCAATCGATCAGAGCGTATGATACAAAAAAGCTTTCTGAATCTGATTACCAAAGGATCATAGAATACATAACAGCTGAAGAAAATTTGATCGGACCTTTTGGCAATAAAGGCAGAATTGAGCTTGTTCAGGTTACGAACAATATATCAGAAAAAGGAATCAAGCTTGGAACTTATGGATTTATTAAAAATCCCCAGGTTTATCTCGTCGGACTGTGTGAAAACAAGAAATACTCATTGCTGGAATTCGCTTATACATTTCATAAGCTGGTGATTTATTTGACAGAGCTTAGGCTTGGAACATGCTGGATGGGCGGCACCTTCAGCCGGAATTCCTTTGAAAGGGAACTTCAGCTTGCAGAAGGAGAATTTATTCCATGTATCACGCCATCGGGCTATCCTCAACAAAAGCAAAGGGTATTTGATAAAGCACTAAGGTATGTCGTGAAAGCCGATAATAAAAAACCTTGGGATCAGTTATTTTATGACGGAAGTTTTGCAAAACCGCTTGAAAAGGCGAATGCCGCACAATTAGAGATTCCCATCGAGATGGTGAGGCTCGGACCTTCTGCATCAAATAAACAGCCATGGAGATTAGTGTTGTCAGAAGATCGGCAAAAGTGCCATTTCTATATTGAACATACCCCGAATTATAGTAAAAGCCTAGGATATGATATGCAAATACTCGATATTGGCATCGCGATGGCTCAGTTTGAGTTAGCGTGCGCTGAACTGGATATCAAGGGCAGATGGAAAATCGCAGACCCTGGCCTGGAGCTCCCAAACAGTTTGACAGAGTATATGGTTAGCTGGACTCAGGATTAATATGTGAAAATATGTGGTCCTCATGATGCCCTCCGTTCAGTGAAAATAAAGAATGAATATGCAATTGCATAGAAAACTTTAAATTACAACTTAAATAAGAGTGGAAGTCACAGGTTAAATCAGGCAATAAAAATATGCAAAAAAGCTCAGGTTTTTTATAGTAAGTAGTTCCGTTTCTGTGGAGAAACATACGAAATAGCATACTAATTAGCAGACCAAATCGCATATGATTTGGTCTATTACTTTTTCTTCATATATCAATGTTTATTAGATAATAGCATTTTAATTACACTAATAAATCGCAACCCAAATAACACGTTGACAACAGCCATTGTCAATGTGTTATTTACAAGGTTATTTATGGTGCTATTTTACTATCTTGATTTTTATAAAACAAAAAGATAATTGTAATTTTATGTTAATATAGATCCTAGTGAGTATGGATGTACTAAAGGGGATAATATGAAAAAAATAATACTAATTGGTTCAGGTGGGTCAGGAAAATCTACATTAGCAAGAAAATTAGGTGATAAATTAGAAATAGATGTATATCATCTCGATGCGTTATTTTGGAAACCTAATTGGGAGGGTGTCCCTAAAGATGAACAAAGAAAAGTCCAGAATGATTTAGTGAAAAAAGAAGAATGGATTATTGATGGGAACTATGGGGGAACGATGGATATAAGACTAAACGCAGCAGATACTGTTATTTTTCTAGATATTCATAGAACCATATGTATATATCGTGCATTTAAAAGAATGTTACAGTATCGAAATAAAACAAGACCGGATATGGCAGAAGGTTGCGAAGAAAGATTTGATTTAGATTTCTTCAAATGGATATGGAACTACCCTAAAACGAAGAGACCAGAAATCCTAAATAGACTTAAACAATTATCTACTGATAAGAAAATCATTGTATTAAAATCACCAAAAGAAGTACAACAGTTCATAGAAGAAATTCATTAAAAAGGGCTTGGATTAAATTATCCAAGCCTTTTAGCGTGTTAATTTTATAGTTATTTCACCAGATATTTAGGACAAGAATTACAATGTAATTTGGTATATTTTTTTTACATTTTCTCCACAGTATCCGAACTACTTATTTTTATAGCTCTGAGCTTTTATTTTGTAAGATGCTTTTTTAATTTTTGGGAATAGGTTAAAAAATCCATCCGTTAGAAACCATACCTAAATTGATAATAAAATGAAAGACTATGGCTGGGTATATGCTTTTAGTCTTGATAACTACAAATGAGTAGAAAAGTCCCCCTAAAGAAAACAGTAAGCTCATTATCACAGGAATTCCTATCGATAGATGCAATAGACCGAATCCAATGCTGGTAATGAGAACGGCATATAGGGTAGAAACACTTCTTTTTAAACTTGATAACATTAACCCTCTCCAAAGCAACTCTTCCAGTAAAGCGTTTATGATGGAGAATAAAATACCGTATATTACGATTGATTTTATATAGCTAAGATCTTCAATGAACATCAAAGGGATAAAGATTGTAGTAGAGCCCATCAGTCCGAAAAATAAAAAATATGGTAACTTAATCGTATGAAATGGCAGCACTATCCGTTTCTGCCAATCTGGTAATTCTGCAAAAAAAATTACTTTTTGCTTGGATAACAAAAGTGAAAGCAGTAGTCCACCAATTATAAACAGGAGTGAACTTCTGTTTATTATGATTTTCATCATATTAGGTATGTCCCTATCATTAAAATAATCGGTTACGACTTGAAATAAAAATGTTCCTAATAAAAAGAACATAAACAACGAAACCGTCGAACGATATTTAGGAATTAAAGCGTAGATGAAAAGTAAGAATACGATTGGTAATAATCCCCAAACAAACAGCCTGTATGATAATAAAATCATACCTGAAAAAAATAGACTTGCTAAAACTATTAGTAATCCATTTTTTCTTAAGTGTTGTATACAAAGCCCTCCTTTGAAAAAGTGCTGCTCCCATCTATTCTCATGTTAAATTCTTTTATGGCCATTGCCATTAAAGGAATTTTTTTCTATTAATATACTAACATAAATTGATCGCCTCCAAGATGACGAAATGACAATTGTTATGTCTTCCTATTAGTATTTATGTCTCATGAACTTGGATATTTATGCTAAAATCAGTGAAGGGTATCTTGGTTATCTTGTGTTTTTAAGACAACTGACTGAGGGGGATGAGTTACATGTTAGATAAAATATTTGAATTGGATTTTGCTTACCTTGCTACCTTTACTACTCGTCATGACAGGGCGTGGGGTTTTCTATTTTTAAATGAAAGTCAGCCAGTCTATTATGATGCAAATCATGCTCATATTAGCAAACCAGTTGCTGATCCGGAACAAGTTGTTGCTGAAGTAATTTCCTTTTATCAGGCAAAGAACATAATTCCGAGATTCTACGTATACAGCCCAGATGAACAACCTGCTCTGCTAAGTGAATTTAAATCAAAAGGGTTTGGATATGAGGAATTGCCAAGTCCTGTACAATTATGGGATCAAAAAGTGATGAACCTGGAAAGAAATGATGCTATTTCAATCGAAGAAGTTACAGAAGCAAACTATCAAGAAGCTTTAGAAATCGAATGCAGCATCAAAGAGATTGGCGGCCGTGAAGTTCGAGAAAAAGCTTTGAAGGAAGAGTTTGAACATCCTGCATATCAACACTTTTTGTTAAGGTACAATGGGGTCGCCTGTTGCACTGCCTGTATTTTTTCTCACGGCAGACAAGCGCGAATGGAGAGTGTAGCTACATTAGAGGAATACCGAGGAAAAGGATTAATTGGCTATATCATTCAACATATTCAACAACAGGTATACAAACAGGGCTTTGAAAACCTATGGGTTTTTCCTATTAATGAAAGAGTTGAAAAGGTCTATATCCGCTATGGATTTGAAACGGTCATGACACTGACGACAGGACATGCCTTTTTAGGCGGAAAAAGTATTACCGAAATTCAAAACAGTTGAACCTAATCATTTCCTCAGTGAAGGGATGAGAGGGATTGGTTCGTTGTTATAAGAAGGAAATGCTTGGTGAATAAAGGAGGTTTGAGGGTTAAGCTTGCACCCTCTGCTTCTTTTTTTCGTCGGATGAATTTAAAAGAATTATTTCCTTAATTGTTAATCCAGGAGTGTTTTGTAAATCTCTATGATTATTGGATTATGTTAGTTTGTTGACGTAATAAAAAAACACTGCCCTTTTTAAATGGAGTCAGTGCGGCTTTTTTTCATTCTTATTTCCTCAAAATCTTCTCTAACGCTTTTCCCTTTGCCAACTCATCTATCAGCTTATCCAAGTAGCGAATTTCCCTCATAGTTGGTTCTTCAATGTCTTCCACTCGGACACCGCAAACCACACCCTTGATTAAAGCCCTTGAAGGATTCAGTTGGGGAGCTTCTGCAAAAAAGGTCTCAAAGTCTGTCTGTTTTTCCAGTAGTGCTTCTAACTGTTCCTGGCTATACCCTGTCAGCCAAGTGATGATTTCATCCACTTCTGCTTTCGTTCGTCCTTTTCTTTCCGCCTTCTTCACATAATGAGGATAGACACTTGCGAAACTCATTGTGTAGATTTTATGTTTGCCCAAGGTACATACTCCCTTTAAATGGTTTTCTTCATTATATTATGAAAAATAGGACGCTACAAACGTGAATTTAGTTTGAAAATCAAAGGGAATTGGCTCAAAGGGAAGAATATTAAAAGCATATGACTTTGTAAATCCGAAAAAAGGGGTGTGGCTGATGGCTGAGACAGGGCTTTCCAATAAGGGAAGAAGATATCGCAAATCCTTTTCTGGAGATATCACTTTTTTACGGATCATCCGCTTTGTATTCGCTCTCTCTCTATCCATATTAATGGTGTACATCTATTATCTCCATATTAAAGGTAATCTTCAAAAAACAATTCTAGAGATCTGGACTAACCATCAGAAGGTAATGATCTCCCTTTCGATTTTCATAGTTTATTCAGCGCTTATTTTTCAAATGGGTGTTTGGAGAGGGCGAAGAAGGTAGGATAAATAATATTATGATTGACTGGAAGCAGGGGTGAAAAGATCCTTTGCTTCTTTTTTGTGTCGGATAGGGTAGATGAATCTTGATTCTCTACAGGGTGCTACAATGCTCTGCTCCATTCTCTTTGAATCTATCAGGTTTATCAGACACCACCATGCTTTTGTCCTATTCGTTCCAGTGCCTTATTTACCTCTTTGGAAAAAATAACTAGGATTATAGATTCAAAATTAAGAAAATTCTGTTTAATGTTTGCTATTACTCTTCTTTTTCCCCTACCATAATATTGAAATCAAATGAACAGGAGGGCTTTATATGAAATACTTCTTACGTACCGGGCTGTTTGCTTTGCTCAGTGTTCTGTTAATGGCCGGCACAATGCCTGCAGCAGGATTGGCTAAAAAACCGCAATTCAGCTACGACCAGTACAGCCAGGTGGATGTGGGCAAGGATGGAATGGTTGCGACGGCCCATCCACTTGCATCAGAGATTGGTGCTGAGGTTCTTCGCAAGGGCGGAAACGCGATTGATGCTTCCGTTGCCATCCAGTTTGCGCTTAACGTAGTAGAGCCGATGATGTCGGGGATCGGCGGCGGTGGTTTCATGATGGTTTATGACGGAAATACAAAGGAAACCACAATCGTGAACAGCCGTGAGCGTGCTCCTGAGGGCGCGACGCCAGACATGTTCCTGGATGAAAACGGTAACCCGATTCCTTTTTCAGAACGTTCAACCGGAGGTAAGGCAGTAGGAGTGCCGGGAACGTTAAAAGGGCTCGAGACAGCACTTGAAATGTGGGGGACACGTCCACTGCAGCAGCTGATCGGTCCATCTATTAAGCTAGCGGACAAGGGTTTCCCAATTGATTCAGTCCTGGCAGACGCGATTGCCGATAATCAGGACAAGTTATCAAGATCAGCAGCTGGTGAGGTTTTTGTGCCAGACGGGAAGCCGCTTCAAGAGGGAGATGTCCTGGTACAGGACGACCTGGCTAAAACCTTCAAGCTGATCCGTGCAAACGGAGCTGATGCACTTTATAAAGGAGAAATAGCAGATGCTGTTGCAGATGTGGTCCAGAATTTCGGGGGATCGATGACTCCTGATGATCTGGCAAAGTATGATGTAACAGTAGATGAGCCGATTTGGGGAGACTATCAAGGCTACGAAATTGCCAGCATGCCTCCACCAAGCTCAGGCGGTGTCTTCCTGCTGCAAATGCTGAAAATACTGGACGGTTTCAACCTGTCCCAATATGATGTCGACTCTGTAGAAAAACTTCATCTTCTTGCAGAAGCCATGCATCTTGCCTATGCTGACCGCGCGGCATACGCTGGAGATCCTGAATTTGTCAATGTTCCTGTGGATGGATTGCTCCACCCTGATTACATCAAGGAGCGCCAGAAGCTGATCAGCATGGATACTGTCAATCAGACTCCAACAGCAGGTGACCCTTGGAAATACGAAAATGCTGAGGCGAACTTTACACCAACAAGCCAGCCAGATGACAAGAAATATGGAGAAACAACTCACTTTACTGTGGCGGACAAATGGGGAAATGTTGTCTCATACACAACAACAATCGAACAGGTGTTTGGAACTGGCATCATGGTGCCTGGTTATGGCTTCATGCTGAACAATGAATTGACTGACTTTGACGCAGTACCTGGCGGAGCCAATGAAGTTCAGCCAAACAAACGCCCGTTGAGCAGCATGACACCGACGATCGTTTTTGAAAACGGCGAACCAGTCTTGACGGTTGGCTCACCGGGTGGCCCGACGATCATTACCTCCGTGCTGCAAACCATCATCCATGCCATCGAGTATGATATGGAGCTCAAGGAAGCAGTTGAGGAGCCAAGAATATACACCAACAATCTTAATTCCTATCGGTATGAAGATGGCATCAGCGCGGATACGCTAAACGAACTGAATGCCATGGGACATAAATTTGGATCTAGCCCGACGATTATCGGCAATGTCCAAAGCATCCTAATCGACCTTGAAAACGGTACTTTTAAGGGAGTCGCCGACTCAAGCAGAAATGGCGCAGCTATTGGAGTAAATCTAAAAGGTAACCGAAAATAGAGAATAAGAAAGGAGCGGGAAACTTCCGCTCCTTTTTCATTTCAGTTATTAAAGTCATAAGTGGTATACTAATGTTCTACTATAATAGAAGAAACGGTTCAGACAGACCGTTTGTCATATAGAGCAAAGGAGTCAACAGTATGGCCAATGTACATATATTTACGAAGAGAGAGGAAATTGCAAACGCGATTATCCACGGAATCGGGGGATTATTAAGCATCGCAGCCCTCGTCGTTCTGATCGTTTTCGCTTCCCTATACGGAACAGCCTGGCATGTCGTGAGTTTCACCTTGTTTGGTGTTACCATGGTACTGCTATACACATCTTCAACCCTCGTCCACAGCTTCCCACCCGGCAAAGCAAAGGACTTTTTTGAAATCATGGACCACTCATCCATCTATTTCTTCATTGCCGGCACCTATACACCATTCCTATTTATCGCCGTAAAAGGAACATTAGGATGGACTCTATTCGGAATCGTCTGGGGCCTTTCCATCGCAGGAACTATATTCAAATCCCTGTTCGTCAAACGCTTCCTGAATACATCCACAGTGTTATATGTCATAATGGGCTGGCTGATAGTCTTCGCCTGGGGACCACTGACGCAGAATGTATCCTCACAAGGACTGATTTTCCTGGTGATTGGGGGAGTCTTGTACACAGTTGGAGCGATTTTTTATGTATGGAGAGGGTTCCATTACCATCATGCTATTTGGCATTTGTTTGTATTGGCAGGATCGATTATGCACTTTTTTGCGGTTTTAACATTGTTGCCTTGATTTTATATTTTTTAGCTTAATAAAACGGAAAACGGCAGTTACTATATACTGTCGTTTTTTTGTTTGTCTTTATAAAATTGTGCGTGAAACAATTGCTGTTATCAATACGAGCTCCAAATTATTAATAGTTATCTAAAGGTTTTAAAGTAGAGTCATTCTTTTAATGCAAGAAGAAATGTATTTTGGATATAGAAGTTATATTGGTTTCGCTCAAAATAAAACAGAAAAAGACTATAGTGACTATATTACATTAGGTAATGAGGAAACGGACGAGTATCATAGACTCTTTAATAGCCTGGGGGATCTAGTGAACAATGTTAATAGTAGCTTAGGGTACGTCCCCATATCCACAAACCCTTTTGAAAATTGTAGTTGACTTCTCGAACTGTAAATATTAATATTACAGTACGGTGTAGTCAGCATATAATATAGGGCAAGTTTTATATTTTTTAACTAAAATGTAATTTTTTTTATTACAGTTTCGGATTAAAAACCTTCTGAGGAGTTGTTGATCATGGTTACTTTGTATAGTACACCAAGCTGTACTTCTTGCCGAAAAGCAAGGGCGTGGCTTGAAGAGCATCAAATTGAATATGTTGAAAGAAATATAATATCTGAGCCACTTACAGCGGAGGAGATCAAATCGATTCTTCGTCTTACAGAAGATGGTACGGAGGAAATTATATCAACGAACTCTAAAACCTATCAGCAATTAAATGTGGATATCGATTCACTCCCGCTCAAAGAATTATATGAATTGATCATTGAAAACCCGCTAATGCTGCGTCGTCCAATCATCGTGGATCATAAAAGGCTGCAGGTTGGGTATAACGATGAAGAAATTCGCCGTTTTCTGCCACGCAGGCTTCGGACTTATCCTGTCATCGAGTGGGAAAACAAAGCGAACTTATCTTAAAAACAGAAAGGAGGAGGGAAAAGATGAGAGAGGTATTCCTAACCGTTCATTATAAAGGTAAAAATTATCAAACCAATGTGATTATAAAAAGCGAAATGTCATGGGACCAAATCAAACGTCTGGCTGAAGAGCAAGTAGAGAAACAGTGGCGGACATAGTGCCGTTAAGCAATTGAATGGAAACGAAAGGTTTGACAAGCCAATCTGTAACATATAGTATTACAGTAGAAAAAGGGATAAAAAATATCCTCATGTTGGGAGCCAGGTTATGAACAGTGACTTTACACTCGCCATTCACAGTTTAACTTATCTTGCACTGCAGCCGGACCGAATGTCTACTAGCGAAGCAATTTCAGAGAGTGCAGGTGTCCACCCGGTCCGAATTCGCAAAGTGTTGAGTTTATTAAAAAAACATGGATTCATAAAATCAAAAGAAGGTACTGGTGGGGGATTTATTTTTGCAATTGATCTCAGTGAAGTCAACCTTTGGGATATCTATAAATTAACCTCTGAAGGAGCATTGCAGCCAAAGTGTCCAGAATCAAATGAGCAATGTGTCGTAGGGGCGAATATGCAAAGGGTCCTATTTGCCATTTTCCTGGGGGCTGAAGACCATTTAGGGGAATATTTAAAGGACTATTCCTTAAAAGAGATTATCGATCTAATCAATAAAGAAGAATAACTAAAAGAGTCCGGTTTTCTTCATGATTTAAATGTAATAAATAAAGTTACAGTTTAGAGGTTATTTAATAAAGAGGTGAATAGTATGTCCAATAATAATGCAATCATAAAGGTCGGCGACTGGATTAAGGCAATATCACACGATGGGGAACTAATCATCGGTTATGTTGAATCCTTTGATCTATCCGAAGAAATAACAAAGATAACCGTCACTTCAAGCGATCATGACGAATTGGTAGGCAAAACCATTCCGATCTTGAACAATATGGTTAAAAAACTGCCTAATTCGAATGTGAAAAATAAGGAACAAATTTATCATCTAATCGATCTTGCACTTGCTACGGGAGATGAAGACTGGTTCTTGGAGCTGTCTTCCAAACTGAATGCCATCAGAGAGCTTGTTAAGAGCGTAAAGTAAAATCTTTCAGATACAAGAGCAGCCAAAGTCCATCTCATTTGAATCGGCTTTTGAATGGATGTACATGGATTTTAGTAGTTGAAATGGATGAAGTAAATAAAAATTCAGGTGCCTTGATCCGAAATGGACTAAGGCACTTTTATATTATCGAAGCAAAGGGTATGTCCCTGCGCTTCCATTGATTCATTTTCATGAAAGGTGGGTAATTTAAGATCGACGTCTATTTTGTTTTGGCTATGTTAAAAAGGTTGCTTTCTAGCTCCTTTTGAATGTAGCGGAGGGCACTTGAGCTTGGTCACCCCTCGGAAAACGAGAGCCAAGATATGGAAATCAACAGTCTAATTTAACAGACTCTTTATTTTAAGGGAGAGATGATTTTGAAGGTCTATACGATTGGACATTACAACCATTCAAAAGAACAATTTTTAACGTTGTTGGGAGAAGCTGAAATTAGCTTTGTGGCGGATGTCCGGGCATTTCCTGCAAGTCGGAATAATTCACATTTTAAAAAAGAAAACATGGCCCAGTGGTTGAAGGAAGCGGGAATTCATTATCGCCATTTTCCTGGTCTTGGCGGGAGAAGGAAAATGTCGGGACAGATAGGCGAGCAGTTGAATGAAGGATGGAACAACCGCTCGTTTCATAACTATGCGGATTATACACTGACGGAAGATTTCCAGTATGCTTTGGAACAGCTCAAGGAACAGGCTAAAGAAAGCAATCTCGTCTATATGTGTTCAGAACATCATCCGGCAAGATGCCACCGTCTTCTCATCAGCAACTGGCTGCAGGCAAATGGATGGGATGTGCTCCATCTCATACCCGATTCCAAGGGGAATCCTGGGATTGTCCCTCATGAATTGGGGAAGTGGGGCGCCATGCCAATCATCGAAGAAGATGGGACCGTCGTGTACCCGAAACTTTGAAAATGGGAAAATCGTTGAACTGCACAAATAGAGGTAAAGCAAAGTATTGAAGTTATGCTTGATAAAAATTAGCTAGAAAAAACCATTAAACTTATTTGAATTCTAATAGTAAATACTCTTACATGTAAGGAAGAAAATAAAGTCCTACCAGTTTTATTTGTATGGTAATTCTTTTTGTAATTCATATAAGTAAAATATTTATTTATTGTTAATATCATTTCGTTGCATTTTTCTCATTTTCTGAGTGGTAAGAAGAAATATCCACTTTATTCACCACACTAAATGGATTACCTGGCATGAGAATTCGATTTCTTTAATTTGTAAAAAGTAAAATAGTACGAGCGGCAGTTCATAGACTGGCGCTTTTTTTGTATGGATTTTAAAAAGTTGGATAGGAAACAAATGGTCATTATCGTGCGTGGTCAATCTTTTTCCAGAGGTATCTAATGGTCATAAAAAGGAGTATGACCCTTGGAAGAGAAATTGACCATTCTGATTGGCGAACCATTGAGAAAACTACGTAAGCAAAAACTACAATCACAAGAAGATCTAGCAGACTACAGCAAATTAAACCGAAAATACATAAGCAATTTAGAAAGAAATTTACAAAGCCCAACATTAGAAACAATCATCAAATTAGCCATTGCATTAGACATTAAGCCTTCTGAATTCATAAAGGAAATAGAAAAATATGAAGCAAACGCACAATATTTGTTAGAAGCTTCAAAAGAAGTAGAGGAGATTAAAGCGGTATATAGTCAGAACAAAAATAATTCAAAAAACGACTAACCCAAATGGAGGATCCTATGAATACTACTGACTATATTGATCGAAGGGTATCCCGGTTTATCAATGAGTACAATGATGAGATTGAAATGGAGATCATTAAGTATCAGGATCATTATAAAGTAGTTGTGACGATTTGCCAGGAGGAACCGCCGTTTAAGGATTTTATTGGGATTGGTACTGATCGGCGGAGTGGGAGAAGGGCGGCTAGGAAGGCATTAAAAGATATATATTTGAAGGCATATTGTGAAGGAAATAATTATTAATCAGTATTCTAATGTATATAAACTCTACGCACTGTGAAGCTGTTGTGAAGATTAAACTACCATACATATTAGAGCCTTATCCTTAAAGGGATAAGGCTCTTTTAGCAGAAAGAATTTCACTAGTTGAATTGATATTTCGATTATCGAATGATACGAAAGAAACGGCTCTATGTCTCCTTTGCCCATAATTATTGGTTTTTATGAAAACTTGAAGACATAAAAGGAGAATATTTATGGATATAATTTCAAGTTGTTAACTGAATTTATTAAGTTTCTATGTTAGAATGAGTAAGTAGTTATTCTGGAGAGAGCTCTCCAGAAATAAAGGGGAGAATAAAATTGGGTTTTGGACAGCATCAAAGTTTTTATCTAAGAACATATTGGTTAAGAAAAGCTATACAGCAATTAGATAATAATAGATTTTTTTATGAGAAAAACGCATCAGAATTAATTGGGTTAGGAACCAATATGGTGAAATCGTTAAAACATTGGATTGAAGCAACAGATATCTGTGAAACTAACAAACGGAATAGTGATAATAAAGTAATTCATACTATTTCACCTTTTGGACAAATTTTTAATGAATATGATCCTTATATAGAGTTGAATGATACTGTAAGTATCATTCACTACCACATTGTGGATAATGATGAGCCTTCAACAACTTGGTATTGGTTTTTTAATGAATATGAAAAAAAATCTTTTGGTAAAGAAGAAGCACTGAACGACCTTATAACATGGATAAATAAGAATTACAATTCGAAAAATTCAACTGATACATTAGAACGGGACCTTGATTGTTTAGTTAGGCAGTATTATACAAAAAACAAATCAGATGATCCCGAAGAAGTTATTCAAAGTCCTCTTACTGTATTGAATCTAATAGAAGAAGTGGACGGAAGAATATTTAAGAAAAATCCTAAATTTGATGATATTGGTTTAACAGCATTAATGTACGTACTATTGAAATATGGACAATCAGAAATTTCGATTGATGAAATTGAAACTAATAAAAATCTATGGGGGAAGGTATTTAATTTACAAAGAAGTGAGATTGTTAGGGCAATTGAACAACTTGTAAATACTTCCAAGTATCCGCTAGTATTTGACAGAACGAATAGATTGGACTTAGTTAGAGTTACTCTTGTAGATCCTATTGCATTTTTAAAAGAAGAGTATATTAGAAAAGAAAGGGCATTAAGATGATAATTACAAAGAATAAGTTCAAATCAAGTGTTAATATAAAGCTCGATTTAGGTAATGAATGGATAGCAGAGAGATATATTCCAACTCCTACTCATTCAGAGAGTCTAACAGGCTTGTTAGAGGGGTTTCTAGATAAAGGAAACAAGTCACATATATTAATTGGTTCATATGGTTCAGGAAAGTCTATGGTTGGCACATTAATAGCAAATGTAGTATCAAAAAATATTGAACAGGATACCTTCATTGAACTAATAAGTAAATTTGATAAAGTAACTATTAAAGAGGAAACTGTTGGGCTTTTATTAAATCAAGTAAGGAAATTAGATAAAACATATATACCAGTAGTGATAAATGGAAATCAAGGGAACTTTCGTGAAGCAATAATTTCTTCAATACACAAGTCAATTAGTAAGTATGGATATGATTTCTCCATACCTTCTTATGTTGATGAAATTAAAAATAAAATCTTATTATGGGAAAATCAATTTCATGACACTTTTGTTCTGTTTGAGAATTATTTAAATAAAAATAATTGGACTATAGAAAGTTTTATTCAAGATATAAATGAATATGAAGCTGAGACAATTGATTGGTTTAAAAAGATATATCCATCACTAACAGCAGGTGCGGAGTTAAGCCATTCTTATAATCTTGACATAACTGAGCATTTAACAAATGTCTTAGATGAACTCGATAAAAAGAACTTAGGAATATATTTAGTATATGATGAATTTGGAAGGTTTCTTCAAAGTTTAGATAAATATGAAACAGTTGAAGCCATGCAAGACATTCAAGAGATAGCTGAAGTAGCTGACCATCATCGAAGTGCAAACTTTCATATTCTATTAATAACTCATAGAAATTTAAATCAGTATTTCCTTAGTTATGGGGAAGATTTGCAAAATGAATTTAAAAGAATCCAGGGACGCTTTAAGATCTATCATACTCAAAGTGATCCTGCTACGTTTATTAGACTTGCTAGTCAAGTTACATCGGGTTATAGGAATAATTTAAGTCAAGAATATAAGTTTGAAAATGAAATAATAAAATATGATTTATTTCCAGAATTAAACGGAAGAGAGATGAAGACAATTGTTGTCGAAAATTCCTTTCCTTTACATCCAGTTACACTATTTACCCTTCCGCGTTTAGCTAATGCTGTAGCTCAAAATGAAAGGACTTTATTTACTTTCTTAGAGAGTAATGAAAAGGGTGGACTGGCAAATTACTTTCACACAGAAAAAACATGGTATTTTGTAAGTAGTTTATTTGATTATTTTGAACCAGCATTTCAAGAATTTATGAGTGATTCCTTAATTGGGAAATCATACCTAAAATATTTGAGGGTGAAAAAAAGAGTAGAGGATTCAGCTTCTTCACATAGTGAATTACAGATACTAAAGCTCTTCACACTGTGGGATATTGCAAATATAGGTAGTAAAAGAAAACTAACAAAGGATTTTATATCGTTTGCACTTAATTGGAAGTTAATTAAGGTCAATGAAATAATTGAAATACTTGAGAATAAAAAGCTTCTAAGGTACAGATTATTCGATGATAATTGGGAAGTATTTGAAGGCAGTTCTATTGATTTAAATGTGAAAATAAAAGATAAAAATCTCTTAGGTATTAATAAACTTGATAGTATAAGCATTATTAATAAGGTCTTAGATACAAAATATGCTTATCCCAAAAGATATAATGATGAAAAAAATATGATTAGGTTTGCAGCAATAAAGCCTATATTTGCAAATGATCTATCTGAATCAGAATTACAACATATTAATAAAGATTCTAAATCAGACTTTAAAATTTTGTATGTTATACCTGAGAAGGATGCAGATATTGAAAAAATAAGAAGTCTCATTGTTAAACTTAGCAAAGGTCATTCGAGAATAATATACGCTTTACCGAAGAAGCCTTTCAATAATTTTAAAGAGGAAATTTTAGAATTATCGTCAGTTGAGAAACTATTAGAGGATAAATATTTATTGAATGAAGATCCAATTGTTGAAGAAGAGTTGCTAAAGATTAGAGAAAATAAAATTCTTAAATTAAGGCAGCATCTTGCGCCAATATTACAATACAAAGGGTCTTTCTGGATTCACGAAGGAACTAACATCAGTGTCAAAAGTAAAATAGCTCTAAGTGAACAGTTATCGCTGATTGCATCTAAGTATTATGGATTTACTCCAATAATAAATAATGAGTCCTTTAATAGAAGGAATATTTCAAAACAACAATTAAATGGCGCTAAAGAAGTCATAGACGCTATTATTAGTGGTGAGAGTGATTATAAATTTAATGGGCCTGCAAAGTTAATATATGCATCTATTATTAAAAATAATAGTATTAATGCTCAAAATGAAAGTGAAGAAATAACATTATTACGTCAAAAATTAATGAAAGAGATAAAATCTGAAAGTGGGAATTTTTTATCTTTAATAAAAATCTTTAAAGGACAAGATTTTGGTATTAGAGAACCGATTATTCCTGTATTATTGACTGCTATCTTGAAAAATGAATGGAAATATATAATGTTTTACCATAAGGACGGTTCATTTATTAATGATGTAAATGGTGACATTTTATATGACAGAATGTTAGATAAACCAGAGAATTATACTTTTAGTCATCAAAAATTAGATAATAAGTATAAAAGTATAATAGACGTAATTGATGTATGTTTTGAGTCCTATAGAGCGGAGTTAGATTCCTCTTATCATCCTAGTGTCCGATTAAACAGAATGCTATTAAGATGGCTTAACAGCCTGCCAAAGATAGCTCAAAAAACAAACAAACTATCAACCAAAGCTGTGCTTTTTAAAAAACTTATTACTAAGGGCGAGTTTGAACCAGATACTGCATTAAAGGAACTATTAAACTTAAACCTAAATGTAGAAATGGTAAACAAAATTAAGCAAGAGTGTGAAGAGTACTCACAAAATCACAAAAAACAAATAGAAAAGACAGTCTTTGAATTAACAAATACTAATTCCTTTGAAGAGTTATTTGATTACATCCTAAATCAAAATGAGTTATTAAAAGTTGATAATAAGTTATTTAACTTGATCTTATCAACAGATAAAAATAACTGGATAAATAAATTGTCAAGCGAATTGGTGGGTGTAAGCAGAGACGATTGGTCTGATGCGACAAGTGAAGTATTCTTTAAAACAGTCAAATCACTCTTGGAAATAAATATTGAAAGCCTAAAAGATGAATATCATGAAGTTAAAGTTAATTCAAAGACCCTAGCAATTCCAAAAAGAGAACTATCTCCTAAGGGTAATATTATTTATTCTAATGTAAAAACAGATCTTGAGTTAATGGCAAGAAAACTGCCAAAAGAAGAAATTACTGCTTTATTATATAAGTTATTGGTAGATTACTATGAAGAAAACAAATAAAAAGGATGATTGGAATGTATGGTAGAGAACCGATGTATATTGCCATGTTTAGCGGTGGTGCTGCAAGTGCATATGTAGCGTATTTAATGGTACAAAAACACGGTGAAGAAAAATCGCAATTATTTTTTACTGATACACTTTGGGAACATAAAGACAATAAACGTTTCATGGTAGAAGTAGCTGAAAAAATCGGAATAGATATTAAGACTGTTAGAGATGGGAGAACACCAGAGGAGGTCTTTGAAGAAACACGTTTTCTTGGGAACTCAAGACTTGCAAAATGCTCATCGGATTTAAAAGTGCACCAAACAATGATTTATCTAGAAGACCTACGTGATAATGGATTTGAACCAATACTTTACTTTGGAATTGGTAAACACGAGAAACGCAGACGTGAAGGGATCGAGGCATTATATAATCATTTCCTACTTCCTCGTGATGGAGAGGAGCAACCAGTAAAGACAGTATTCCCACTTTACGAAAGTAATATATCAGATGATGAAATAAAGAAAATAATTACAAAAGATTGGGATATTAAACTTCCAGAAATGTATCATTTGGGATTCTCACACGCAAATTGTGGTGGACGATGTGTTAGAGGTGGGTTTAATCATTATAAACATTTATATGAAACTTGGCCTAGTGTTTATATTGAACAAGAAGAAATGGAAAATAGATTAAGAGAGCAATTAGGTGATGTTACGATTCTGAAAAGAAGTGGAAAACCATTTACCTTACATGAATATAGAAAAGAGTTGGACAAAGACTCTGATATTGCTAAAAAGTTAGTTGAAGAAAATGATGTACCTTGTGTATGTCATTATGCATAAATGAGCGATAGAATTTTATAATATTACTAAATAAATCAGTTCTAGAAGGCATGCAGGATCAATACCTGCATGCCTTTTAATTTGTTAGAGGGAATTGATATTAAATTGTATAAATTAACCGTTTATAGGTTCAGAGTATGGGGTTCCTTAATTTATTCATTCTGTTTTATCGTAAAAATAACTGCACACGCGGCACTCGGTGATGGCGGTTTAATAATTGTGGACTACGGCAAGAGATGTACCGTATTTATAAAATGGATTTTCAAAGACAAAGCAAATTAAATTGTATAAAGTTTAAGGAAGACAGTAGTTTGAGGAAGGGTATTAATTTTTTTTTGGAAATAGATATGAAATTTTGGTGTTTTTATATGTTAAAATATGGTTAAGATAAATTAGTAGAAAAATTGGGTAAAGGGGGAGGTATTATGGTGATAAGGAATGCTGATTGGGTAAACTTTCTTAGGCAATATGGACCGATTCCAAGAAATGATAATATGTACGATGAAGCAATCCAACGTTCAATAGAAAAGAAAGGTATAGAGCCAATTAAAGTTGAACCTGAGTACCTATCTGGCTTAATAGACAATTTTAAAACAGGATATCCTAGATCAGTAATTTTAACAGGAACTGCTGGTGATGGTAAAACATTTTATTGTCGTGAGGTATGGTTGGCTCTTGGTGGATCCAAAGAAGATTGGGATAATAATGAAACTATTAAGGTGCTTCCACTTAAAAATCACTCTTTATACGTTATTAAGGACTTAAGTGAACTCTCAGATGACAATAGATACATAATTTATGACATGGCTGAATCCATTAAACAGGATAATGGTAAGGTATTTTTAGTTGCTGCAAATGATGGTCAGTTAATAGAAAAATGGAAAACAGCCGAATTTAACTATATTGTCTCAGAGGTTGCAGGTTTCATTGAAGACCTGTTGGTTAGTGAACAACAGTACAAGGAAGGGTATAATTTACAACTTATTAACCTTAGTAGAACAAATTCAGCTAAAATATTTCCTAAAATTGTAGAGTCTGTAGTCAATCATCCAGGTTGGGATGAGTGTCAAAACTGTTCATTTAAAGAGAATGAATCAATATATAATAGATGTCCAATATGGGAGAATAAGAAGCGCTTAGAAGGTGCTCAGGACGAAAAGATTCTCCAAGAGAGGCTAATTGATTTACTAGAGTTATGTGAGTTAAATGAGGTTCATATTCCTATAAGGCAGCTATTATTATTAATTTCAAATATGTTATTAGGGCATCCAGAAGCTAGAGATAAGTTAATGAGTTGTAGCCAAATACCAAAAATATTAGAGGATAAATCTTCTTCAAGCGCCAGCATATATAGAAATATATTTGGTGAAAACCTGAGTAAGCGGCGTAGAGAAACAACAGATATCTTTTCAACTTTAAATAGGTTTGGAATTGGAACTGAGAGTAATAACTTCATAGATAATATCCTTATATTCGGAGAAGATGATCCTGAATTAAAAGACATATTTAATAAGTATATGACATCTGATGAATTTTATGGTGCTGATGAGACCTATAAAGGTGACCAAAAAGCTTATCTTGAGGGTGAAGTAAGTAAAGATGAAAGTGATCGCTTTTTAAACAGATTAAGGTCTCAAAGACAAAGATTATTCTTTACTGTGGATACTAACGATATAATAGAAATTCAAGTTTGGGACTTAACTTCATTTAAGTATGCCGGAGAATTTTTAGAAAGTGTATATAGACGCTTAGAGAATGAAAAACGGGTACAACCGAAAATATTAGGTAGACTTGTAAAAGGTATAAATAGGATATCTACTGGCTTGCTTACTAAAGATAGTGATGTAGTTTATCTTTCAACATCCGGTAGCCACTCTCAATCAAAGATAAGTAGGGTGTATGAAACGGAGATATCAGTTCGGCCAAATAGAGGAGAGAGTGTAAATATTCTTCTTGAAAATGGAAAACCTGTTTTAAATGTCAATATGTCTTTAAGTGATGAAATTGGACCTGTGAGTTTAAAGTTACACCTAGTAAGATACGAATTTATCTCAAGAGTTGCTGAAGGAGAACTACCTGGAAGTTTCTCGCGGGAGTGTTATGAGGACTTACTTGCATTCAAAAGTAGGTTATTAAATCAATTAGAGTATCGTAGAAAAATAGAAGGAGCGTATGAAACAGATCCAGATAGGTTAGTTTTAGAATTACTTCGTATAAATAACGAGGGAATGCTTTATAGACGTACGGTGGAGGTGGATTTTGAATGATGGAAAGATTGCCACGACCCAAACGGATTGATTCAAGTATGTGGGTAGACGAAGCAATATGGGGACATAGATTTTACGATGAACAATCACCTTGGTTGTGTATTATGGAATTTTTAAATGTGCTTCAGTCTGAATATCAAGATGGAAGGGCATTCAAAGAAGGTGCCTTTAACACATTACGTTATACTGCATATCCCCGAATGTATTTAAGAAATATTCTATTTAATAACCCACAAATGGAACTTATTGAGAGGAATTTCCAAAATGATAATAATTCACAATGGAATGCCTGGATTGATGAAATGAATAAAAATAGTGGCGGAATGAATGTAGTAGATTTTTCTTACTTGAAGAAAAGGTTTACAAGTTATCAAGATTTTGTAGAAATAATTAATTTCCTCCGTTCGACTACAATAGAGGGTGAAAATAATAAGAGATGGAGTTCTCAATTTATTTTCCCATATGGTCCCGATTGTTTATATGAAGACCTAAGGGTTACGGGAAATAGTATAAGTAATGATAGGAGATTCTTTGGTAGAACAGGAGAACTACTTTATTTAATGCTATCTAGGAGTAACAAAAAAGACGATATACTTAAATATCTCACTAATAAAGTTCTTGATGGAAAGTCACCTTTTAATCGTCTTGTTGCACAACTTCAACCAGAAGGTGAACAATATGATGGAGATAAAAGGGAAGGTGGATATTTGCCGTACTCTAATCTGCCTGAATACGATTCACTATCTGAGGATTGGATAAATTTATTTAATTGTAATATGCCCAATTATGATGTCTTTCCACACTTAGTTAATATAACTGGTTTACATATGATAATTTATTTATTAAACCGTTCTAAAGAAGTATTAAACGATGTAAACAAAACAACATTTATTTTAGAAATTATTGCACCACAAAAAACAATAATCCGAGACTTGGCTTCTGATTCATATTCTCAAAATAATAACCTTTCTAAACAAACAATAGAGGAATATGTACTAGGTATTAAAAATACTGAAGAATGGAACCGAGTAATTACTTCAGGAGATACTTATGAGGCTGCTAGAGATTTGATTGTAAAAGTATTTTCTTGGAAAGATGATGATAAAGCAAAAGCTACTACCGCAGATGGTTTATTGGATGAATTCTATAAAAAAGCTAGTGCAAGACATAAACAACATGTTCAAAACTTCCATAGAGTATGGGGAAGAGAAATTGGATTAGTTTCAAAACGAAGTAGTAGAAGGCTAAGATATGCCCCTACAGATTCATTACTTAAGGCATTAGTTTTAAGCAATGTAGAAACAAAAATGGAGTTTCAAGAGTTTTTAGATTGCTTATACAAAAAGTATGGTTTTATTATTGGAGATCGTCAAGCTGGATCATTATTGGAAACAGGCCAAGCGGATATGGAAGCCTTTTCTGAAAATGCAGTTAGATTAGAAGAGAGGCTTTCAAGTATGGGTCTTCTTAAACGGTTATCAGATGCTTGTGCATATGTTGAAAATCCATTTGTAAGGGTGGTAATAAGATGAATCAACTCGATTTAATTGGGAAAGTAGCTACAGAATATCTTAGAGCTAACCTTAATATGGATGGTGAATCTGAGGGTGTTGCTAGGTTTTTACTTGATAGGTTAACAGGGAGACAAGTAGCTAGAATATGTGAGGAAATTTTATCTGATATAGACCTAAGTTCCTACATTGAAATTAAGGTACCATGTAAGTTAGTCGAGGGCTATAACCTTCCTGAAGAAGTAACGACAGATGAAAAAACAACATATTGGAGAAATGCACCATTAAGTAAACCAGCAATAATTCTTGCCAATACTAATGATGATCAGGGTCAATCCTTAAGGGATATTACGACAATAGGAGCAAATGATTTAAAAAGCAATCCGGAGTTTTGGGTAAATATTGCAAGTGCAGGATTAGCACTTACTGCTGAACAGAAAAAATATTGGAAGCAAGCACTAAATGGTTTGCAATCTATTAGTGATTATAGTTTAGAAAAATTTAGCCAATATGTTGTTGAAGTTAGAAACAAGATTTTAAACGATAGCGTACCACTAATTTCAGCTTTAGGGTGGGCACTATCTTCGTTGAGAATCCCACGGGATTCTGCTCTTTTTGAAGCGATTCCAGAAAAGTATCTAGGACATAAAAATAGATGGGCTGATCTTTATCTAACTTCAATAACTAAGCGAGCGTGCTATCTGATTAAACAGTATCCTAATAGAGAAATTATTGAAAATGAAGATTTACAATCATCATATAATAAAGTGAAAGAAGATATTCCTGATCATGTCCAACCCATTATCGAAAGTTTTATTCAAGCAAAAACTGGTTGGACTATGGAGTCTGAAGCTCTTGCTGATTTTGAGTGGGAGCGAGATAGTGTTTATATGTTCTTTTCAGGCATTAAAACAAAAAAGGTAGATTTGGGCACTCAAACATTAGAACATTTAGAGGATGAATATTCAGATATAATTACCCAGGATGATAGAGATTATCTTGATACCCTATCCAAAAGAACTACAACAGAGCCTTCTGAAGAAGATAGAGAGTTTTACGAGACTCATCGCCAAGAATTGGATACTAATCGCTCACTAAAATCAAAATGGGATAGGTTTGTATATGGTAAACCCATAGAATGCGATGATTTTATTATTGGTCTATTAGAAGCAGTTGAAAGATTATTTTCACAAAGTGAGAATATCTCAAGTAAGAAAAAACTTAGAATTAGAACACAAAAGAGAAATAGTAAGAGTTCATGGTTAGAATTAAATGCAAATGTAGGTTTATTTTTTAGTACTAGGTATAAGGGCTTAGATAGACTGACTCACCCAAATATTATATGGGATGTTCACTGGCTTTTTAAATATGATGAGTTACTTGAAGATGCAAAAAACAAGCCAAAGTACCGAAAAAATATCTCAGTATCACAAAATTCAATTCAAATTAAATTTTATGTTGAGTTAGAATATGAAAATGATATGTATCCATCACACCAGGTTCAGTTAATTTGGAAGGGTGACCCAAATAAAATAGGTCTAGAGCTTCGTAATGACTTATTTAGGCTAGATAAGAAACCTTTTCCATTATGTAGGGTTTCGAAAAATCCAATTAGTAAAAAAGGGAAATTGCAAGGAATATCTTTGAATGATGTGGGAACTTTACATGCAGTGTATAGGCAAAATAGGGGTTCTTTAATAGGGGTTTATAGTACCGATAATGATCTGAAACATCAATTTACAATAAAATTAAATGAGACTCTAAATGAAGGACGTTTATCAAGAGAAGGATATGAGGAAATAAATAAATCTTGGGGAAGTTTTTCTAAATTATATAAAGAAGCATTAAATGGGTTTTTGGTAGATGGACTTTCGTCCGAAATGTTGTTACTTCAATGTGACGCTTATGATAAGTTACTTAGAGCATTAAGAGAACATGCTTCAAGTGACAAAAATAGGGTTGAATTATGGCAACCAATTTTAAACATTGGTAATGTACACGTTGATGGAACCCAGCCTATGTCAATCATAGCACCTTGGCACCCTATGAGATTAGCATCTTTAGCTATCAAAGCTATTCAATTTGAAGGTTTAGTAAGGTATATTCTTGAATCAGAAGAAGTTGATTTTGGGGATTCGAAATTGTTCTTTTCAGATTTAAAGCATGATTTTACCCAACCATATTATCCGGAAGTAACTTATGGTTTTAGAGGGAATGAGCCTGAATTACTCTCAATATCCGATACAGTGAATGATTATAGTTTAATGGAAATGCCTGTTAAAAAGTTTAGTGATCAAGAAACAAATGAAGATCCAAAAGAAGCTAGTTCTAAAGTTTCTACATTAGTACAAAAATATATTGAACTTCAACCACATGAAAGTACAAATCTAAGTGTTGTTTTATATAATTGTGATTCAACTAGATTACCAAAAGCAATTGTAGACTCCCTATCGTTATTACGTGATAAGAATGACGATATTCGATGCCAAGTCATATTACGTCATAGAAATATGGATAAGCTTAGTGAATTATATACCAAAATGGTTGAAAATACAGACAGTGATCCAGATAAATTCGTAGCTAGTGAGGAATCAAGAGACTTTATGGCTCGTCTTCGAATAGGAGTAATGGCTGATCAAGCCCCACTAAATGAATTCAATGATGAAAAACCTTCAGATATTGTGTTTTTACAAGAGGTTATTTCTAGAGAAGCAAAATTTGTATGGTCCCCAGTAAAAAAAGGTAATGTTCAAGATTTACTAAAACACTATCCTCCTAGGTGGTCAAGAAGGAGACCAGCAGCAAAGGATGAGTTGAAATCAACAGCTTATCTAGTATGCCCAAGTCAACCTTCAGTAGGCTGGTCTTATTTAACAGCTGTACAAGGAGTATGCGAAGCAGTAGATACAGAACAAGATAATTACTACTTACCATCTCGTCAAATATCATTTCAAAATGAAGAAACGAGAAGTATTTTTGATGAAGCTCATAAAATTGGTGAATGGGTTGCTAATTATGATGAGTTATTAGATCAAAGGTTATTAAGGAATCAAGGTGTAAATGTTATTAAATATCAACACAACCAATCAATTGGACCCAATTTAGTAGTTTCAACTAAGTCAAAATTAAATTTACTACAAATACTCGTTAAAAGAAGATTAGGTAATCTTAACCTTGGTTTAGCAGATGAAGAATTAGTGAAATTAGCTGAGCTTTTTATTAAAGAAGCAAATGCATTATCAGGGGATATAGTATTAAGGGCTGCTAAAAGAGGTAAATTTGCAAGTGAACTTTTGGGTGTTGTTTTAAGTAAACTGTTAATTACTTCTGAAATTGGAGAATCACAATCAGTAGGTTGGTTCTTTTTAGATGACTATGCATCTTGGCTCGGTAAAAAAGAAGAACAAATAGCTGATATATTAGCGTTATGTCCTAGAGAGGAAAATGGAAAGTTATATTTACAAGTAATAATTTCCGAGTGTAAATATATAGATATAAAAGGATTAGCGAATGCCAAAAAGACTTCTCAAAAACAGTTGAGTGATACAGTTATAAGAATCAACAATGCATTATTTGGAAGTCCTAGTAGATTAGATAGAGATCTTTGGCTCGCAAGGATTAGTGATATGTTAGTTGAAGGTGTGGAATTTTTCCAAGATAGTACTCTCTCATTGGAAGAGTGGAGGGAAGGTATTAGAAAAGGTGAAATTCCTATTGACTTAAGAGGTTACTCCCATGTATTTGTATCAAGTTCCTCAGATGAAAGTAACTTAGAATGTGAACAGATACAACTAAATAATATAGATAACTGTTACCAAGAAGTCTATAACAGAGAAAAGGTTAGGAAGTTAGCATTAGGTATTTTTGGTGGTGAACCGTTGAATGATATTCGAAAAGAAATCGGAGACGAAAGACCTTGGGAGTTACTGGAGGCAGTAAGCCCGAGCACCGAAATTAATATTGAAAATACTATATTCAAAAATAAAGATCGATCTAGCACAGAGGCTAGAACAGATAATAATAAGGTTGATACAGATTTGAATAAACAAATTGGATCTGAAAAAGAAGAGCAAGGTACATCAGGTTTTAAAAATGAAATAAGTGACTCTCATTCAGAATTTGGACAAGAGGAAAAGTCTTTTTGGGGTAGTCCTGCTTTAAAAAAATGGATAGATAATAATGATAAAGCGTCCTATTCAAATAATGAGTCAGAAGAGTGGCTAAATGAGGTCGAGAGAAAATTAAAAACAGCTTTAATGTCGTACAACTTACAAGCGAAGGTATTGGGATCACGATTAACACCTAACTCTGGAATAATCAGATTAAAAGGTTCAGATAACTTGAAAGTAGAGGATATTGAAAGAAAAAAGTCACAATTATTAACAACCCATGCTCTGGAAATTATTAACGTAGTTGGTAGACCGGGTGAAATAGTTGTATTTATAACAAGACCGGAACGTCAAGTTATCTATTTGAACGATTTATGGAACAGACGTAAAGTGGAGCAAATCCTGCCTGGTATGAATATGAATTTCCTTATAGGTGTTAAAGAAGTAGATGGAGAATTGCTTTACTTAAACTTAGGTGGTCAGTTTGAAGGTTTGCAACAACATGCACCACATACCCTAATAGCAGGTGCTACAGGTAGTGGTAAGTCTATTATGATACAAAATCTTATCCTTGATATTTGTGCTACAAATTCAAAAGAAATGGCCAAGGTTTATTTAATTGACCCTAAGTTTGGGGTTGACTACCAAAGTTTAGAGGACTTACCTCACTTAACTGAAGGTATAATCATTGACCAGGAAAAAGCAACCTCAATATTAGAATCTTTAGTATCAGAAATGGAAAGTCGTTATCTTACTTTTAGAGATAATAAAGTGCCAAATATTAAAGAATACAATAAGAAAGCCCCGTCAGATAAAAAAATGCCATTAATTTTCCTGATCCACGATGAATTTGCTGATTGGATGTTAGTAGATGAATATAAGAACACTGTTTCAGCATCTGTTCAGAGGTTAGGAGTAAAAGCAAGGGCAGCTGGTATTCACCTTATATTTGCCGCCCAAAGACCTGATAAAGATGCTTTACCTGTACAACTAAGAGATAATCTAGGAAACAGGTTAATTCTTAAAGTTGAAAGTTCAGGTACCTCAGAAATTGCATTAGGTGAAAAAGGGGCAGAAAGGTTGCTAGATAAAGGTCATTTAGCAGCTAGGCTTTCCGGAGAATCAAGCTTAATTTTTGCACAGGTTCCATTCTTATCAAGCGAAGATTCATTTGATGTTGTTAGTGCAATTAAACAAGGAAAGTTTAGCTAAAATATAAATTATTTTTTAAGAAGCCACTAATAAACTAAATAAAGTGGCTTCTTATTTTTATATAATGATAAATAATATAAATAAGTGGATCATTTTTCAATACTTGATTGAAACAGGATGCAGAAAGCGAATAAACTTCTCTGGTAGATAAATCAAAAAGTTTTGGGAGTACAACGGAAAGCAGTAAACAAATTAATCAAAACTATGCCGATTACCATGTAGAATCGTAGAGAGGATGATTTGACAAGCTTTTTGAATGGTACTTTTATGTTTAATTCTTTGATGTGAAGAAGATCAAGAAATTCTTTATAGATGGACTGGGGAAATTGTTGAATAATAGTTATGTGCATTTCGAAAGAAGAGCTAAATTGGAAAAACGTTTAAACATTTGTGTTTAAGAGAAGATTCCAAAACCATGTTGAAAAGATTAGATGCTATACTAAAGATTCTAGTCAACATCCATTTATAGTACAATTTTACATAAAGATATTAAGGATTGAATTAAAATAGATGATAAATATACTACAAGTAATAGAACCAAACTTCCTATAAATTTTTTTTTGAAATTATTTAGTTTTTTAATTTTCTTACAGTCTTACTAATACTCTTAATAAAGATAGATAGGAGATATTATGAAAAAAAGAATCCATAGTTGGTCAAAAGAAAATATTTCACAACTAATAGGTACAAAAAAAGTGGATTGGTCAACTTTTATAAATGGTTCACCTATACCACTTGAATTGCACAAAGATTTTGTAATAGCTAATCAAGGTAAGAAATTATCTAGAGGGGAGAAACACAATGTCACTTTGGTAGTAGGGGATTCTTCATATGACGCTTACCTTACAAACATTGATAGGAAGAATGTACAATCAGATTCTCTACAGTTGAGATATGACAATAATAGGGATTTTAAGCAATTACTTTTGGAAACATTTAAATACTCTTATAAATATATAAATAACCACAGAATTACTAGCAATAATAAAACTATTGTACTTCCTGATGAACAAGCAGAATATATAGAATTCTATAAAACAGAGAAGCCATTTGTTTATAGAGTAGTATTTAAAAAGCACAATGAAAAAGACCTTGGTGAACCTTTTAGAAAGATATTTGTTACAAATGAGGTTGCTAATCAAACTTTTGATTTTATACATGATACTTTAGAGAAGCTCGGTGTGGAATCATATGAAGATGATCGCCTTTCAATCACATATAGAAAAGACAAAAATGGATTACATATTAATTATTGTAGTTGGATTATCTTAGGTTTTTATCGTTCTCCAAAAGGGAGAATCAAATACAGAATCCCTTTAATCGGTAGTTACTTGGAAACTATAGAAGAACTAAATTACGAATCCAAGGAAGCATTCTTTAAAAGAAAAGATGAAGAAATACAAGTGTTTACTGTAATTTTTGATCATCAAAAAATAAGTGAAAATGTAGAAGTCTGGAATGCATTTAATAGGACCCTAGACTACATCAAAGAAAGATTTTCAAATCAAACTATATCTCAATACAAGGAAAGTAGAAACGAGCAATTAGCTAGGGCGGTTTATGATAGAACCTATCGCAATGTTCTTTTAGTCGAAGGTCTTGGTGTACAAGAATTAAATTACTGGTGGGTTAATCAAGGGCAGACTTTTAAGCAAGAAAAAGAAGGTGGCTTCCTTTGGGCACCTCAAAAATCTAAACAGGGTATACCATTACCACATCATGTTAATTTAGTTAACCCTCGACCAGGTGATTTTGTTTTTTGCTATTCTGCAAGAGAACTTAAATCTATTGGTGTCGTACAACAAGCAGCTATAGAAGCAAGTAAACCTTCGGAAATTTCCAGTCATGAATGGCAGGAAGAAGGTTACTTATTAAAACTGGATTATTTCGACTTTGTTCCTCCTATCGGGAAAGAAACGATTCCTCTTGAATGGAGGTTAAATGAAGGCGGCCCTTTCGATATTAACGGAAATCTTAAACAGGGGTACTTTTTTTCATTAACTAAAGAATTTGCACGTAAACTTTTAGAACAGTTTAAAGAGAGAGTTCCAATGGAGGTTAAAACCATCTTGAATGATTATGTTAGTGACCCTGATTATATGGAAGTAAAAGAGAAAAACCCTGTTTACTTATCATCAAAGGAAATAGTTAATCATGTCGATGCATACATCAAGAGCAAGGGCTTTTATTACGAAAAGGAAGAAGTAATCAATCTGTTCTTATCCTTAAAAACCAAACCCTTCGTCATCATTTCCGGTATTTCAGGAACAGGAAAGACGAAAATAGTTCAATGGTTTGCTGAGAGTGTAGGGGCGACCGAAGAAAATGGTCAATTTAGTTTAATTCCAATCCGTCCTGATTGGAACGATGGTTCTGATTTGCTTGGGTATGTTGATATAAAGGGTGATTTTAAAGAGAGGCCTTTAACGAAAGTAATCCTAAAAGCTAAAGATAATCCGGATTCGCCTTATTTTGTTCTTTTAGATGAGATGAATCTTGCTCGTGTTGAGTACTACTTTAGTGACATTTTAAGTGTGATGGAGAGCCGTAAGTGGGAGAATGGTGAGGTTGTTTCTTCAACTCTTTTGTCAAGTGAAGTTTATGGTTCTGACCTTACTCTTCCGAATAATCTTTTTATAATCGGTACGGTTAATATGGATGAAACGACGCATCCATTCAGCAAAAAGGTATTGGATCGGGCAAATACGATTGAGCTGAATCGTGTTAATCTTGATAACCTGGCCTTTTTAAGTGATCTTGAAGAAGTGGAGCCGAAAGTCATTGGTCAGGAGCGTTTTGCTTCTAAGTATCTTCATTTGAAAGATGTTTATAAAGAAAATAAAGAAATAGTGACCAGGGCTACTGATGAATTGGTTAGGATCAATGAATCGCTCCAGTTGATTAATGCGCATGTAGGATACCGTGTACGGGATGAGATCTGTTTCTATCTTGCTTACAATGATGAATCAAATTTAATGAAGTTTGAAAACGCATTTGACCACTGCATTTTACAGAAGATCCTTCCGCGAATTGCAGGCAGCGATACGAGAGTGGAACAATTGCTCAGGGGACTTTATAGGCAATTTACGAATCGAGAATATGAAGAGGATCAGCAGAATGGCCAAATTGATATTCAAAAAGCGAAGTATCCGCGAAGCGCAGCAAAGGTTGCTGAAATGCTTGGGAGGTTAAGAAACGATGGCTTTACTTCCTTCTGGATCTCGTGATGATGTTGAATTAGTGAAAATTGAGACTGAGAATCTTTCATTGGTGATAAAGGGAAAACCTTACCACGAACGATATGAAGGATTATGGCAGTATAAAGCTATGGATCGTCATGATGTAATGGATTTTACGGTAAGTGGAGATGGCGTTCAGGAGATCAAGATTTATGATATCACCAATCAAGAACTGGTAACTCCCTCTGAGCAAAGGCCAATCTTCTTTGAAAATGGGGTCTATCAGCTGATTGTCGTTCCGAATGATGATCGTGAGTTCACTTTTTATCACGAATATCCTCTTATCAGACAAGCCGTCTCTCCGGTGTCAATTGGCAGCCAATCTATTTTAATGGGAAATCTGCAGTTTCAAAATGAGGTTGGATTCACAACTTTCGAAATAAGGGCTGATGGTAAGACAATCCTTGAAGTCACGCTGGAAATTTTCCCTGTTAAACTCGATTATAAAAAGGATTATCAAAAGCTTTTAGATGAAGTAAATGATGAAATCTATAACCTGGCTTTTCATTTTATCCGAAAAACCTATTTGGGTGCCAGATTAAGGCTGGAGGGAAATCCGTCGAAAGCGGAATTTTACCGGCTGATCAGCGAACATTTTCATCAATTTCTCCAGGCTGTTGCGAGAATTGAATTCCAGCCTCATCATAAATTGGAGAAGACATATGAAAAAGCACGAGGGGACCAGCTGAGGAAGCAGGACTCTGTCAGCAGGAACTTTTTACGGAAGCGTGCGAACGTCTTTGTCGATGTTTCAAAGGGGATTGCTGTTAATGGCAGGACGGTGATGCCTTCTGAAGGGTTAAAAATCAAAAAAGAGCTTACATATGATACTTTGGAGAACCGCTATGTTAAGTGGATGATTGAGCGAATCAAACAAAAGTTGGATGATTTATTGGACTCCATTGTGAGCAAAAACAGGTGGACCAGAGAGAAGCCAGATTATGACTTAGTTGAGAAAATTGAATCCATGTCCAAACAGTTAATGTCAAAGCTGAGCAGTCTTTTTTGGAAGTCTGTTGGCAAGCTGGACCGATCGGTTTTGAGTCTTGTTCTGCAAATGGCACCTGGTTATCGGGACTCTTTTCAAATCTATTTAACAGTGTCAAAAGGATTGATGCTGCAGGGGAACCTCTACCGAATGTCGGTGAAGGATGTTGCCACTCTCTATGAATATTGAACCTTCTTGAAGCTCGGACAGATTCTTGGCCGCAAGTATAAGCTTATCAGCCAGGATATAGTTCAGGTTAACAGGGAAGGACTGTTTGTGAATCTGGAAGCAAATAAAACGGCCAGGAGGATATTCAGGCACCCTGTTACAAATGAAGAAATCATTTTAGCGTATCAAAAACGGGAGACTAGCTTGCCGACCGTATCGCAAATACCTGATACGATGCTGAGCATTGAGAAAAAGGGAAAGGATTACAAGTACCATTATATTTTTGATGCTAAGTATCGAATTGATTATGCCCAGGAAGACAGCTTTTATCAGAAACGATATAATACACCCGGTCCGATGGAAGATGACATTAATACGATGCATCGCTATCGGGATTCGATTGTTTCCACAAGTGGAGGTCCATTTGAGAGAACTGCTTTTGGAGCTTATGTGTTATTCCCATGGTTTGACGAAACCGTCTATGAAGAGCACCATTTTTACAAGAGTATCGATAAAGTGAACATAGGCGGGCTGCCTTTCCTGCCGAATGCTACAAATATGGTTGAACGGTTTGTAGAAAGATTGATCGATAAGAGCCCTGAGGAGATTCAAAAGGAAGGTATTCTTCCAAGAGGGGCACATGAAGAATGGAAATCTAGCCTGGATCAAACGGTGTTGGTAGGGCTTGTTTCCGATCAAGATCGTTATGATCAATTCATCAAGGAAGCCTATTATCAAATTCCTGTAAAGCAATTAAGGAAAGGCTGGCAGGAAGCTGAGTATATAGCCTTGTATGTTAAAAATAGCTTAAATATTGATAATGGCATTCAGCTTTACGCCAAGATCAAAGATGTCAGACCTTATCATGATGGTACTGGTGAATATATGCGTTTTCATGTAGTTGCCTGGTCCAAGTTAAAGCAGAACATAAGGCCTGTAAATTATGGCATATCAAGCTATGTGATTACGACCTTAAAAACTCTAATAGAAGCGCAGGAACTTCCTGAATTATTCATGAAGTCCAATGAAGAGATGGCCATATGGCGGATGCTTAGGAGGGTCTCTGATCAAATCAAGATTGACCTGAACCACGAGAATCTTGATTACGCTTCTAGAATATCAGAGTATAAAATTAAAGATATCAAAGTGATCATAGATAAGCAGGAGAGCGTAATCAGGTTTATTCAAAATAACGCAGAAGAAGCAGTTTCAATTGATCAATTAGAGAAAAATCCTTCAGGAGTTTTTAAGAAATTGATGGAGATGCTTCAACAATAAAGAGATTTAAAGGCAGACTAATGGGTCTGCCTTTTGCTGTTTCTGTTAACTTGAATATTTACTTTCTATCCGAGTTTTGGTTTACACACTTTGCATGGTTGAACGGATGGATCGTTTAGCTCTTCAAGGTGTGCCAAAGGGTGATAGTAACCGTTCTTCTCCTGATTAATGATCACTTTCAAATCAAAATTCTTTTTTGTGATATAGGAGCAGTTTGTCTTATGAAGCTTGTTACCAGTAGCGGTGTCATAAACGATTACATATGGATATTTTAGTATTTCAGCAAACATCTTTATAGTCATTAATTCCACTCCCTTTTTCTATGAATATATCACTTAGATTAGCTGAATGGTATAATTTAACTAAAATATATTCTGAATTGAGGGAAAAAGACATGGCATCTTATACTCAGGAAAAATTTGTTTTGCCAAGAAACTTAAGAGGTAGGAGTATTCAACTGAATGTCATTCCTACTGTGTACAACTTAAAGAACATGATTGATAAGTTAATTTTGGTTGACGGTGATGTGATTCAGTTAAAGCAATGGGAGAAAAGAAGTTATACAGCTTATCAGATAAATAAAATCAAAAGAGAAGTTATGAATGCGCCAACTAAGGAAGATAGAGCCAGATTAATTAAACAGCATATTTTAAATGGTGATCCTAATGATTTTGGTGCCAGCTGCATTGATATTTACCTGGTTGCCTATGTTTCAGAAAACCATAAACCTGGGAAACAGGCTTTTATTGAATATGCGATGAGTAACGGTATCACGGATAAACTTAATTCAGCTCAGGCTATATGGCAGGTAGGAAAAGGGGATGGCACCTACCTGGGCGTTTTAAATGATGACGGTTCGGTACGGGATTGGGATTTCTTTAGGAAATGGGTTAATGGACCGAGTATGGGAAAAACAAAAATATATAACAAGCTAGTCCGGGACCGCATTCCTGAGATTATCTCAAGATCCGGGAAAACTTTTAACACCAGGCAATTAACTAGTGAGGAATACATAAGAGAATTAAAGAATAAAGCGCTTGAAGAACTAAACGAATTTATTAATAGTAATAACAAACATGATGCAGGTGAAGAGCTTGCAGACTTGTTGGAGGTAATGCATTCACTAGCTGAATATAATGGCTTTGATTTTACTGAGATTGAAGAAATTCGTCAGCATAAAGAAAAATCCAGAGGGGGATTTAAAAACAGAATATATTTAATTGAAGTCGAATATTAAACAGGGTTTTATTCTAGGAGCCGGATAATATGAAAAAGAGTAAATTTAAATCAAGCTTTCAAAAGTTCTTAAGTGAAGAAGTTGAAGGACTATCAAATGAGCAGAAAATTAAATACATGAAAAAATGGATTAAAGATTACCAGAATAGTAATGAAAGTGATGGCAAACCTTTAATGGTAGAAGAAGTCCAAGCAATCTTATCCATTGATAGCTCTAAGAAAATTGGAGTATTAGTTAGAACAACTATAGATGACATAATCAAAAGGGGACTACTTACTCCTAACAAAATTGTTATGTTACAAGATGAAAGATACTGTAAGGAGACTTTTGATATTAATTTTCCGATGTTAAAAAAGGTTGATTGGAAAATTTCTCTGTTTAATCAAAGGAAAATAAATGGATATGATCGTTACTGGGCTGAGCCAGTAACGATTCAAAATGAAAAATTCCTTATCTGTAAGGAATGGTATGAGAGAAATAAACCTAAGTTTATCATGTGGGTAAAAAACTTAGCATGAGAGAATATTTTCTTTTATCTTAATTGGTGAAGGATATCTTTGTTGAATGATAATTATTTAGCAAAATACTATAGAATCTAAGTGGAGCAGCTTGTATAAAAAATGAGCATTCCTTTTATTGATGGGAAATCTTTTCTTTACTGGAGCCAATAAATTATTAATAAATGAAATAGTCGCCACCGAGTTTCAATCAGTGGCGACTATATTCTATAAATTGTCTGATTCCATATTTTCCATATACTCATGGCGTATCTGCGAGAGACTTTTTCCTGTTTCCTTATGAATCGCAAAAACGTATGTTTGAATACTAGACCATCCATATAGTCCTTTTAACCATTTTTGCATGGATTGTTCTGTGTCGTTCACAAGGATATTACCATTAGCTAAGAGAATACCCTCATCAGGAAAGTCTTTAGCCTTGATTACATCTCCAGCTTTTACAACACCCCATTCAAGCATTGAGTCTATCTTTGGTAATGCTCGCTTAGAGATATTTGTGTTTTTAGGTTTGGATAACGGAGATGACTTTTCTAGGAAATTCACAAAATAATCATCGTAATCGTTCAATGGCAGTACTTTTTCAACGTTTAAATAAACTTCCTCGGCAATTTTATACGGTGTTAGTTTAATGCAACTCATATCTACATTATTACTATTTAACCAGGCAACAGCTGAAAGAGTTTGTTCGTCAAAGTCAGAAGCCACCAGGATAATCCTTTGTTTTTGATTAAAACTGTTTATGGCATTGTGTTCTTGAAGAAACGCTGATAATTTTCTGCTGCCTAATTCGAAGCTAGTTAAAGATCCGATATCAAAGTCACGACGATATTTATCAATATAGGGAGCGTAAATTTTGGTTACCAAGTCTTCAGGGTCTTTAATAGTTGCATAGCTTGCAGCGTATCTAATAGCCTGAAATTCAAAAGATTCTTTCCTGTTTTCAATATCTTTGCGATCTCTCTTAATTTCAATTAAAACGATGTCTCCGTTGTTATCGATTGCTGTCAAATCACTACGTCCGTAATGAACATTTCTTACCTGTTGACCCACAATGAGCATTGATTTTTCCTCATCAGCTATCATTTCAATATTGGTCCTTAACAATTCCTCTATATCACTTTCTTGCATTCCTAATTCTGAAAATGTCACTGGCTCAATACTCTCCGCTTTATATTTCGATATTTTATACATTAGGAACCCTCGCTTTAAGTTGAACTATATAATATTTAGTTTAACACTTATTGAGATTTAATTAGTATTTAATGGCTAATGATAATTATTCACAGCCTTTTATTTCCAAACTATCTTTAGTAGTATTAAATTAACAAAGTTATCAATAAATAAAGAGGGTGCTTCTGTGCTAAATCTCTATCATTTTCAATCTATTTTAAATATGGATAATACAGAATTCCGATGCAGAAAGGCATTGGATGAAATTTCTCCTGTTATTAAACCATTGTTTGAACGTTTTGTAGAAAAGTTGGATATTCGATTAAGTGAAGATGTTTATATACGTAGCTACGATACTACATTGTCCACAACTTATCACGATGCCAGAAATCCAACTTATGCTGAGAAGAAAAAAGTCTCAGATATAGGTCGCAAATACTTTGTCGGGTTGTATACCAAAGTGAACGATAAGGAATATAACTTAATCACTTTGGAACTTAATGGATTTAGCCAATTAATCCTTATACACCATGAGGTTAATTTTATACCATTTTGGGCCTGGTATAAAAATGAGAAGATACAAAGTGTCTTAAACTCGATCCCAATGGAATTCGATATTTTGACTGGTTGGAAAGAAAAAGAGGAGCTTCAAAGAGAGGATTTCGTTAAGTACATAAAAGATTGTATTAAACCAAGAAGGCGTCCGTGGTTTCAAATTGGAATGAGTCTTCCATTGGAAGGACAACTTGAAGAACAGTTATTAATAGATAGCCTTCTCAGAACTTGGAAGCAGTTGGAGGAATATAGAACTTATTTTAATGAAGAAATTGATATATCCCATAAAACTTACAATGCATTGATGGCTCTGGCCTCAACTAGAAATATAAAAGAAACTGAACTACTAGGGCGTACATACAAAGTTGATATTTCTTCTGCAGAAGGATACAAAACAAATGCGAAGCGACAGTCGTTTCATATCTATGAGAGCGACCAGTTGGTTACTAAGGGTTTTCTATATTATTTTGAGTTCCATGAAAAGTTCTCTCCTTTTCAAACAATCATGGTACAGATAGAGGGACATAATCATATTTTTACAAATGCTCGTGAAATTATAGGTAATGGTATTGAGGAATGGAAGATATCGAAGTCATTTACCACTCAAAGCCTGGATAACCATCAGGTGATGGCACACGCGATGAAGCTATTGAATGAACATGGGATTGAAGCGGGGAGCAATGTTTATAAAGTTGGCAGTTTTAATAATGAGACTCAAACCTTTGTGGAAGGAAATGAACAGGTTAAGAAGAATTTCATCGATGCTGCTTTATTATTTGCGCATGCTAGTAAAAAACTTGAACTTCCTACAGAAGAAAATGAAGTTGAGATTGATGTAGAAGATTTATCAACTGATGACTCTGATTTAATAGAACCTAACTTTCAGTTTGAGGGCATATTCCAAACTATATCAAATAGTAGATTCACTTTTTCAAAAGAAATTATCCGGGACCTGCATCTGAATTTAACTGCACTTGATGATAAGCATTTTGTACTTTTAAGCGGGATCTCCGGTACTGGAAAGACACAGCTTTGCAGACTGTATACGAACGCAGTCTATGGTCTTGAGTATGAGAATGATAATCCATACTTCACGATTATTCCGGTAAGGCCCGATTGGACTGACGCCAGTGCTTTATTCGGATACTATAGCTCATTTGAGAAGCGGTATGTAAGAACAGAATTTCTTAATGTAATATTAAACGCTTTGAAAGAGCGAGAAAAACCTCATTTTATCTTGCTGGATGAAATGAATCTTGCTCGGGTTGAATATTATTTAAGCGATTATCTAAGCGCTGTAGAATCAGGAAAAGAAATACCATTGCATCAGGATGATACTATAACAGATATCCCTAAGAAAATACTTATTCCGCCTAATGTGTATCTACTTGGTACAATTAATGTTGATGAAACGACTCATTCAATTTCTGATAAGGTTCTTGATCGTGCATTTGTCATGACCTTGTCTGACGTTGACTTTAATGCATACTGGGATCGTGCAGACCAGGATATCAAGGACGTGCTCGGTCGAGAGTTTGCCATGCTAAAGGAATTGCATCAGATGTTATTAACGTACGAACTTCATTTTGGTTATCGAACAATGGGGGAAATGTTGCGCAAACTTTTTGTTAACCAACAGTTACCTGAAGAACATCAAATGGAGCCTTTAAAGGCTCTGGATCGCGTTATTTCCGAGAAGGTTTTAACAAAGGTTCGTGGTGATGAAAGGATTGCTGAAATGTTAAGAAAGATGGAAGTTTGGCTTAAGGAAAACCTTGATACTGATTCCATCTCGCTAAAACATGTCAAACGGATGCAAGAGGAGTTGGAGTCTTATGGAGCCACTCAGTTCTGGAGATAACAATCTTGAAATTTGGGATGCGGGGCAAGGCTGGATCCATATTACCGATGCGTATTTAACAGAAGCTGCTGAGTATAAACTCCGTTACATTGGAGATCAAGTGGATGTCCGGATTCATGGTGTTCCATTGCCATTTTACAAACAAGAGGGTACTTTCTTTGCTACAATGCTTACTCCTTTTCAAAGTGGTACCTTGAGAATTTCCTTGAATGGACTAGAGTTTGAGTCTTATATCTATCCTGACCAAAGAAAATTAACGGAAGAACAATATAACTTGATGATTGAAGAAATTCTTGAAGAAGCAGCTATTTGTTTTCAGCTATGTGGTCTTGAAATTAAGGTGAACGCCTCTGGCCGGAACCGTAATCTTTCTTGGACACAATGGAGTTATATCGAAAGATCCTTTCAACAGCTAAGACAAATATTTTCAAAAATTGAAGGTCAGCCAATCCGGAGATTGCAAAAACAACCTACCATCATGAAACGAGAAAAGGTTCAGCGTGCTGAACAAGTAACATTAGCTTGGTTGGATAGGAAAGGGCATGGCAGAGAAATACCTACCCATGTGGAAACTGTAAAAACCTATGAAACAAGAAACATATATGAGAATCAAGTGTTAAAACAACAGGTTCTGGATTTATACCGTCTTTTAAGAAAATATGAGGCAGCTGAAATTGATTCTGTAACAGTGAAAGCCAAAAGGTACAAAGCAATTTTACAACACTGGATGAACAGTCCCTTTTTAACAGAGATTAATGAAAATAAAGGTCCTTACAATATTACGCAAACGTTCAGGAAGCACCCGGTTTATCGGATATGGTATGAGTGGTTTGATAAGTTGTATAAACATAATAAAGAAGGAATTGGACTCTCTTACCCAATTGCATTAAAGGACACCTTTTTCCTATATGAAATGTGGTGTTATATGCAATTAGTAAAGATAATGAGAGAGTCCAATTTAATTGAGGACACTAGCAAACTATTTAAGACTACAAGAGATGGATTTTTTTTGAATTTAGCTGAAAACAATCAAAGTTCGGTACACTTGCTAAACGGCATGACTCTATACTTTCAGCGATCCTATCAATATAACTCAAAGACCTTCCATACATATACTCAGAGAATGATTCCGGATATTGTATTAGAAGGAAAGGATCGAATTATTGTGTTCGATCCAAAGTACAGAGTACCTGGAAACATAGGAACCGCACTAGGGGAAATGCACAAATATCGAGATGGAATCATACATCGTGAGACTGGAGAAAAGGCAGTCAAGGAAGTATACATTTTAACTCCTACATCAGATGGGCAAGCGGATTCGATGAGGTATTTTGATGTGGAATTTAGGGAGAAGTTCAGGATGGGAGCTGTAAAGATGGTTCCTGGTGATAAAATAGATGATTTAAAACAAATTATTTTATCATGTTTTACCTGCTTTAGAGTTAATTGAGGAGAAAAGTACTGTCATCTTAATTATTAGCTTGTGAAAGATAGAGAGGAGGAGTGAACATATGACAACCAAAGAGTACTTTTTTGGATTATTTAGAACACAAAAAGCAAGAGAATTGGCGTGATGTATTGATGAGTATATTTATTGTAAGAGTCCTTATGATACAGAGGTAGAGGATTACCATGTAAGCAGGAAAAATGGTCAAAGAACAGATTGTATTGGATACATTAGCAAAAAAGGATTGTATAAATTTGTGTCCTTAACTTCTGCAAGAAAGACTTGTTTGGTTCTTCACCTCGGTAAGAAACTTCATACAAACACAGCTATTGAAATGCAAGAAAAGATGGATTTAATGTTAAGTAAAAAATATAAAGATAGTGATTCAATAAAGTTAACGCCTGGAGAAGTATACATAAGATTGGAATGGGTAGGAAATTTAGATCAAATTATCCCATTTATAGATGAAGCATATTATTTAAGATTAGAGAAAGCAGTAAATTAATAATATTTTTATGAAGAGATGAAGCAAGGGGGCGTAGCCTGTGCTCCATCTTTTCTTTATAAAATTTCTATTTTTCTTTTTTAACTACCATATGAATGAGGCGGAAAATAAAATGACGATAAGAGTAATAAAGTGCACTCGGGAAGATATACCCACACTACAAGAAATCAGTTATGAAACCTTCAGTGATACCTTTAAGGAACAGAACACTTCCGAGAATATGAATGCTTATTTGGAAAAGGCATTTAACTTAATTCAATTGGAGAAAGAATTGAGCAATCCTTCTTCTGAGTTCTTTTTTGTCTCTTCTCACAATGAACTTGCTGGGTATTTAAAGGTTAACATCGATGATGCTCAGTCTGAGGACATGGGGAATGAAGCGCTTGAAGTTGAGAGGATTTATATTAAGAGCAATTTTCAAAAACATGGGCTTGGTAAATATCTGCTGAATAAAGCGATAGAATTGGCGAAGGTGCATAATAAGACTAAAATCTGGCTGGGTGTATGGGAGAAAAATGAAAATGCCATTGCTTTTTATAAGAAAATGGGTTTTGTAGAGATTGGCGCTCACTCTTTTTATATGGGTGATGAGGAGCAAATCGACATTATTTTGACTCTTACCATTCAGGAATAATCAGTTTTTTTAAAAAGACAAGCTCAGCTTGCATTATGGTATTTGTAATTTAGCACAGGGGAATTCCCTGTGCTAAATGGAAGGGAAGGGACGTACCCTGTGCTTCTCAACCTTTTAATATAAAGTCTGCATTTCTTTCAATTGTTTTAATACATAGGTCTCGCGCTTCAACCAGCTATTTTGCTCAAATTTATTAATTAAGCTTTCATTTTTTGTGATGGCTTCGTCGAGTGTAACCCATTTTGGTGTGAATTCCAATACAGCCTCGTATTCATCTAATTGCAGTTCATCTTTTGCTTCGGATATGAGATCACAAAGGAAGTAGTGAGATATCATTTGAAATAGAGCATCCTCTTCGAACTCGTCTTTATTCCGTTCAATTATTGTGCCAATTTTGTCCATGATCACGCAATCAGTATAGCCGGTTTCTTCTTTTACCTCTCTTATTAGACCTTCCTCATGAGTTTCGTTCTTTTCTACTCCGCCACCGGGGAATTTAAAATCCCCTCTATTAGATTGAACCAGTAGAATGTGATTATTTTTCATTATAACGGCTCTTACTGCTATTCTCTCGACTGTATTTTGATAGTGACCCACGGTGAATTCTTCTATTGTCATATTGAAGTTCATGTTATTTTACACACACCTTTATTTTAGATATTCCTTAAAAGCTGCTAAGCAATAAACCTGCATTTGGGAAAGCTGCTGCAGCCTTTGAACTTTCCTTTTTTGCCTGTTCTAGAAACAAGCGGACTTCCGCAGCGGGGGCAAATGTTTTCTGCAACCATTGTTTTCTTTTGCTTAAGTTCACTTTTTATATCGGTTACGTGCTTTTTCTTTATTTCTCTCTTTTGTTTTAAATCCGTGATGGTGAAAGGGGCAAGTAATTGCTTCACTTTCCCGCGTTTAAAAAGTGAAACTTCCTCTGTGGGCTGGATGTTACTAATTGTATTTAATAGATCGCTGCTTTTAATGACATAGGCATTCTTGAATGGTTCTTTGAATTTCAGTGTTGCTTCTGTTCCGAAAACGATCACCGAGTGGAAAGGTAGTTCAGAAGCAGCATCTCCTAGAATTGATTGAAGTGCTTTTATATGACCTGAATTTTGCCAAATGGGATTATACATTTTATCTTTTCGCTGATAATTTGTCTGCGTCCAGTACTGGCTGTGTTCGGAGCCGGTAATCCAGCCTTTATAATTCTTTGTTTCAATGACAAAAATGCCTTTTGGGGAAATTAATAAATGGTCAATTTGAGTAGTTTGTCCGTTTTCTTTCGGTAGATAGAGGTCGTTCATGAGGGTGTAGTCTTGAGAATCTAAAGAAGAGAGAATGTTGGCTACACGCTTTTCTCCAATCCAGCCTTTTATTGTGGCATAGTTGCGGTTTAAAATCCATATAACTATTAACATTAATACCGGGAAAAAATAAGATTGCAAATTCATCAACCTTTCAAAGTGAAATATTTCCAATAATAGATTACCATAATTTTCATCAAGTTTAGCCAATTTTTGTTATTCCTGAAGCGCGGGGACGTACCCTGTGCTTCTTTTTTCGCAGTATAGTGCTAAGTACTGTACTTATTTAGTGTTAATATAAGAATATATGTTCCGTTAATGTAGGGGGATTAAATTCGTAATGTTGAGAAGCAAAGATGATGTTCTAAAGTTAATACAAAGTGATGAAACAATGATGCAGATTATCAAAGCTGCTAGCACACTGGATTTGCCTGACTGGTGGATCTGTGCCGGGTTTGTCCGCTCGAAAGTCTGGGATGCGCTGCACGGGTTTAAGGATCGGACGTTGACTCCTGATGTTGATGTTATTTATTTTGATGCCGCAAGAATAGATGAGGATTACGAAAAGGAATTGGAGAAAAAGTTGATGAGTATCTTGCCTGGTATTCCCTGGTCTGTTAAGAATCAGGCTAGGATGCATGTCATCAATGATATTCCTCCGTATACTTCATCTGAAGATGCCATCTCCAAGTTTCCGGAAACTGCGACGGCTCTCGGTGTGAAGCTGGACAAGGATAATCATTTGGTTCTTACCGCTCCGTGTGGGTTGAATGATGTCCTTCATTTGGAAGTGAAACCTACTCCTTTTTTTACAGAAACAAAAGAACGTGCAGCGATTTATGAGGAACGGTTGATCAAAAAGAATTGGAAAGCTATTTGGCACAACGTCAAAGTCCATCATTTCATAAGCCACTCCTAATGATAAAGAATAGATCTGAGAAAACAATTTAAAACCCCATCTCAAAAAGCTCCGAAAAATAAATATCCTGAAACTTCTTATTCAGAATGCCAGTGTAGTAGGCAAGGGGATTTTTCACCATTACGTTTGACTTCATTTTACGAACTAGCTGCTTAAAAGACTCCAGGGAAACGGACAGAATGGTATCTGTCTCGTTTTCCTGGTTATTTTTGTAGGCTGCAATGGTTGTCATTTTCCAGAATTCTTCGATGGCCTTTGCGCTTGGAAAGAAGTATTTTGCCAGTTCGACGAATGGCTTAGGGATCCTGTCGCTGACGAATAGATGGTCTGCTGGTGCTTTGGTGATTTCTTGTTGAGGTGCCGTTACTTCACGTTTATTATTCTTTATAGTTTTAGTTTCAGAAAGAATAATAGTTTTATTATGGTGGTTCAGTTTTTCCTTTTTTGGTGGTTCATTGCTGGGAAAACGATTGAATACGTATAGATTGCTAGATTGTGAACCGTTCTTCCGTTCAGTTTCGTAAACTGTGAAGATTCCCAGATTGCTAGCTTTTATGATCATTCTTTTAAAGTGGAACGAGAAATGCCGAGTTCGTTGTATTCCTCATGAATCGCTTTCAGCACCGTCCCGATTTTTGCATTGCTGACGCCTGGAATTTTTGCCGCAAACCTGGACAGCCTCTTTAACCCTACTAGCTCTCCTTTTGAAAAATCATGCTTATGTACAGCCAGCCACATTTCCAAATGACGATTGAATTCCTCCAGCGAACTGAACTGTGAATACTCTTCAAAACCTTCAATGACCCCTGATTTAATTGTCATCTTTTTGCACCGCCCTTTCACTGTCTATATACAGATGGGCAGGGAAAGGGGACAGGGTGGATAGGGGAATATTGTGTCTGTTTTGTGACGGTTAACCATATAGAAAGAATGATACCTATTCCTGTGCTGTTCATTAATTTACTCGCGAATTTTTTACCGTAATATTCCATCGTGCTGGTATAATAGACCTAGACAGAAAGAATGGAAATGCGTTAGAAAGCATATGAATGAGACAGAATGAAGGATTTCCAGATGCCTTATCTGTATATTTTTTAGGGGGAGTTACTGTGAAGGTTTTTTTGAAGGTAGCTGCAGGGTTATTTATTGGTTTATGCTTTTATTTGTTTTGGAGCACTTCTCATACTGACTTAGAAGAATTCATTGATGAAAAAGCAGCAGAGGTGAATTTCAACGGAACGATTCTTGTAGCAGATGGCGATGAAATACTTTTTCAAAAGGCTTACGGACTTGCAAACAAAGAACAAAACATTAAAAACACCATAGATACCGTCTTTCCGATTGGATCCCTTACTAAATCGTTTACAGCAATTAGCATTCTTCAACTTGAAGAAGAGGGGAAACTATCGGTGGAACAGCCGTTATCAAAATATGTTCAGGGTTTTCCAACTGGGATGATATTACGATTCACCATCTCCTTACTCATAGTTCAGGAATACCAGAGCTGTTAAATGTGGTTGACAATAAAAACGAACATTCACCGAATGAAATAATAGAGCAGATTAAAAATAAAGAACTTGAATTTAAACCAGGCGAAAAATATGCTTATTCTAATTCCAATTATCTTCTTTTAGGATCGATCATCCAAAGCGTTTCTGGACAAAACTATCAGGATTATGTGAAAGAGAATATTTTTGAAAAAGCCGATATGAAAAGCAGTGGCTTCTTGAACAGTACTGCTGATTATGCATTCGGATATGAAAATATGGAAAAACCAACAAGGAACTTCCATGACAGCTTAACATTTGCAGCAGGAGATATTACGAGTACGGTCAGCGACATGGAGAAATACAATCAAGCCATAAACAATCACGTGTTATTAAGTGAAGAGGCAACAGCTAAAATGCAGACCGGGTACATGAAGAGTGCTCCATTTGGCGCCGCTAAATATGGATACGGGTGGCACGTTATAGACAATAAGATTAGTTTTAATCATAAAATGATACAGCACGCTGGAGGGCTTGCAGGACACAAAGCAGAGTTCGCTCGATTTATTGACGATGATCTAACCATCATTATTTTGACTAACAATCAAGGGAAGACGAAATTAGGCACGATTTCGCGCGAAATTGCATCCATTGTTTTCGGAAAAAGATTTTTTAATTGGCAGAAGTTCATTTAAGATTTGACTTGAGGGTTCGGGATATTAAAGCCTAATGGCAATGCCGAAAAGTGAAATATGGTAGGGGAGGGAATTCACGTCATGTGCATTTCCTTTTTTTTCAATGAAAAGACCAGCATATTGAAATTTAAAAATCAGCAGGTTCTTGCTATGTTTGAAAAGAAAACTTAAAGAATTTTTGTAAAATTATGCTAATATTTTCATAGAGATTATTTTTAAAAAAAGGGGGAGTGTCTATGAAATTTGTTCACGTATTTGGACCACAAGCGGTTGGAAAAATGACAGTCGGACAGGAATTAGCGAAAATAACGGATTTAAAACTTTTTCATAACCATATGACGATTGACTTGGTTAATCATTTTTTTGATTACAGTACAAAGGAAGGAAAAAGATTAGTAAAATTGTTTCGTCAGGAGATCTTTGAAGAGGTTTCAAAGAGTGATTTGTATGGAATGATATTCACTTATGTGTGGATGTTTGATATGAAGTCTGATTGGGATTACGTTGAGCGACTCTCTCAGCTTTTTGAGTCCAGAGGCGGCGCTGTCTACTATGTAGAATTAGAGGCTGACTTAGAAGAGAGACTCGAGCGGAATAAAACTCCAAATAGACTTGAACACAAGCCTAAAAAAAGAGATCTTGAATGGTCAGAAAATGACTTGAAACGGACAATGGAGAAGCATAGATTGAATTCATTGGAAGGTGAAATCAAATTCCCTAACTATATCAAGATCAACAATACGAACTTAAGTGCTGAACAAGTAGCAACGATCATTAAGGAAAAATTTGATTTATAGCCTAATGAAAAAAGCTTGGAATGCCTGCATCAATGTGGCGAAAGCATCACTATGATTATTAGTGAAACTTTCGCCTTTTGAGGAAGACAATTAAGATAGTAAGGAATTTAAAAATGTCTTATAATATTAGTCAAGGAGGTGAACAGAGATGGAGAAACAAATACTGGAAATATTATTAGAAGTAAAAAATGATTTAACTGGAGTGCAACAGGGCTTAGCAGAAGTGAAAAATGATTTAACAGGAGTGCAACGGGGCTTAGCAGAAGTGAAAAATGATTTAACAGGAGTGCAACAGGGCTTAGCAGAAGTAAGAAATGAATTAACAGGAGTGCAACAGGGCTTAACAGAAGTAAGAGATGATTTATCAGAAGTAAGAAATGATTTAACAGGAGTGCAACAGGGCTTAACAGATGTAAGAAAGGAGTTAACCGAAGTCCAAAAAGATCTTAAAGATGCAAAAACAGACATTCATGTAATCAAAGAAACGGTAAATCGAATTGAAATTTCTCAAAGAGAAGATGTTATTGGAATATTGAAAGCGAATAAGAAGAAAACTGATTTTGAAGCTGATTACATGAATAACAGATTAACTGAGATGGACAAGCGAATCTATAATTTAGAAAAAAATGCACAAAATTAAGCTACCTATAAACTTTGTAATTGGCACAAGGAAATTCTTCTTGGCTTCTACGTTTATCTTCACTTCATATTTTTGGCTTGTAATTCGTATAGCTACATTTTCTATCTATCATTTATGGCACTATTAATTTAGAAGCAACATAATCACTAGCCGGTTCCACAGCTAACTAGAATCCATCCGTATTTTCTCATTCCTCTCGCTCTAACACCGAAAATTCATATATTGCTTTCCGCCTTATATCGATTACTCCAAATTATACTTTTGCATTTTAGCAAGATTTATTTTTCTTTCTGTGCTACCTATTTTTAAAATGAATAGAGCAATTGGGTCACAGAAACAGTTTAAAGATAGATCCATTTTTTTGTTAGAAAGGGCAATGCGGCAGCGTTGCCTTTTATTTTTTTAGCATGAACAACACATTAAAATTTGAAGGTGAAAATAAAATCTGATACGATTTAATCGTACACGATATAAATTTGTGATTTAGGAGGAATTTCTCATGAATACTGTCTATGATTTTACCGTTAAAAAGACGAATGGCGAGAATAAATCGATCGGTGATTATGCAGGCAAGCCATTGCTGATTGTGAACACGGCAAGTAAATGCGGATTGACGCCTCAATTTACTGGGCTTCAGGAACTGTATGAAAAGCACCACGAAAAAGGACTGGAAATTCTGGGTTTTCCATGTGGCCAGTTTAACAATCAGGAGTATGACAATATTGAGGAAACGACTGAGTTTTGCCAGCTGAATTACGGAGTGTCCTTTCCGATGTTTGCGAAGATTGATGTGAATGGTGCTGACGCAGATCCTCTTTTTACATTTTTAAAGGAGCAAAAAGGCGGATTGCTTACGAAGGATATTAAATGGAATTTCACGAAGTTCCTTGTCAATCGTAAAGGCCAGGTGATTAAACGCTATGCTCCGACGACTGAACCTAGTAAAATTGAGCAAGATATCGCCGAACTATTATAAGCTGTGTGAAGGATGAGACGCTTGGACGATTTTTTAACTCTTGAAAATCAACTGTGCTTTGCCGTCTATGAGGCGGGAAGCCAGTTTAACAAATTATATTCTAAAGCGCTGGATTCTTTCGGTATCACCTATCCCCAGTATTTAGTATTATTGGCATTGTGGGAGAAGGATGGTCTGTCCGTAAAAGAGCTAGGGGAAAAGCTGAACCTGGGAACTGGTACATTGACCCCGATGATTAAAAGAATGGAAGCGAGTGGCTGGGTGAAACGGGAGCGTTCCACCGTAGATGAAAGAAAGGTTTGCATCTTCGTTCAACGGAAAGCGTTAGAAGAAAAAGAAGCCATTGTGCAAAAAATCGCCACTGAATTGAAACTGTGCAATATCGAGTATGAAGAATATGAGCTATTGATGAAGCAATTAACCGTTTTGCGGGGAAAATTGAATCAATACAATAGCAGCTATTGAACCGGAATCAGTTTCTTGATTTCGGTTTTTCTTATTATTTCAAAAATTTTATCCAGATTGGATATTTTTCCTATACAATATAAAAAAAGGGAGGGAGAATGCCATGGTCCAGAGACTGGGAAACGCTCCGTACTTACTCCTGGTTGGAGCTGCATTTTTTTGGGGCGGCAATGCGGTGGCTGGTAAGTTCCTTGCTGGTTCCCTTCCGCCGGTGACGATTTCTTTCATTCGCTTGGCGATTGGTGTCCTGATTATGTCACCAGTAATCATCAGGCTTTTCAAACGGGAGATGGCTGCGTTACGAGAAAATTTAAAGATGCTTGTTTTCCTGGCGGTGACTGGAGTAATTGGGTTTAATCTGTTGATTTATTGGGCGGTCAATTATACGTCTGCGATCAATGCGACGTTGTTGAACAGCACGAGTCCATTATTCATTTTCCTTTTATCTGCGCTTTTGATTGGGGAGAAAATGGAGCTGAAGTACTGGGTGTCAATGGCGATTTCGTTTATTGGAGTGCTGTTTGTCATCACACATGGCTCATTTGAGAGAATGATTGCTTTACAGTTTAATACGGGCGACTTAATTATGGTGTTGGCTGTAATTTCGTGGGCTTTGTACTCTATTTTTATCAAAAAGCTTTCCGGGAAGATGCCTTCGCTGGCGATTTTCGGTTTCACGCTTGCGATTGGTTTTCTGTTGATGATTCCTGCGGTCGCAGTGGAGCTGGCAGTTGAGCCGGTTGATGCGTTGACGCTTGGCGAGTGGAGCGCGTTATTTTACATAGGGATCTTTCCATCGATTTGTTCGTTCTTGCTGTGGAATCGAGCGGTCGCGATGATTGGCCCATCGAAAGCATCGATCTCTTTGAATCTGATTCCGGTGTTTGGTGCGGGTGCTGCGTTCCTGGTGCTGGGTGAGGTTATTACCTTGCCGCAAGTCATTGGTGGATGTCTCGTCTTTATTGGAGTATTCATTACTTCTTTTACAAAAAAGAAGTCAGTGCAATTGGCTGAAGAAGCTTAAAATTTTGCAGGAGATCATATGAGAAAAATAATAGCGATTAGTACGGGGCCAGTTATTTTAAATAATAGACCAGCGACAATTCCAGCGTTCCATAAATCGTGAGACAGCGAATCAATTCGCTGTTTTTTTTATTGCGCCCAGAGATGTACCTATCTTAATCTACCGATAATTTTTGGTTGATGACAGGTACAAAGACATATCTTAGAGCTTGTCTCATATTGTCTAAAGATTCATACTTTTTACACTATTAAAATGTTGCTAAGTTAATTTATCATTTATTTAGCGTCCCGAAAGGTCTAAAAAGGGGCGACGACATTATGAAAGGGGATACATAAATTGATAAAGAGAATAATTAATTTCGCAACCGCAGCATTGATCTTCATGCTTGCATTCAGCTCGACATCACTTGCAGCACTCCAGCCTGGAGGGCCATCAACGAACGGCAATACAAACATTAACAGTACCCTCTCTTACACAGACGTTGTCAAAATCCTTGAAGACATCGAGAGAACGAGCAAAGGAAAGGTTGAGGTATCTACTCTTGATCAGTATGGAAAGTCAGAACAGGGCAGAAGCATTTATGTCGCAAAATTGGGGACAGGCCCTCAAAAAATCTGGATTCAGGCGCAAATTCATGGAAACGAGAAATTGGTCACTGAAGCAGCACTCCAGCTTCTAAAGACCTATGCGAACAGCGGAGAGAAGGATGTAGAGAGGGTTCTTGAAGAAGCGACTCTTTATTTCATCCCGATGTATAATCCAGATGGAGCGGAAATGAACATCCGCCATACAAAACTGGCTGAAAGCGGAAAATTGATCGACTTAAACCGTGATTGGACTCTTACGGGTTTCGAAGCAGTAGAATCAAAAGTAGTCTATGCCTACTGGGCGGACGTTAAGCCTGATTTCGCAATCGACCTTCATCATCAGGGGCTGAAGCAAGTCTATGGAACAAACGAGTCCACTTCATTCTCTCTTGGAATCTCACTTGCTCCGGATGGGCCAACACTGCCTGGTACCGGCTATAATAAAATCACCAAGCAGATGATGGCCTATGTCTATGATGAGCTGAAGGATTATGGCTATACACATATTGACCGTTACCAGGTCGGTGTTAATAGAGAAAAAGGAATTGGTTACGATATCGATATCAGAGGTGGGGTTGTGTCAGCCATGATGATGGGGCTGAACTACAACAACCTGAACCCTGAAGGACATAGCCATCCAGCAGTATTCTTTGAAACAAAAGGAAATACTTCTGATGGAAGCCTTGGCCAAAAATCAAATGGCTACCTGACAAAGCAGAATTACCTCGCATTGAAGTCGCTGGTATATGGTTATGTAACCGGTGAAGTGGAGAATGTAAACGAAAATGAGTGGTATAAGATCCCGTATTATCCTCTGGCAGGGTATCTGACTGATTACGCTGGGACTATACCTGTTAACACAGACTTAGGCTACTAATGGATTTTAGAAGGGAGTGTCTCAATCCGATTGGGACACTCTCTTTTTGATTGCTTCTTCAATTCTAGTAAAAAGGAAATTTCCTAATTGAGGCGAATTTATAAGAGTGGGATAAAAGAAGCGTACTTAAAAAGCTATTTGTTAATTTAATAGAATTAGGAGGAATACATATGTACGAAGAAGGTTTTGTTGAGGTTACCGGCGGGAGGGTCTGGTATGAAATTTACAATAAGGATGCAGAAGGGACACCGGTTATTCTTTTACATGGAGGGCCAGGGTCTTCGACTTATTCGTTGAAAGGGTTGAAGGAGCTGGGCAAGGATCGCCCGGTTGTCATGTATGACCAGCTCGGCTGCGGGAAATCGGATCGCCCTGATGATGTTTCCCTATGGAATATTGATCGTTTTGTTGAGGAACTGGGCCAGGTTCGAGAGGCGCTGAAGCTTGATGAAGTACATATCCTTGGTCATTCATGGGGAACGACTCTTGCGGCAGCATATGTGCTGACTAAGCCAAGTGGAGTGAAGAGTGTGATTTTCTCAAGCCCGTGCTTGAGTGCGCCAATGTGGGAAGAGGACCAAAAACGCAATATTGCCAAGCTTCCAGTTGACGTGCAGGAGACGATCAGACGCTGTGAAGAAAGCGGCGATACCGATTCCGAGGAATTCAAGGCAGCGATCAGGGAGTTCAGCAAGGAATTTGTTTACCGCGGCGAGCCTGATTTTGAATGGCTTAAGGCTGGTGCCGGAATGAAAAATCCTGTTGTGTATCAGACGATGTGGGGACCATCAGAATTTACGGTGCTGGGAAATCTTAAAACATTCGATTGTACCCAGCAATTGGGTGAGATCGAGTGCCCGACATTGTATACATGCGGCCGATATGATGAAGCGACTCCTGAATCGACGGAGTATTTTAGCCGGTTGACGCCGGGGGCGGAGTTCCATGTGTTTGAGGAAAGTGCGCATATGCCATATATGGAAGAGCCTGAAGAGTATCTAAAGGTCATTGGTGAATTTTTAAGAAATACCGACAGCGCTGATAATGTAAATTAGGATAAATGTATGCCAGGAATTTTTTATTCCTGGCATTTTCTATGGAAGCAGGATTTAAAATACCAAAGCTTCAAGTAGATAACTAGCTCATAGTGACAGGAATTTAAAATGTGAACAAATTCCAAAATCCAAAAATGAATTGACATTAAAGCGATTACATAATAATTTGTATATACAAGCGCGAGTTATCAAAACGCTTTCGCAGACATTAGTTAATAGCACTTAGGGATGAAACCAGAGTGCTTTTCTTACGAATATATATGACATCGCTGGAGGGGTACAGATGAGCTGGAAGCTTACAAAATCAGAGCTGGATCAGGAGAATCTACTAATTAATGAAAGTCTTTTATCACTGGGGAATGGTTACTTGGGTGTAAGAGGCAATTTCGAAGAGGGTTATCCAGAAACATACAAATCAATTCGTGGGACGTACATTAATGCTTTTCATGATGAGACAGAGATCACATACGGGGAAAAGCTGCACGCATTTCCTGAAACACAACAAAAACTGGTAAATATAATTGACGCTCAGGGAATTGATATTTACATTGATGGAGAACGTTTTTCGTTATTTGAGGGCGAAGTGATCGATTATACTCGTAACCTGCATTTCGACCGAGGATTCTCGGAGCGTATTGTCCACTGGCGGTCACCAAAAGGTAAAGAAATTAAACTTCATTTTAAAAGGCTGATTTCTTTTATTACCAGAGAACTTTTTGCCATTGATGTAAAAGTAGTACCCGTTAGTTTAGTAGAGAACATAAAGATTGTTTCCACCGTTGATGGTGATGTATCGAACTACGTGGATAAAAATGATCCTCGTGTTGCTTCAGGCCATGCAAAACGGCTGAATGTTATTGAAGCGAAGCATGAAGAGAATATAAGTGTGGTTAAGAACAGGACATTTGCAACTGAGCTTGAAGTTTCATGTGCTGCTGCCTCTAAAATCGAAGCCGCTGAATATCAATATGTAGCTGAAGCTTCAAATACGGCCGTTACCGAGACATATGTTTGCCAGGGAGGTTCACCTATCCGATTCACCAAGTACAATGTTTATACTGATACCCTGCGTCATGGTGAACAGGTTGTAGAGAAAGCTATGGCAATCCAAACCCAGGTCAGCAAACAATCCTTCGAGGATTTACTGTTATCTCAAGAAGAATATTTAACAAATTTCTGGAGAACCTCTGATGTGAAAATAGAAGGTGATGAGCAATTACAGGAGGGAATCCGCTTTAATTTATTCCAGCTTTTGCAGTCCGTCGGCAAGGACCCGGTAAGCAATATTGCCGCGAAAGGATTGTCTGGCGAAGGATATGAAGGCCATTATTTCTGGGATACGGAAATTTACATGTTCCCTGTCTTTTTAATGACAAATCCGGATATCGCCAAAAATTTATTGCTCCATCGTTATTCCATCCTGGATAGTGCCAGGGTAAGAGCGCTGGAGATGGGCCATAGAAAGGGAGCCCTGTTCCCATGGCGGACGATCACGGGTGGAGAAAGCTCCGCGTTCTTCCCGGCCGGCACCGCTCAGTATCATATCAGTGCAGATGTTGCCTATAGCTATATTCAGTACTATTTAGTCACAAAGGATGAGGCTTTTTTAAAGGACTATATGGCTGAGGTATTATTCGAAACTGCACGGCTATGGATCGATACCGGCCACATGAAAAAAGGCCAATTCCGAATCGATAATGTCACAGGTCCTGACGAGTATACATGTATTGTCAATAACAATTACTATACGAACGTAATGGCCAAACATAACCTGCTTTGGGCTGTAAAGGTATATCAGATGTTAAAGGGAACCGACATTTTGAACCTGTTGGCGGAAAAGATTGCGCTGACAGAGAACGAAGCGGATGAATGGAGAGAAGCCGGGGAAAATATGTTTCTTCCATATGACGAATCCTTGAAAATCAATGCCCAGGATGACAGCTTCCTGCACAAGGACCGCTGGGATCTGGAAAATACACCAAAGGAAAAATTCCCATTATTGCTAAATTATCATCCGTTGACTTTATACCGCTATCAGGTATGTAAACAAGCGGACACCGTTCTAGCCCATTTCCTGTTGGAGGATGAAACTGATTTTGAAACGATTAAAAACTCGTATGATTACTATGAGCCGCTGACCACTCACGATTCATCTTTATCCTACTGCGTATTCAGTATCATGGCTTCCAAATTAGGCTACAAACAAAAAGGGTATCATTATTTTTATGAGACGGCACGTCTTGATCTGGATAATACACACGGAAATACAAAGGATGGCCTCCACATGGCAAACATGGGAGGTACCTGGCTAGCCATTGTATTTGGGTTTGCTGGATTGCGGGTAAAAGAAAGCGGTCTTAGCCTTGCTCCTTATCTTCCTGAGCAGTGGAACTCATTAGAATTCAATCTGCAGTACCAAAACAGGATATTGAACATTCATCTAGAGAAGGACATGGTATCCTATGTACTTGCAGAGGGAGAAGAATTGACGATTAGTCACCACGATGAAAAGGTCCTGATAGCTCGAGGGAATAAAGTAACGATCCAAATAAAATAAAGAGATAAGAGACCAGAACATCTTTTGTGTTCTGGTTCTTTTTTTGCCAATAAAAAGGTTTAACAAGTCTTGAATTTTGTAACGACAGACTATATTTGTCACCAATCGTCACAAGCTCCAGAAAAAAACGTTTGAAATGCCCTAGATCACCAGGAGGTAAAATATCTCTTTAAGTAGATGAATATAAAACACCTTATCACTGCAGCACAATCCTCAGGTTTGCAAGAAAGAAATATAAGACACCATCCCCTTAATGTAAACGGTTACAACTCAAAAAGAAAAAAGTAATAATTTACTTGTACAAAAAATATGAGGGGGTACCCAAAAATGAAATGGTTTAAATCATTGATGGCTGGTGTTTCCATATCGACTTTGCTTCTTGCAACAGCATGCAGCGGCGGCGGTGGCGAAAAAGCCGATGGGGATAATAAAGGAAGTAAGGATAAGGTTACGATTGAATACTGGCATACCTACGGAGATCAGGAAGAAAAGGTATTGGTCGATAAAATTAAACCTTTATTTGAAAAAGAACATCCAGAAATTGAGCTCAAGCTTACCCGTATGCCATATGAGGGTTTGAAGCAGCAGGTCATTGCGGGTGTGTCTGGTGATGCTGCTCCGGATTTAATGAGGATGGATATTATCTGGGTTCCTGAATTTGCGGAAATGGGTGCCTTAAAAGAAGTAAGCAGCATGGATGGCTTCGATGCAGTTAAGGAAAGTGTGTTTGAAGGCCCAATGGCAACTAATGTATTTGAAGGCAAGTATTATGGCGTGCCGGTAAATACGAATACAAAAGTGGCGATCTATAACAAAGCAATCATGGATAAAGCCGGAATTACAGAAGCGCCAAAAACAATGGATGAGTTCGTGGCCGCATCACAGAAAGCGAAGGATGCGGGCGCAAAAGGAGCTATTGGAATCGGTGGTTCATTCTCATGGGGATTCCTTCCATATTTCTGGAGTCTTGGAGGGGAATTGACAAATGAGGATTACACTAAATTCGATGGTTACCTGAACAGCCCTGAAAGCATTAAAGCAGTTGAAGAAATTGCCAAGTGGCAAAAGGATAAGCTGGCTGCTCCAACACTTCTTGGCGGTGAACCAGGAACATGGGATGGCATGAAGAAAAATGAATATTTCATGATAGATGATGGTCCTTGGTTCTACAGCATCTTGATGAATGAAGAAGGAAGCAAATTCAAGCCGCTTGAAGATACAGTCCGCGGATTGATGCCTGAAGGTAAGGGAGGAAGCCGTTCCGTTATCGGCGGTGAAGACCTTGTTATTTTTGCTAACTCAAAACATCCTGAAGAAGCATGGACTTTCGCAAAGTGGATGATGACAACGGAACCGCAAAAAATCATGTCCGAAACTGGGCTGATTCCTTCTAACAAGGAAGCTGCAAATGATCCAGAATTCCTGAAGGTGCCATTTGCAAAAGAATATGTTGAGCAATTAAAAACTGCAATGCCACGTACTCCAATTCCTCAATGGTCTGAAATCGAAGCAATTATTAACCAGAACTTTGAGAAAGTTGTCCGCGGTAAAATGTCTGCCGAAGATGCAATGAATGATGCTGCAAAGAAAGCAGATTCATTATTGAAATAAAAAATCCGACTTTCTTCTGAGGGTCAAAAAAGAGCCATATCACTCAGAGAGTTGATATGGCTCCCTTTATTTCAATTAAGATAAAAATAATTTCGGAGGGAGGCTCCACAATGTTACCTGTAAAGGAAACCAATCATCCAGAAATCAATATCGAAAAGGATCCTTTTTCAGTCAGATTTAAAAAAGGGTTAAAGCAGTGGCGGGAAGTATTTCCTTTTCTGTTTTTAGGCTTGCTTGGGGCCGGTGTTTTTGTCATTTTTCCACTCATCAAAGGGGTTATCATGAGCTTCCAGGATTATAACATCATGCCTGGGGCAGAAAGTCCGTTCGTCGGGCTTGAGAATTATATGCGTGCATTTGAAGATGAAAATTTCAAATATGCCGTCAGGAATACAATCCTCAATACATTGGTAACAGTACCGGTCAACTGGTTTTTCGGCTTGTTTTTCGCTGTATTGATCAATTTGCACTTTGTAAAGTATAAGATTACTTTCCGTACGCTTTATTATCTCCCAATCATAACATCATGGATTGTTGTGGCCTTTTTGTTCCGTTACTTATTCGCTGATGGGGACAGCGGGCTTATTAACTTTATGCTTTTAAAAGCCGGTCTTGTCAATGAACCGATCAGCTGGCTGCAAAACCAGTGGACTGCAATGGTTGTAATCTGGCTGTTCCATATTTGGAAAACAGTCGGCTGGACAGTTGTCATTTATCTGGCTGCACTTCAGGGAATCTCGAAGGATATTTATGAAGCAGCAGCGATTGACGGGTCGGATGGATTCAAAACTTTCCGCTATATTACAATCCCGCAGCTTAGGCCAATTACCGCGTTTGTCCTTATAAACCTTGTTATGGGTGCATTCAATATTTTTCCGCAGGTTTACTTCATCACAAACGGGGGCCCAATGGGACAGACCGAAGTGCTGCAGAGCATGATTTATAAAGAAGCGTTTAACAATTTTAACTTTGGTTATTCATCAGCTCTCAGTGTAATGATGGGACTGACAATTTTCTTGATCACTCTTGCGCAACAAAAGAAATTAGGAAAAAATACGGATGAATAAGGAGGGTGGAAGATGAAAACAAATCCAATAGCTAAAGTAATCGTCTATATGATCCTGATTTTAGGAGTCCTCGTCTTTATCACTCCGTTTATTTATATGATTTTAACCACCTTTGTCAAGGGAGCATATTCACTGCCAAGACCGAGCGAAGTATTCTCCGCAGTTCCAAACCTTGATAATTACGAGGTTGTATGGACGAAAAATAATTTCTTTCGATTCTTCCTTAATAGTTTACTGGTGGCAGGGGTTGCAACAGTAGGCAGTGTGTTTTTTGGAGCACTCACAGCCTATGCGTTTGTCCGTTTTACGTTTCCTTTCAAGGAATTCATTTTCCGTGTATTCATTTTCACGATGATGATTCCGCTCGTATTGGCAATCGTACCTCAATTTACGGTCGTTAAATCACTTGGTCTTGTCAATACTTACTACGGGCTCTGGTTGATTTATATCGGGGGCGGTATCGTTGGTTCCACTTTCTTCCTCAGAGGCTTTTTTGAAAAAGTACCAAAGGAATTGGTCGAATCGATCGTAATGGATGGAGGGGGAAACTGGAGGATATTCTGGAATATTTACCTTCCATTATCGAAGCCGGCTCTTGGAACAATGGCGATCTTTGCCTTTTCCGGAACGTGGGATGAATACTTTGTCGCACTGACGATCATCAAGGATGAAATGATGAGGACATTGCCAATCGCCCTTATGATGTTCCAGGGGAAATATGCGAGCAACTGGTCATGGATTTTCGCTGCATCCATCATTGCGATTCTTCCTGTCATCATCATTTATATCATATTCCAGAAGAAGTTCGTACAAGGTGGCATGAACGAAGGAAGCGTAAAAGGGTAAACAATGGAAGGCAGGTGGAAGGTATGAAAAAGTCTCGTTTACTAACAGTTGCAGCAATCTGCTTACTGGGAGTTTCGATCTTTACGGGATGTACAAAGGAAAGCATGGTCCTCTCGGAAAAGATCGAAGATGGAAAATGGCTTGTTGATTTGAATACGGATAAAGCTCTGTACAATCCGGGTGATAAAGTAGCGTTTACCTTGGAATTAAAGGAAAACAAAGAGAACGCAAAGCTTGGAGTAGTATACAAGCACCTTAATCAAACCATCGAAGAGGAAGAAATTAAAATTAAAGAGAATGAGATTTCCTGGGAGTGGACACCGCCCAAAGACGACTTTAAAGGTTACATGGTGGAGGTTTTCTTGCAGGATGGTGAAAAACCTCTTGACCATGCTAATATAGCAGTAGATGTATCGTCGGAATGGACAAAATTTCCACGCTATGGCTATCTGGCAGATTTCTATGAAATAGATCAAGCTGAACAAGAAAAAGTAGTCGATAGATTAAATAGGTTCCACATCAATGGAATTCAATTTTACGACTGGCAGTACAAGCATGAAAAGCCTTTGAAAACCGAAAATGGGCAGCTTTCAGAAAGTTGGCCGGATATAGCGAACCGCGAAGTATACAGGAATACAATTGAAGGGTATATTGACCTGGCGCATGAAAAAAACATGAAGGTGATGAATTACAACCTATTGTTCGGAGCCTATGAAAATGCCGAAAAAGAGGGTGTAAAGAAGGAATGGGGCCTTTTCAAAGACCCTTTCCACGAAGAACAGGACATGCATCCACTGCCGGACAACTGGGCTAGTGATATTTATTTATATGATCCATCTAATCCTGGCTGGCAGGAGTTTTTGCTGGAGAAAGAAATGGAAGTGTTTGAAAAACTGGAATTTGATGGATGGCATGTTGACCAGCTGGGGGATAGAGGAACCCTATGGAACTATGATGGTGAAAAGGCTGACCTTGTCTCCTCCTATATCACATTTTTAGAGAAGGCGAAATCAGAGCTTGATGTACCGCTTGTTATGAATGCAGTTTCCCAATTTGGCCAAATCCAAATAGCTGCGAAGGCTCCAGTAGAATTCCTATATTCAGAGCTTTGGGACTCGCATTCCACATATCAGCACTTAAAGGATGTCATTGACCAGAACAGCAGCCTGAGCAAAGGGAAATTAAATACAGTCCTGGCTGCTTATATGAATTACGATCTCTCAAATTCTAAAGGGGAATTCAATCCACCAGGTGTACTGATGACAAACGCTGTTATTTTTGCTTCCGGGGGCTCCCACCTCGAATTGGGGGAGAACATGCTTTCCAAAGAGTACTTTCCTCATAAAAACCTGAAAATACCAGAAAATCTAGATAGGGCCTTGGTTCGTTACTATGACTTCCTGACAGCCTATCAAAATATTCTCCGGGATCAAGTGAAAGATTCAGATATAGAGATTGGCGGGCAAAACATTTCTCCGGAACCAAAGCAAGGAAGTATCTGGGGCTTTGCAAAGGAAAAAGAGGGGAAAACGGTCGTCCATTTCATCAACTTCACTGATGCGGTTTCGATGGCATGGCGGGATACCGATGGAACACAACATGAACCAGGGGAACAGGAAAATATAGAGGTGGAGATCTACTCCGACAGGGAAGTGGAACATGCCTGGCTGGCATCACCTGATTATTATAATGGTTCAGCAATAGATTTGGATTTCAAACAAAAGAATGGCAAGGTTACAGTCACGCTCCCTTCTTTAAAGTACTGGGATATGGTGGTTCTTGAATACAAAAAATAATGGTGTTAAAGAGGGATCAAGTAATGGGAAAGAAATTTTTCATAAGGCACTTTGCAACCAGGGTAGTTCTGACAATGCTTGTCGTAATCTTGATCCCGACCATTTTTATCAGCGTTTTCTTTTATATTTCTTCTTCTGAGGTAATCAAGAAAAATGTGCGTGAATCTTCTATCCAAATAACAAAACAAGCTGCTGATTCCATTTCCCATATTTTTTCAACCGGCAAAGACCTGTCCGATATCATGTATGGAAATGAACAGCTTCAGCAGGCTGTTAAAAAAGATCTTGACCCTGATTTGAACAATCTTGACCGGAATAGGAACAATGAATATATCACGCAAATGCTGAACTTGAATACTTTGTCCAGTTCTTTTGTGAAACGGATTTATATCATAAAGGAAGATGGGATGAGCTGGGGAAGCGGTACTTTTTCAATGTATAAGCTTTCGAAATATGATTTGGATCATTTATCGTGGAAAGGTGAATCTTTGAAAAAAGATGGAGCCATTATCTGGAATGGACTGGAATATGACCGTTTTAGCGGTGCCGGTGAAAATATCCAGCTTATTCTTCCAACCACCAGGGTGATGAAGGATTTCAATAATCTTCAAAACATCGCTTTCATTCAAGTGTATTTGGATGGTGAAAGTATCCTTAATAAAATATCCCAAATCCAATTAGGGAAAACGGGCCACTTTTTTATCATCGATGAAAAAGGAAATGTGATGGTCGACGATGATATTGAAAAAATCAACAAACCAGTTCAAAATCGTTCGTTATTCCAAAAGCTTGTCCAAGATGAGACGATGGAGTTTGAGTATGAATTGGAAGGCAAAAAATATTATGGCGTTAAGCAGGATCTTAATAATGGCTGGAAAATTGTCGGAGTCGTCCCGATCAATGAAATTACTGGAGAATTGAACAAGTTCAAAAACATAACCCTTTTTTATTCTATTTTCTTTACTATGATTGCGATCATCATTGGATGGGCATTGGCCAAACGTGTTACACAGCCTGTCAATACGCTGACAGAACAGATGAAACTCGCTGGAGAAGGGAACTTTAACGTACGGGCCAATGTTCAGTCATCTGACGAAATCGGGATTATGAGCTTGCAATTCAATAGGATGATCAACCAGATTGACCATCTCATGGACCAGGTGACAACAGAACAAAAGGAAAAAAAAGAGGCTGAACTTAGGGCGGTCCGGCACAGGATCAATCCTCACTTTTTATTCAATACCTTAAGCACCATTCGCTGGCTGACTAAATTCAACCAGCTGGAAAAAGCGAATACTGCTTTTACAGCATTGATTCGATTGCTTGAAGCGAATATGGGTAAAAAGGGCACATTTGTCACGTTGGATGAAGAACTGGATATCATTCAGAAATTCATTGATATTATGGAGATCAGATATGATCAGGAGTTCCGTCTTAAACTGAATGTACATGACGATGTCCGTAAATTTCCAATCCCGCAGATGCTTCTGCAGCCGATTGTTGAGAACGCCATTTTTCATGGAATTGTGCCAACGGGAAAAGAAGGGGTAATCTGGATATCCGGAATTTCAATTGATGATGGTGTTGAAATCAGGATCAGGAATAATGGCATTCCGATCAAGGAAGAACAATTGAAGCAGATTAAATCCCAGGAGAATAATTCTTATATTGGTATCGGATTAAAGCATGTTTTCGATTCTGTACGGCTTTATTTTTCAAATGATTCAATAGTAAATATCAATATTTTTGGTGAAGGTACAGAAATAACGTTAATCCTTAAACAAAAACTTAGGGGCTGATGCCACCATGTATAATGTTTTTATTGTAGATGACGAACCAGTTATACGCTTTGGTTTAAAAGCTTCCGTTGACTGGGATGCAGAGGGACTAAAGCTCGTTGGTGACTACCCAAATGGGGAAGAAGCACTGTCGGCAATGGAAGAGTATCACCCTGATATCTTGATCACAGATATAAAAATGCCAGTAATGGACGGCATTACTTTAATGAAGAAGGCCAAATCCAAATTTCCGAATTTAAAAGTCATTTTGGTCAGCAGCTATAATGATTTTGACTTTGTCAGGGAAGGCTTAAAGCTTGGAGCCATAGACTACGTCCTTAAGCCAACTCTCGAACCGAAGGATTTTGTCCAGTTGATCCGAAAAACGGTTGAAAAAATCCAGCAGGAAGAAAGTATAGAAGAACAACTAGGTGAAATTACCGAAACCCGGCTTGCTGAAGAGAGACGGCAGATGGAAAACAGCATTAAGAGGGCCATTCTTTCCGGGCAGCAGTTAGAATCGGGAGATTTCCCTGACTGGCTGAAGGGGAAATCTTTAATCGTTTATATGGAATTGAATCACCTTTCACAAATTGAAGAAGAGTTCGGCGGGTTATTCAAATCTTTTATACTGGATGAAATCCAGACACAGTTTTATAAAAATCAATCGAATCGAGTCTGTTTCCCAATTGGTGACTCGCAAATGCTGTTCCTGCTGGGTGATGAACGGCATGGACTGCAAATTGTTGAGGAACTGAAAATGGAAATAGAACAGGAGACTAAGATTGATTGTTCTTTCAGTTACATGCCAGGAACGAATCTCGATTCCATAAAGGAATCCTATCTGCTTCTTGAAGAGGCATGCGGAGAAAAGTTTTTTGATGAAAAGCGGCAGATTTTCCAGGTCGAACCATCAAAAACTACGATTAAAAGCAATACAATGCCTTCTCTAAACATGGAAGACAGTGATGATTTAACTGAGCTGTTCGAAGAAAGAACTGGCTTATGGGATAGCGGTCTGTACAGTGAAGAAGCAATCAAAAATGATGCCTGTCATATGTTAACGAACTTCTATATGAATCAGGTTAGTATCAACATTCTGGTAGAAAGATGCAGAGGAATGGAGTCAGCGGAAACCTTGAGTGAGCTAATCAGCCAATTCAGGCAGGATATCATTGATTTTGATGATCTCATTCTTGAGAACAAAAAGAAGGTTTCTACTGACAATGAACTGGTAGACAAAGCCCTGGATTATATTCATAAGCATTATACTGAAGAATTAACCCTTCAGAGAGTGGCTGACCATATTCATATAAGCCGTAACTATTTCAGCATAATTTTTAAACGATTCAAAGTTAAAAACTTCATTGATTATGTAATTGAGCTTCGTGTTAATAAAGCAAGAGAGCTATTAAAAGAGACATCGCTGAAAGTATACGAGGTGGCTGAAAAGTCAGGCTTCCGTGATGTCAAATACTTCAGCAAGGTTTTTAAGAAATTAACGGGACTTTCACCGGTCGATTACAGGACTGAAAGCTTGAACAAAAGGATGGATTAAAGTGAAACAGTTCTTACAGGGTACCGTATTATTAATAGTTGGATTGTTTCTTGCTGGCTGCGATGATTCCTCGATCATAGACAAGGAAGAGCCGGTTAAGAAGAATGTGCAAACTCAGGTACAGGAACTCATTGTATGGCATACGTACAGCGAGGAGGAGACCAAGGTATTTGAGAATGATTTAATCCCTATATTTGAGGATCAAAATCCAGGTATTGATGTGCGGACTGTAAGGCAATCGCACAATGACCAGTTAAAATCTGCTTTGATAGCAAGAGCATCCTCTGGCAAAGACCCTGATGTGGTGAGGATGGATATAGCATGGATTCCCAAGTTTATTGAATTGGGACTGGTCCTGCCTTTGAATGATTATGAAGGTTTTCATGAAGTAAAGGCTCAAATGCGGTATGAAGCACTGAAAGCAGTAAATGCTGGCGGAAAGTATTATGGCATGCCTCTGAATACGAATACAAAAGCAGCGATCTATAACAAGCATCTGCTCCAGCTCGCAGGCTTGTCCAAGCCTCCCGAAACGATGGAGGAACTATTGGACATTATCGAAAAGAATGATTATAAAATTGGGATGTCTGGCGTCACCCCATGGCAAAGCCTGCCATATTTTTATGGTTTTGGAGGGGAATTCTTCAGTCCGGATTTTAAAAAAACATCAGGATATTTTAACAGCAAAGAAAGTATTAAGGCTGCAATGAAAATGAAAGATTTATATATGGCCAAAAAAATGACCCCGGAGCTGTTAGTAGGATCTCCCCAAATCTGGGAGGGTGTCCTGAGTGGAGAATACTTTGTCATTGATGAAGGCCCATGGTTTTACAGTATCAAGTCAACTCAAGAGCGCGCCCGACTAGATAAGTTGTTAGTGACTGCTCCTTTTCCTGTCACGAACGGGAAAGGCTCGGTCATCGGGGGAGAAAACCTTGTCATCATGAAAGGAGCTAAAAATCCTGACATTGCGTGGAAATTCGTTAAATGGATGTCAGACAAACAAGCACAGCAGCTCATGAGCACCACAGGGCTTATCCCGGCCAATAAGGATGTCGACTTTGAGAAAGTCTATCAGGAATTTCCCTATTATAGAGCTTATTTAGAAGGAATTAATGATTCTTTCCTTCGGCCTCCTATCGGCGAATGGGATCAGGTCGAAAAAATTTATACAAAATACTTCGAGCTTTTTTTGTCTGGAAATATGGATGCCCAGGCTGCCCTGGACCTTGCTTCCAAAGAAATAGACCAGATTTTGAAGAAATGAGGGTTGAAAATGGAGAAGAAATGGTGGAAAGAAGCGGTTGTTTATCAAATATATCCACGAAGCTTCATGGACAGTAACGGAGACGGGATCGGAGATATACAAGGGATCATTTCAAAGTTGGATTACCTGAAAAATCTGGGTGTTGATGTCATCTGGCTATCACCAGTATATAAATCACCAAATGATGATAATGGATATGACATCAGTGATTACCAGGACATCATGGATGAATTTGGCACCCTTTCCGATTGGGACGAATTGATTGAGAAAATGCATAATCGTGGGATGAAATTGATGATGGACCTGGTAGTGAACCATACATCTGACGAGCACCAATGGTTTATCCAATCACGCAAGTCAAAGGATAATCCTTACCGTGACTATTATATCTGGCGTCCTGGACAAAATGGCCAGGAACCAAATAACTGGACTTCCTTTTTCAGCGGTTCTGCATGGGAATATGATGAAAACACAGATGAATATTTCCTTCATCTTTTCAGCAAGAAGCAGCCTGACTTGAACTGGGAGAACCCTAAAGTACGCAAGGAAGTCTATGACATGATGACCTGGTGGCTGGAAAAAGGTGTCGATGGATTCCGGATGGATGTCATCAACTTAATATCCAAGGTAGATGGACTGCCATCCGCACCAGGCGGCAAGCGTTATGACTGGGGCGGGGAATATTTTATGAACGGTCCCCGTGTCCATGAGTACCTGCAAGAGATGAACCGGGAAGTCCTGTCCAAATATGACATTATAACTGTCGGTGAAGGCCCTGGAGCTACAACTGAGGAAGCTGCAAAGTATGCAAATAATGAGAACACGGAATTAAACATGATTTTTACCTTCGAGCATATGGATCTGGACTCAGGCCCTGGAGGAAAATGGGATGTTAAGCCCTGGAAGCTGGCGGACCTGAAGGAAGTCATGTCGAAATGGCAGAAAGAATTGGAAGGCAAAGGCTGGAACAGCCTCTATCTAAACAACCATGACCAGCCGCGAATGGTGTCACGCTTTGGAGATGACCAAAATTTCAGGGAAGTGTCAGCCAAAATGCTAGGTACCTTCCTTCATACAATGCAGGGAACACCTTATATTTACCAGGGTGAAGAAATCGGGATGACCAATGTCCAGTTTGAATCGATAGATGACTACAATGATCTTGAAATCAAAAATATGTACCGTGAAAAAGTGATAGAGGGCGGAGAAGATGCTGACCAGGTCATGCAGGCAATCTATCAAAAGGCAAGGGATAATGCCAGGACGCCAATGCAGTGGGATGGCAGTGAGCATGCCGGATTTACTACAGGTACTCCATGGCTCAAGGTCAATCCAAACTTTATAGATATCAATACTGAAAAAGCACTGGAAGACCCAAATTCCATCTTTTATTACTATCAAAAATTAATCAAGCTTCGAAAAGAGCACGAAATCATTGTCTATGGAACTTACGATTTGATTGTACCTGATCATGAACAAATTTATGCTTATACCCGGAAATTAGGGGAGGAACAATTGCTGGTCATTTTAAACTTCTCTTCTGAAGATGCGCCATTTACTTTGCCAGAGCAGATTGCTTTCAAAGAGGATCAGCTGCTGATCAGCAATTATGAATTAGATGATGAACAGAGGATTGATTCCATTACATTGCGCCCTTATGAAGCCAGGGTATATCTGTTAAAATGATCTTTGCTTTTTTAGATTAGCATGAAAAATGGGACGACAAAAAATTGGGAGGAACGGCGAATATATTCGCCGTTCTTTTATTATGTTGGCTATATTAAAGATCAAATTAGATTTAAAGCACCTGTTGATTGGAGCGGAGGGTACTCGACTCCTGCGGGCTCACCTGACGCCCCGCGGAAAGCGAGTGCCTGGAGCGGAAATCAACAGTCTAATTTCATAATGATAAAAGACTATAGGTGTTCTTTGTTAAGGCTCATCCAATGGAAAGCTATGGAAAGTGTGTTATTTTCAAAAGTTGGTGCATTATGTTAAGCGTTTTCATTTTTAGGAACTAAACGCCTATTAGATGGAGTAATCTTTAATTGTAGCTAATATGGAGGGGTCGAAATGAAGGTAAATGAGGTAACAAGATTTGGTCTTATCGGATTGGGCGGTATGGCAAATTATCATTTTTTGCTGTTGTCACAGCTTGAAAATGTCAAGATCACCGCACTATGTGATGTGAATGAAGAATTGGTGAAATCGAAGTGTGAGCAATACATTATCCCGTCGGAAAAGGGATACACGACCTTTAAGAACCTGATTATGGATCCGGATGTTGATGCCGTAATCTCAATTGTGCCTAACAAGTATCATGCAGAGATATTGAAAGAATGCATATTTTACGGAAAGCCGGTCCTGACGGAAAAACCATTCACTGTTGACTTCAAGGAAGCTGATGAGCTGGAAAAGCTTTATAAGGAAAACCCAATACCTTGTATGGTTGGCTTTTCGTACAGATACGTTCCTTCTTTCAGATATGCAAAAAAGCTGTTGGAGGGCGGAAAATTGGGGGCGGTCCGCCATGTATCTGTTCAATACTTGCAGGAATGGGGATCTGCCATTTTTCAGGTTCCCCATAGCTGGCGTTTCAGCAAAGAAATGTCCGGATCAGGAGCGCTAGGGGATTTAGGTTCGCACATGGTCGACAGCGCGAGGTTCCTGGTTGGTGAACTGGAATCGGTAAGCGCCATCATGCAAACGATCATTCCAGAACGAAGCAACGCATCCGGGAACGGTACAAAGGCAGTGGATGTTGATGATTTAACAAGCTTTCTGGCAGTTTTTCAAAACGGTGCAATCGGGAGCTTCTTGACATCCCGAAATGCAATCGGCTTTGGGAACCATCTTGAACTGACCATTTGTGGTGATCTTGGAACCATCAATGTTTGTTCTGAAAGACCGGATGAAATAGACATTTGCCTCAAAGATGCCCAGCATACTGATGCCAAATTTACAAAAAACACGATCCCAGAGGAATTTAAATTAAATCAAATTCAAAGTTTCTTAGATTATCTCCAAGGCAATAATCAGGAATACATCGCTTCCTTTTACGATGGTTATGAAAATCAGAAGGTGCTTGAAGCGGTTATTGAATCCTCAAAGTCAGGGAAGATGCAACAAATATAACATTTAAGGAGCAGAGTAAAATGGGGAATAAGGTAAATATCGGAGTCATAGGTGCAAGCTGGTTTGCTGATCTTTGGTATTTGCCAGTACTTAACGAGCATCCTGACGCTGTCATAAAGGCAATTTGCAGCAAAAACGGCGAGAGTGCCAGAAGAATGGCTGAAAAATATTCTATTAAAGAGTCTTATTCCTCTTATAAGAAAATGATCGATGATGCGGAACTTGATGGAGTATGTATCATAACTCCAAATGACTCACACAAAGATATTTCTTTATATGCCATCGAAAAAGGTTTACATGTTATGTGCGAAAAACCGATGTCACTCAATGGCGAAGAAGCAAAAGTAATGGTTGCAGCTGCCCGTGATAAGGGCATAACGGCTGGAGTAAATTTCACTTACCGCGAAAATCCAGGTGTACAAAAAACAAGGGAATTCTTGCGTGAAGTGAAATTAGGAACAGTCCTGGAGGGCAGCTTTGAATATTCGGGTGATTATGGTTTGAATGGCCCGCCAGGATGGAGGGGGCAAAGAGATACTGGAGGCATAGGAGGCATACTTCAGGACCTTGGATCCCATCTTATCGATCTTGCACAGGAAGTTGTTGATGATCAGCTTGTGGAAGTCATGGCGATGGCGAATTTCCTTAAGCGGGATTCAACGCCTGAGTTGACTGAATTTGCGGAAGGGAATCAAGCTGCTGATTCTGTCGTTTTTATAGGGAAGTTTTCCTCTGGCTTTCATTCTGTATTCCGTACAAGCTGGATCGCAATTCAGGGAAACAAGGGACAAACAATCGAAATCAAGCTGCATGGGAGCAAAGGCAGCATCCACTTAATTGCTGCCGAGCTTGGAATATCTCTTTTCTTTGCTGAAAAAGGCAAAGGCTGGGAGGAGATTCAGTTAGGAAAGGGAACTGATTCATTCCAATTATCATCAAAGGCTGAAGAACGGAAATTCCGTCCATGGCGGATTTCCACAAGAAATGAAGTGTGGAAATGGCTTGATCACATAACAGGAAAAAGTGAATCGCGGATTGCCAGCTTTGAGGAAGGATATCAAGTACAACAAGTAATAGATGCCATCATGGATTCGGCTGCAAAGGGCAGAAGGATTGTCATTAAATAATTTTGGGAGGGGTTAAGGATGAAGGTCACCGTTTGGAATGAGTTTCGACATGAGCAGCACAACGAAAAAGTAAAGGAAATTTATCCTGATGGGATTCATGGAACCATTCAGCAATTTCTTCAAGATGCAGGAATTGAAGTAAAGACAGCAACACTTGATGAACCTGAGCATGGATTAACAGAAGAAGTTTTGGAAAATACCGATGTCCTCGTTTGGTGGGGACACCTTGCACATGATGAGGTTTCTGACGAGGTTGTCCATAAGGTAAAGAAACGAGTACATGATGGTATGGGCCTGGTCGCTTTGCATTCAGCCCACTATTCAAAAATCTTCCGGGAGCTTATGGGCACCGATTGTGGTCTTAAATGGAGGGAGGCAGATGACAAGGAACTCCTTTGGGTAGTTGAACCAAACCATCCTATTGCCGAAGGAATCAGTGAAGTGATTGAGCTTGAAAACGAAGAAATGTATGGAGAACGCTTTGAAATCCCACAACCGGAGGAACTGATTTTTATCAGCTGGTTCTCTGGAGGAGAAGTTTTCAGGAGTGGATGTACCTACAAACGAGGAAAGGGTCGGATTTTCTACTTCCGCCCAGGACACGAAACCTTCCCAACTTATCACCATAAAGAAATACAAAAGGTCATCATCAATGGTGTCAAATGGGCAGCAACCTCTGAAGCAAAAGCTCAAGAGCTTGTGTAAGATTCTTAGTGCTAATATCAACTTTATTTAAAATTAAGTCTGATGCAATAAAAATTTGCTTATTAAAAAAATATCAAAAAGAGGATAAAGTGCCCTGAGCTGAGCTCCATGTGTTTGAGGAGAGTGCGCATATGCCATATGTGGAAGAACCTCAGGAGTATCTGCAGGTGATTGGGGAGTTCCTTGAAAAAGTCGATCGCCAGGTGTGACATTTGCTATACAGCTTTCTGAAACCTTTATGCTATGGTAATAGTGTTAATTAAGTCATAAAGGAGTTTTTTCATGAGCTGTGGATGTTCTAGATTAGAAGATGGCAAAGCAATTGTTGACCATGTGAAGAGCAAAGGTAAAGAAAAGATAAAGCCGCGTGTTGCACATCAGATCGCGTGTGAATGCGGTGAGATGTTCGCGATGGAAACCGTGATTACAAACTGCCCGAGCTGCGGGATGACTTACGGCGTCACACCTTGCAGTTCCGGGGATATCAATAAGGTTAAAGCCGCCGGAATTCAATATGCATGATGGGAAAATCTCTCGAGATGTCGAGGGATTTTTTTATTGGGAAAGTACTGGATTTGAAAAATAAAATTATTAAAGGTAGTTCGCAATATCAAGATTAAAGGAAATGGAACATTTATATAGAAATACAATTGTAGATTGTGAAATATGTTCTAAAACCAAGCCGGTTAATTAAAGACATAGGAGTTCATAAACACTTTATTAAAATAATAGGTAATAATATTTTCATTCTATGGAAAAAGATGAAGGGAGTGAGTATCAATGAATTTCGAAAGCAAAAAAACAGGGCTTGGTTCATTTAGACATAGAACTGTAGAGATTTGTGGATTGACGAAAACGCAGTTAATTGAGAAATTGCAGCAATCCTTTATCATGATGAATGAATATGGTGAGAAGTTGTTGGATGATGATAGATTTATGACTTCTGAGATTAAATATAGCCTTCAGACGGTCGAACTTTCCGTTGGTGACCTGGGCTTTCCTGAAGGAGCTACTATGACACGAATCTTTGCAAAAGCGAAGGAACTTGGTTTGGAATTGTGTCCGCTAGAACTGGGGCCATATCTTAGACTTGAGTATCTGGATCAGCCTGAAGGGTATTCGGGGGATTCTTTCAATCAAAACCAGGCTCCGTCAGGCTCCATCACAGTAGCATCGGAGGTCCTGACTGAAGATGATGATTTTCCAAAAGGATTTTACCTTAGGAAAATCAACGGCGTGTTGTGGCTGCGAGGATATCGTTGTGATCATCTGCACGTTTGGAATTCTGATGATCATTTTATCTTTTGTCAGAAATAGAAAAAGACAAAGATAACTTACCTTTGCCAAAAAAAGTTCACTATAGATCTACCATTCAGTATTTTTTATATCTAATATAGTCAAAGTTTGATGTAGGTACTTGTTTTAATATGTTGCCGTCTTTATCCTTGTAGACTTCATACTCTCTGTAGGTTTCAACGATATAACCATCCACTTCTTCGTCTTGGTCTTCTTCATGAATATATTCTAATTCAGGCACGATGAACTCCAAAACATCCTCACTTGTTTCCGGATTATTTTGAACACTGGCATCTGTTTCTATAGATTCGATGTTAGCGGTTTTCTGAGAAGCTGGAGTATTGGTGAAAACCAAATAAATACAGAGGAACATAAGACCTGAAAATACGATTATTTGTTTCAAATGATATTTACTCCCTTGATTGAAGTTACTTTTACACAATATGCCTGTCCATTAATGAATATAACTATGTAATTTCAATAAACTGAAGGAAAGGAATTCCCTGGAATATGTTGAATTTTTTAATGAGAGGAAATATTTAATTCAAGGTGGAATGGTTTATGTATATACCTAAACATTTTAAAATCGAGGATCAAGACACAATTTATGATTTTATTGAAAAGTATAGCTTTGCGACTTTATATTCTCAGTACAATGGTGAACCTTGCGCTACTCATTTGCCATTGCTGTTAAAAAAAGATGAAAATGCCTTATATGGTCATTTTGCACGGCCGAATGGACAGTGGAAGGATATAGAGAATCAAGCAACTCTAGTGGTTTTCCAGGGTCCCCACTGTTATATTTCACCTTCCTGGTATGAAACAAACAAGGCTGTACCTACCTGGAATTATGTGGCGGTCCATGTATACGGAAAAGTAAAAATCATTGAAGATGAAAAAGTTATATTAGATTCTTTAAATGATTTGGTCAATAAATATGAAAAGCCTGATAGCACCTACAATTTAAACGATGTAGACCCTGGTGTTATCAAAGGAATGACTAAAGGAATTGTCCCGTTTAAAATAAAAATCACAAAAGTTGAAGCAAAAGCGAAATTAAGCCAAAACCACCCGGCCCAACGACAAGAAATGATCATCAACAATTTAGAAAACACACTGCTACATGATAATCTACAAGTAGCCTCTCTTATGAAGAAAAATTTACAATAAATAGATGACTTATGAAATGTTAAAAGATAAGGATACAGAACGGATTAAGACCTTTTGTCTTGAAAATGTGGAATCGTTTATAAAAGCTATAATAGAATGTCCTTTTTTAACTACCTGGACGGGTTAGTTGAATGATTGGATTAAGATAAGAATAAGAAGTACCTCCAAGGTTAGAATTATGATAAAGAGATCTATAAGAATTACTTCTAAAGGGAGGTATATATATGAATGACAATATAACAGAAAGTGAGTTTCAAGAAATTATCCGCAGAAGAAGTAACAACGAGTTAAGTTTTTCTGAATTCTTACAAGAATTGTCCCGAAGAGGCATTAATGAATACGAAATAGAAGTTGCTACGGGTCAAGCGACGTATGGAGGAGTCCATTCGGAGTTTAAAACAGATTCCCAAGTAAGTCTGATTATTTCAGATCAATTTAATGGAAATAAGGTCCTTGAGGCAATCGCTAATATTTCTCTCCCATTTGTTAATTTCTTGAAAGAAATTGCTGAGGCTGGAATTGTAACCTACCGTGTGTCTATACCTGAGAAAAGGGTTAAATACATTGGTATAGGAGAAGAAGAAATTGAAGAACAGCTTAAAGTTTAAATAACTTCAAATGGCAGACACATGGAGAACCAGTGTCTGCCATTTTCCGGTTAAAGGGAAAATCCATCTATTTATATGGTAAAATGGATGGATTATTAGATAGATTACAATCGGGGGATTCAGTATGAATACAAATACATATTTTTATCAATTTTTAGAGCCGATTTCCAAGGAGCTTGCGCTTGTTGCGAAGGAATTGGAGAATAGTGTTTTTACCAGCCCGAGAACGATGCTGACTCATTCAAGGGTTTTTATTGAAAATATCCTGCAGCAGGTCATTAAGGCGGAAGAGATAAAAGAGGATCCGCGGACTGGTTTGAAGGAAAGGCTGGATTTGCTGAATGATCAGGGATACCTGATTCCGGAGATCCGCGATGCGCTGCATTTGGTGCGGAGATTGGGGAACCAGGCGGCGCATGATGCACGGATGTTCCGTTATTCTGAGGCGCTTTTATCATGGGAAGCGTTGTACAGCATTGTGAAATGGTATGTTGAGGTATACGGTCCTGTGGATGTCGTGGTGCCAGAGTACCAGGATCCATCGCCGCAGGTGGAGAAAGTGTTCGATATGACCGAGCTTGAGGTCAGGCTGAAGGGATTGGAGGAGCTGTTGAGAAATCCGATTCCAAATGCTGCTGAGATTCAGGCCAAGGAAGAAGTGGCGGTTGCAGTGGCTGCTCCTGTAATTGAAGCTCAGGAAACGCCTGGTTTTACACCGATCCGAACGATCAGTTATAAAGGAAGGTCGCTGGAGATTCCTTATTTCCTTCGTGATGCATTTCTATTGCCGCAGCGATTCGATAAGTCGGAAACCTTCCTGATTCGCCTTGGCGCCGAACAGGAGGCGCGGATCATGAGCGAGCTGCCAAGCAACCTTGAAGGCCTTCATAAAAATGTAAAACGTTACAGCGAAAAGAACGATGAGCAATTTTTCGAAGAGCTTGGGAACTTTATCGAAGAGGAAAAAGCTCGGAGAAATCTGACATTGAAACGTCAAGGTGAATTGTTCTTCTTTTACAAGGCAAATCACATCGTTGTGACGGAAGAGCTGTCCAAAGTTCCGCTTACTGCTGTGGAATTCACAGGGATTCCAAGTCTATTAAGACAGCTGAATGAAGACCAGATCGAAACGGTCGGCCAGCTTCCGAAAGAACTTGTTATTCTAGCAAAATATGAAAACGTCGGTGTTGGGACGGTTGAGAAGCTTTTTGAACAGCTGAAGGCGAAATTGAATGAAAAAGCGATTGCGAGTGCAGATGAGAGTTTTAGCGAAGACAAAAAGAGCTATAAGAAGTGGGAATCGCTGTTTGTAAACGTTACGCTTGGAAATACGCAGGCCGTGATCCGCGGGGAGAGTGTTCCTTCGATCTGGAAAGAAGCGTTGAAGTGGATCGAAGAGCGCCAACTGCCATTGCATGAGTTGGTCAAAGAGGGCGTGATCCTGGGTTCAACCGACAGCGGCAAACGGTATGCCATCGCCCTTGAACCGATCCATCCTGATCAAAGGCATTTCACGCAGATGCATACCTATGAATCTCAGATCACAGGGGAAATCTATTACCTTGAGACGAAAATCAATCCGAAATCTGGACTGGAGACACTGGGGAAACTCCTCAACAGACTGGGCGTTAAGGTGGATATACCGCTATTGAAGGGTGAATAAAGATTAAAGCAGCCAGGAATCAGCAGATTCCTGGCTTTTTGCTGACTTACCCTTTATCAACCAACTGGCATTGTTGGACATCCAGTGACCAAAGTCCAGAATTCAGAACAACGCCAGACTTAATCAAGTTCACTTTTTTATGAAAAATAGGGCCATCCAATACGAATGTGTGGTATTCACCCAATTCTCCCATTACACATAGATCAAGCTTTTGAATTTCATCGAATAAGCTGCTGTCTAGATATCTGCCAGCCCATGATGAATCAAAATGCTTTTCAGAAGCACGGCAAACGACCGCCGAAAAGCCAAGTGATATGAACTCATCAAGAAGTTTGAGTGATTCTTCAGGCGAAATCCAAACCGGAAATATAGGATGAAGTCCTGCTTTATTAGCGATTTCTTCATTCCATTTTCGGTCCTCCTGCGAATACAAACTGCCAAATGCAATTTCCGTTATGCCTAGTTCCTCTTTGAGCTTAGTTAATGCTCTGATCAATGATTCCTCATAATTGCCAGCGGAATCGACTAAAACTAAGGGAATCTGTAACGCTTCAGCTTGTGATTTTAGGATTTCCAATCTGATGCCATGTGCATGATTTCGTTCATCTTTTTCTGAGACCATCGATAGTAAACAGGCGACATTCTTGTTTTCTTTTAACATGCGATATAAAGCAAGGCAGGCATCCTTCCCACTGCTCCAGCACACAGCAACCTTCCGATTCTTCGTTTCGGCCAATGCTCTTCACAACCTTACTGATTAATAAAAGACTTCAAATATATTATAAGAGCAGATATCTGAGATTACCAAAACAATCATTGAACCATTTCAAAATGAAAAAATTGGAATACCAAGTTTAATAACTAGCATATCTTACAAAATGCTTAGTGATTGCTGTACATTTTTTAACATTGTGTATAGTGCAAACGAAAAGGCAAAAAAGTAAAATATACTTAAGTTTCTAATTATTCAGAAAACAAACGAAAGGAGAGTTTTAGAGTACATACTTGTTTTACACCAAGAAAAATGTCGCTTACTCAGGATTGTTGTAAGCGCTTACAAAATACGACATCTTCACTATCTTTTTTTTATAGAAGGAGGAACCTTAAATGTCGGACAAAGTAAAAATTGGTCTTATCCAGGCTTCTAATGATGTTGATGGGAATGAGCCGGTAGAAGTTCATAAGGAAAAGGCAATCGAGAAGCATATCAAGTTGGTCAGGGAAGCGAAGGATAAAGGTGCCCAGATCATTTGTCTGCAGGAGATTTTCTATGGGCCATATTTTTGCTCGGAGCAAAATTCAAAATGGTATGACGCCGCAGAAGAGATTCCAAACGGACCGACGACTAAGCTGTTTCAGGATCTGGCAAAGGAATTGGGCGTTGTCATTGTGCTTCCTATTTATGAGCGGGAAGGAATTGCTACCTATTATAATACTGCAGCGGTGATTGATGCAGATGGATCGTATCTAGGAAAATACCGAAAGCAGCACATCCCGCATGTCGGCGTTGGAGATCAGGGATGCGGATTCTGGGAGAAATATTACTTCAAGCCAGGCAATCTGGGATACCCGGTATTCGACACAGCCTTTGCCAAGGTTGGAGTCTATATTTGCTATGACCGCCATTTCCCTGAGGGTGCTAGATTACTAGGATTGAAGGGAGCCGAGGTTGTCCTGAATCCTTCAGCGACTGTCGCTGGCTTGTCCGAATATCTATGGAAGCTTGAGCAGCCTGCCCATGCCGTTGCGAATGGATACTATGTTGGCGCGATCAATCGTGTTGGCACGGAAGGCCCTTGGAATATGGGCGAGTTTTATGGCCAGTCGTATCTCGTTGACCCGCGCGGTAATTTTGTGGCGATGGGCAGCCGTGACCAGGATGAGGTCATCATTGGCGAAATGAATAAGAAATTGATCAGGGAAGTCCGTGATACATGGCAATTTTATCGTGATCGCAGGCCTGAAACGTATGAAGAAATGACGGCACTTTTACCATAGAAAATAACTTTTTCATAAAAGGGCTTTACATAAGGAGACGTAAAGCCCTGTTTACGATTTTATCAGAAGGGGGTTCGTTTGATGAGTAAAGGAAATCTCTCGAAAATTTCATATGACGATTTAAAAATGAATTTTCAGGAAGTGCATCCAGGACTGACGAATCAGGAGGCGTATGAGGAGTCTAATCGTTGTTTGTATTGTTACGATGCCCCGTGCATTCAGGCGTGTCCAACTGGAATTGATATCCCGACCTTCATTAAAAAAATTGCATCCGGAAACCTTAAGGGCTCTGCTAAGACGATTATGACAGCGAACCCGATTGGTGCAAGCTGTTCGCGCGTCTGCCCAACTGAGGAGCTTTGTGAAGGAGCGTGTGTGCTGAATCATTCCACAAAGCCGATCATGATTGGCAATCTGCAGCGGTATGCGACTGATTGGGCAATCAAGAATGATCAAGTGTTATTCCGGGCTGGCGAGAAGAATGGAAAAACGGTTGCGATTGTCGGTGGTGGGCCTGCTGGATTATCGGCTGCACGGGAGCTGGCATTGCTCGGCTATGATGTGACGATTTTCGAGGCTGAGGAAAAAGCGGGTGGACTTAACACGTACGGAATTGTTTCGTTCAGGCTGCCGCAGAGCGTTTCCTTCTGGGAAGTGAAGCAGGTGGAAAGTCTCGACGTGAAGATCCGGACGAATACTAGAGTCGGAATTGACGTTTCTGTTGATGAAATCATGGACCAGCATGACATCGTTGTTTTAGCTGTGGGGATGTCAAAGGTGCCGGACCTTGGCATTGCTGGGGAAGATTTGGATGGTGTGTATGACGCGATCGACTTCGTAAAGGCGACAAAAACGAAACCGATTGACAATCAATTTTTAGGCAAAAAAGTCGTAGTCATCGGCGCCGGAAATACCGCGATTGATGGTGCGACTTGCTCGGTGCGGCTTGGAGCTGAGAACGTGAAGATCTTGTATCGCCGTACGGTTGAAGAGATGACAGCTTACGATTTTGAATATGAATTCGCCAAGCAGGATGGCGTTGAATTCCGCTGGCTGACCGCTCCTGTGAGGATTATTGGTGATGAAAATGGAAAAGTAAAGGCGATTGAATGTGTAAAAATGGTACTCGGGGAGCCTGGTGACGATGGACGCCGTCGCCCAGTGCCGCTGGAAGGTTCGGAATTCGATTTAGAAGTTGATGCAGTGATCAAGGCGATTGGGCAATCGAGATACGTTGGACTGCTTGAGCAGTTTGGCTTGGATCACCAGGGTGGTGTCGTGAAGATTGACCCTGAGACGTATCAAACGTCGAATAAGAAAGTGTTTGCGTGTGGCGATGTGATTTTTGGAAAGGGACAGGGAGAAGCCATGGTCGTGTCAGCAGCCCAACAAGGAAAAGATACGGCTTATGCGATTCACCAGCTCGTGTCCAGTACAGTTCCGGAAATAGCCTAATAGACAAAGGGAGGTAAGAGTATGGCAGATTTACGTATCAATTTGGCAGGAATTAAGTCACCGAACCCGTTTTGGTTAGCTTCTGCTCCTCCAACCAACTCGGGCTACCAGGTGCAGCGCGCCTTTGAAGCTGGCTGGGGCGGTGCGGTTTGGAAGACGCTTGGCGATCCAATCCTGAATGTTTCCTCTCGCTTTGCGGCAGTTAGCTTTAACGGTCAAAAAGTCGCTGGCTTTAACAATATTGAATTGATCACTGATCGCCCGCTTGAAGTGAATTTAAAAGAGATCTATGAAACGAAGAAGAAGTTCCCGAATCACGTAATTATTGCCTCACTGATGGTCGAGCCTAAGCAGGAAAAGTGGCATGAGATTGTGAAGCGCGTTGAGGATGTTGGAGTTGACGGACTTGAGCTGAACTTCGGCTGTCCGCACGGGATGGCAGAGCGTGGCATGGGTGCTGCTTCAGGCCAGGTGCCTGAGCTCGTGCAGAAGCAGACATATTGGGTTAAAGAAGTGGCGCAGACTCCAGTTATCGTCAAGCTTACTCCGAATATCACGGATATTACCGTGACAGCGGAAGCAGCGGTTGCAGGCGGAGCCGATGCTATCAGTATGATCAATACGATTAACAGTCTGGCCGCAGTGGATATCAATACATGGGATACCGTGCCGCATGTAGGCGGAAAAGGCGCGCACGGAGGATATTGCGGACCGGCGGTAAAGCCGATTGCTCTTCATATGGTAGGCGAATGTGCTCGTAATCCTCGTATTAATGTGCCAATTTCCGGAATTGGCGGCATCTCGAACTGGCAGAATGCTGTTGAATTCATGCTGATGGGTGCAACTGGAGTGCAGGTGTGTACCGCTGCGATGCACCACGGCTTCCGGATTGTTGAGGACATGATTGAGGGCTTGAACAATTACCTTGATGAAAAAGGAATTGCTTCGGTGATGGATTTGGTCGGCAAGTCTGTTCATAAATACTCTGACTGGGGCGATCTTGATTTGAATTATAAGATTGTCGCCAGGATCAATAATGATACATGCATCAACTGCAATAAGTGCCACATTGCCTGTGAAGACACCTCGCATCAATGTATCGATATGCTGAAGGATGCGAGTGGAAACAGCTATCTGAAGGTGCGCGAAGAGGATTGCGTCGGCTGTAATCTTTGCTCGATTGTTTGCCCGGTTGATGGCGCGATCGATATGGTCGAGCTGAAGAGCGAGCTTCCGCCAATGACATGGAACGAGCGCCAGGCCGCGCTTGGAGTTCTTGCGTGTGGAGTTGATCCGGTTATTAAGTAGAGGGGTTTATGTGCCTGAAACTTGTTGCAATGAGAAAAACGGGGCACATAAAGAAGTCATATGTGCCCGGTTAGGTGAGGAAATGTAGAAACGGGGCACATAAAGAAGTCATATGTGCCCGGTTAGGTGAGGAAATGTAGGAACGGGGCACATAAAGAAGTCATATGTGCCCGGTTAGGTGAGGAAATGTAGAAACGGGGCACATAAAGAAGAGAAATGTGCCCGGTTAGGTGAGGAAATGGATTAAGCCCATATAATTGTGTAAAAAGAAAATGAGTCAAATTAATTCCTTTAGTCAACAATGTTATCAGCGACGAAAACAATGTGGAGGAATTAATTATGACTCAATTACAGTTTAACCTAAATC
>NZ_JAMBOF010000001.1 GCF_023715485.1 Mesobacillus subterraneus | reverse complement strand
AGTATGACCTTGCGATTCAACAACTTGAAAGAGTTGAGCTGGCAATCAAGGATGAACTACCTAAAATTCCTTTCGCGAATAAGTTACTTATGATTAAGGGAATTAGTGAAATTTCGTTAGCTGGTATCTTAGGGGAAGCAGGAGATTTAAGTGGTTTTTCACACGGCAACTCTTTGCTTCGCCATGCAGGACTCCATCTAGCCGAAGCCAGTTCAGGGAAGTGGAAAGGGCAAATTATCATTTCAAAGCGTGGAAGGTCGAGGCTAAGACGTTTCCTCTATTTAGCTACTATGAGTCTGGTAATGAACAACCCGGAATTTAAAGCCCTCCACTCGAATAATGTTAAGGACAAGAAAATGAAAAAAATGAAATCTATAATGAAGCTGATCGGGAAGTTAGCTAGGATCTTTGTAGGGATAGCGCGAAAAAACGAAGCATATTGTGCCAAGAAGATCCAGCCGTTAACTGAGTTGGCAGCGTAGTTCAATTCACTTTTTCTCGAAGAGAATCATTACCCCTTATATTTTTAAAGATCGAGTGTTGGCTTATTCGCAGGATTTCAAATATGTACGGAGTACCAGGTTTGTTCAACAAAAGGGCACTGACCCATCAGGTTAGCATAACTGGCCTCCACCCCTTGGATAGGCATGACGAAGGAATGAGAGGGCAATTGACCCGTTGAGACATGGGAGGGAAAGCCTCCAAGGGCTGGCGTGGAGAAGTACATCATATGGTAGAATATGGAGTATAAACCTACTCCTCTATTTAACTATGTCTTCACGTAGCCATTTGTCCAGAATCCACTCCTTTTAATTTAGAAATATATATCCATGGAGGATGAAATCCTGCGAATAAGCGAGCATTCGTGAGTAAACCGTATTAAACTGAGGGAGTTGAACATGAAGGTTGATTTCCGTCCAAGTGCCCACTTTCCCGTAAGGAATTATGAAACAAGAACCCTGCTGACCAGCTTTTTCAAAAATTATAATCTTGTTGAATTCAGACGATAATATGACCCGAAAGCTCTCCAATAAAAATAAAAACAGGCCTATTGGTGGCCTGCTCCAAATCTGATGCTTATTCGTATTGAGTCTGGAATGGGGCTGTTGGCAGTTCTTCATTGAAAAACAACGCAAGGTCTTCAGCCTGTCGGACTTCTGTAATATGGAATGCCCTTTGTAAAAACTCTACATCTTCAATGTCTTTAGGGTCGAGGAGTGCCGAACGCCCCGTCTGCATGCAAACAACGAGCGGTTTTCCGAAAAACATATTCGTATACACGATTCCAAAGTCATAACGAGTGTCATAAGTCGTGAACCCCACAAATCTGACCTGAACCTTTTCGTGTTCATCATAAAGCTTTTCGAATAGTTCCATATGCCTCCTCCTTTTTAATTAAATATTTAGAATATTATTATAATTCATTTTTGACAAAAAGGCAAATCATATGAAGTTAAAAAGCTTTAATTCTATTGTCAACGCTTTTTACAGAGTGATAAAATGAATGGAGAATACATAGGAAAAGGGGATTGGACGATGTCTAGTAATGCTTATATCAAACTTGTACCATCATCATCTCAGCAAGCCATTTCCACCGAAGAATTGAAGGATTTATTTAATTACTACAAGCAAATTACCGCTAAAACTGGTGACCAGGTAGATTGGGATTACGAAAATTCCGCACTTCCTTATGAAATAAAGGAAAAAGAAGATGGCAGGGGCAGCTGGTTTTACCTTCAGTCATCCCAGGATCGTTACAACGCAATTTTACTTGGAGTAGATAAAGAAACGATCGCCGAAGAAGATGGAACGGAACGCGAGCAATCATACATACAAATTACCCTGCCTCCGACAGCAACAGCTGGCGACAAAGGCAAAGCCAATGAATTCAGTAAATTTATTGCCAAAAAACTGCAGGGAGAACTGCATTTATTCAATGGACGAGTGATGTATTTCTATCCTCGCAAATAAGAAAGCGCTGGAGCTGGACATTTCTCGCATTGACATTTATACAATATGATCTCGTAAAAAAAAACAAAACAACGGATGTTATTGAGCAGCCGTTGTTTTATTTTTTGGAGTTTCAATAAGCATTGGATCAGCAATTTTAAATCCCTTGTTTTGCAGTCCTTTAACGATGTCGGCAAGGGCAGCGCTTGTCCACTCCCTGTCATGCATAAGCAGGTTTGCTCCATTTCGCAGATAGGGTGTATTAATCATAATGTTTGCAAGGGCTTCTTTTGACTGAAATTCTTTTACCCAATCGTATCCGTATGTCCAATTCATCAATAACATCTTTTCTTCCGCAACCACATTTTTACTAAAATCGGTGTTTTCTCCAAATGGGGCCCTGAAAAATTGCGGTCTTTCTCCGATAAGCTCCTCAACCCTGTCATTAAGTCCAACTATTTCCCGACGTTGTTCCTCTTCCGTTATGCCTTTTAATGACTGATGGCTTAATGTATGATTTCCAATAGGGAAACCCATCTTATGAATTTGCCTCAGCACCTCCCCTTCCTCAGGACTGTCTATAAAGTGCCCATTCACAAAGAAGATTGCTTTTACATTTAAATCCTTTAATGTTTCAGCCATTGCCAAAGCATTTTTATCTGGCGCATCGTCAATCGTTAACAAGACTACTTTTTCTTCAGGAACCTTTATATTCTGGATTGAAAAGTCAGCTTTCATTCTATATTGGGGACTTGTTTGTGCGGCCTCCTGGCTTGCTGTCACTTCCGTCGAATCTTCCTTTGTTTCTTCCTCAGCAGCATCTTCTTCAGTAACTTTACCATCCTTATTGACTTCAGCTTTCTGCTTCTCCTCAGCCGTGCTCATTTCAGTATTCGCTTGCTGTTTTTCTTCAGTGGCTCCACAGCCTCCTAAAAGCAATAACGAACCTATTATCAAAATCTTTGCTTTCAAAGCATATCCCTCCTGCTGGCATTCATGTTGTTAATAGCTGTTCTGCATAGAAAATGGCAGAATTCGCAAATCCATTAGCATCATCCATTTTTTTATACAAACATCATTCTTCCGAAAAGAAACTTATCAAACAATAAAAGACATCGTCAAATGAAATGAGGCATAAATAGCTAGGCTGATGATGGTAGTTATTAATGTCTTTCTTGTCGATTTCATTATGTAATTGCCTATTATTATGGCCAGATAGAAAAATACCAGGAACATAATAACATTATAAATGGGATGATCGTGTTTTGACAGCCATTCTATAAATGTATATCCACTCCATATGATCATCTGCAGCAAGACTACTGTATATACCTTCAAAACTTCCACCACCGTGTTCTAAATTATCTCTTTCCCCTGCTCAAGAAAGCTAAACATTTAGAGTTTTTTAATAGTATATGTCCGTTTAGAAGGGATATTTTTCATTTATGTAACATTTCAATAACATCTCATTATTTTGGAAATTGCTGTGATAGAATATGGACAACTAATAACCGTGTATTTTCACGAATCCGAAAAAAGTGAGGCAACGATAAATGAAATGTTTGTCTTTTGTTTTTGTCGCTTCGTTCCTTTTCTTAACGGCTTCCTGCAACCCAGTCAACAATTCAGATAAATTAATGGTGAATGAAGACATAAAGCAAGTAGTCTTTTTTTCTGATGAAAAAGATTATGCGCATGAAGCATCCTATTATGATGCGATTATCGAATTGAAAAAAAAGTATCCCAGTGAATTTGATAATATGATGGTTATTCCTGCTTCCAACGCGAAAAAATATTATGACCTTATTGAGATTGAGCAATTACCAGCAATTCTTGTCGTACATGGGGACGAAGTAATCGCGAATGTTAATGGCACTGTTTCTAAGGATCAAATCATAGAACCGCTTTCCGCTGTACTTAATCAGGACTAAACAAACAAAAAATCCTCTCTGACTGAGAGGATTTTTTGTTTTATTTTATAATATGGATTGGATTTCCAAGTGCTACTTCCGCAGCTTCCATTGTAATCTCACCAAGCGTTGGGTGAGCGTGGATTGTCATAGCAAGGTCTTCAGCAGTCATACCTGCTTCAATAGCAAGACCAAGCTCTGCAATCATGTCAGACGCATTCGGGCCAGCGATTTGAGCACCGATGACAATGTCATCTTCTTTACGAGTGATCAGCTTCAAGAAGCCGTCTGTCTGATTAAGTGATAGTGCACGGCCATTTGCAGCAAATGGGAATTTAGATGCTGTAATATTGATGCCTGCATCTTTCGCCTGCTTTTCAGAGTATCCTACAGAAGCCAATTCAGGATCAGAGAACACTACCGCAGGAATCGCTAAATAATCAATTTCTGATGGATGGCCAGCAATTGCTTCTGCAGCGATTTTACCCTCATAGGATGCTTTGTGTGCAAGAGGTGGCCCCTCAACAACATCACCGATCGCATAGATGCTGCTGACATTCGTGCGGCACTGCTTATCAATTTTGATGACACCGCGGTCAGTCATTTCAACACCAACTTGCTCAAGGCCAAGCTCATCTGTATTCGGCTTTCTGCCAACCATAACAAATACATAATCCGCTTCAACCTTTTGTTCTTCGCCCTTTACTTCATAAGATACAGTCACACCAGTTTCTGTTTCTTCCACACCTTTAGCAAGTGCCTTCGTAATGATTTCGGCACCCTTCTTTTTTAGGTTTCGTTTTACGAGTGCAGACATCTGCTTCTCGAAACCGTTAAGAATCTCATCAGCGCCTTCAAGGATTGTAACCTTTGTCCCAAAGCTAGCATAAGCTCCGCCAAGCTCTGTTCCAATGTAGCCGCCGCCGATTACTACGATGCTTTTTGGCAGTTCCTGAAGGTTCAATGCACCGGTAGAATCCAGTACGCGCTTAGTATATTTGAATGCAGGAATCTCGATAGGGCGAGAGCCCGTTGCAATGATGGCATTTTTGAAAGTATATGTCTGAGCTGAATTTTCATCCATGACACGAATCGTGTTCGCATCCACGAAATACGCTTCGCCTCTTACGATGTCAATCTTGTTGCCCTTCAATAAGCCTTCAACGCCGCCAGTCAGCTTCTTGACTACTCCTGCCTTGAACTCCTGGACTTTAGAGAAATCAACAGTTACATTCTCAGCAAAAATCCCCATGTCTTCAGAGTGCTTAGCATTTTCATATCTATGACCTGCAGAAATCAATGCCTTTGAAGGAATACATCCAACGTTAAGGCATACTCCGCCAAGTGTTGCTTTTTCTACGATTGTTACTTTTTGTCCCAGCTGGGCAGCACGAATGGCTGCCACGTATCCGCCAGGACCTGCACCGACGACAAGAGTATCAGTTTCGATTGGAAAATCTCCTACTACCATTTATTAACCCTCCATTAACAATAGTTCTGGATCGTTTAACAGGCGTTTGATGTGATTCAACGCGTGCTGTGCAGTTGCGCCGTCGATCATGCGGTGATCGAAGCTTAATGAAAGCGCAAGTACAGGTGCAGCTACAATTTCCCCATCCTTGACTACTGGTTTTTCTGCAATACGGCCGATTCCAAGGATTGCTACTTCCGGATGGTTGATAACCGGAGTGAACCATTGTCCGCCGGCAGATCCGATGTTAGTGATCGTGCATGAAGCACCTTTCATTTCATCTGGAGCTAGCTTGCCATCACGTGCTTTTCCTGCTAATTCGTTGATTTCGTTAGAGATTGAGAACACAGATTTGCGGTCTGCATCTTTAACTACTGGAACTAACAAGCCTTTTTCAGTGTCTGCAGCAATACCGATATTGTAATAGTGCTTGTGAATAATTTCGCTTGTTGCATCATCTAAAGATGTGTTCAATGCTGGGTATTCACGCAAAGCACTTGTTAATGCTTTTACCACATAAGGAAGGAATGTAAGCTTAATTCCTTTTTCTGCAGCTACTTCCTTGAACTTCTTGCGGTGTGCAACAAGTTTCGTTACATCAATTTCGTCCATAAGTGTAACGTGAGGTGCTGTATGCTTAGAGTTAACCATTGCTTTAGCAATCGCTTTTCTGATTCCGCTCATCTTTTCACGAGTTTCAGGGTATTCGCCTTGTGGAATTGCCTGTGCTGCTGCTGCTTTTGGTGCTTCCTCAGTTTTTGGAGCCTCTTGAGCTTGTTCTGCTTGAGGAGCTGCTGCTGCAGTGGCGCCACCGTTCAAGAAGCTTTCAATATCTTCTTTACCAATGCGGCCATTTTTTCCTGAACCAGCTACCTGGCGGATATCCACACCTTTTTCACGCGCATATTTTCGTACAGACGGCATAGCCACGATGCGGCGGTTAGGGTCTACCTCTGCTTGTGGTGCAGCTGCAGCGCCGGCGCCTGTTTCAGCTGCAGGAGCAGGAGCTTCGACCGCTTCTTTTTTAATATCCTGACCAGCTTCTAAAGTAGATTGTACCTGAGCTTCTGTTTTTTCTTGCTTAGGCTGTTCTGCAGGTGCATCTTCTTCATCACCTTTAAACTTAAGATCCTCATATCCAGGTGCATCAAAAGTTACAAGTACCTGTCCAACTGTAGCAACTGTTCCTTCATCTACTAATACTTCTTCTACTGTACCAGCAACTGGTGAAGGAATTTCTACTACTGCTTTATCATTCTGTACTTCACAAAGTACATCGTCTTCCTGAACTTTATCGCCAGGTTTTACGAACCATTTGACGATTTCACCTTCGTGAATGCCTTCGCCGATATCTGGCAGCTTAAATTGGAATGCCAATGGAATTCACCCTCCTAAGTTTGTCGAACCTATTTTGACTAACTGTTTGATTAGAATGTAAGAACTTTCTTAGCTGTTTCGATAACATCTTTATAGTTAGGCAGCCATACAGTTTCTGCCTGAGAGAATGCGAATACAGTATCAGGTGCAGCTACACGCAATACAGGTGCTTCAAGGCTAAGGATTGCACGGTCATTGATTTCAGCAACAACATGCGCAGCAATACCAGATTGCTTTTGAGCTTCCTGAACAACGATTGCTCTTCCAGTTTTCTCAACAGATGCAATGATTGTTTCAATATCAAGAGGCATAATCGTTCTTAAGTCGATTACTTCAACTGAGTGGCCTTCTTTTTCAAGCTCTTCTGCTGCCTTTAAGGATTCATGGACCATTGCGCCATAAGTAATAATTGACAGGTCTTTACCTTCACGTTTGACATCCGCTTTTCCAAGTGGAATTGTGTACTCTTCTTCAGGTACTTCCTGGCGGAATGAACGATACAGCTTCATATGCTCAAGGAAAATAACCGGGTCATTATCACGGATTGAAGAAATTAACAAACCTTTCGCATCGTATGGAGTTGATGGAATGACAATTTTAAGACCTGGCTGCTGTGCCACCATTCCTTCAAGGCTGTCAGCGTGCATTTCTGGCGTATGTACGCCACCGCCAAAAGGTGAGCGAATTGTTACAGGTGAGCTGTAGCGGCCGCCTGAACGGTAACGCATACGAGCCATCTGACCTGCAACAGAATCCATTACTTCAAATATAAATCCAAAGAACTGGATTTCAGGAACTGGTCGGTAACCTTGAAGTGCAAGACCGATCGCAAGGCCGCCGATTCCAGACTCAGCTAATGGAGTATCGAATACTCGATCTTCTCCAAATTCAGATTGAAGTCCTTCAGTTGCACGGAATACACCGCCGTTTACTCCTACATCTTCCCCAAATACAAGTACATTAGGATCGTTGCGAAGTTCTGTGCGCAACGCATCTGTAATTGCTTGAATCATTGTCATTTGAGCCATGGCTTACTTCGACTCCTTCTCTTTATATATTTCATACTGTTCTTGTAAGTGATTTGGCATTTCTTCATACATAATTGAAATCAGATCAGTAACCTTTTGCTTAGGAGTATTGTCAGCTTCTTTGATTGCTTCTTTAATATCTTCCTTAGCCTTTTCGATTGTTTCGTTTTCCATTTCCTCATTCCAAAGGTTCTTCTTTTCAAGGAATTTACGGAAACGAACTAATGGATCCTTCTTTTCCCATTCGTTATCAAGGTCCGCTGTACGGTAGCGAGTTGGGTCGTCCCCTGCCATTGTATGCGGGCCATAGCGGTAAGTCATTGTTTCGATCAACGTAGGTCCTTCACCATTGATTGCACGCTTACGGGCATCAAGAGTCGCAGCATATACTGCAAGCGGGTCCATACCATCAACCTGGATCCCTGGGATACCAGCTGCAACAGCTTTTTGAGCAATTGTCTTAGCAGCAGACTGCTTTTCAACAGGAGTCGAAATTGCAAAACGGTTATTTTGAACGAAGAAGATTGCCGGGGCTTTGTATGCACCTGCAAAATTGATTCCTTCATAGAAGTCACCTTGTGATGCACCGCCATCTCCTGTATAAGTTACCGCAACAGACTTCGCACCGCGCTTCTTCATACCAAGCGCTACTCCAGCAGCCTGGATGTATTGAGCACCAATGATGATCTGTGGTGAAATTACATTTACACCTTCAGGAATCTGGTTCCCTTTGAAATGACCGCGTGAGAATAGGAATGCCTGGGCAAGCGGAAGTCCGTGCCAGATCATTTGTGGAACATCACGGTACCCTGGAAGGATGAAGTCTTCTTTTTCCAGTGCGAATTGGGATGCAAGCTGGGAAGCTTCCTGCCCTGCCGTAGGAGCGTAGAAACCAAGGCGTCCTTGACGGTTTAAAGAAATGGAGCGTTGGTCAAGGATTCTAGTGTAAACCATGCGCTTCATCAATTCTTGTAATTGCTCATCGGAAAGCTCAGGCATTGCCGCTTCATTTACGACTTCGCCCTCTTCGTTTAAAATTTGGAACATTTCAAATTGGCTTTCAACATTCTCGAGTTGCTTCACTGCATCAAAAGTGTTGTTTTTTGTTTTAGATGCCATCAGAGCCACCTCTTCCTTTCTTACTTCATGAATTTTTAATTGAATATACAGGAATAGGTTACCCAATATCAGGATAAACTTCCCCTGGGTTGTAAATACATCTTCAGAGTAGAACTGTACCTAATTTTATTTATAGGCTGATGCGCAACAAGGTAACTCATTTAAAATTTGAGGATTAACAGCTGCCATTGCTTGCGGACACACCATTATTTAGTTTTCCACAGATTCACTATAAAAAAACTAATATTTGTCCTTTTTCATAGCCGTTATACTGTACCAATGAAAAACAAAAATAAAGTAATACAATCAACTCGTTCGTTTTTTAGTTTACAACACGAAAATAACTCCGTCAAATACTTAGTTTTATCTTTTTTAAATTTATTCATTATCTTTATGTTATTATCTAAAAACGACATCTGTACCAGTATATTTTAATTACTGTACTATAATAAATTACTTTTAATTCAAACTGTATTAACTCAATTCCCCTTTTTACACTCTTAGTACTTATTTAGCAAGGAGACACAATATTTATTGCAACTTTCTCAAAAGAAAAAAGCCGCATTCTCTAAATGCCGGCTTTTTTCTTTTGATATTATTTTTCCTTGTCTGTATTCACTTCTATTCCCGCCTTTTTATAAAAGGCCATTTTTTCCTTATTATATTGATCCGTTTTATCATTGAACTCTTGATTATCTTTAAGGACAGTTTCATATACCTTATTTACTTTGTTGATCTGTTCCTCAAGCTTTTCAAAGCTCAATTCCTTGTCCTTTAACATTTCATAAAGTTCTTTATCATATTGCAGGCCTTGACTATAGTTTTGGTATAACTCATCATGGATCTTATATCTTTCCTTCATTGTCGCCTGCAATTCTGCTGCTTGTTTCTTTAAGTCAGGATCGTCTATTTCCTCTATTATTTGGGATACATTCTCAAATTCTTTCTCAGATTCCTCAATGCTTCCTTTTTCTTTCTCAATATGTTCTTTTCTTTTATCCGCTATTTCCAGCGCTTCATCTGCCAATTTAACGATTTGGTCATATTCCTTCATTCCAAGCGAAATTATTTTTTCATATATTTGCTTTTCCTGCTTTTCCAATTCCACAAGCGGGTCCTGCTGATCTTCAAAAACCTTTTCAATTGAAACAACTTTCTCCAGCTCTTCGAACATTTTTTCCTCGGGCGATTGCTTGTCAAGACATCCGGCAAGACTTAAAACACCAGCCAACAAAATGATGGCTAAACTTATTTTTTTAAATATGGACAAAATAATAACCTCCTCACAGATACCAATTTTACTATAGCGATTGCGACGGGATTTGACAATAGATATGAAAAATTGCGGCGTCTTTTGACATATATAGAGAAGCGTTGAAATTAAAGCTTGTCCTTGCCATCAATATATTCATTTTCTTTGAAATTTATGCCTTAGGCGCACGCCTATACTTTTTATTTTTACATGCATAGGCTATAGCAATCGACCCGTCTGAAAAACACGGGCGAAAATACATTGGAGGGGGTTTCCTTTATGTACGGTTATGGATATGGATGCGGTTATCCGGTACAGGGCGCAGGTTACGGCAGAGGATTTGCTTTGATTGTCGTATTGTTCATACTTCTCATCATCGTGGGCTGCTCTTGCTGGAAGTTCTAGTCAATCAGGAAAGGGTGTGCTGCCGCACCCTTTCTTCTTTTGTTCCTGCACTTTTTCTAGTTAACTTTTTATGTTTCTTTTGTTAGACTGAAAATAATTACATAGAATAGAAACTTGAGGTGAAGTATATGTTGACGATGGATGATATCGTTCGCGATGGACATCCTGTTCTCCGCAAAGTTGCGGAAGAAGTCCAATTGCCCCCTTCGCAGGAAGACAAGGCAATTTTAGAAAGCCTGATTGAATACGTTAAAAATAGCCAAGATCCTGATATCGCCCAACTACATGGACTTCGTCCTGGAATAGGGCTTGCCGCTCCACAAATAAATGTCTCTAAACGAATGATTGCAGTACATGTTAATGATGAAAAAGATAACTTATTGAGCTATGCCCTGTTTAATCCTAAAATCATCAGTCATTCCGTTGAACGCTCTTATCTAGCAGCTGGTGAGGGATGCCTTTCAGTGGATGAGTCGATCCCTGGATTCGTACCGAGATATGCACGGATTACTGTAAAAGGCGTAGACCTCGAAGGAAAAGAAGTCAAATTGAGGCTGAAAGGCCTGCCTGCAATCGTTTTCCAGCATGAAATCGATCACCTCAACGGAATCATGTTTTATGACCATATCAACAAACAAGATCCATACGCTGAAGTACCCAATGCTGCACCCGTAGAAAGATAAAAGCCGAATCAGAAAATTGATTCGGCTTTTTCTTTCTTAATAATTTATTTTATATTAGCTTTAGTTGCTTTAATCCATGCCAGATACCGTCATCATCTACATTCTGCGTAACCAGGCTGGCATGCTCTTTAAGTGCTGGCACAGAGTTCCCCATAGCCACACCCGTGCCTGCTGCTTTCAGCATTTCAAAATCATTCAATCCATCGCCAAAAGCATAGACATCTTCTGGCTTAAAGCCTAATCTCTCAATCATCTTTTTTATTCCCTCTGCCTTAGAGCCTCCTGCCGGCAATATGTCTACTGAGAAAGGATGCCATCTGATGAATGTGAATTCAGGATATGCTTCCCTGTAGTACTCCTCTTCCCCTTCTTCACAGAACAAAAGCGTCTGGAATAGATCTCGATCAACATAAAATCGGTCATCAAGTTCAGGATGAGCAAACTTCAAGCCACCTAAGCTTGTTTCTATATATTCATGGTGCTTTACAGATGATTTCATTGTCATATGGTTCATGAAAACGACAGGATGGCCCTTTTCTTTAGAGCTTAAATAAAGGTCCTCTATCTTTTTATTGTTCAATGGATTTAGATAAATAGGTTCGTCCTCAAATACTACGTACTGTCCGTTAAAGCTGACAAACGAATCTATATCCAGCTCTTGTCTAAGGCTTTCAAACATAAATGGTGCCCGGCCTGTCGCAATCGCAACAAATACACCATTTTCCTTTAGCAGAGTAATTGCCTCCTTTGTAGATGCAGGCAAGTTTTTATCGTGATCTAGCAAGGTGCCATCAATGTCAAAAAATACAATTTTACTCATTTTATTCTCCTTTGTTGCATCAATTCTTGAAGCAGTTTTAATCAAGGCTGTTTTTATAAACCTTCTTGCTTTTACACTCGTAAGTATACGGATATTATGCTCTAATGCTTTAGGAACATGTCGAAAAGAGCTAAAAGCTAAGAAGAATACAGAATATCATACGAAAACAGCATATTAGTTATCACAGCAGTCTATCAAATTAAAATAGTGCTTGTATATAAAAAAGAATCATTAAACTGTGGCAATCCAATGACATTTTCTTACATTCCATCATTACCCATGAAAAAATTTGCTATTTCATCATATAATATAAACAAAAAGGTAGGAATTTGAGAAATAAATCTTTTCTAAACTTTCCCCAGTTTACTTTACTTTGGACAAGGATAGTTTAAAATAAGAATTAAGGAGATGATCCACTATGTTAAAGAAGCTCAGAAAGAAGCTCTTAAAACAGTGGAAAGATTTGCTTCGTAAAAAAACAATCGCTTAAACTTTTGAGCCCTTCAAACTTGCGAAGGGCTCCTTCCTTATTGTAAATTGGTTAATAGCGGAAAAAACCTGAATCGGCAAGAATATGAATGCGATGAATAATAACAATGTAAACATTGTTAAATTTTATAAAATGGCTATTTTCGAAATAGATTTTTGAATAATGCATAGCTTTCCGATTAATGCTTGGTTTCCTGTTCTATTCGGAAGGTTACTTAACGAAGAATGGATCCAGTTTGGCTGGAAAAGCAAAAACTTACGAAAAGAGCCCACAAAATAGAAAAAGTTTACTTACTAAGGAGAGAGATTTTTCATGATTTTTAAAGTTTACTTCCAAGACTCAAACAAGCAAGTACCAGTTCGCGAGAAAACGAAGACAATATATGTACAAGGTGATTCAGAGAGAGATGTTCGAAAAAAGATTGCTGACCGCCAATATAATGTTGAGTATGTCGAGGCTGTAGAGGGTAACTATTATGAGTATGAGAAACAAAAAGAAGACTTTGAAGTATTGGAGATAGGATAATTTATGAAATTTGTTAAAAATGACCAAACAGCCGTTTTCGCACTCGGAGGACTTGGCGAAATCGGGAAAAACACCTATGGTGTGCAATTCCAGGATGAAATCATCTTGATTGATGCCGGTATTAAATTCCCTGAAGATGAACTGCTGGGTATTGATTATGTAATTCCTGACTACTCATACCTTGTGAAAAATGAAGATAAAATCAAAGGCCTTTTTATCACTCATGGCCATGAAGACCACATCGGTGGTATTCCATATTTACTTCGAGAGATCAATATCCCGATTTATGGCGGTAAACTTGCTCTTGGGTTGATTCGGAACAAGCTTGAGGAGCACGGCTTATTGCGTAAGGCTAAGCTGATTGAAATCCAGGAAGAAGATATCATCAAATTTCGCAAAACATCCGTTACATTTTTCAGGACTACCCACAGTATTCCTGATTCTTACGGGGTCGTTGTTAAAACGCCTCCAGGACAAATCGTCCACACTGGTGATTTCAAGTTTGACTTTACCCCTGTCGGTGAACCTGCCAACTTGACTAAAATGGCCGAAATCGGTAAGGAAGGCGTCCTTTGCCTTCTTTCAGATAGCACAAATGCTGAAGTTCCTCACTTTACTATGTCAGAGCGACGTGTCGGCGAAAGCATCCATGATATTTTCCGCAAAGTGGATGGACGGATTATTTTCGCTACCTTCGCTTCCAATATCCATCGCTTGCAGCAGGTTGTCGAAGCTGCAGTTACAACTGGCAGAAAAGTGGCGGTTTTCGGAAGAAGTATGGAATCAGCAATCAATATCGGACAAGATCTTGGCTATATTACAGCACCTAAGGATACTTTCATTGAGGCACAGCAAATTAACCGTTTGCCTGCAAACCAGGTAACGATTCTTTGTACCGGAAGCCAGGGAGAACCAATGGCTGCTTTATCGAGGATTGCTAATGGCACACATCGCCAAATCCAGATTCAGCCTGGTGATACAGTTGTTTTCTCTTCATCTCCTATTCCGGGCAATACGATCAGTGTAAACCGCACGATCAATATGCTTTCACGCGCCGGTGCTGACGTCATCCATGGCTCATTGAATGACATTCATACCTCAGGACACGGCGGACAGGAAGAGCAAAAATTGATGCTCCGACTGATTAAGCCAAAGTACTTCATGCCAATCCATGGTGAGTACCGCATGCAAAAGATGCATACGAAGCTTGCGACAGATTGCGGTGTTCCACAAGAAAACTGCTTTATCATGGATAATGGTGAAGTTCTTGCCCTTGGTGACAATGAGGCAGGCGTTGCCGGCAAGATTCCTTCAGGGAATGTCTACATTGACGGCAGCGGGGTAGGCGATATCGGAAACATCGTGCTTCGCGACCGCCGAATCCTTTCAGAAGAAGGACTTGTTGTCGTTGTAGTAAGCATCAATATGAAAGAATTCAAGATCGCTGCAGGCCCTGACTTGATTTCCCGAGGATTTGTCTACATGAGAGAATCCGGAGATCTGATCAACGATGCCCAAAGCCTGATCAATAAGCATCTAAACAAAGTGATGGAAAGAAAAACGACTCAGTGGTCTGAAATCAAAAATGAAATCACTGATACACTTGCTCCTTTCCTTTACGAAAAAACAAAACGCCGTCCAATGATCCTCCCGATCATTATGGAGGTATAAAAGAAAAAACCGTTGCGATTGCAACGGTTTTTTTTGTTGGCTATATTGTGTATGACTAACTATTGGAATCAATATTATTATTTCCTGAGCGTCTCGCAGATTTTCTGACAAAATAAATAATTGAAGCCACTATTGTGCCGACAATCAACAAAATAGGCAGGTTTCCGACCAGGAACACGATGATACCTGAACCCGCAGAGAGCAGGATATTGATGTTTTCCGCGAATTGCTTTTTAATCTTTTGCCAAGTGTTCAAGCTGTCATTATCAATTTTGGGGACAGATATTGTATTTTCTTCTAAATTGATCGTCACTGTCGAAAAAGCGGTCTGATTCTCAAGGAACTTTTTTCTTCCGGCAATTTGTTCGATTTCCTCCTGAACGTTTGCGAGGTCTGAAGATATTTTCAACAAATCCTCTGTTTTCTGTGCCTGTTTCATAAATTCAAGCAGTCTAGCTTCTACTGCCCTTTTTGACTTCAGTCTGGATTCTATATCTACGTATTCCTCCGTGACATCCTGGCCGCTTACCTGCCTGTTATTAACTTTTACAGCTAAACCCTCCGCATCATTAAGGAAAGCTTGAAAATTCTCCTGTGGAATCCTGAATGTCATTGTCCCGCTCTGCTGATCATCATCATAACGTGACGAACTGGACTGAACGATATAGCCATTGTAATTATTTGCTTTTTGTTCAAGGGCATTACGTGCTTTTTCGTAATTTTCAACTCTTAAAGCCATTTCGGCGTTAAAGATGACCATCCGATTGATAGCTGCATTGTCACTATTTGTCTTAGCTTTTTCATCATCAGCTGAAGACTCTCCTGCAGATGAATTTTCCTCACCTTCTGAAAAAGCAATTTCTTCACTTTTGGCATTATCCAAAGCGCCTGAGTCAGCTTCCTGATCATAGCTTGATTTACTATCTTCATTAGACATGCCACCGCTGCAACCCGCAAGAAATAGAAAAAATGATAAAATAACTGCCAGTTTCTTTTTCGACACTAAAAGGCCCCCTAATTGATAGCTGTTTATGAATCTGACGCTTATATTACAAAAAAGTTACAGAATAAAAAAATAAAGCCTTCAATAAGAAGGCTTTTAAACAGCACCCAGCATATTAAATTGCGCCTGGACAAGATGATAATATTCACCTTTTGAATTCATCAGCTGCCCATGGTTTCCTCTTTCGATGATCAACCCATTCTCAAGCACAAAAATATTGTCAGCTTCCCTTATTGTTGACAGCCTGTGGGCGATGATGATAGCCGTCCGGCCGTTCAACAGTGTCTTAAGGGCCTTCTGGATCTTCATTTCCGTCTCTGTATCAATACTTGCCGTCGCTTCATCCATAATCAATATTTTAGGATTAGCGAGAAGGGCCCTTGCGAACGAAAGGAGCTGCCTTTCACCTACTGAAAGAATATTGCCGCGCTCCTCTACCTCTGTTTGATACCCGTTAGGCAGCTTCTCGATGAAGTCCGAAGCCCCTACTGCTTTTGCGGCAGCCTTTACTTCGTCCTCGGATGCTTCCGGCCGGCCGAAACGAATATTATCATAAATCGTGCCTGAAAAAATAAAGGTATCCTGGAGAACGATACTAATGTGTTTCCTTAAGCTGCCGATGGAAATATCTTTTAAATTATGTCCATCTACCAAAACCTTTCCGGAGGTAGGATCATAAAAGCGGCTGATTAAATTGGCAATCGTCGTCTTTCCTGATCCAGTGTGGCCGACGAGTGCTACCGTTTGGCCAGCATGCATCTTCAGGTTGATCCCCTTTAGGGCGGTCCGCTTATCATCATAGGAGAAGACTACTTTTTCAAATTCGATTTCTCCTCGTATATCATCGAGCACGACAGGATTTGCTGCTTCGGAAACAATTGGCTTCTCATCCAAAAATTCAAAGATGCGTTCAGAAGATGCCATCCCCATCAATAATTGGTTGTATACCTGACCAAGTCTTGAAATAGGCTCCCAAAACATTCCCAGATAGAAGGCAAATGATACAAACACACCGATTGAGATTGTTCCATTTTGGATTAAATGCGCACCGTACCAGATCAACACCGCCGTGCCCAGTGCATTCGTCAATTCGACCAGCGGACGGAACATCGCGTTCTTCTGAGAAGCCGATTTCCAGCTTTGGAATGTTTCTTCATTGATTCCATCAAAGAATACCATGTTTTCTTTTTCCTGAGTAAACGACTGTGTAACCCTGATTCCCTGGATGCTTTCATTCAGGTGGGAATTAAGCTTGGATTGCTTCAAGCGGACATCCTGCCAAGAGCGCCTGATATTTTTCCGCAATTTCGTTGAAATCAAGAACATTATTGGCAGGATAATCATGATCGCTAATGTCAGCTGGGGACTTAAAGAAAACAGAATAAAAAAGACGCCGACCAGCAAAACGATATCCATCAGCAAATTGATTACGCCATTGGTGAACAGCTCCTGCAGCGAGTTGATGTCATTCATGATTCTTACCAGGATCGATCCGGCAGAACGCTGGTCAAAAAAGCGATGGGACAGATTCTGGACATGCGTGAATAAGTGCCTGCGCAAGTCATAAATGACATTTTGTCCTAATTGGTTCATCCAGCGGATCCTGAATACATTAGCGATGTACGCTGAAGCATACAGTCCGGCAATAAGCGCAACGAGCCAGAACAGCATTGTTGCATCTTTATTTTTAACTGCCTGGTCCAGCGTGTAAATCCCGATCAGGATTGGAATAACAAGCCTGACCGCTGTAGTGATTAACACCATGGCAATCGACAATGGTACCAGCGTGGTCCTATATGGCAGCATATAACTGAAAAGCCTCAACATTTGCTGCCAGTTAAAAGGCTTATCGATGATTTGGTCCGTTGAATATTGAAATCTCCTTAAAACTTGAGCGTTGCTTTTTTTGCTCAAAACCTTCCCTCCAGTAATCTCATTTACAATATTGATGGTCATTGTCACCCGAGGCCATTAGGGGTGTTAATTCAATTTTTTCCTCCGTATCACCCGTCATTACCTCGTTGACAGACAATAGTTTCAACTTTGAATCAGTATGCCTCATCATTAACTTGCAAGCGCAGATTTATCGACTTTCATGCTAGATCCCTCAGCCAGTTTGTGTCGCTTTATGGCGGTCTTTAAATTGGATATCGTATATTTTTTGGTATGTTCCACCATTTTTAATTAACTGCTCGTGTGTCCCTCGTTCAGCAATTGCTCCATTTTCAAGTACGAGAATTTCATCTGCATGCTTCAGTGAGGATATTCTGTGTGCAATGATGAATGTTGTCCTTCCCTTCATGACTTCTAGCAGTGCTTTCTGGATTTTGAATTCAGTTTCCATGTCGACTGCACTCGTGGCATCATCCAGGATTAAGATGCTCGGATTGACACAGATAGCCCTGGCGATCGCAATCCTCTGCTTCTGGCCTCCAGATAGCCCCATCCCTCGCTCTCCAAGAATCGTATCATAGCCATCAGGCAGCTCCATGATATAACTGTGCGCCTGTGCCCGTGTTGCGGCATCAATTATTTCTTCCATCGTTGCATCAGGATTGCCATAAGAAATATTCGCTTTGATGGATGATGAAAATAAAAATGATTCCTGAAGCACTATGCCAATGTTGCTCCTCAGCGACCTTAGTGAGTAATCTTTTATATCACGATTATCAATAAGCACCTGACCTTCGACCGGCTCGTAAAATCTGGTCATTAGCTGGGTAATACTTGTTTTACCAGATCCAGTGGATCCAATAAGACCAATTATCTGGCCAGGCTGGGCTTTGAATGATATATCGTACAACGCTTCATTTTCATCGTCTCCGTAACGAAGCGTTACGTTATTAAATTCTACCTCACCTGAAAGCTTTTCGATTTCGACCGCTTCATCCTTGTCTTCGATTTCGGTTTCTGCTTCCAGGATTTCCAACAGCCTCTCACCTGAAGCTTTGGACTGGGAAAATAAATTAACAACGAAACCGAGGTTCATGATCGGCCACATGATATACCAAACAAGGCTGTAAAATGCGACCAGCTCGCCAGGCTGCAGAGAATCGTTCATTACGAGATAACCACCATAGCCAAGCAGAAGCACGACACTTAAGTTTCCCATGAACTCCATCAACGGAAAATACTTTGCCCAAATTTCAGACGTGAATAAGTATTTATCTTTATAATCGCCATTAGAATCATTGAATCTGCCAATCTCATATTCTTCTCTGGACAGAGATTTAACTGTGTTGATTCCGCTGATATTCTCCTGGACCTTTGTATTAAGTTTGCCGAATGATTTACGTATGCTCCTGAAAGCGGGATGAACGGCCTTGTCAAACTTAAAAACAACGATTGCCAGGAACGGAAGAGTAGCTAGTGTCACAAATGTCAGTGAAACAGAATAATAGAACATCACTGAAAAACTGATGCCTATTAACAGGACGAATCGAATTAATTCGGAGAAGCCGAAGCTTAGGAAAAAACGAAAGCCTTCCACATCAGCTGTAAGCCGGGACATCAAATCTCCTGTCTTGGCATTGTCATAATATCTAAAAGACAAAAACTGAAGTTTTTCGTAAAGCGAGTTCCTTAATTTATAAACCGAATGAATGCCAAACAAATCGCCGGTATATTGATAAATATAAGTACAAATACCTTTTACGACCATGAAGCCTACAAAGCCGGCTGCCAATACAGGTATAAGTTCGTACCTTCCGCCTATCACCGCATCATCAATCGTGATCTGCAGAATCATTGGATAAACGACTGTAATAGCCGTTACAATCAGCATAAACAAAATTGACCAAATGAAATAATTTTTGTAAGGCCAATAGTAAGCCTTTAGTTTTTTGAATGTCTCCATTCATTCCCCCCCTTTGGAAATAACAGATTCTCCACAACAAATATCATTGGTGCCTCTTAGTTTTGGAAAAGCTTAACATAAATAACAGGCACGTATACATTAATATATCGGGTTTCGAAATATATTTCCAGCTTTTTTATAGAATTTTTTTATTTTTTTGTTTATGTGAATAATCAGACATAAATAAATAAAAAAAGGCTCTAAACTTGGTTGCTTTCACATCCAAAAGTAAAAATTGGCACTTTGATTTTTGCGAGTTTTAGTGCATTTCCTGTTTAAAAACCTCCTAAAAAGAGCTCGAAGCCAAGAGAGATACGGGATGGAAGCTTGTTTTATTCTAAGCGAAAACATCCATAAAAAAGAAGCCGACATGAGTCGGCTTCCTGATTTTTATTCAGTCTTTTCCAATTCATCAAGAACGCGGTTCACACGCTTTTCAAGCATCTTCATTCCGCTTCCGCCAGCCTGGAAGTGTCTTAATTTACCGTCCTTATCGAAAACATAATATGCAGGAACATACTGATTTTCGAATGTCTCAGTCAATTTGTGTTCATTATCCACGAAGATTGGCTGTGTGATGCTATGCTCAGCTGCAACCTTCTTGATTTCCTCAAGATTCAAATCATCTTCAGACCTTGGCATATGAACTGCGATCACATTCAGCTTTTCTTTATAATTATCACGGAACTCATTGACCTGTGGCATCGCTTCCTTGCACAAGTGGCAGCTGATTGACCAGAAATGGATTAGAGTCGGTTTTTCACCGACCAATTGATCTCTAGTCACTTCTCCGTTTAGCCATTCAGTAGCGCCAGTTAATTCTGGCATTGGTTCGCGTAATTTCATAATAGCACCCCTCAAATGAAAGTAGTTATTAAAGGCTGTTATTAAGCCTCTTTCGACTATAGATCGTATTCGTGTTCTTTTAGAAATGTCCCGCACAGAAAAATTCAGCGGCATTCAAAAAGGGCATAGTAACAAAAAGACCTAACAGCAGTTAGGTCTTTTAAATTATCATCGGATTTAACGCGATTTATTAAAGAGTAGCTTGTCCAGGCTTCCAGTTTGCAGGGCAAAGGCCGCCAGTTTGAAGAGCTTGAAGTACACGTAGAGTTTCATCAACATCACGGCCGATATTGTTGTGGTTAACTACTGAGTACATCAATTCACCTTCAGGGCTGATGATGTATAGTCCGCGAAGAGCAACGCCTTCTTCTTCAATTAATACGCCGTATTCACGGGAAACAACGTGGTTCGTGTCAGCTGCTAGCGGATATTTTAGATCTCCAAGACCATTTTCTTTGCGGTCAGTTTTGATCCAAGCAAGGTGAGTGTGGATTGTATCAGTTGAAACACCGATTACTTCAGCATCCAGGTCTTCGAACTCGTCGTAACGGTCAGACATAGCTGTGATTTCAGTTGGGCAAACAAATGTGAAGTCCATTGGATAGAAGAAAAGAACAGTCCACTTATCGTTCTTCATGTTTTCTTCAAGGCTTACTTTTCCGAATTCCTTGTTTGCTAATACTGCGTCCATTTCAAAGCGTGGTGCTTGTTTACCTACCATACGTTCTGGCATGTAAAATCCCTCCAATATCAATAATTATTTTTAAGACACCCAATGGCGTCTTTTAAAACCTATGTCCCAAATATAACAGAACAATTATTTGGAGTCAATCTTAAATTATAATTAATTTAAATAAACACTCATTATAATTACAAGAATTGCAATTCCCCACTTAAATGGTTTGCCCAAACTCCCGTTAATTTAAACAGAAAAGATATCTATGAAAACAGCTGGAAAATATACCTTATTCCGAATATTAGTGTAACATGTTTTCGTTTTTCGACAAAATGATATGCATTTTTTGGATAAAAAAAACAGTAGGAATTTTCATTCCTACCATATTTACTAGCAATTTCATCTGCACTTATATTTAATATATTGGGTCAGCAAATCAATCGCCGATCCTATTGCCCTTTCATCCGGATTTAATTTGGCATGGTGAAGTCCATAGCCTGAATCGACTCCGAGCCAGAACATGAACCCGGGGATTTCCTTAAGCATGTAGCCAAAATCCTCTCCGGTCATTGCTTCGCGGCAAACAATCACATCCACTTTCTCAATTGTCTCCGCGAAATTGATAAATTCACGAGTTAATTCCTCATGATTATAAACCTGATGGTACATTGAACCATAGTCAATCACTGTTTTGCACTGATACCCCACTTCTATTCCCTTCACAAGGGCCTCTATTCTTTCTTTAACCTTATTCATAGATTCGACAGAAAGGGTCCTAATCGTACCTTCTATTCTTGCTGTTTCAGCGATGATATTTTGCACAGTTCCACCAGTAATTTTCCCTACGGTTACAACCGCGCTGTCCAGCGGGTCTATATTTCTTGCCACGACTGATTGCAGCTGAGTCACTAGTGCACAAGCAGCTACAATCATATCATTTGTATTATGAGGATAAGCAGCATGTCCGCCTTTGCCTTCCAGGTCAATAAAAAGCTCAGAAGTATTGGCAAAAAGCAGGCCCTCTCTTGTAGCAATCGTACCTACCGGATATTCAGGAGCGATATGCAGCGCGATGATCATATCTGGCTTCCAGCTCTTCATTATTTCTGTCTTAAGCATCGGTTCAGCTCCGCCAGGACCCTCTTCGGCAGGCTGGAATATGAATAACAAATGATCATCAATAGGGTTGTCAACAAAGTGCCTAATCAATCCCAGTGCAATCGTCATATGGAAATCATGTCCGCAAGCGTGCATCCGGCCATCATGCGACGATTTAAACTCCAAACCGGTTGCTTCGGTTATCGGCAGGCCGTCTATATCCGCCCTGTAGCCGATTGTTTTTTTGGGATGATTCCCTATGATTTTTACAAAGATCCCTGTCTCCCAAGTTTTTATTTCCAGGCGGTCCTTTGGAAGCTGGTGCAAATAATCAAGCAGGTAAGCCTGAGTCTTAAACTCTTTAAATCCCAGCTCAGGAATTTGGTGCAACTCTCTTCTAATTTTTATAAAAGTATCCTGTTCCAAAAAAGATCTCTCCCTTAAAAGAAAAGCGCGGATTATCTATCCACGCTTACTCGCTTTTATAGCTGGCGAAGCTCCTGCTTGATTTCAGTTTTAGACTTAGTCTTTTCATCGATTTCTTTAATGACGCGAGCTGGTGTTCCAGCTACAACTGTGTACGGTGGAACATCATCGATTACGATTGCTCCCGCTGCAACAACCGCTCCTTTTCCTACGGTAACTCCCTCAAGAACAACTGCGTTTGCGCCAACCACTACATCGTCTTCGACAACGACTGGCTTTGCAGAAGGTGGTTCAATTACGCCTGCTAGTACGGAACCCGCTCCGATGTGGCAGTTTTTGCCGACAGTAGCGCGGCCTCCAAGTACTACGTTCATGTCGATCATCGTACCTTCACCAATGACTGCACCGATGTTGATAGAAGCACCCATCATGATTACAGCGTTGTCGCCAATTTCAACCTGATCTCTGATGATCGCGCCCGGCTCAATTCGTGCCTTGATATTTTTCATGTCCAGCAATGGGATAGCTGAATTCCTGCGGTCATTCTCTACAACATAGTCTTCAATTTTTGCCTGGTTAGCTTCAATGGCAGGATTGATTTCAGCCCACTCTCCAAAAATGACGCCAGTGTTGCCAGAGATGAACGTTTTTGTGTTTGCACCAAAATCGATTCCTTCGAGGTCACCTTTGACATAAACCTTTACTGGTGTTGCTTTTTTGCTATTTTGAATAAACGAAATAATTTCGTTTGCATCCATCATCTTCATTTGTATTACCTCCACTTATGTATTTTTCTAAAAATTACTTTAACAAACAAAAGTATTGAAAACAAGAAAAACTATTTTTCATTCTTGTTTGTATCTAGAATATGTTCCTTGACAATATCAAGAAATGCCTGCACTTGCTTCAGCTGGAAGGCTGATTCATAGCCAAGGAGCCAGGTGTCCCGCCCTAACGGTTCATTATTTTCATCATGCAATGGCACTTTGAAAATATCCTTTTCTAACCCATTCAAAGTTATTGCGGGGAGGATGGCATAACCAATGCCATTGAATGTCATTTGCTTGCAGGTCTCAATTTGGTCGACGATGATCGTCCTCTTGGGAGCTGTCTGGAATTGTCTTAGCCACCAATCCTGGATTTCCTGATAGTAATTAGAATCACTTTTAAATTGGATAAAGGGCCTGTCAGTCTCCAATACCTGTTCAGGGCTGGTTATTTCTGTATCTACCAGATAGAGACTGTCTTTAAAAAGGTGAATTTTGACCCCTTTCCAATCAGGTGTTCCCCTGATAATTCCGATGTGCACCTGATCTTCATACAATGCCTTTGAAATTTCACTGCTCCAACCTGTGACCAGCGAGATTTTAGCCTGCGGATATCGGTTCACATATTTCTTCAGAACCTGGGGAAGCCAATTTTGGCCAACAATTGATGCAACAGCTATTTTAAGGGTTCCATACACTTCTGAATTTAATGCATGGATCGATTCTCTTGCTTTTTCTTCTCTGGAAATCGTGTCATTTACAAACTGGATGACAACTTCTCCCGCCGGTGTAAGGGTCAGCCCTTTTTGTGACCGCAGGAAAAGCTTCGCGCCCCAATCCTTTTCAATGGTCTGAAGCCTTTGCGACAAGGCAGGCTGGGATACAAAAAGCCTTTCTGCCGCTTTCCTCATATTCATTTCCTGTGCAAGTACAGATAAAAGATGAAATTCTGAAATGGATGACATACTATCCCTGCTTCATAAGTTTTGCTTATATTATATATAAAAAACCGATTATTTACATTATCAGCTTTATAGAATTCTTCCAAATTAAATAAACAAAGGCTCTGTTAAACTAGGCTGTTGATTTACGTTCCAGGCGCTTCGCTTTCCGCGGGAAGAATTATGAAAAAGCCCTACTGCCGGCTTTTTCAAAGAACAAATTCTTCCTAGGCGGGCCCGGGGAGCCTCCTCGTCGCTTCACTCCTGCGGGGTCTCCCCTGACCCGTTCATCCCGCCGGAGTCTTCGCGCCTTCCACTCCAATCAACAGAGCTTAAACATCAGCAATCACCTTTACATAGCTTAAACAAGAACCTGCAGATTACTCTGCAGTCTGTTCGTTTTTGGGGAGGAATAAAATGAACAGCAAGCTTACCACTGAGAAAACCAGGACGACTAAATACACGGAATGCAGGGCGTTAGTAAGTGCATCCTGCAGGAGTGTCTTTGATTCCATCGAAAGCTTCATTCTCTCGGATTCATTGAGAAGGACATTTGCGGTATCGATTGATAAATCCTGGTCTGCCGCTCCATTCCTTTTCATATAACTAATGATGCTGCTGTTTAGTATCCCGCCTAGCAGGGCTGCCCCGACTGTATTGCCCAGATTCCTCATGAACATATTCGCAGCTGTGGCAATTCCTCTTTGCTGCCATGCCACAGTACTTTGTATCGATACAATGAAGGCTGTGCTAGTCAGGCCCATCCCTACGCCAACTAAAAAGGAACCTGCAGCCGCCCAGAGCGGTCCAGCCTCAGGCGTCAGCGTCACGAACATGATGCTCCCAAGTATTAACGCTGCCCCGCCAAACAAAGACGTAGTCCGGTATCCGATCTTTAAAAGAAGCCGGCCGCCTACCGCTGCCGCAATCGGCCAGCCAATGGACATCGCTGTCAATGTAAATCCGGCAACGATGGGCGAGCGCTCCATGACTCCCTGAACAAACGCTGGAAGGAAACTGGAGATGCCAATAAGCATGACACCTGTAGTAAACGATGTCATATTAGCGATGAATATGGACCTCTCCCGCCAAATATTAAAAGGCATCATTGGTTCCGCAGCCCTTTTTTCCTGTAATATGAAAAAGACAAACGTAAAAATGCTAAGGCTGATCAATCCGAGAGTTTGAGGGGATGTCCAGGACCAATTCGTTCCTGCCTCAACGAGCACAATCATCAATGAGCTAATTGCGACTGTAAGCAAAAACGCCCCCGGGTAATCAATCTCATGCTTCTTTTTCTCTACACTTTCATGGAGGTATAACCACAGGCCAGCGATTGCCAGAATTCCAAGCGGTACATTGATCCAGAACACATACCTCCAGCTTACATATTCGACGAGGAGGCCGCCCAGCGCCGGCCCTGAAACCGCCGAAATCCCCCATACACTTGAAAGATAGCCCTGGACCTTTGCTCTTTCTTCCTTCGTGTAAATATCACCAACTATAGTGGTTGCTATAGGCATGACTGCTCCTGCACCGATCCCCTGGATTAACCGGAACAGAATCAGCATCTCCATCGATTCGGCCGTACCGCATAAAACCGAGCCAATCAGGAACACGATTATTCCAAATGTTAGAATTGGCTTCCTGCCAAATAAATCTGATAATTTACCATAGATTAGGACTGTAACAGCATTCATTAATAAGTAGGCTGAGAACACCCAGCTATACAACGCAAATCCGCCAAGATCTCCTACAATCGCGGGCATGGCAGTAGACACTATCGTTCCTTCTACGGCGCCCATAAACATGGCGAGCATGACTGTAGCTAAAACGAAAGGCCGCTTAGTCTCGCGTTTTTCCATTTTTTCTTGAGTATTTCCGGCTTGTCCCATACGTTCACCTCTGAGAGCGTAAAAAATTCAGCCCCCGCGGACGGGAGCTGCATATGCTCTATTTCTTATTTTGCTTTTTGACTTGTTTTGTTAATTGCTGCAGAACGGTACGCCTTGTTAAAATACCCTCAAAAATACCTGAGTCATCTTCAATGCACAGAAAAGGATAATCAACCAGAAGGTCTAATGAGGACTGAAGAGTCGAGTGGATGTTGATTCTTGGTATTTTCTTGTTCATGGCTTCCTCAACCCTTTTTTTCTCAAGCTGTTCAAATTCTATTCTCTCCAGGCCAAGGATTGATTCCATAATGATGGGTGTGCTGATTAAACCCAGAAGGCGATAGTGGGGGTCAAGGACTGGAATCGCAGTATAACCGCTCTTGGTAAGTACGAGAAGAGCATGCTCCATGCTATTGCCTATTTGGACATGGGCCACGCGTTCTGAAGGAATCATAAGATCTTTGATCGTGAGTTGCAAAAACTCTCCGCTTTGAAGACTAATCATGGCGAAAACTCCCTAAAATGGATTTCTTTCCTCTCCATTTTATCATAATTCATTTGCTGACGCTTTCAATTAGTTTGCACTATAAAGTGAGTATTATTTAACCAGAAGCTATTCCAGCTGATGGGTAAATTTCTGGTGTGTCATGTATATTTTGCAATCAAAAAAGGAACCACATGGGTTCCTCTTGATTATTGAATAAGGTCAAAAATTTCGATTGTTATCATATCAATGTTGTCAAACTGATACTTCTTTGGCTTTTCTTTTTCATTATATATTTCCAATTCGTATGTTTCAGTTTTTGGGTGATATGTAACCTGGCATTTACGCTCACCATTTACTTCAAAAAAGCGTTGTGCAGGTTCCCCACCATTTGACTGCTCTTGAAGATTCTTTAAACGAGTAATAATTCCTTGAAGCTGTGACATTGCTCTCTCTCCTTTCAAAACGAAAACCAATTATCTATCAATAGGTTTCTCAATTAGCATATTTATATCCATGTAAAATGATTTCAGAATATTCTATACATAATTCTTTACATGTCAATATTAACAGAATAAAATATTGTCAGGCGTTGTACAAGTAAAAGCTATCTTAAAGGAGTGTTTTTTTGAAAAAACCTGTCCAAATAACTGAAAATGTCTTTCTGATTGATGATTTTGATTTAAGCATGGCGGAACGAACGGGGACGTATGTGTTGAAGGAAGAGAAAATAACACTTATAGAAACATCAGCCAGTCCTTCTGTACCCTATATCCTTGAAGGGTTAGGTGCGCTCGGAATCTCCCCAGCTGACATATCCTACATAATCGTTACCCATATACATCTAGACCATGCAGGCGGAGCAGGACTGATGCTTAAGCATTGCCCTGAGGCAAAAGTAATAGTACATCCAAAAGGGGCAAGGCATTTATCTGACCCATCCAGATTAATTCAGGGAGCTAAAGCTGTCTACGGCGATAAATTCAAACAGTTATTTGACCCGATCGTTGAAATTCCCGAGGACCGCCTGATGATAAAGGACGATGGAGACACGCTTCAAATAGGCAACAATGTTGCCCTTGAATTTTTAGATACTCCGGGCCACGCCAACCACCATTTCAGTATCTATCATCCCCGTGTAAATGGGATTTTTTCCGGTGACACAGCCGGCATTTTTTACCCGCAGCTTTATCGCAAAGGTATAGAATTTTATCTTCCATCTACATCACCGAATCAATTTGACCCAGAAAAGATGCTTCAATCTATCAACCGATTTAAAGAATTAAAAATTGACAGGGTTTACTTCGGACATTACGGCATGTCCGAAAACCCTGGGGAAGCATTCCGCCAGGTCGAGAGCTGGCTGGAAATATTCGTAGAGGAAGCAAAGCAAGTGTTAATAGATGAAAGCGACTCAGCAAAACATGTCGACACAATTACCCAAAGACTTTATGATAAAATCAAAACGCACTTGCAGCAGCAAGGGTTGGAAGACAGTCACCCTATATACGAACTGCTCTACCTGGATGTTAATGTGAGCGCTATGGGCCTTGCCCATTATTTGAACAAGTCGAATGGAGGAAGCCGTTAGAATGAATGACATCATCGTGTATACACAAAATGAATGTCCACCATGCAAAATCATTAAAATGTTCCTGGATGAATCTGGATTTACCTATTCCGAAAAAAACATTAATGAAGATGATAAAAGCAGAAAGGAACTGACTGATCTTTATGGCTCATACTCAACACCAACTATTATTATTGGCGATGAAGTCATCATCGGGTTCGATCTTGAAAAATTAAAAAAGGTTTTAAATATTCATGAGTAACAGAACAAAAAGCTCAAGCGCCTCGTTCAGCCCTGGAGTTGGATTAAGATACATGTAGTTATCCACAACTAAATAAATTAAACAACTAAAAAAGAGGTGCCGCACTGTAGTGGCACCTCCCCTTATATTATAGCAATCCTAACAAAAGCGTTTTGCTTTCATTTCTAAAGAAAACTCCAAATTCCATGAATGTTTTCAGCGAGGAAAAATTCGGGCGGAAAACAAGAGTTTCAGGATACGGGCTAAATTCATTTTTTGCTTCCGCAGTATTATTTTTTTCGGTTTTTTCAGGATATGCTTTATTGATTACTTCCTCAGGGATTTCATCGTACAAATAGTCCGCTACCTTCCAGCTTCCTTCCACTTTTGAAAGTTTTAGGCCTTCATAATGGTCTTCGTAGCTTACTGGACCTTCTGCATTGCCAGGGAAATACTCAATTACATATATTTCGTTTTTCAGTTCCACCACTTTTGTCTTATCCGAGAAAGCATAAAAGGGAATATAAAATGGGGCAAAATCCGTGCCATATGTTTGGTACTGATTTTCTTGACCCACAACATTTTCCTTTATAAATTGAGATTTATAACCTTCTGTAAAATACGGTTCAAGGATTTCTTCGATTTGATCCATCGACCTGCCGCGCTCACTTAATGAAACCTGAGAATCAAATGCTTCACCGAGAAATTCAAAAACTTGATCTCTGCCTTTGAGATCAGACTGGGCAGATGTGTTTAATGGGACCATCCATATTAGCAATGAAAATAATAAAAATAATAGCCAAGACCGCTTGTCCATTTTCCTCCCCCTTTTCTGTGATGACTGGTAAGTTCAATTTTACCAACATTTTCCCTATAGGATTACGAAATTCATTCGTAAAATAACTTCAGCATATGACATAAAACATCGTTTACAGTCTCAATTTACCCTTTTAAGACTCGAACTAACGCAAAAGTTAATAAAAATTGTAATTTATTAAGACTTTTCCATAAATTATGCGTTTTGCCGATGAGTTGTGAGTAAAGATGAGTGAAGTCTCTCTGTTAAACGCTTATCCATTTCTGCTAAATCATCGAAGAGTATAAGCAGAGCCTATGCAAAAAAAATAACCCCCAGTGAAGGAGGTTAATATCTTGCAGATGTTACGGCAAAATATACGACAAATAACAATGCTATGGAAAGGACGATTATATATGTCAGGAATACTGGATTGCGGATATAAGCGTGCCCCTGTACAGCTCCAGGAACTTGAGAATCCAGATTGCCGTTCGCTCTTTTCTGTCCCTTGCCGAATGACCAAGTATAAAAAAGGCCCGCAACCAGAACCCCTGCTCCAGCTAAAAGCAACATCGTTGTATAGATGCTCATGTGAATCCCCCTTTTTAGAAGGCTGTATATATATAAATTGTGCTTATTCCGCAATGCTATACGTTTTCCACTTTGTCAAAATAACCCTTCTTTTTCATACAGGTAAGCAGCACTGAGATCCACAAATAAAAATTCACTTTCATTCAGCGGCAGAGAAAAAGTACGGATGACTTCCCCTGTTTCAATATCGCTGTAACGGTCGGACAAAATGCCTTTTTTCCCGGTTCTCATCCTGATGATGTTCTCAAGGAAATACGGGCGCCAGCTCCAGTTTTTATCAAGATATTCAGGCTGAAGCAGCCATTGCCCCCTCCCTTTAATCAAGTTTGGCGACAATTGGAATCCATCTTCATCGCAAATATACATCCGAAAAGCGATCCCATCCAGACTTTTCCCGAGTGAAATCAATAACTCACTATTATTTTGGACCTTTTTATTCCGGCTAATGATCTCGAGGAATTTCGAATTCAATTCACTCCTTAAGTCGAAAAAGGATTGCAGCCGCTTTTTCTCGGATAAAATGAATCCATGTATTTCAGTCTTTATTTTTTCCTTAAGTACGTCCTTATTAGTAATCAAGGTATCCTCAGGCTTTCGCAAGTAAAATCCCTGATAAAACCTGCCTCCATTTTTCCATGCAAACTGCAATTGATACGTTGTTTCAATATTTCCAAACAACAAATTCGCTCCAATTTTACGGGCAAGTATCGATAAGGAATGAAGAACATCAAGGTAAGCTGAACCGGGTGTATTAGACATTAATGAAGACAGATCTATTTTCAGGATATCCGGTTCGAGACCGGCTATTCTGTCTAACTGGCCGCTATCATTGCCGACTTTATCTATTGCGACCTTAATGCCATATGACTTGTAATAACTTAACAAGTGTTCAATATGTCCATGATCATTGCCATGTTTCCGATCTGAAATTTCAATGACTATTTGGTCTGGACGAAGTCCCTTATCTTTATACTTTAGAATGAGTTGTAAGAACTGTTCTCCATTATCAAGCATCAATAATTCAGCATTCCGGTTCACGAACCAAAGAACATCCTCATTTCCAGGAAGAGAAGCAATTTCAAGCGCTTTTGCCAAAACGGTGTTGTCCACTTCGATCCGGTACTCTTCTGGGATACTTTCATCCTGGAAAAAGGCCCCAAGGCTTACCGATTCTTTTCCGCTTTTATATCGGCCTAAAATCTCATATCCAATAATCCTGTGCTCATCAGCATTAAAAATCGGCTGAAAAAACGGAATGACATTATCAAGATCGGTCAATATATCCAGGGCGTCCAAATTAATTCATCTCCTCCCCAATTCCTCTTTAACCCCTTTCGTATCATGTGCAGAACTAAGAAAAATAAATGGCTGGTTCTTTAAAAATAACCTGGGCTGGATCCATTCGATAATTCTTCAGGTTTTCCTCATTATTGTGATATGAATGATTTTACCATAATATGATTATTCCCTCAGCTACACTGTTTCCATTTACATCATGTTATAAAACCATTGTAAAAACCTAAACTACAGATAGAGCTTATGGAAGGATGATGACATGAAAACGTGGCATTTCATCGGCATTCTTCTTCCATTGCTTGGATGCAGCCACGGCTCGCCCGCCGATCATGAAGTGCAAACGAAACATACAACTGATGCACCAATCAGAATGACAGACAAACCCAAGCCAATTCAAAACATGGAGACCCGTCAACAAACGGATAAGACTGAAACACAAGAAATTGGACAGCAGCAAACAATTAAAAATCACACTCTTTTGAACGTACCCTTAATAAGGCAAAATCCTGAACTGAAATACGGATGCGAAGTAACCAGCCTGGCCATGATGCTAAGATACGCCGGTGCTGAAACCGATAAAATGAAACTTTTCCAGGAAATCAAAAAAGATAATGATCCGTTGAAAAGGTCATCTAAAGGGGATATTTTGAGCTGGGGCAACCCGGCTGAAGGCTTCGTTGGGGATATGACAGGAAGACAAGCAGGCTATGCAGTTTTTGAAAAACCAATGATCGAGGTTATTGAACGTTATTTTCCTGGCCGTGCGATCAATCTTACAGGCAAGAATTTTGAGGAAGTACTTGCACATGTGTCTGAAGGTTATCCGGTCGTAGTATGGACCACAGGAGATTATCGACTCCCCGATCGATGGGAATCATGGACTCATGGCAAAGAAGTCATTAAAACGCCACTAGACTTGCATGCCGTCGTCCTAGTGGGTTACGAGGGTAACACCGTCTATCTAAATGACCCGCTATCCGGAAAGAAGCAGGTCCCTGTTAATAAGCAGCGCTTTATTGATACCTGGAAAGCAATGCAGTCAAGAGCTGTCAGTTACAAATGAAATAATTACTAAATGGATAAGGCTGGTTTTTTTCCGGCCTTATCTTTTCACTGCCACCAGCTCTATTCATTTTTCCTTCCTTTTCTAACTAATGATTCATGAAGTTTGGAAATTGACCGTACAATCGTTCTTTTTTTGTTAAATCCTTTTGCCGTTACGGTAACCCCATTAAATTCAGCCACCGCATTCCCCCAAGTCCCAAGATTGGAGAATCCATATACATATACTTTTATATAGCCATTTTTAGCTGGTATAAATATCATCTCCATACGCATATCATAGTCAATCATAAAATAATCACCTCTATCAAGCGTCCGCTTACTTTTGGGAAATTAGTCTGGAAAGACAAGCGGCTCATCATATTTCCTTTCTCTTCCCTTTTGCCATAAATTAAAAACCCTTATATGGGTGGCACTACAGGTCAATTCCCTAAAATGGCACTTCTAATTTCAAAGTTTGTTTGCTAGTATAGTAGAGGAAAATTTGGAGATAGGTTGGTATTTTTCATGACTGAAAAAGTGACTCGGAGGACTTTTATTAAGAGGACACTCGGCAGCCTCCTGGCTATTGCCGGAACAGGCACCGGTGGCTACTATTATGCGCGAGAAATTGAACCTCGAATGCTGGATATAACGCGCCACAATATAAAAAGTGCTGACTTGCCTGCCGGATTCAACGGCATAAAAATCGTTCAATTCAGCGACACCCATATCGGCTTCCAGTACACAATGGACCAGTTAGAAAAATTAATCTCCAAGATAAATCAACTGCAGCCAGATCTCATTTTTTTCACTGGTGACTTACTCGATGACGCTCGTCATTTTCAGGAAGAAAACAAAATGATCACAATGCTGAACCAGCTAAATGCTCCCTTAGGGAAGTTTGCGGTATACGGAAACCATGACCACGGAGGTTATGGCACGGATGTTTACAAACAAATCATCGAAAAATCAGGGTTCACCCTTTTGTTAAATACAGCAGCTAATGTAGAGCTGCTAGATGGCAGCTCGCTGTGGATAGCCGGAATCGATGATGCGATGCTCGGCAAACCTGATTTAGCTGCAGCAATGGCAAAAGTCCCAAAAAATTCGTTTACCATCCTTTTGTCCCATGCACCTGACAAAGCAGATGAAGCAGCAAGGCATCCAATTCAACTGCAGCTAAGCGGACACAGCCATGGCGGGCAAATCCAAATTCCGTTTTACGGACCATGGGTAACACCACCATTTGCAGAGAAATATGTCGAAGGCTTTTATGAAATTGGAGATGATAAGCCATTGATGCTGTATGTAAATCGGGGGTTAGGAACGACAAGACTTCCCTTCAGATTCTTGTCTCAGCCAGAATTGGCTTTATTCACACTTCAATAAGAAAAGCGCAAGCGCCTTGATCAGCCCCGACAAGCGCTGGAGGGCCGACCGATGAAGTCGTTTTTTGACTTCATTGTGCGGACCGAAGCGACTCGAGGGGCTAGGCGCTGGAGCTGGACAATTCTCGAAGTAAATTTTATACCTTCTTATTTCACAGAAAAACAAGCAGCTAATCATATTAGCTGCTTGAGTATTTTTTATAAATAATTACGAAATAAAAGATTTATCCGCAAAGCAATAATCATTGCGAAATTAGTGCTTTATTTATGAATTTGACCTCTGCCTCTTCCGCACTTAATGGCCTCGCAAAAAAGAATCCTTGAGCTTTTTCACAATGAGCATCAGTCAGGAAATCGACCTGGCTCTGCTCCTCTACACCTTCTGCAATAACCTCCATTCCAAGACTTTTGCCTAAATGAATGATGGTAGTAATAATCGCTGCATCCTTGCCATTGAATTTAATATCTCTTATAAAGCTTTGATCTATTTTGAGGACATCGATCGGAAATTTCTTTAAATAACTTAATGATGAATAGCCCGTCCCAAAATCATCCACCGAGATCGTAATTCCAAGATCTTTTAATTTTTTCAGTATCGGGATCGTTTCCTTCGTATCCTGCATGGCCCCTTCAGTTATTTCGATTTCGAGCATCGAAGGATCGATTCCATATAAATCGATGGCATTCTTAATAATCCGTACTAAATCTAGCTGCAAAAATTGTTTGGGAGAAATATTGACGGCAATTCGGATTGGCTTGCCTGTTTTTTCTGTCCACTCTTTTATTTGCCTGCAAGCTCTGTCAATCACCCAGTTGCCTATCGGAATGATTAAACCAGTATCTTCGGCAAGCGGGATGAATTCAGCTGGCGATATGAATCCTAATTCGCTGTTATTCCAGCGCAGTAATGCCTCAAAGCTGGAAATTTCGTTCGTGATCAAGTTGACTTGCGGCTGATAATAAAGCTCCAATTCGCGGCGCTCAATCGCTTTTCGCAAGTGAGCTTCGAGCGTGATGACATTGACACCTGTCGAATTCATGTCAGCGCGGTAAAATTGATAATGCGCTTTCCCTTTTTCCTTAACACTATACAGGGCTTCATCTGCACTTTTTATCAGGGTCTCAGAATCCTTTCCGTCGTTCGGGAATAGACTGATGCCGATGCTTGGGGTGATATAGTATTCTTGAGAATTAAAATAAAATGATTCATTGAACCTGCTCAATACCTTCTGGGCAAACTCCCCTGCTCCCTGCCTGTCCGTATCCTCAAGAACGATGATAAATTCATCCCCGCCTTGCCTGTATACAGTGCATTTTTCTTTCTGGATGTCGATTAATCGTTCGGCAACTTGCTTGAGAATCTGGTCACCAACAAGATGGCCAAGCGTATCATTCAAATACTTAAATCGGTCAATGTCTAAAAAAAGAAGAGCGAATTCATAACTTGACCTCTGTTTCCTTTTCACTAAATCATCCAAATGGTCAAGAAGAGCGCGTCTGTTCCGTAAACCAGTCAACTGATCATGGAATGCCATGTATTTTATTAACTCGGTGCTTTCCGCCTGTTCGGTCAGATCGCGGATAATGACATACATTCCTGTTATTTCTGAATGGATAAGGATAGGAATCGTTTTCAAGTGGACTGTCAAGTATTGTCCCTGTCGATGCATGAATCGGCAATCGAGCGATTCCTTCGCATTTCCAACCTTCGTCTCTGACAAAACTTCATTAAAGGATTGTAAATCTGTTTCGCATATTAAACTGAAAATCTTTTTGGATTTCAATTGTTTGACAGTATAGCCTGTCAGCATTTGAGCCGCAGGATTTACGTCAAGTATTTTCCCTTTTAAATCTATAGAAAATACAGCATCCAGATTATGGTCAACAAGTGACCGATACCTTTGTTCACTCTCAATCAACCTGTGCTTTTCTTTAAAGTTTTCGGTAATATCCCGTGTTACCGCCACTATGTATTGAACATCGCCGTTTACTTCTTTAATGGGAGTAAGCAGCGTTTCACCAAGCACCTGCTGGTCGTTTTCCAGTCTCACTTCATCTTGGAAAACGACTTCCTTTCCTGTCTTAGCAGCCTTCAGATACTGCTTTTGCAATCGATTCGCCAGGCAAGAAGGTAATACTTCCTCAATCGTCTTTCCGATATCCCTAGTGCTCATCCCCGCATGGAGAAGTCCGTTTTCATTTGCGAATAAATAACGGAACTGCTTGTCATGTTCGACCTTCATGATAAATACAAGATCCTTGACATGCTTAAAAATGATATCGGAAATCATTCGTTCGAGTCTTTTGGAAGCAGTCTTGCTTTTTCTATATGTTATTCGTGCTTGCTTAGTCTGATTCATCTAACCATCCTCATTCCAGATGTACTAAAGTACCTGGTCCACGACTCTGAAATAGTGTTATATTCCTATTCTACCTTTATTATTTATGAAAAACGATAATAAATTTTAATAATTTAAAATTTTTCGCTAAAATACGACAATTCGAAACCGCGCCTCTTCTCAAGAAACTCAAACCCAACACCAGCATAAACTGCCATTAGAGGAGGAGATACCATGCAGCACATAGTAAAGCGAGGCGAAACGCTAGCATTGATTGCAGCAAATTACCGCCGCCCCCTTCAACAAATTCTCTCAGCCAACCCTGCTGTCACTAATCCGGCACTTATTTTTCCGGGGCAGCAAATTACGATACCAGGACTTCCAGAACCAAATTCTATACCATACTCAATTTCGGTATCATTAAGTAATAAAAGACTGATTCTTTACAAATCAGGCCAGGCTGTAAAATCATATCCAGTCGGAATCGGAAGAATGCTGACCCAAACACCTGTGGGCGAATATGTCATCGTGAACAGAGAACCAAATCCAGGTGGTCCATATGGTGTCATGTGGCTTTCACTTTCACAATTAGGCTATGGCATCCACGGAACGAATAATCCCGCCTCCATAGGAAAGGAAGTCTCTAAAGGATGCATCAGGATGTATAATCAGGATGTTTTGGAACTCTCAAGACAGGTCCCAAATGGAACGAGGGTCATAATTACCCGATAAAATCTTTTGAAACGACATGAGGATAGGCTCCTATTTCTCAATTAAGCGAATTAAGGGTATAATAAAAATATGCACTTTTAATAGCACTGATTCGCAATAGATTCCAATACCAAGTCTCTCTTTTAAACTTAAATAGGAATCCTAAGCCAAAAGTAGAGCAGAACAGGTGCGGAAAGAGCTAATAGAAAGAAAGGAGCCTATTCCATTGAATAATGAAAGGAACAAAATCCTCCAACTCCGTCCAACGATCGAGAACCTCTCGCAAGCTATCTTCACTGTGAACCGTCATGCAAAGACTGCTCCAAACCCAAAATATTTATATCAGCTAAAACATGATGCGATTAAAAAAATGCTTAAAGAAGGAAAAGCAAAAAAGACTGGATTGCACTTTTCCAACAACCCCAGGAATAGTCAGCAGCAATCGGACGTTCTGGTCGTTTGCGGAGAATACACCTTCCATATCCCGCCGACAAAGCTTGATTTTGAACAGCTCCCCCATCTTGGAAAGCTGGATCAGTCAGTAAGGAATCCGAAAGCTTCTATTTCCTTGAACAACGCTAAACGGTTACTGTCTGACTACACAGGCTTAAAGGAAAATCGCGAAGCAGCAGGCTCAGGCAAGACAAGGCAATACGCAAAGCCCGTATTCAAGAAACTTGGAGAACGATACCCTTGATCAGAAAGCTGAACTGCTCAGCTTTCTTTTTTTGGGCTTCGACAGCCTTTCGCTCTTTGGCAGCGTGGTTACTTCAGGTAAAAAGAGGCTTATAAAATCAATTCATCTATTTTAAGGACTAATTCACTAATTTCCGGCTTGCTGATTTGAGCATCCGCCCCAACGATCATCCCCTTATGCCGCAAATCGTTCGTGATTAATGAGGAAAAGATGATGACAGGCAGCTTTGTCAGGACAGGATGTTCCTTAATTCTCTTTGTTAGATGATGGCCATCCATCTGCGGCATTTCGATATCCGTGATCACCAGCTGAACCTTCTGTGAAAAATCCTCTTCATTTTCCGCCAGATGCTCGAGGTATGCGATTGCATCCTGACCATTTTCAAAGAATTCAAGGTACTGGAATCCTGCTTCGCTTAAAGTATCATGAAGCATTTTTCTTAACATCGAAGAATCCTCAGCCACTACGATTTTTTTATTTGAACGTTCCCGTGGACCTAATTTTTTGACATCACTCATCTTGATACCCGAATCAGGACTGATTTCGAGAAGTATTTTTTCAAAGTCCAGGAAAAGAATCATTTGTCCACCCAGCTTGATAACTCCAATCACCTGGCTTTCTGTCCCCTGGTACATCTCAGATGGTTTCTCGATCTGAGACCATGATATGCGGTGGATCTGTGAAACGGTATGTACATGGAAAACAGTCTTCTGCTGGTTAAATTCAGCCACTATGAACTTATCCTGCTCCGGGCTGGCGGAAGATGGCAAGCCAAGAGCTGCAGAAACATCAATGACTGGAAGCACCTCTCCCCGCAGCTCCATGATTCCCTCCACGTAAGGATGTGCATGCGGAATGTCTACTACGGGAACAGGTATCAAAATCTCTTTTACTTTCATCACATTTATTGCAAATTTATTGGTTCCGATTCCGAACTCGACGATTTCCAGCTCATTCGTGCCTGACTCTAATAAAATACTGCTTTCCTTCATTACGCTCTTCCTTCTCTATATAAATTAAGTACCATATACCTATTATCGGTGTATTAAAACGAACTGTTTAGCTGGAAAAAAGCGACAGAATTCAAAACCCCCTATAAAAATTTAAACGGACTTTCAAATGAACGCCCGTTAATAAACTATTCGTAGGAGATCCATTCCCTAAAGAATTGATCTTCATTTAATTTAAAATAGGATTTTGTAAAACGAATCCATTCGGCTGTATCAACCTCTTGATAAGAATAAAGTTCAACATACTTATTCAAATAGTCGAATGCCTCTTGTTCTCCACCTGTTAGCTCCCAAAGCTTCAAAGAAGGAATTTCATAATTCGCTCCCATAAAGCCACCATTTAGATATTCATGCAAAGGCAGATGAGCAAGTGCAGTTGTTTTGACTTCCTGATCTTTTGCAAATTGAAAAACTTCTTCCGGTGTCTTTTTGTCATGGCCGATCATAAATAAGTAGCTGGCAAAATTCGTTAAGCCTTCATCGATAAACACGTCATAGTATGGATCATTATTAACAATTCCATAAAACCATTGGTGCGCAATTTCATGGATAAGCGCATGGTATTGTGAAACTCTGCCTTCATTCTTCAGTTCCCCATTCAATAGACCGATCGTCACAATTCCTGGGTATTCCATTCCCCCTTCGTCCGCTATGATATCAATCTGTTTATGCGGGTATGGAGAGAGTTTATCTGAAAAGTAGTTTACTGCTTTAACTGAGGTTTCAAGCACCTGTTTAAGGCTGTCGGCTGAAGCCACTCCTGCCACTCTAACTTCAACGTCTCCAGCAGTTTGTTGAACGACCTCCATATTCTTGGTTAAGGCCATGTAAAACTCTTTGACATTTTGACTTTCAAGTTCACCGCTTTTGGAGGGCACTGCTGGGTCATTATCTGCCGTACTCAGAACCATATATTCTTCTGGCAGGCTATATTTCACTTTAAAATCGCTATAATCTGTAAAATAAGATTCACCTGATGCAATATAATCTTCTTTTCTCCATCCAGAGTGATAGGTTGCAAGCATCGGGTACCACTCAGCCAAATAGATATTGTTAAAATTGTTTGATAAACGGTATCCAAACTGGGGTGCAGTAAATGAATAACGCACCGTCACGGACTTTTCGTCCCCTGGCTTAAAGCCCTCTTCAAGAGGAAGATACAGTGTATCATGGTTCAACAAATAATCGGCTTTCTCCCCGTCAAGTTCTATTCGGCTAACAGATACTTCTGCAGCATCTTCCAAAGATTCAGGTTTATTTTCCTCCGTGAATGCATTTGGTATAAAATAAAACACTATTTCATTCCATACATCTTTTGATGTATTTTCAACCTTCACTTCAGCAGTCACTGTAAATTTTTCATCAGAATCCATTGTTAAATCAAGATTGTAGGTTGCTTTATTTTCATTTTGTATTGGGGCTGGCTTAAAATCGGAAATGGAATCAGGTTTACCCCCCGCGATTTTTCTCTGGGCAGCCTTCGGATATTCTGGTATTCCAACTTGCTTTTCTTCTTCGTCAGATGTTTCCTTGATCACTTGTTCCTTTCCTGAATGTTCTTTCTGCTCTTTTTCTTCCTGTACATTATTTGTAGTATTACTGCAGGCAGAAATGAGAGTTATTGCTAATAAGATCATCATCACCTTTTTCATCTTTTTCCCCCTTATTTATATATGTATATCTATTAATTCTTCGGACATCCAAAATATTCCTATTATAACAATAAAAAAACAAACCGAAAACTCGGTTTGCTTAGTTAAATATTAAACCAGTGCCTTGCCTAATGTCTGATTGACTTGCATTTGATGATGGATGTCATGCTGGATGAAGTCTTCAAAATACTTCCCTATTGTCAGCTGATGATTTGAGATCTTAAATGATACAGCCAGCTTCTCACTGTCCATTTGTTCAAGCATTTTAAGGTACTCTTTTCGTACTGCCAGCAGTTCGTCCAGTACGTCCTCTTTTGTTGCAGTTTTTTCCGCATATTCACGAGCACGGTCATTGATACCCTGGAAATCCGGGTATGAAGGAAGTTCTGCCCCTTCTTTAAAATAAGGGAATCTTTCTTCCAGTGAGTATTTATCCCAAAACAACAGATGCGCAACAACTGCTGCCACTGACCACTTGCCTTCACCTAAAGGCATTTGCCACTCAGTATCTGTTACCTCTCTCAATGAATTGACCCAAATATCAAACTCTGTATAATGCTGTTTCATTTGTTCTATATTCAATTGACTCTCCCCTTTTCTTTTTTATCTTAAATAAATATTCGCTGTTACATGAAAATAACCTTCCTAATTTTAAGCAAACGAATTTTACACCTTTTTGCTTCAGCATGGTAAAATAATGATATTCAATCGGAGGGATGAAAGACGTGGAGCATTTAATCAGCCAAAGGGTAAAAAATATAGAAATCTCAGGCATCAGGAAGTTCTTTAATCTGGTTGCGGATGTGCAGGACATGGTATCCCTGACTATTGGCCAGCCAGACTTTCCAACACCGGAGCATGTAAAAGAAGCGGGAAAGAAAGCAATCGAGGACAACATAACTACATACACACATAATGCTGGTTTAATTCAGCTGAGACAGGCTGCGGCAAACTTTTACCGAACAAAATACAATATAGATTATTCAGCTGAGCATGAAACAATCATCACAGTAGGTGCAAGTGAGGCGATCGATATTACCTTCAGGACCATCCTGGATGAAGGCTGTGAGGTCATCCTTCCTGGTCCTGTTTATCCAGGATATGAGCCAATCATCAAGCTTTGCGGTGCCACTCCAATCTATGCGGATATCAGGAATACTGGATTTCGGATGACTGCCGAGCTGATTGAGAGCCTAATTACCGAAAAAACAAGGTGCATCGTCCTGCCATACCCATCGAATCCTACGGGGGTCAGCCTGAATGAGACCGAGCTTCAGGGAATCGCACAACTCCTAATGGACAAGGATATTTTTGTGCTGGCTGATGAAATATACAGTGAACTGGTTTATGGGCAGAAGCATGCTTCGATTGCACAATTCATGAAGGAAAAGACAATCGTCATCAATGGACTTTCCAAATCGCATTCGATGACAGGCTGGCGGATTGGAATGCTTTTTGCACCTGATTTTCTTGCAAAACATATTTTGAAAGTCCATCAATATAATGTGACTTGTGCCACTTCGATTGCACAAATGGCTGCACTAGAGGCATTGACTGTCGGAATCGACGACGCAATACCGATGAAAAATGAATACGGGGCTAGAAGGGATTATGTCTTTGACAGGCTAATGGCAATGAATCTGGAAGTCATAAAACCTGAAGGCGCTTTTTACTTTTTTGTAAAAATTCCTGATTCCAAGCTTTCATCATTTGATTTTTGCATGGACCTGGTCAATAAGGTGAAGCTTGCTGTTGTTCCTGGCAGTGCATTCTCTACATATGGAGAGGGTTATTTCAGACTCTCGTATGCTTATTCAATGGAGACATTAAAAGAGGGTATGAACCGTTTAGAAAATTATGTAAATGGTTGATTTTAAAAAGCCGTTCCCCCACAGGAACGGCTTTTTTTTACCCTTTATATTTACCGTTATTCTTAGGAGCTTTTTCTTTCTTTGCTTTGTCCTTGTGAATCTTGTTTGTTGCTGCACTTCCAATTTCATGGGAGAATTCAGAATCGATCACTGCAGAATCGAAGCCTTTTTTATTCTTTTGCTGTGGATCATTCTTTTTCGTCCTTTTTGCCATAGAAATCCCCTCCTTTTGTTTTAGTATTTTACCTAGGGAGGAGGCTATGAATAGAAAGTTTTATCATTGTTTCCAGTACTTATACAATGCCTGAGTACCGCTGTTTTCTTCACCTTTTTCAGCAAGCTGCTCATACAATGACAATGCCATTGAAAGCCCTGGCACGTCCATATCCATCCGCTCGGCTTCGTCTAGGGCAATTTTCATGTCCTTAATAAAATGTTTGATATAGAATCCAGGCTCGAAATTTCCATTGATCATGCGCGGTGCCAGGTTGGACAGTGACCAACTGCCTGCTGCACCTGTCGATATGCTCTTCAAAACAGTTTCTGGATCAAGGCCGGCTTTTTCGGCATAGATGATGGCCTCGCATACTCCTATCATGTTTGAGGCAATTGCAATCTGGTTGCACATTTTCGTATGCTGGCCTGCACCTGCATCACCCTGGTATACAATATTTGTGCCTAGTATATTCAGGAGCGGTTCCACTTGCAGAAATGAATCATTATCTCCTCCAACCATGATCGCCAGCCTTGCTTCGCGGGCTCCGACATCTCCGCCAGAAACAGGGGCATCAATTGCATGAATGCCTTTCTCTTTTGCCTGTTCATAAATCTTTTTGGCAAGGGAGGGAGTTGAGGTGGTCATATCAATTAAATAACTACCTTCCTTGCCATTGGCAACGAGACCGTCCTCACCAAGATACACTTCCTCCACGTCTGATGGATAACCAACGATTGTAAAAATCACATCCGCTTTCTGGGCAACCTGGCGAGGAGAATCTGACCAGACAGCCCCTTTTTCAATTAGTTCTGAAGCCTTTTCCTTTGTTCTAGTATAGACCGTCAGCTGATAGCCAGCATCGAGCAGATGTCCTGCCATGCTTTTTCCCATAACACCTGTTCCGATGAAGCCAATCACCGTGTCTTCTTTAGAAAGCATATGTACTCCTTCTTTCCAAATATATTTTAGTTTTATTTTAACACTGTACATGAAAAAGGCCGAAGAATTTATCTTCGGCCTCCCAGAACGATCTGCAATTTTATGCGCTCTATGTTTTACCCTATTTGTTGTAGGTTGAAACCTTGTTTTTGAATTTTTTCACTTAGATTGCCTTTAAGGACCATTCTTCTTATACTTTGGCTAAAGGATAAAAATTTGAGGTGCGCAAATGTATTATAAAGAATTATATGTTTTTGAGAATTCCACTCCAGTAAAAGCAATTATCAGGAATTATGGCAAGGATGATTTTAACCATTTGATCCGTGTACAGCAAGAGGCCTTCCCTCCTCCGTTTCCTGAGGAGCTTTGGTGGAATACAGAACAACTGACGAACCATATTACATTGTTCCCTGAAGGGGCACTCTGTGTAGAAATCGAAGGAAGGATTGCTGGTTCCATTACGGGCTTAACTGTGAAGATAGACGATGGGGATGAAAATCATTCCTGGGCAGAGATCACCGATAATGGCTATATCCGGAATCACGACCCTAATGGCAATACTTTGTACATCGTCGATATATGCATTAGCCCGTCTTACCGCAAGCTTGGGCTCGGTAAATGGATGATGCAGTCCATGTACGAGACAGTCGTCCACTTAGGACTTGAAAGGCTATTGGGAGGAGGCCGGATGCCAGGATACCACCTCTACTCGGCAGACCTGTCTATTGAACAGTATGCAGAAAAGGTACTCGAAGGAGAATTAAAGGATCCAGTCGTTTCATTTTTGCTACGCTGCGGCCGTACACCGGTAAGACCGGTGGCAAATTACCTTGAGGACGAGGAATCATTGAATTATGGAATGCTTATGGAGTGGAAGAATCCATTTAAACGTTAGAAACTGCCAATACTGTCATATTTTTGTAAAACTTGTTTTTCTATCCTCATAATTTTTTTGGGATGTGTTGACTGGTTTGTGCTCCCACTGATTGCGACCGAATTTCTGAATCTCCCTCGTTTTCGGGAGTAAAACGCCTTTGGCTGCGACCTAATTTCAGTCTCTCCTTCAATTTCGGGAGCAGAACGCCTTTGGCTTCGACCGAATTCTCGACTCTCCCTCGGTTTCGGGAGCAGACCGGTTGCCACATACAAAAAATCCACAAAAAAATGCCGGCTGATTAACAGCCGGCCAAATCTGGGGGAAAATGAGAATGATTAGCTTACTTTCAGTCTAACCAAAGTGCTTATTCATATATACCCGCCATCTATAGGGTAAAACATTTTTTATATTACATTTATGTTACAAAGACAAAGCCTGGTTTACTGCTTCTACAACTTCTTCGGTTGTGCTCATATTAACCACTGTTGAAGCAAGCTTTTCCATATCGGACTTATTTAAGTTCCTGATGAGAGAACGTGCTTTAAGGATTGAAGAAGCACTCATTGAGAACTCATCGAGGCCTAAACCAAGCAAGATTGGAATCGCCGTTTCGTCCCCTGCCATTTCTCCGCACATGCCAGCCCATTTACCTTCTTTATGGGCAGCATCGATCACCATTTTCACAAGACGAAGAATGGATGGATTGTAAGGCTGGTACAAGTAAGATACCTGCTGGTTCATTCTGTCAGCCGCCATCGTGTATTGAATCAGGTCATTTGTGCCGATGCTGAAGAAATCCACTTCCTTAGCAAACTGGTCTGCAAGGACTGCAGTTGAAGGGATTTCTACCATGATGCCGAGCTCGATGTGATCAGCAACCTGGACGCCTTCGTTTACTAATTTCGCTTTTTCCTCTTCAAGCATTGCTTTTGCTTCTCTGAATTCAACCAATGTTGCGATCATCGGGAACATGACTTTCAAGTTACCATGAACACTTGCACGTAAAAGAGCGCGAAGCTGCGTGCGGAAAATGTCCTGTTCCTCAAGGCAAAGGCGAATCGCCCGGAAGCCAAGGAAGGGATTCATTTCTTTAGGCAGATTTAAGTATGGAAGTTCTTTATCGCCGCCGATATCCAATGTCCGGACAACGACAGGCTTCCCTGCCATTCCTTCAAGAACTGCCTTGTATGCTGTAAATTGTTCCTCTTCGGTAGGAAGCTGGTCCCTGTCCATATACAGGAACTCTGTGCGGTAAAGGCCAATTCCCTCGCCGCCATTTTCAACTACACCTTTTAAATCCTTAGGCGTGCCTATATTTGCCGCAAGCTCGACATGGTGTCCATCAGCAGTAACCGATTTTTCATTAACTAACTTAGCCCATTCAGCTTTTTGTTTTACAAAGTCTTCCTGAGTCTTTTTATAGACTTCCAGCACTTCTGGAGTAGGGTTGAAATGTACTTCACCCTTCAAACCGTCCACAACGACGATGTCGCCGTTGTGGATTTCTTCAGTAGCTGCCTTCGTTCCAACGACAGCAGGGATTTCCATCGAACGGGCCATGATTGCGGAATGGGAAGTCCGTCCGCCAATGTTTGTAGTAAAACCTTTTACAAATTGACGGTTTAGCTGTGCAGTATCTGATGGAGTCAAATCCTCGGCCACGATGACCACCTCTTCAGCGATCATGCTTGGGTTAGGGATTTGAATTCCCAACAAATGCGCCAGAACTCGTTTGGTCACATCGCGGATATCTGCTGCACGTTCTTTCATATATTCATTGTCCATTGACTCGAACATACCGATAAACATATCAGCTGTTTCTTTTAATGCATGTTCTGCATTTACATTTTCAGTATTGATTTTATCTTCGATGGGTGAAATCAACTCTGGGTCACTTAAAACTAGAAGATGCGCATCAAAAATCGCTGCTTTATCAACACCTAATGCAGTTCCGGCATGGTCACGGATTTGTTCAAGCTCAAGCTTTGACTTTTGAAGTGCAGATTGAAAACGCGCTACTTCCTCTGCAGGAGCAGCTACTGTCTTTTTTTCAAAAGAAAAATCCGGTTCGACCAGCTTGTAGGCTTTTGCGATTGCAATGCCATTGGAAGCTGCAATTCCCTGAAGAAAGCCCATTATTCAGCTAAACCTTCTTTTTTTAGAGCTTCTTCTAGTGTGTTAAGAGCATCTTGCTCGTCGCTTCCTTCAGCGAAGATTGTGACATCTGCTCCCTGGCCGATTCCTAATGACATTACACCCATGATTGATTTAAGGTTAACCTTTTTTTCTTTATATTCTAAGTGGATTTCTGAATCGAACTTGCTTGCAGCCTGTACAAGCATCGTAGCAGGGCGAGCGTGGATTCCAGTTTCAGCAACAACCTTGAATTGTTTTTGTACCATATTATATCATTCTCCTTTTTAATAGATGATTAAGATGACCATACATGATGCCTTCCAAACTAAATGGCTCAATTCAGCGAAAGGTCAAAATTCAGGCCTAGCTAAAATGATACTTGTATTTTACCCATTTGTATTGTTCTTTCACACCATATATTATTTCCAATCATTCCCTCAGGAATATCGACTGGCATCCCACACAAAAGGATAGCATTTTGCATAGGCTTAGACAACGAAAAAACCTTGTTTTTTTAAGGTTTTGGCCATTTTTTTTGATAAAACGTTTTCATTTTATCAAAATTGTGACAAGTGACTCGAACTATCTTTTACTCGCTGAAATGTTGTACTTAAATTTTTGCTCATTAAAATATCCTCTTAACTTTTGATCGGGCAAAATTAGCCGGATTACCCTTTAAAAACATTTTTCAGGACATCTTTCAAGCCGGGGTTGCTCTCTTCTTTACGTTTTTTTTGCAGGATTGATAACTGCTTTTTTATACTTTTAATATCCTCATTGAACCAGGCTTCCACTTCATATTCTTCATTTCCGCCATATCTGACCTTGTGGTATGTCTGGATTGTCCGGTCTTCATATTGGACACCAAGCCTGTCTAGCCAATCATTGAATGCTTCATGGCTGAACCTGCCAAGCTCCTTTTTCTGGGCGAATTTTTCGAGCTGGAAAATTTCCTTGCGGATTTGGTTCGACGGAATACCTGTCCGTCTCTTATAAATTTGATTTCTGGACTTTGAGCCGTTAAGTGAGCTTGAAGTGATATAGCCGCTTGGCGATACCGTCACCTCCTGCTTTTTGTTAAACAAATTCGTTTTTTTATAGATAAAATAGAAAATAACTACTCCGATCATAGCAAAGACGATTGGGCCCCAAAGGGCAGGATCGAAAATTTGCTGTGCTGTCTCAATCTGAAAATCATCTCTATTTTCAGGCTTCCGCTGTACTGAAAGCTTACTTGCTCTTTCTCTTATTGCCGGTGAGTCAATCCAGGCAAAAAAAGGATAAAGTACAATCGAAAGAATCAAACCTATCCCCTGCAAAATGTAAAAGAAGATATCTTTGAGGATATTTCTGCCGAACGTAATTATTAATACGATTGTAATGGCAATACCGAGCAGCTTTCCAAAGTCTATGGCGAATTTTCGTTTTGTGACAAGATCAATGTCAACCCATTTTATAAAAAATTGCCCCAAGACGATAAAAAACAGTTGAAAAGTCAGCAGGAATGCTATTTGAATTAAGTAAGTGCTGCCATAAAAGGATGCAAGCGGTGAAAGGAACAAGCCAACAAGAAAAGTCAAAACAAGCCAGACGCTTTCAGAATTGCTCGTAGAGTCTTGATGAAAGTTAAGCGTTCTCCAAAAAACAAACAATGCGATGCCACTAACGTAGAAAAGCTGAAGGCCAGCCAAAAAGCCAGCAACGAAAATCATCGGCATTACAACAAGTAAATACCACAGCTTCGCAATATTCCCTTTCTTCTCTAATAAAAAAGCAAACAATAATGATGCGCTCGCAGAAATTCCCATGGTGGAAAGCAATGGCATATGCTGGGTCGATAACAAGTGCAGCATTAATAGAATCAGGCTCGCAAAGGTCCATTCTATATAAAATCGAAAAAACACATTCAAGACATGATTATTCATTGACCGCCACTTCCTTTTTAGATAATTTCAAAGGTTCGAGGAAGGCGTCTTCTTCATGCTTTTGCAGTTCAAGAAGCTGCAGTCCATCTCTCCCGAAATCCCGGAAGTAAAGATCCGCACCTGCAGTACGGTCGCCAGCATGCATCATTGTCGGTGCTGAAGGCAAATGCCTCTTATAAAAAAACAGCATCTTTTCATACGGAATTGTAGGCGAATGGTAATCTGCTATCGCCAGGATATCAAGAAGTTTTTGCAGATGGTCCTTGCCAGTACCTAATGGAATATAAGTAAAAGGCGTTGTGCCCGCGGACCTGATATTCATACAAAGTGAAAAAGGAATATTAGCCCGCTGAAAGAAATATGCCATCTCTGCTATGCTGCTCATCAGGAATTCAAGTTTAGCGGTGACAGAGAAACCATCCGTTACATTAACAAAAAATACGGCACCTGACTCTGTGATCCTTTCAAATTCCTTTGTTTGCAAGGTCATTCTTCTTGCACTTGCTTTCCAATTGATCCTGTTGAAACTGTCGGCCGGCAGATAATCCCTTGTTCCTACCGGCCCCATATTATCCTCAAAAACTGAAAATAGTGATGGGCTGCTGCCTGGCCTCAGGGATTTATGTTTATCAATGTTCCGGACATTTATCGTCCGGGGATATACTAGTGCTTCAATGTTGATAAAATCCTTAAACTCGAGAATCGTATCACCAAAGCCGAAAAAATGCGGAATATGAAGCTCCAGCTTCCTGATCCTTGACATACCCCGCTTATCAGCAGTAAAGGGAATTTTAATATTGATTTTTTCCTTTTGGCTAAGGGAAAAAGGAACATAGACATCGACCTTTGACTGATGGATGTGAAATTCCCCAAAAGCAGGCGTGACTGCATCATCAAAATAAATGGTTAAATTCCCCTTCATGATCGGCAGTCCATAATTCGCAAACTTTAGTGACCACTCCCCTTGATCACCAATAAAAAAACGGTTCCTTTCACGGATGTTCTCAAACAAAAGTCCTTCGCCTATGTGTGTTAAATAATAGCTATTACCAGCCGCAATCAAAATAACCATCAGCCCGGAACCAAAAATCAGCCATGAATTGATATAAAAGCTGGCGATAAGCAATAGAATGCCGAGAAAGGACAGGATGGATAGAAAGCGGTCCTCTATGATTACTTTTTTCCACTGCATAGCCTTAAACCTCAACTTCCACCGGGAGTGGAATTGATTCCAGCAAATCCTTAACTACTTTTTCAGGCGTAGATGTTAATGAAGCCTCAGCAGATAAATAAATCCTGTGGCCTAATACGAAAGGCGCCATTTCTTTGACATCATTAGGAATCACATAACTCCTGCCATTAACGAGGGCCCTCCCCTGGGCTGCCTTCACCAATGCCAGAGTGCCTCGAGGACTGACTCCGAGTTCAATGGACGGATGATTCCTGGTTTCCCTGGTGATTTGAAGCAGGTACTGCTCGACAACCTCAGAAAGCTTCACATTTTCAAGCTCCCTCTTTAACTCGTGGATATCCTCTTCATTCAAGACAGGGTTAATTTCTGCCCTTGAAGAACCAAATCTATGTTTACGGATCATTTCGCTTTCTTCATTTAAATCCGGATAACCAAGTGAAAGCTTAATAAAGAAGCGGTCCATTTGCGCCACAGGCAGCTGAAATGTACCTTGCTGTGATTCAACCGGGTTTTGTGTTGCAATTACAAGAAAAGGAGATTTCAGCTGGATAGTGTGGCCGTCAATCGTAACCTGGTGCTCCTCCATTGCTTCAAGCAAGCTGGACTGAGTACGTGGCGTTGCACGATTTATCTCATCAGCTAACAGAATATTCGTTACGATTGGTCCTGGTTTTAATTCAAACTCCTGAAGTTTCGGATTAAAAAACTGAATACCCGTAATATCGCTTGGCAGTACATCAGGTGTAAATTGAATCCTGGAAAACTGCCCGCTGATTACACCCGCAAAAGTTTTAGCGAGCAAGGTCTTACCTGTCCCGGGTACGCTTTCCATAAGGATATGGCCATTATTTAAAAGAGAAATGACCATCATCTCCACTTCATGATCGCGGCCGATTACATTCTTGCTAATTTCCATTTTTAATAAATTGAGCTTCTCATTCCAACCCATCTCAAATCCCCCTAAAAACATTTCTTTTTTAGGCTCTTTTCGTATACAATTTGGATTTTTCTTTATGTATCATCGATCTTCCTTCTTAATGAAAAGAGCACGAAATTAGTTTCTTTCCAAAAAATCAAAGCTTGTAAAAAACTGATTTTTATAAAATTTGCTTATCTCAAAGTTTAACATCAGTATTTATAAAAGGATACTTATAACCATTTTTATCCAACAAAAAAAGAGACACCCTCAACGAGTGCCCTAGTAGTTTATTAAACTGAGCAAGGAACAGTTTTCTTGCCGGGAAATACGAAAAGAGCCTTTAATAATTACCGTTTTTTTTGAAATTAACTGCGAGCTTCATTCATATATTGATAAATGACATCCCCACCTCTTTGTGCGATGCCCCTGAATTTTTTAAAGTCCTCTCTTTTCACAATAACCTCCCGAAAAACCATAAAATCCTGTTTCGAAACGAATATTTCTTCTACTTCCCTATTTTTTAAGCTATCCAGCATCCTAGCAGCCTGGTCTTTTTCCATGAAAAGCTCCTCCTTATCCAGTCAAACTAACAACTATTTTATCTCCTTCCATTTGAATTGCAACCTTTATTCTAATAAATATTGAACCATATTAAGTATTAAAAAGAAGTTTCCAGCAAAATAAAAAGGGAATCTAATTTAAAAAGATTTCATTGATTTAGAACATGAAAGCCCAATTTATAAGAAGAAAAAAATTCCCTCTAGATGGAAATGAAAATGTTTTATATAATATTATTTATAAAGATTGAATTTTCTAATTTCTATAAAGTGAAAATTTCGTGAACATTTAAAATTTATAACAGATTTTCCTTTACGCATCTATCATTATAGTGCAAAATGTTAGTAATTCGAAATATAACGAAGGAGCGAGGTTATTTGAAGAAAGCTGAGGTTGGAAATGTAATCGAATTCAAAGAAGGATTACAAGGAGTAGTGGAAAAGGTCAATGAAAATTCTGTCATTGTAGATTTAACATATATGAACAATTTCCGCGACTTGGAGCTGGACCAGCGAACTGTAATCAATCATAAAAACTATAAAATTGTTAAGGAAACAGCCTATTAATATATGAGATACAAAGTAAAAGCAGCCGAGGCTGCTTTTTCTTCGTTAATTTTTCGTTTCTTTTCCAGCTAGTTCCTTAAAGGACTTCACTTTCCCGTGCGGATGCTGATCCTGCTTTCGAACAGCCCATTTGCGTTCTTGCTCTCGCTTAGATTCTGACATGCTTTCCCCTCCAATTTAGAAATAGTATTTCTGTATTACCATTCCCCAATTAGAAGAAATCTTTTCCTTACAACTTTAAGAAATTTTTTGGTACAATAAGTTTTGTTTCTGGAAAGGGGTTTATCATAATGAAAAATTCGATGGCGGATCGCAGGTTGGTTCTTGGGGTTTTGATCGCCCATCTGCTATTATTTTTTACCTTTGAGGATAAAGCAGTATTCTGGTATATATTCACAGCGTCAATGCTGGTTTTAATTAGTTACTCCATCATATATGAAGAAATCGAGGACAATGCGGCAACAATGCAATACTTAACATTAGGTATCGCATCAGGACTTGGCCTTTATGGGCTTTTTTGGCTGGGAAGTTTTATGATCGATGTATTGAATCTCCCCTTGTCCAATCAAATTTCCCGTCTTTACAGCAGATTCTCACCTGATATATTCTGGCATTATCTAGTGTTGGTAATAATAATCGCGCCCGGTGAAGAAATATTTTGGCGAGGTTTTATCCAAAAACGCCTGAGCAATTACTTTAGCATAAAAATGACCGTAGGCCTTTCGGTACTTTTGTATACTTCTGTCCATCTATATTCAGGAGAATTCATCCTCGTGTTAGCCGCGCTTATTGCCGGTCTTGTGTGGAGCGCCTTGTATGCATGGAAACGCAGCATGCCTCTCGTAATCGTTTCTCATATTGTTTTTGATTTACTATTGTTTGTCTTTCTGCCTTTACGTTGATAAAAGCTGTCACCTAATATCTATAAAAAATGACCCAGGCCTGCAATGGCTGCCATGGGTCATTTTTATTATTGTCCAATAAGCTTGTCCATGATATCTTTTGTTTATCAGCCAGGACTTGTAACTTTATTTTTTTTATTGCGTCTAAAAAAATAGATAACAACAAATGAGAATACAGGAGGCAACAAACATGAACAAACTTTTAAAACCTTTTGCGTTAGTAGGATTATCAGCAATATTCATAGCAGGCTGCGGTTCTATTGAGCCATCGGAGTCAGCGGACAAGGGTTCTGCAGCTAAACCAGTAACGGCACCTGAAAAAAATGAAGAAGACAAAACAGCAACTGATCAGGATCAAACAGACCAAAACAGCGAGGAAGGCATAATCCGCATCCTCGAACAAAATCTTACTTATAAAGTGAATGGTGAGCAGAAGGAACAAACTGCTTTCTTAAAAAACAACGACAATCAAAACTATTCTATGTATGTCTTGCCTGATTATGAGCTGACAGCAGAAGAACCGAACAAGGATGTTCTGTTTTGGAGCGAGGATGACAGTGTGTTCATGAGAATCGAATTGCTTCCTGCTGAGGTAGAGTGGCCATTAGTTGAAGAGAATTCAAAAGCCCAGCTGGCGGCCGTCGGCCCTGAAGTAAAAGAAATTGAAACACCCGAAGATCCTTTCTTTAGCAATGCTTGGGCAATGGAGACTAAGACCGAGTCAGACGTTGTTACTTCCTATTTAATCAAAAATGACAAACAACCGCTGAAATTGACAATCTTCACAAAAGATGGTGCTGACCACCGAGAAGCATTCATAGAAATGGCTAAAACAATCATGAATGAGAATGAATAAAAAGAAGGGGCTGCCCCTTCTTTTTTTGTGCAGTGTTTTAATATCCTCAATTATTAAATTTTATCGGTTTCATCCACAGTAGTATGATAAAAATCAGACTGATATAGCCGAAAACTGGATAGAGGATGGAAAGCAGTGTTCCATAATGAATCAAGCTGATAAAATAACAAATCAGGAATAGCAGCGCGACTATGAGCAAGCTCGGCAGTTTGATGTACCTTTGAATCTGTCTTTCCAAACCATAAATATTCCCGATTACGGATGTAAAAATCTCCCCATATACAATCAACACAAAAATCCAGTATAGTCCTGAAATTAATTGCTTCATGATCACTGCCATCGGAATTTCAAAGGTTTCAAAACCCGGAAGCATAATTAAAGTTAAATGGCTGGAAAGCAGGATTAAAGTAAGTGCTACGCCCCCTAGAATTCCTCCCCATTTTACCGTGTTATCATCCTTAATTTCGGCTGCGACTGGGACCAAGACCGCCTGTGCTAAAGAAAGGTTTAATGCTGTATATGAAAATGGTGCGACTACAGATTTCCAGCCATCCTCAGCATATGGAAGAAATACGACTTGTTCAATGAAGCCTGGCAATTTTGATGAAAGGAAAAACAAGATAAGACTGAACAAAATCATCATTGGCACAACAAAGGTATTTACCGCAAAAACTCCCTTTAAGCCTACAACCATTACTGCCAAAGAAAGAGCTATGGTAATAAAAATCCCAAGAGATTTTGACAGCCCGAGCTGTTCCTCAAAAACGGCCCCCGCTCCTGAAAGCATGACGGCACAAACTCCCAGAAGCATGACCAGCATTACCATATTGATTATTCTTCCAAAAAACCTCCCAAACAAGTGTTCATTCATTTCTTCATATGAACGGGCCCCGATAGAAGCTGCAATCCGCATTAGCTTAGAACCCATGTATATAAGCATATATCCGCTCATTAATATTCCAATCAAACCAAATAAACCAAAGCGGGAAAAAAATTCGACGATTTCCCTCCCGGTTGCAAAGCCTGCCCCTACAACAGTGCCAACGTAAACTGCAGCAATCTGAAAGGCAGCACCCCAGTTTGTCTTCAAAGCATTCCCCTCCCTCCTTTCCAATATATGTAGGCATAGACAAACCATGACGAGCTTTTTAAGAAAGGCTATTTTCCAATGAATTTTTACTTTTCGAAGAAACCTGTTCACCCATGTTTCTTTGGCTTCGAGAGCTCTTCCCGTTAATTTTTTTATCAATGAATGGAATAAAAAACGATTTTTACTTTTATGAAAAGCCTTTAGAAAAATCAAACATGTTTTAAATAGAAAAAATTCCCATAATCAAACCTCTTGAAAGTCAAAGAAGGTCAAACTATAATTAAGTTAAATTGATCAAAGATAGTCAAAGTCAAAGGCTATTAATCAAATTAAATATAGAAAAATTTTGAAGGAGGAATTTAAATGCTTTGCCAACATTGCCAAGTGAAACACGCTAACATTCAGTTAAAAGTAAATTTGAACGGTAATCAGAAGCATTTGATGCTCTGCGAAGATTGTTATCAAAAAGAGAGAGAGAAATTCGGGGCTTCCCTTAACAGCCCAATGTCCGGAATTGCCGGCTTTGGAGGTTCGCCCTTTAATGATATGTTCAATCAGTTTCCTGGAAATCCGGATCATAACATACCTGGGCAACCCTCACCTGCCTCTGCCCCTAAAAGCACAGGCGGAAATGGTTTTATCGATCAATTCGGCAGAAACTTGACCCAGATTGCCAAGACTGGACTTATTGACCCGGTAATTGGCCGTGACGAAGAAGTGAAGCGCGTCATTGAAATCTTAAATAGAAGAAACAAAAACAACCCGGTGCTGATCGGTGAACCTGGTGTCGGTAAAACAGCGATTGCTGAAGGCCTTGCACTGAAGATTGCAGTAGGCGATGTACCGAACAAGCTGAAAAACAAGGAAGTCTATCTTTTAGATGTAGCTTCAATGGTTTCCAACACAGGAATCCGCGGCCAATTTGAGGAAAGAATGAAACAGCTGATTGGTGAACTTCAAGCCCGCAAGAACATCATTCTTTTCATAGATGAAATCCACCAGCTTGTTGGGGCTGGCTCTGCTGAAGGTTCAATGGATGCTGGCAATATCCTGAAGCCAGCACTTGCCCGTGGTGAACTCCAGGTAGTTGGTGCTACAACCTTGAAGGAATACCGTCAAATTGAAAAGGACGCAGCGCTAGAAAGACGCTTTCAGCCTGTCCATGTCCTTGAACCTACTGTCGATGAAGCAATTGCCATTCTGAAAGGAATCCAATCTAAATACGAGGACTTTCATGAGGTATCTTTTGAGGAAGATGCGATCAAGGCTTGCGTACAACTATCACATCGCTATATCCAGGAGCGCTTCCTGCCTGACAAGGCGATCGATCTAATGGATGAAGCGGGTTCAAAACTCAACCTTGACTCTGATTACACAAATAAAAACGATGCCGAAAGCCGCCTTGCCGAAATCACGAAGGAAAAGGAAGAGGCATTGAAGCAGGAGGACTACGAGACAGCTGCAAAGCTTCGTGACGAGGAAGCAAAGCTGGAAAAGGCACTAAATGAAAACGGCAATACGGTACGTCCGTTTGTAACAGTCCAGCATATCCAGGAGATCATCGAAAAGAAGACTGGAATTCCTGTGGGCAAACTCCAGGAGGACGAACAAGTAAGGATGAAGAACCTTGTTGAAAACCTCAATGGCAAGGTAATCGGCCAGGAGCATGCTGTGCAGAAAGTAGCGAAGGCAATCCGCCGCAGCCGTGCTGGTCTGAAATCTAAAAATCGCCCGATTGGATCCTTTCTCTTCGTCGGTCCAACAGGTGTTGGAAAAACGGAATTGACAAAGACACTGGCTGAAGAATTGTTTGGTTCGAAGGATGCCATGGTTCGGCTAGATATGAGTGAGTATATGGAAAAGCACAGTGTTTCCAAGCTGATCGGTTCACCTCCAGGTTATGTCGGACATGATGAAGCCGGCCAGCTGACTGAAAAAGTCCGCCGCAACCCATACAGCATCATTTTGCTGGATGAAATCGAGAAAGCCCATCCAGATGTCCAGCACATGTTTCTGCAGATCCTTGAGGATGGCCGCCTGACTGACAGCCAGGGACGCACGGTAAGCTTCAAGGATACCGTCATTATCATGACAAGCAACGCAGGTGTTGGCCATAGGACAGTCAAGGTAGGCTTCGGCCAGAACACTGCTATCAACGAATCAACCATCCTGGATTCGCTAGGAGGCTTCTTCAAGCCAGAATTCCTGAACCGCTTCGACAGCATCATCGAGTTCAAGTCACTTGAAAAAGAACATCTTCTTCAGATTGTGGACCTGATGCTTGCTGTACTGAAAGGCACTCTCGCAGAGCAAAACATCAGTCTTGAGGTTACGGATGAAGTAAAAGAAAAACTTGCTGAGCTGGGATACCATCCAGCATTCGGTGCCCGTCCGCTTCGCCGTTCCATTCAGGAACAGCTGGAGGACTCTATAGCCGACTTCATCCTTGAAGACCCAGAAGCTGTGACTTTGGCAGCAGTGATTGACAATGAAGCAATCACCATTAAGCGCAAATAAATCTTGATAACCCGGAGGCCAACTCCGGGTATCTTTTTATTTTTACAGTTTAAAAGTGAAAACTACATAAAGAGCATATAGAATGAAAGTATACTTTTTAAGAAGAGAGGTAAACCTTATGGGTTTTTTGACGAAATTCAGTTTAAAAAATGCTTTTGCTGTTTTTATCATTTCATTCTTATTAATTCTCGGCGGCTTGTACTCCTTTACACGTCTAAAGGTCGATTTGCTGCCAAATATTGAATTTCCGCAGCTATCTGTGGAAGTCATTTATCCAGGCGCATCCCCGCAGGACATCAATGAACAAGTAACCGAAAAGCTCGAAACAAAATTCAAGGGTATTGACGGAATCAGCAAGGTTCAAAGTTCATCCTTTGAAAGCATCGCGATCATCAATCTCGAGTTCCCTTTCGATAAGGATTTGGATGATGCTGAGCAGCAGGTTAATACCTATATCAAAGATGCCGGCCTCCCTGAAACTGTCCAGACAAACGTAAACAGATTTTCCTTTGGCACCTTCCCGATTTTTAACATCTCACTGTTTGCCAAAGGTGATCAAGACTTGGAGCAGCTTGTTAATGAAGAAATCATTCCTGAGCTTAATAAAATACAGGGTATTAACAGCGTTTCTGTTGGCGGGATGACAGACGAAGTCCTGCAGATTACGGTTGATCAGGAAAAGGCTTCCCAGCTGGCGCTCAGTTTGAATGAAATCAAAGAAACAATTAACGCTAAAAAATTCAGTTTCCCTGCTGGCAACCTGAATGAAAATGAAATCCAGGTCCCTGTCAGGGTACAAGAAAAAATAGCTGAAATAAGCGAGCTGGAAAATCTGGTCATCAAATCTAAATTTGTACCAGAAGCTCCTCCAGTTAAACTAAGTGAAATCGCATCAATCGAAGTTGTAACTGAAAAGCCTGAAATCACTCGTTACAATGAAAAAGAATCACTATCAATGGCGATTACAAAAAAACAGGATGCCAATACTGTCGAAGTTGCCGATAAGGTTCTAGCAGTAATTGACGGCTATAATGACCGCCTGGATTATGCGATTGGCTTTGATTCTGCAGAGGGTATCGAGAAATCTGTAAATACATTAGTAAAAGAAGGGTTGCTGGGAGCACTATTTGCTTCAATAGCCGTGCTTATTTTCCTGAGGAATTTCAGGGCTACCATCATTGCGATTGTTTCGATCCCGCTATCTCTATTAATATCGTCAATATTCTTGAACCAGCTTGATATTTCCCTGAACATCATGACTCTTGGCGGGATGGCAGTGGCCGTTGGCCGCGTCGTTGATGACAGTATCGTAGTCATCGAGAATATTTTCCGAAGAGTACGGAAGACAAAGGAAGGCATGACGGATGAATTGATTCAGGATTCCACGAAGGAAATCCTTAAAGCTATCACATCATCAACGATTACAACTGTTGTCGTGTTTTTGCCTCTTGGACTTGTGGGCGGCATTACTGGTGAGTTCTTCCTTCCATTCGCACTGACCATCGTATTCTCACTGCTCGCTTCTCTGATCGTGGCGGTCACAATCGTTCCAATCCTGGCAAAATTCTCATTTAAAATGGTGCCAAAGGAAGAAAAAGAAGGTGCGATGCAGAGGGCTTACGCGTCCGCAATCAAATGGTCATTGAATCATAAAGCCCTGGTCATCATTATGTCCGTACTTCTGCTTGCAGGTTCCGGCTTCCTGGTTAAAGGACTTGGCTTCACTTTTATCCCGAACGAAGAACAAAAACTGCTTGTAGCAACATTCCAGCTTCCATCATCCACATCACTCGAAAAGACGAATGATGTTTCCGTGAAGGTCGAGGAAATGTTCGCAAGCAAAAAAGAAATTAATGATGTCACAGTCGGCATTGGCAGCCGGGATTTCCAGACTGGTTTGAAGCGCCAGAACCAGGCGAACTATTTTATCAGCCTTGGTGAAGGAATAAGTGTTTCTGAGTTTATACCTGAGCTTGAAAAAGAAATGGAGGACATCATCATCGCGATAGAGCCTGATGCAAAAATCGGCATTCAGGAGCAATCCACTGGCGGCCCTCCATCGAATAATAATGTGAATATCGACTTATACTCTACTGACCTCTCAGCATTGCAGCAGGCAGCAGCCTCAGTAGAAGATTATATGAATAAGCAAGAAGATCTTAAATATGTTTCAAACAATTTTTCCGAAAAACAAAAGCAGGTAATTGTTGATATCGATCCCGAGAAATCTGCTCAATTTGGTCTTTCTGGCTTCCAGATCCTTGGCACAATCACCGATAAAACTAAGCCGGTTGATGCTGGAACTATGGAATTGGGTAATGAAGAGCGCAAGGTTTCCATCACTTATGATGAGAAGTCAGAGACATTAGAAGACTTAAAGAATACGATTATTTTCACTCAGCAAGGACCTGTGCCAATAACAGAAATAGCTGAAATAACAGAATCAGACGCGTTCACTTCCATCCAAAAATTAGATGGTAAAATATTTGCGAGAGTTTCTGCGCAAATAGATTCAAATGATATCAGATCCGTATCAACCAACGTCATAAATGGTGTTAAGAATGATATCGACCTGCCTGAAGAGGTTACATTGGAAGGCGGCGGGGGCAGTGACGAAACAGTTGAGACCTTTACTCAGCTTGGCATTGCTATGGTTGTCGCAATTGGTCTAGTATATTTGACGATGCTGATCACGTTCGGGCAGGCCAGAATTCCTTTCATCATCCTGTCTTCGTTGATTTTCGTCCCAATCGGCTCCCTGCTTGGACTTTGGATCGCAGACGAACCAATGTCAGTCAGCGTTATGATTGGACTGCTTATGCTTATAGGGATTGTTACCACCAACGCAATCGTCATGGTAGACAGAATCGGGCAGAACCGTACCGAGAAAGGCATGCCAATCCGTGAAGCACTTATTGAGGCTGGCATCACTAGGCTTCGCCCGATCCTGATGACCGCATTTGCAACAATTGCTGCTTTAATTCCATTAGCACTGACAACATCATCAGGCACACTGATTTCAAAAGGGCTGGCAGTAACCGTTATCGGCGGCCTTACCTCCTCCACCCTGCTGACGTTAATTTTAATACCTGTCATCTATGAAGTATTTTTCTTCAGGCAGGTTAAAAAGGAACGCAGTATGTAAATTAAAAAGATGCCCGCATTGACATTAAGTCGATGCGGGCTTTCTTCTGTTATAATCGATTTCATTTTAATGGAATATATTTATTTTCTTAGGAATAAGTCATTAAACCAATTTCAATCGGCATGTTTTTTAACCGTAAGTATGCATTATTGAGCAAGTTTCACTTATAATTGTCCAATACAAGAGCAATTTGGGGCAATTCCTCCTATCTACAACTAAAATTGGTTAATATCTTTTCCGATAAATAAAAAAGCTAAGCCCGCTGGCCTAGCTTTTCCTTTTTTACAGCTTACTGTCATCGACAGAATCAAGCCAGTTTTCAATTTCACCGATTACAGATTCCACGCAGCCTTTTTCAAACGGAGATATTAGATTCGCTTCCTTTACAAGCTCAGTGAAAGCCATGCTGCCTCCAAGCTTGCACAGGTGGGCGTAATCATTCCACGCTTCTTCTTGGTTTTCCCTTGAACGCTTCCAGAATTGGAAGGCACAGATTTGTGCAAGTGTGTAGTCAATATAATAAAATGGTGAATTATAGATATGTCCCTGGCGCTGCCAGAATCCGCCTTCTTCCAAATAGGTATTGCTATCATAATCTTTATGAGGAAGATATTTCTTCTCAATTTCGCGCCATTGCTGTTTGCGCTCTGCAGGTGATGCTTCAGGGTTTTCGTACACCCAGTGCTGGAATTCATCTACTGATACTCCATAAGGCAAGAATAGAAGAGCGCTGCTCAAGTGAGAGAACTTATATTTATCTGTATCTTCCTTGAAGAACAAGTCCATCCACGGCCATGTGAAAAATTCCATGCTCATTGAGTGGATTTCGCATGCCTCATAAGTTGGCCAATTGTACTCCGGAATCTCGAAATGGCGGCTCGAATATACCTGGAATGCATGACCTGCTTCGTGGGTAAGAACATCAATATCTCCTGATGTACCGTTGAAGTTAGAAAAGATGTATGGCGATTTGTAATTTTCGATATATGTGCAATATCCGCCTCCGGCCTTACCCTTTTTAGCCACTAGATCCATTAGGTTGTTTTCATTCATATATCGGAAAAATTCGCCTGTTTCGCTTGAAAGCTCGTCATACATCTTCTGTCCGTTATCTACAATCCATTCTGGGCTTCCTTTAGGTACTGCATTGCCTGTTTTGAACCCGAATGGCTCATCATAATACTTTAGAGCGTCAACCCCAATGCGGCTCATCTGGCGTTCTTTAAGCTTTGTAGCGACAGGAACAATATATTTATGAACCTGGTCCCTGAAGGCAGCAACCATTTTACTGTCGTAATCTGTTCGGTACATACGGAAATAAGCAAGCTCTACAAAGTTTTTGTACCCAAGCTTATGGGCAATTTCCGTTCTGACCTTAACAAGCTCATCATAAATGCGGTCAAATTCTTCTCCGTGCTCAGAGAAGAACGCGAACTTTGCCTCGCTCGCTTTCTTTCTTGTATCACGGTCTTTTGACTCTGTAAAAGGATCAAGCTGCGCAAGGGTCCTTTCTTCACCTTCGAACATGATCTTTGCGGAAGCAACAAGCTTTGTGTACTCAGTAGAAAGCTTATTCTCTTTCTGCATCAATGGAACGATTTCTGGAGAGAACTGTTTTAATTGTGCTTCTGCCAATGCGAACAGCTGGCGTCCCCACTTTGCCTCGAGCTCATCCTTGAAAGATGATGCCACAAGTGCTTCATAATACTTCGTCACTAAACCCTCTACCTGAGGAGCAAGCTCGTCAAGAAAATCCTGTTCCTGCTTATAGAACTCGTCCTCAGTGTCGATAGAATGGCGGATGTAGCAAAGATTGAACATTGTTCCGACATCATTGCGCAATTCATTGATTTCGTTCATTGCTAAGCTCTGTTCCTCAACTGAGCTAGCATTTTTGAATTGTTCTAACAGGTTATCGAATTTGGCAGTAACCTCATCCAAATCCGGGCGAGTGTATGTATATTGCTCAAATTTCATGGTATTGCCCCCTTTTTCTCTATATAGGAATGAGCATATTCCTTTCTCTTTCCTATTCTACGAATATTCGTTATTTCCCTTTTTATTCCGTAAAAATTGTCCTTTTTAACTTAGGTATTTATTCGGGACTAAAAAAAAAACGGCAATTGCCGTTTCCTTTTTAATATTTGCTCACAGAAAGGCCGAGCTTCTTCAGCAGCTCAATCGCTGTGCCCTTCTCCTCTTCTGATAGGCTGCCCATCAATTCATGGATCAAAGCACTGTGCTCAGGGAAGATCTCTTCAATCAATTTTTGTCCATTATCGGAAATTTTCGCGTAAGTCACCCTTCTGTCTTTAGGGCAGGCAACTCTATTTAAATAGCCCTTTTCTTCAAGCTTATCCACAACGTAGGTAATACTTCCGCTTGCAAGCAAAATCTTTCCGCCAATTTGCTGCAGCGGCTGCTCACCCTTGTGGTATAGAAGCTCTAGTACAGCAAATTCAGTGGGATTAAGTCCGTTTTTCTGGATTACCTTGTTCACTTTTTCATTGACTGCCCGATATGCCCTGGACAGGACAATGAATAATTTTAAAGATTGATTTTCATTATTCATCCAATTTCATTCCTTTACCTTAAACGACTTTTCCATAACTAGAGTATAGCTGAATTTGTTGTTTTTATCAGTATTTCCCTTGATTTTATACAAAAAACTATTTTTTCTGCATAACTTTTTGCAATGATATATACATCTTTCAACTGAACAACCAGTGCATTAAGGCATTTACCTGGACAATTCAGCAGGTCTCCCAAAAACATTAAGTTTAAAAACCTGTTAAAAGAGGGAAAAATACGTTCATCACTATAACATCATAGAATCAGGAGTGGCAAATTCATGAAAAAAGGATTAGGAATCATTATTGGTTTGTTAGTCATACTCGGCATTTTCATCATGATGGGGGTAGGAAGTTATAACAGCTTTGTCGCTGAAGAGGAAAATGTCAACCAGGCATATGCACAGGTTGAGAATCAGCTCCAACGAAGGCTTGATCTTATTCCAAACCTCGTTAATACAGTTAAGGGATATGCAGCACATGAAAAAGAAGTCATTCAGTCAATTTCAGACGCAAGAGCTAGATTGGCTGGTGCGAAAACACCTGAAGACCAGGCAACTGCTAACGCGGAGCTTTCTGGTGCATTAAGCCGATTGCTCGTAGTCGTTGAAAACTATCCGAACTTAAAAGCAGACACACAGTTCACGCAATTAATGGATGAACTTGCTGGCACTGAGAACAGATTAGCTGTAGCAAGAAAAGACTATAACGACCAGGTCTCCGTGTATAACAAGAAAGTGAAGCAATTCCCAGGTGCCATTGTCGCTAGCGTTACCGGGTTTGACGAGAAGGAATACTTCAAAGCAGACCCTCGGGCGCAAGAAGCTCCTTCAGTTGACTTTGGAGGCTGACAATGAGCCACATAAGATTCTCCGGGTTATCAGCAATATTGGGCATCCTGCTGTTGCTGCTCCCAAACGGGGCAATCGCGGCACCGAATGAAATACCGGCACCTGTTGGAGATATCTATGTCCAGGACCATGCGAATATTTTAAGTGATAATGAAGAAATCCAGATGCGAAATATGGGAAGATCGATTGAAGACCAGAACACTTCGCAAATTGCTGTCCTTACTGTCGATACAATTGGTGAAACAAGCATTGAAGAATACGCAGTGGAAGCTTACCGCAAATACGGTCTTGGCACCGCAGAAAACAATAACGGTGTACTGCTCGTACTGGCGATGCAAGAAAAGAAGATCAGAATTGAAGTCGGCTATGGACTTGAAGGCATAATACCTGATGGCAAAGCAGGAAGAATTCTTGATGAATACGCCATTCCGCATTTGAAAAATGGACAGCCGAACCTGGCTGTCATGAATACTTATCAGGCACTGGCTAATGAAGTGTCTGGAACAAGTGAATTCGGAAATGCTCCGCGTGAGCCTCAGCAGCAGGATTTCCCGATTCCAACCTGGCTGCTGATCATTATCATAATAGGAGTCGTCATCCTGGATTTCATGTTCTTTGGCGGGACTCTAACCTATTTACTGCTGTCCATCATTTCAAGAGGAGGCGGCGGTGGCGGCGGGCCTCGGGGTGGTGGGGGCGGATCCTCCGGCGGCGGCGGTGCTAGCCGGGGCTGGTAATGATTAATGAAAGTAACAAAAACACCAGATTACCTCTTAATCTGGTGTTTTCTTTATAGTACATACTTTTCATAAAACATAACACACTAGGCAATGAAAGAAGGTGAGTGATAGTGAATCCACAATTCATGCGATACTATTTGATAATAGCGGTTATCACAGACTTAATTCTTATTGTTTATTTAAGTACACTGATTGATGAAATCGGGATTCTTTTCTTTCTTTTCATGGTCGTTATCCTATTGGGCGGAACTTTTTTCCTCTATACAATTTTAAAAAGGAATAATGGGCAGCATTAATTAACGTTTACAATCGGCCTTTTACTCCTGATCCTGGCTGATATCTCATCCATCATCTTAAGCAATCGTTCTCCCCTGTCTTCAGGGGCTATTTTTTTGTGTAAAACTGCATAAAGGACAACGTCACGGAGCATCAGGAATAATGGCACCTGAGCTTTCCATCCTTCCGGCAGCTCATTTTCTTTTTGATAGCCTTTAATGAATGCTTTCAGGAAACGATCAGAAAATTTCTGCCTCTCCTCCTGCTGGCTTGGAGGGATTTTATAAAAAATCGAGTAAAACAAAGGAATGGCAATATCAGATGCAAACCAGTGATAGCTTGCGTCATCAAAATCAAAGACATGGATTTTTTCTCCGTCATAAAAAAAGTTTCCTGAATGGATATCTGTATGGATTACACCAAATTGATCAGGGTTTTGCGAAAGCTCTGAAATTCTCGCAATAACTTCCCTGGCATTTTCAATTAATTGCGGGTCCCCTGATGGATAATGTTTCTCGACCTGTAACAGTTCGTCCTCGTCCCACCGCGCCCGCTTTTTGATGCCATCTGATGGTTTATATGTTTTTGTTGCTCGATGCATAAAGCCTGTTGTTTCGCCCCAGACCGAGAACAGATGTTCATCGAACTTTTCAGAACGGACGCCTATAGCCTCTCCCTTAGCTCTGGCGTACAGACATCCCATAAATAGACTGTCGTCTGCAGCGGGCAACACTTCTACTAATTGTCCGTTAATGGATGGGTAAACCTCAGGGACCGACAGGCCGGCTTTGTATAAATGCTGCATCCAATCCAATTCAGAAGCAATCTCTTCCTTGCTCCGATGGGAACTATGGGTAAGCCTTAATATATAGGGCTGCCCATCTTTATATGCCTCATAAACGTAATTTTCGAAATCGCCGAGTTTTTTTATCTTTTTATCAAGGGCGTATTTGTTTAAAAACTCATAGAGCAAATCTTGAGTCATCAAAGCATCCACAGCTTTTTCCATAGCTCTTCATATTCCCCTTTGAATAGTTTTTATTTTCTTAATACTTAAATATATTACACAAAATATTTCATTAGAAAAGCTATTTTTATCTCGTGACTTTTTTTGTAAAATGATATGTAGGAAAACGAAATAAATTTTAGAAGGAGATATACATGAATCAATCTGCAGCCGCTGTTAAACTCAAGCCACAGAAACAGAACGAGACAGCGTATAAAATACTTTTTATTATTGGATTGGTCCACTTACTAAATGATTCAATCCAATCCGTCATTCCCGCAATGTTCCCAATTCTTGAGAAATCGATGGGACTCTCATTTACACAGCTTGGAATGATTGGATTTTCCCTTAATATTGTTTCATCCGTCCTGCAGCCAGTGATCGGCATGGCTACCGACAAGAAGCCAATGCCGTATGCCCTTCCGCTCGGCTTGAGTTCAACCATGTTTGGGGTCCTTGGGCTGGCTTTTGCTCCTAGTTTTGAGTTTGTTATTCTATCAGTTTTATTTATAGGCTTAGGCTCCGCCGTTTTCCATCCTGAGGGTTCAAGGGTTGCTTATATGGCAGCCGGGCCACGCAGAGGACTTGCACAATCGATTTATCAGGTTGGCGGTAACTCAGGACAGGCACTTGCCCCGCTCATTACAGCACTTATCCTTGTGCCTCTCGGTCAAATCGGCGCCGCATGGTTTACTCTCGTAGCTGCGATCGCGGTTGCATTGCTTGTTTATATTGCTTCATGGTATACAAAGAAACTGGATTTTGAAAAATTAGCATCAAAGGCAAAGCAAACTAGCAATGAAATAAACAAAGGAATTTCGAAAGATATTAAGGTTGCCCTTGTTCTGATTTTATTTTTAATCTTTGCCCGGTCTTGGTACATATCGGGAATGACAAATTTTTATGCATTTTACGCAATCGATCAATATGGCCTTTCAATTAAAGAGTCACAGATGTTCCTGTTTGCTTTCCTGGTTGCTGGTGCATTCGGCACTTTCTTTGGTGGCCCGCTTGCAGACCGTTTTGGGAAGAAAAACATCATTTTCCTATCGATGATTGCCGCGGCACCATTGTCTGCAATTATACCTTTCGTTCCATCCGCCGCAGCTTTTATCCTCTTGACAGTGAGTGGATTTATATTAATGTCTAGTTTCTCAGTCACAGTTGTTTATGCACAGGAACTAGTACCGGGAAAAATCGGGACCATGGCAGGCCTGACAGTTGGCCTCGCATTTGGAATGGGTGCGATTGGCTCAGTCGGTCTCGGCTATTTAGCTGACTTGATCGGTTTGCATATGATGATTATCTGTGTAGGCTTCCTGCCGTTGTTAGGCTTGCTCACAATGTATCTTCCATCCGATGAAAAGCTGGCAGAATGGAACAATTAAAATTTTCCATTTGCTGAATTATGTTTAAGCATGATCCTCTTAAGGAAAAATGTAATGAGCATAACAGGAAGGGAGATCAACATGTCAAAGTTTAAGATTAACTATTTTTTCGAAAAAGATTTTTCAGTATCACGGCCGATTGAGGTGGAAGACATTTCTGCAGCAATCCAGGATGCCAAGGATAATGAGGGTATGATTGAATTCACTGGAGAAGATCATGTTTTTCACAGATTCGATACAAAAGACATTAAACTAGTTACCATTACTGAAAATGAATAAGAATAATAAAAGGGTGAAGCGATCGAAAGCTTCACCCTTTTTGATTAAGTTATTTATGCGATAGCTGTTCTCGCATTGATTTTTACTTTACGAAAAGATCCTATTAGATTAATTTGATTCGCGCAGCGAGCTCCTGCTTCTCTTCCTGTGAAAGCAAATTTTCAGCCATCGGGAAAAGGATGCTTTCTTCTTTTGCAAAATGGCTGACCAGCGTGTAGTTGGCATTTTTAACCAGCTGGGCATTCTCTATCATTTTTTCCACTGAAAAACCTTCCGTACCATTCCTTGTATTGTGAAGAAATGTTCCGATGAATCTTTTCGCCTGGTCATGTTCGTATTCCATGACAGCAATCGGCCCCATTTCCCTTCCAATATAAGCTGCCATCATTTCGAACAGGACTCCCTCCTCACGATCCGAGTGAGGTTCAAGTTCAGCTAAAAAGTCTACAACAGCTGGTCTGAGCTTTGAAAAGTTCTCCTCCATTTCCACTCCGTCTTCGATTTTCAAAGAAATCTCCAAGAGGTGTGCAAGAACATCCAACAGCGGCGGATGTTCATTTTTCAATTGCTGCAGCCCTTCACTTAAAACAAATGTTGAATCCTGATTTATTCCGCTCATGCAGCCAGTCATCTCGATCGGCCTCCTATATGCTTTTGATACTTTCATTATAGGATTGAAGATTTAATCAAGTTGTGATGGGCATCACAACTACGAATTTTTCGGAAAAATGTGAAGAAAAAATGACACTTCGTTAAAATTTCTAAAAATTTTAACAATTCGCCTTCAAATTTCTTATATCCTTACATATAATGAAGTTATACATTAATGTAAAAGGAGTGAGTTTTCATTGCAAAACGAAATATACCGCGATTTTTATGAGAAAGCCTTGATTCCCGCTGGTTCTAGTGACTCGAAGGCATTCATGGATATTCAGCCTGATTTGCTTCATACCCATTTACTGATCGGACTCCAAGGGCACCAAGAACATGGCAAGGAATATTACCACTGGAACGTAACCATTTATAAATCCGATTCAGTTGGAAGCTATGATGCTTGCAAACCAATTTACGCTTCTTCCTTGTATGATAAGTTTGATGATGCTGTTGAGGCTGCAAGGAATATAGAAAAAGAAATTCGAAACGACCAGCTTCATACAGTGCGCCAGCAAGAAAAAATCAGCTAACCCCCTCAGCAATCCCCTCTCACTTAGCTTCTCTCTTTTTGAACCCATTTGTGAATTAACTTACATATAATGAATATAGGAATTTCTAATCAAATTTTAAATTTATGATAAAAAAAATACATCCACGTTATCTGATTTCCTCGCTTCTTTCTCCAACTTATACGGTCACATAAGCTCCTTTTATCTTACCTTTGCCTTCCTTCTTCCTGTTCTACGGCACTTATATAAGCAAATACAAGGCGTAAATTCAAAATAAAAACTGGCGGACAAGTATTTTGTCCGCCAGTTTCTTTCCGCTATATTACGCAAGCCTGAACACGATTCCGTGGCCGCCTTTTGGATATTCCCACTTAATATTCTGGTAGGGGCAGCCGATTCTGCAGCTTCCGCATTCGTGACAGCCTTCATAGCCCACCTGCATTCGTTTTCCTTCCCATTTATAGACTTCTGCGGGGCAAAACACGGTACAGAGTTTGTCAGGGCACTGAGTCATGCAGACGTCATGGTCCAGTACAGTCAGATGCGATTTTGTGTCACACTTAAACCTTAAAAGAAATTGTTTTTCCTCGATGTTTGTCGTTGACATTATTTCACCGCCTTCCAGGCACGATAGATGTCTTGCATTACCTTAAAGGTTCCTTTTTCAGCAGTCACGCTGCGCATGATTTCTTTTTGTTTCTCTCTTTTCGGCGTTCCGTCTACTGTAAAGAATTTGCTCATTGCCTGGTTCATCATGGGGACGTAGTCCTTGAAGTATTGTGGATACTTCTCGAAGGTGTGCGCCGCATCCTTATACTTTTCAAGGTCTTTAATGATGAAGCTTCCATATAATGCTTCTTTATAGCGATTTAAGCTGCTTTCGCTGAAGTTTCCTTCTTTTTTCGCTTCAAAGATTGCCTCTGCGGCCATTTTGCCTGATGCCATCGCCATGTTCGAGCCTTCGCGGTGGATTGCGTTAACGAGCTGGGCTGCGTCCCCGACAACAAGCACTCCATTACCGGCAACGCGCGGTACAGAATGGTAACCGCCTTCTGGAATCAAGTGGGCAAGGTACTCAGCTGATTCGCCACCTTCAATATATGGACGAACCATCGGATGTTTTTTCAAATAATCGAGCAATTCATATGGCTTCAGCTTCGCTTTGATCATGCTGGAAAGCGTGGTTCCTACCCCGATATTCAAACTATCTTTGTTGGTATACAGGAATGCGGTTCCGAGGTTGCCTTGCGTTGAATCCCCGAAAATTTCGATCGTTGTTCCATGGTTCCCTTCGAGATTGAATCGGTCGTTGATTTTTTCCTTAGGAAGGTTGATTACTTCCATTACAGTCAGCGCAACTTCATCGGGACGGAATTCCCTGTGGAAGCCAAGCTGTTTGGATAGCAATGAGTTAACGCCATCAGCAAGTACAACAACATCAGCGAACGCCTCTCCGTCTGGGCGGTCAGTGCGAACGCCAACGACTTTGCCATTCTCAACGATGCATTCTGTGACAACAGTTTCATTAATCAACAACGCGCCTGCCTCGACGGCTTTCTGTGCGAACCACTGGTCAAATTGCGCGCGCAGCACCGTGAAATTATTATATGGTTCAACAGCCCATTCAAGACCTTTATAGCCAAACTGGACAACAGACTCTTTGTCCATCATCCAGAAGCGCTGTTCGACTACTGGCCTTTCAAGTGGAGCTTCCTTCCAGAATTCAGGAATAATTTCTTCCATTTGTTTGCGGTAAAGGACACCACCCATTACATTCTTGCTGCCTGGATACTCTCCACGCTCGATCAATAAAACCTTGAGCCCGCTTTTGGCGCAGCTGTATGCACATGAGGTTCCGGCAGGGCCGGCTCCTACGACGATTACATCAAATTTTTCAGGCATAGCTCATTTCCCCGCCCTTCTCTTTGCTGAGCTCTTTAAACTGCTGGATTAGCTTCGGAACGATTTCCATCGCATCGCCAACGATGCCATAAGTGGCTACGTCGAAAATCGGTGCGTTTGGATCTTTGTTGATAGCGATGATCAGCTCAGAGTTCTTCATTCCTTCAACATGCTGAATTGCACCGGATATTCCAATAGCAAAGTAGATTTTAGGTGTGACTGTCTCCCCTGTCTGGCCGATTTGCTGCTCATGCTTAAGCCACCCTGCCTCCACGACATCACGCGTGCCTCCAACACTGGCTCCGATTACATCGGCTAAGTCATGAATTACCTGGAAGCCCTGGAGATCGCCAAGACCTTTTCCGCCGGCGACAATGACATGTGCTTCTGCAAGGCTCGCTTTTTTTGTTACGTCCTTCACAATTTTGATCACTTTTGTGCGCATATCTTCTTCACGCAGATCTAATTCTTCTTCGATAATGATACCCTTGCGGCCATTATCAGTTTCTAGCGCCTTCATTACTTTCGGGCGGACCGTCGCCATTTGCGGCCTGTGCTTTTTACAAAGGATTGTTGCCATGATATTTCCGCCAAACGCCGGACGGCTTGCCTCGAGCAGCCTTTTTTCGACGTCAACATCCAGCATTGTCGTATCCGCTGTCAGGCCAGTGCTTAAATCTGTTGCAACCGCGCTCGCCAAGTCCTTTCCGTTTGGTGTTGCCCCATATAGAAAAATTTCAGGCTTATACTTTTCAGCCAGCGTACAAACGCCTTTCATATAAGACTCCGTCCGATAATTTTTCAGGACTGGATGGTCAACGACATATACCTGATCTGCTCCTGCATAAATTACTTCGTTCGCTATCGGTAATACACCTTCACCAAGCATAACACCTGAGAGAGGCACCTCTAGCTTATCTGCCAGCTTCCTGCCAGCGCCCAGCAATTCCAGTGATACACCTTCGATTTTTCCTTCGTTCACTTCAATGAATACCCAGACTCCCTGGTTTTCTTCCATCCTGCTATTCCCCCTTTAAAATCGGAATCAAGAGTTGGCTGCTTTTATTTTAAATAAGTCTTTTCTTTCCATTAAAACTTCCATCAGCTGTTCGACCTGGGAATCTGCGTCGCCTTCAATTCTCTTTCCGCCTTCAAGCTTTGGAGGAGAAAACATTTTTCCGACAATTGTCGGGGATCCTTTCAATCCAAGCTGGGTTTTATCGACATCTTCCAGGTCATTAACGGACCAGACCACAGGCTCGTAACGTGCAGCATTGATCATATTAGGCAGTGGCGCATACTCGATGTCGTTGATTTCCTTCTCTACTGTCAATAAGCATGGCAGCTGAGACTGAATCACTTCATAACCGTTGATTTGCTTGCGCTTAATATGAACATACTTTTCTTCCTTATTAAACTCTGAAACTTCGATTACATTTGTAATAGGCGGAATGTCAAGCCTGCGCGCGATACCAGGTCCTACTTGCCCCGTGTCTCCGTCAATCGCATGTTTTCCGCAAATGACGAGGTCTATCGGATTTTCTTTCGAGATTTTTTCAAGCGCCTTGGATAGCGCATAGCTCGTTGCCAGTGTATCCGCTCCGGCAAATGCTCTGTCAGAGATTAAGTATCCCTGATCTGCTCCTATTTCAACACTCTTTTTAATGACCGCAACTGCCTGCGGCGGGCCCATAGATAGTACCGAAATGGTACCTCCTGACTTATTCCTGATTTTGACGGCTTCCTGTACAGCATGGGCATCATATGGATTCAGGATCGCTGGTGCGCTCCGCCGGTCCAGGGTGTTCGTCTTAGGATTGATTTTGATGATTTTTGTATCGGGCACTTGCTTGACACAAACGACAATGTGCATATTCTCTTTTCCCCTCCTTAAAATGAAAAACTATTAATTTGAAAGCGGTTTCTTTTAAGTAAAAAATAAAATGCTATGTAGTACGATATATGAATCGCCTTACAAGCATAGTACCAACAATTGAAAAAGTGGAAAGCAAAAGGTGCAGTTTGAGAAACAAAAACGTGGGAATTCAAAAATCTTCATGAACATAATTTAGCCCATTGTATAAAATGGTAATACGTTGCGATGACATGGTGGGGTGTATTAGCAATATGATGATAAAAACCTATCTATGTTAAAAATATATAAAATGCACGATTAAAAATATGATAAAAATCACACAAAGCAATTTTCTCGTGAATTTTTGAGCAAATTGTTAAATCTGGCTAATTAGCCTGGAAAGGAGTTGGCTGTAAATTGAGTTCCGTTTTGATTGGAAGTTCACTCTCCGCCCTTTCTACTGGCTTGGGAGCGTTAATCATTTTATTCATGCACCGGTCGGTAACTCATAGATGGAGAGATTCTTTGCTCGCTTTTACCGCGGGCATCATGATGGCTGCTTCCACTATGGGACTGATTCCAGAAGCATTGAAGATTGGAGGATTTCCTGAACTGGCTTTCGGGGTATTCTTCGGAGTGCTGATCTTAACGGTGATGGAAAATAATATTCCACACATTGATCTGCAGCATTCAAACAAACAAATACAGTTTGACGAAAAAGCAATGCTGATCATTGCCGCAATCACACTTCACAATATACCGGAAGGATTGTCTGTAGGGGTAAGCTATGCTTCTACCCAGGGAAATGAAACCGGGAATCTCATCGCATTTGCCATTGGCCTGCAAAATGCACCAGAAGGATTCCTCGTGGCATTGTTTCTGATTAACCAACAAATCAATAAATTTAAAGCATTCATCATCGCCACTCTAACAGGTGTGATTGAAATCATTACTTCCCTGCTTGGCTATTTCTCGACCTCCTATGTAAAATTCCTCGTACCATTTGGTTTATCCTTTGCCGCTGGGGCAATGCTTTTCATTATCTATAAGGAACTGATTCCTGAAAGTCATGGAGACGGCAATGAAAGGTCTTCAACATATTCCTTCATAGTGGGCCTATTATTCATGATTCTGCTGATTGAAACATTTTAGCCACTGCCGGATATGGGCAGTGGCTAATTTCCTCCAATATTCAGCAATTGAATATAATCAGGCATGTGCAAGCACATATTGTTTCTTTGTCAGCAGGATAATTTGTCTAAAAAGAATCTTGGCTCTTTGTCGCTGCAATTCACTTTCCTTACAGTAACTTTGATATTCATAAATAAGGCGGTCGAGCTCCTGGCTGCGGCGAATCGTTTCTTCGCTTGTATATCCAGTTTCCCGCGCAGCAGCTACCATTAATCCCCTTACGCGATCAATTTCCTTCAACAAAGCAATTTGCGATTGATACACTTCTAAAACTCCTCTACTACTTTACTTCCTTAAATGAATAAAAGATTACTTGAAGAATTATTGCAAATGCTTGTATCAATGTAAATAGATTCGCAAAATAAGACAATTTTCACTGCTGAAATTTTTTTCTTCGACAAAGTTCACCATATCTCCATGCTTACATAAGTACTTGTAAATTGATTACTGGCTTACCGTTTCATTCTCGTAAATAGGCACCCAGCCTTCAGTTGTAACGAAAATCCTTACCGCAACCACCTGGCGGTCATCTTGCAGCGTGAAGTAATGACGAGTATTTTCAGGGACGGAAATCAAATCGCCCGGATCAAGGAAGACTTCAAAGAATTCTCCTTCCTTACCCTGGATCACGAATACACCATGGCCACTGACAATGAACCTTACTTCATCATCAGTATGGTGATGCTCCTGCTTGAAGTTCGCCAGCAGCTGGTCAAGATTTGGTGTATTATCGGACAGCGAGATAACGTCTTTTGCTTTGTAGCCTCTGCGGGAAGAAATGTCCTCGATTTCAACTTGAAATGCTTCAAGGATCTGCTGTTTTTCTTCATCGGATAACAGAAATTTTTCCTGAAGATTAGCTGGAAGCTTTTTAATATCCCATTTTTCGTAAATTACTTCTTGATCATTCAAAAATGCTTCTACCTGCTGTTCTTCAACAATTCTTTCCTGTGAATTTTGCTTTACGATAAATGCCATGTTTGATCTCTCCCTTGTTTATTTATTGAGTAAGCCTTGTAATGCCAGTTGATTTCGGCTCCAATCAACATAGTGCCGAAACCAGCATAAAGATTTTAAACTACCCTTTTAGTTAAACAACCTTGAATAATTGGAATGGTTTGTGCTCGAGGAGCCTTAACTGATATCGGAATAAAAATTCTGTGGCTTCCAATATTTTTTTAGCTTCAAAAGCGTTCCTGCCCCAGACGGTGATGCCATGGTTTCTGATCAGGACTGCTCCGGTATCTCCTTTTACATGCTCAGAAAAAGCCTTTGCTAATGTCGGGATGTGTGCATAATTCGGAATAATGGGAATTTTAAGGACAGCATCTTCTTCCCATTTATCGAATGCCTTGATTAATTCCTGTCCCTGGAACTGTACCTCACCCCTGTCACCATAGACTTCAGAAATGACATTATTATCAATTGTGTGGACATGGAGACTGCAGCCGGAGTTTGTCTTTCTGTACACCTCAACATGGAGCAACGTTTCTGCAGACGGCTTCAAATGCGTTTCTTCAACAGGACGGCCGAATTGGTCGACTAGCAAAAAGTCTTCATCCGTTCGCTTCCGCTTATCCTTTCCGCTGGCCGTTACCAGGAATTGCACCGGGTCGTTATTAACTTTGATCGCAAGGTTGCCGCTGGTGCCCATAAACCAGTCACGCTCTGCAAGTTCTGATTTCACATCAGCAAGTTCTTCCCACTTCGTTTCTACACTGCTCATCCTCTCACCCCTGTCTTAGTTTTAAGAGCTTCAATACAATCATAGAAAGTTTCAAATGGTGTATGTGGAATAGCCCATTCTTCACATTTAATTTTCAGGTAATCTCTTGCGAATACATAATCTGCTTGTTTTGCGGCTTCTAGGTCGGTCACTGAATCGCCGATGACGATTTTATAAGTATCGCTTTGTACAAGCTTTCTCATGATGGAAGGCTTGCAACAGCCGCAATCATTAGAACATTGATCATCACAGCTGTTCGGCCATTCGATTTTTATAGTGGTTTGTGAAAAATCAGATCCATTGCAGTACACTCCTGCAAATGGACCAAATTTGTTTATAATTGGTTCAAGAAAAAAATCGATCCCTCCGCTGACAATATAAACAGGAATTCCTTCCTCCTTCGTGAAATCCAGGAATTCTTGAAAACCGGAGCGGATTCTTGCATGATCTAACGCAAATTCAATAATCTCTTCTTTCAAGCTTACCGGCAGCAGGGAAAACATTTTGCCAACACCTTCCCTGATGGAAATGCTTCTGTTGAGCACGCCTTCCTTCAGCTCTTCCCAGCCTTCTGGTGCGAATCGATTCATGATTGCGATGATATTATCCTTTTCGGTTACCGTACCATCAAAATCGCAGAAAATCACTGGATTGTTCACTTGGCCACCGCCTCAGCTGAACCCCATAGATTAATAGCTGTCTTTAACTCTTCATGCTCTAAAGCTCCTTCTTCAAGAGATTTCCCTTGAAGAACTGTGTCTATGGCCTGCCTGAAAGCCTTGCCGCCGCCCTGAGCTCCACCAGGATGTCCGTGCACACCGCCTCCGGCATTAATAATTGAATCTACTCCAAAATCTTTAACAAGCAGCGGGACCATACCTGGATGGATGCCGGCAGATGGAACCGGGAATGACTTTTGGAAAAGGTCCTCGGCTGTCAGTGCTTCAGCGATTGATAGTGCCTGCTGCTTTTCCAATGCGACACTTCCATATGGCGAAGGGAACAGTGAGAAATCTGCCCCTGCATAGCGAACGAGTTTTCCAAGAAGCAGAGAATGTGAAAATCCATAATCATCAGCCGATGTCAAAGCACCGCTTACAGCAGGGTGTGCCATGATTGGAATGCTGATCTCATCATCTTCCCTAAGTTCCTGAAGCACATCCAAACCGTATGCAAATACATTGAACAGCAACGCATCGGCTCCCAATTCTGCTGCTTTTCTTGCTTTATCTCTAAGCTGTGTGGTCCTCCCCGTCAGATTCGCTGCATATAAGGTTCTGTGGCCAGTAGTTTCATAGACCTCATCCAAAATCTGATTCCCAAGAGCGATTCTCTTCTCAAAAGGAGTGAGTTTATTTTCAAACAGGATTTCATCATCCTTAATCAAGTCAACTCCTCCAAGGCTTTGCTCTTTTAGCTGCTTTAACAAGAATTCCATGTCTCGGCCGATTACGCCTTTGAAAATGCTCATCAATAATGGCCGATTATGAACACCTAGTTTATTTCGGATTCCTTCAATTCCGAAGCGCGGACCCGGAAAATCTTTCTTCAGTTCATCACTAAATTGAAGGTCCACAAGTTTTACCTTGCCATCCAGCGAAAGCTTCCCGAATACCGTTGTAAGGATTGCAGGCAAATCCGCTGAAAAGTTCAGGGCAGGATAGGCTATTTTAATTGTCGCGACTGTTTCTGCATTGCTGTCAAGGCCAGTGCCTTCGACTGAAACGACTCTTCCTTTATGCTTTTTAAGCTGTCTTTGATCCAATTCCGGCAAATCCGTCCAGGAACCAACTGTCAACCCAAGGGCGATTCCCTCCGCCTTTTTCTCCGGGTTATGTTTTGCATCATGGACAATATAAGTTGCTGTAATTTCACTCATGAAGTTCAATCCTTTCCAAACAATAATGATCCCCGTTTAATGGGGCATAAAAAAAACCTCTTCGAAAAGAAGAGGTTAGATAGCAAACTAACATCTCCTTATCTATCAGCTTTCGCTGCAAGAATTAGCACCGTGCCCAGCATAATGCTGGGTCGGTTGCCGGGCTTCATCGGGCTCGTCCCTCCGCCTGCTCTTGATAAGAAAATAATTTAATTAAGTTATTTAATTGGTTAAAGTAATTTATTAATTAGGATTATGTCAGGTTCATAAAACATTGTCAATATCTTTTTTGAAAATTCCTAAGCTTTCAATTCTACTGACAGCTTCTCGCAATCTCTTCTCCGAAGTAAGCAAGCCAACCCGGACATAGCCTTCTCCGCAATCGCCAAACCCAATTCCGGGAGCAACAGCGATGTGTGCCTTATCCAATAAAAAATCGGCAAATCCAATGGAGGAAAATGGTTCAGGCACTTTTAGCCAGGCAAAAAAGGAGCCTTTTGGAGCAGTAACATTCCAGCCGATATTTGTCAGGCCATCAATAAGCACGTTCCTTCTGGATTCATATAAATCATTCAGTTCAGCCACGCATTCCTGTGGTCCAAGCAAGGCTTCAGCCGCTGCTTCCTGTACTGCACCAAATAAACTGACATACATATGGTCCTGAAGCAAATTAATCGCGGCAATCACACTTTTGTTCCCTGCTGCAAAGCCAACACGCCAGCCGGCCATGTTATAGGTTTTTGAAAGTGTGTAGATTTCAATGCCAACATCCTTGGCGCCTTCAGACTGCAAAAAGCTGTATGGGCGCTTCCCATCAAAACCAATTGCACCATAGGCAAAATCATGTACGACACAAATTTCATTTTTTCTTGCCAATTGGATTGTCTCATCAAAAAAATCTTTGCCCGCTACAGCACCTGTCGGATTGTTTGGGTAATTGAGAAACATGAGCTTAGCTTCGGTTAATTCTTCTGCACTTAGCTCGGAAAAATCAGGCAAGAACCTGTTTTCTTCCCTCAGTGGCATCGTCACCATTTTTGCTCTTGCCATTTCAACGCCAGACCAATAATCGGGATATCCAGGGTCTGGGACAAGAATCGTTTCTCCTGGATTCAGCAGGCATTGAGGAATTTCAACCAGACCAGCCTTCCCGCCAAAAAGAATCGCGATTTCCTCTTCAGGATCGAGCTGAACTCCGTATTCTCTTTTATAAAATTCTGCCGCCGCTTCTTTTAATGAACGCAGTCCCCGGAATGGTGAATACTTATGATTAAGCGGGTTCTCTGCAGCAACTTTTAACTTTTCGACAATATGCTCCGGTGTCGGCTGATCCGGATTCCCTTGCCCAAGATTAATTACATCCGCCCCTTGCTCAGTATAAGCGCCTACTTTTTGCACAAGAGAAGCAAAGAATTGCTTGGGCAGACTTTTCAATAATTCTGATTGTGGAAACTCCATTTTTTCACCTGCTTATAAAACTTAAGATTATTTGAAAATTTTAATTTGAAATTCTAGTCACAAATGATATAACGTAAATAGTAACTTGTAAAGAGTTAATTTTCAGAAAGTATGGCGGTGATTCTAGATGAAATATAAAATAGCATGCTTGCAAATGGACATTACTTTTGGGAATGCGGCTCAAAACTATGAAGCAGCCAGCACCCTGATTGAGAAAGCAAGCTCAGTAACCCCTGATATTATTGTCCTCCCGGAACTGTGGACCACGGGTTATGATTTAAAAAATCTTAAAGATAAAGCTGATGAAGAGGCGCAGGAAGCCTCTGCATTCCTAAAAGAAACAGCCATCAAGCAAAAAGTCCATATTGTCGGGGGCTCTGTTGCCAACAAAACAGAATCGGGCATCGAAAATACAATGCTGGTATTCGATAAGAATGGGGAGCAGACTGGAAAATACAGCAAACTCCATCTGTTCCAGCTGATGGATGAACACTTATATCTTGCTGCTGGAAAGGAAAAAGGTCTCTTTTCTCTCGACAGCCAAAAATTTGCCGGACTAATCTGCTATGATATTCGTTTCCCTGAATGGGTCCGTGCACATGCCCTTCAGGACGTTGAAGCAATGTTCGTCGTAGCTGAATGGCCGATCCAGCGTCTTGAGCACTGGCGCGCGCTGCTCATTGCACGTGCGATTGAGAACCAATGCTATGTGATTGCCTGCAACCGTTCAGGCTCAGACCCCAACAACACCTTCGCCGGACATTCCATGGTGATTGGTCCGTGGGGAGACGTGATTGCTGAAGCAGGCGAAGGCCAGGAAATCCTTTTCGCGGAAATTGACCTTGATCAGGTCAAGGATGCCAGAAGCAAGATTCCGATATTTGCAGACCGCCGGCCAGAACTGTATTAAAGCTCTTCGCTAAAAAAACACAAAAAACCGTTCAGGTACCTGAGCGGTTTTTTGTGATAATAATTCAATTAATCATTCCGGTTTTGCCCACATTTCTTCGGGATTCAATTCGTAAATTCCATTTTCACGATACATGTAATGGTTGATGATGAATTCTCTTCTGATTGTCGCATAGTCTTCATGAAACTTCTTAATATATTCGTTCAGTTCCTTTTCAGGATACTTTTTCCCCGCTGTTAATCCGCGGACGATATATTCGAAAACCATCAGTTTTTTCTTCCGCTGAGCCGGGATATTCTTCAATTTACCATCTTTTGTGATAAAATTTTCGATAACTTTTTGCCTCTCCATATTTTGTCCGATCATCGCTTCCACCTCGCCTTCTTTTTTCTCAATCAATCGGCTCAGGGTCTTTGCCTGCTGCTTAATCACCGATTCATTCAGGTGAAAATAAATCGTATTTTTATCTCTGCGTTCGTAAATCACATTGGTTTCCCGAAGTTTTTTAATATGGTGAGTAATAGTTGGCGGAGTAAGTCCCAGCTTTCCTGCGATCGCCTGGCCGTGAAGCGGGCCATTTGCCAGCAAAGCCACAATTCTTATCCTCGTCGGATCCCCCATCGTTTTATGAAAAGCGACAATTCTGTCCAGTTGCATACATTCACCTCCATCGATTTAACATACATCTAATTAGTTATATATCTAATATACTTTATTTTCCTTTGTTTTAAAAGTCCATATTTAATTTTTTTTGAATTTAGTCTGCACCTTCAAGTGCTCACTGAGGTGGATAATGGGCCTAAATGCATAATTTCATGATATGTGAAAAAGCCTGATTGATTAATTCAATCAGACTTCTCCATTTTTGATTGGAAGATAAACATGAAAGGTCGTACCGTGCCCAATTTTACTTTCTACTTCAATTGTTCCCCCGTGCTCTTCAATGATTTTAAAGCTGACCATCAAACCCAGGCCTGTTCCTCTTTCCTTGGTTGTGTAAAATGGCTCTCCTAGCTTTTTCAATTTTTCCGGAGGGATCCCTTCCCCTTCATCCTTGATGGAAATATGTATCCTGTTGTGGGGATCCTGACTGATTGTGACGGTAACATAACCACCTTTTGGCATAACTTCAATTCCATTTTTTATAATATTGATAAAGACCTTTTTTAATTGATTAGGTTCACATAGCAGTTCTGGTAAACCATCGGCATAATAGGTATTAAATTGCACATCATGAAGCACTGCCTGGGCGGTGAGCAGGTCAACGGTCTCCTTCATGATTTTTGAAATATCTGTGTGGATATACTTTATTGCCTGAGGCTTGGCAAGGATCAGGAACTCATTGATAATGGAGTCAATTCGCTGGAGTTCCGTGGTTATGACCTGAAAATATAATGAGTACGCATCCCCCGTACTGCTTTCGAGCAGCTGGATAAATCCTTTTAGCGCAGTCATTGGGTTGCGAATTTCATGGGCGATCCCGGCAGCGAGCTCTCCGATTATATTCAAAGTATCCGATTTTCGCAGCTGTGCCTCCATTTCAACTTTTTCCGTTATATTCCTGAAAACGATGAGGTTCAAATTGTCTACTAAATGCTGTTTTACCGTATATTCGAAATGCTTCGTCCTTCCGTCTTCAAAAGGGACTGTAATCCTGCCGTCCAATCTTCCGTTGCGAAGAAGTGCTTCCTTTTTTTCATCAATTAATTCCTCTTTAATCCCCAGGTCGAGGAATACCTTCCGGAAGTTCCTCTCCCTCAGGTCTTTAGGCTTCAATTCCAATTTTGCCATTCCTGATGGGTTAATTTCATAGTTATGGCAATCATCATCCCAAAGGATCATTCCCTCAATGGATCCCTCGAAAATTTTCCTGAACCTTTCCTCGCTTTTCCGCAGCTCCTTCTCCATACGATGACGTTCACTGACATCACGTACGATCGTCATATGGTAGCCTGCGCCCGCATTAAGCTTTACAGTAAACTCAAGCAGTTTCTTCTTGCCATTCGGCAGCAAAAAGATGGTCTCCTCGCGAAGCGCACCTTTTTCACTGATTATTTGTTTCATGGCACTATATTTCTCATCTTTTTGGTAAATGAAATCAGAGATTTTGTATTGTAGCAAGTCTTCAAGAGTAACTCCTAATATCTTACAGGTCGCATCATTGGCAGCAAAGATTTTTCCACACTTACCCCAAAAAACGATTCCATCAAGGGTTTCGAGAAACAAATTCTTTAGAAGCCCCTCATTCTCTATGAATCTTTTTTCAAACTCATTGTCAGGGCCAGCAGCAGGTTCCACTGGAAGAAAGCAATCAGAAGCCCCTGGCTGATTGTTAGCGATCATCTCTTTTAAAGAGGAATTTTCACGTTCTAAAGCGGCTATTTTCTCTTTGAGTGCCCCTAGTTCGTCTACGTTGTTAGCACTATTCACCAGAAAGCCTCCTTGTCGGATTCCCATTTTTCTAGTACTTTCTACATTAATGGAGAAAATCCCTTTAAAACAGAGGTATTTTCCTGAAACTTTCCGCTAGCTATAAGTGATAGTTTTGCAGTTTGACACAAAAATTTAAATATTATTTCAAGTTTCACAGAAAAAGAAGCCAGATTACCTGGCTTCTCGGTTGTGGTCTTACAGGTATTCACTTTCATGCTTTGCTTTTAGACGCTGCCATCTTCTTTCGACTTCTTTTTCAAATTCAGCAAGCATATCCTTATTTTCTTCTTTTAGCAAATGCTTGGTCTTACCCATGAATTTCAGCCATTCTGCTAAAGGAATTTTTTTATTCTTTGCTTCTGGATCGTACGTGATGTTCGTGATGCCTTCTTCAACTTCATAAAGCGGGAAGAAGTTTGAATTAACTGCCGCTTCGACAATTGTCTGGCCATAGCGGTCATCAGACTTCCAGTTAAGCGGGCAAGTAATCAGCAGCTTGCCATATACGGTACCGACGTTTTGCGCATACCATTGTGCCTTTGCTGCCTTTTTGACAAGGTCCTGCGGGAACGCTTCTGTTCCTGTGAATACATAAGGAATATTCGTAGAAGCCATGATCTGGGCTGTATCCTTATGGTGGAAAGCCTTACCCTGTTGCGCTTTGCCCACATTCGAAGTACTGGTCATATGACCAAATGGAGTGGAATATGAAAGCTGGGAGCCTGTGTTCATATAACCCTCGTTATCATACTCCAGCATGATCAGTTTGTGGCCGCGAAGTGCAGTACCTATTGCTGATCCCATACCGATATCCATGCCGCCGTCTCCTGTTACCATAACGAATGTCGCATCTGCAGAAATTTCTATTTCACCTCTGCGCTTCAGTTCAAGGAAGGCTTCAAGCGTTCCTGATAATGTTGCGGCGCCGTTCTGGAACAGATTGTGGATCGTTGTCTGCTTATGAGATGTGTGTGGATACGCTGTTGTTACCACATAAGCGCAGCCTGTCTGGAACAGGATAACCAGGTCCCCTTCAATGCCTTTAAAGAATAATTCAAGGCCGCCGAAAATGCCGCAGCCCGGACAAGCACCATGGCCAGATGCAATACGCTTCGGCTTAGAAGTCAATGCCCGCAGCGGCGGGATTTTGACATTCAGTTTATTTTTTTCTTCATCACGAGTTACTTGGATAAGTCCTGATTTGTAAATATCTCCCTGCTGAGGCTCAATGACCTGCTTTAACGTTTTTTCAGGATCACCAGCTACATGGCCATAGTAATCGAATGGCTTCTCTGCATAGCCTTCTTCCATTGCTTTAATCGCCAAAGCGAAAAATGCTTCTGCGTCATCTGCATAGAAGTCCTTTCCGCCAAGCCCAAATACCCTGCTCTGGACGATCGTCGCATTATTTTTGTCATCCTGAAGCACTGACTTAATTTCATGCGTCAGATTTGGACCATGTCCGCCGTAAGAGTCAGCGCGCTCACCCACAAGCAGTGACTTGACATTTGCGAGAGCTTCCCTGATTTCCTGTGCAGGGAATGGACGAATAATGTTAGGGCTGATGATACCAGCCTTAATTCCTTTTTCGCGAAGACGATCGACGACATCCTTTGCAGACTCGGCAGCCGAATTCAATAAGAACAGTGCTACCTCTGCATCCTCCATTTTGTAAAGATCAAGAATATCATAGCTTCGCCCCGATAGTTTTGCATATTCAGCCGCCACTTCTTTATAAACATCCTTCGCTTTATACATCGCTTCAGATTGCTGGAAGTGGTTGTTGATCAAGTCATCGCCATTCATATGCGCCCCGATTGTCAACGGCTTCTTAGGATCCCTTGCGAAATTATATTCAGTTGGAGCTTCCCCAACAAACTTCTGGACTACTGCTCTATCCTTGAAGAAATTGACCTTACGCTTTTGGTGGGATGTGAAGAACCCATCATAAGCCACCATGACCGGAAGGCGGACATCAGAATGCTCAGCAATCTTCAGTGCCATAATATTCATATCGTAAACCGCCTGAGGTGTCCTGGCTGTTAAAATCACCCATCCCGTATTCAAGGCGAAATACAAGTCTGAATGATCGCCGCGGATATCAAGAGGTCCGCTGATGGATCTGGTTACAAGGTTCATGACCATCGGATATCGTGTTCCTGATTGAACAGGCAGCTGTTCAAGCATATACATCAAGCCGTTCGCACTCGTAGCATTGAACACGCGCGCACCTGTTGCAGCCGCCCCGTAACAGATACCAGCTGAGCCATGTTCTCCATCGGCTGGGATCAGCTTGATATCATGCTCTCCTCTTGATTTCATCAGATCCAAATACTGGGCGATTTCAGTGGAAGGGGTGATAGGAAAATAGCCCATGATATGGTAGTTTATCTGTGCTGCAGCCATTGCAGCCATTTCATTTCCTGATTCAAAGGTCGTGACCTGCTCGGCTGCACTCATTGTTTTTAAGTTTTCTTCTAAAATGGACATCAAGAAACCCCTCCAGTCACATAAGGATAGTTATGTTTCACTCTGTTTTCGTCAGCGTAGCCAATCATTTCCCTTAGCTCGCTTAATGCCGTAGTCGGGCAAGCTTCGACACACTTAAGGCAGCCCTTGCAATATTGATAATCGATTCCTTTGAGGAACATTTGCTTTCTGCCTCGTTTGTCTTCTCCTTCTTCCCACACAAAGCAATAGTCTGGACATGCAGTGTCACATGCAGCACAGTTAATGCATTCCTCCTGGACAAATTTAGGCAGGAATCCCTGTCTGGAACCGCTTAAATCTTTTAGGATACTATTTGCCTGAGCGGTGATGACTCCGCCTATTTCCTGTGTTTCATATCCGAGCATAGGTGCAGGACGTTTGAATTCCTTGCCTTGCGCTCCTTCTTCCATTGCGTATGTCTTGAATTGAACTTCATTGTATCCTCGCTCAAAGGTCCTTATATTCGGTTCTACGAAATGAGGATATTTCTTTTCGAATGTTTTGCGGATAACGTTTTTCATCGCTTCAGGATCAAGGAAGTCAACGATGCGATATAAAGCTCCCAGCATCGCTGTATTTACTTTCGTTTTTTCTTCCACTGCGATTGAAAGTGCATCCACAATCGCAAGTGTCCCATATTCAAGGTGCAGATCCTTTTTGATATCATCGAAATCCCTCGTTGAATTTACGAGCAGGATTCCATCTGGTCTAAGACCGCTTACAACATCCACCATTTTATAAAGTGCCTCATGGAAAACACCAACAACATGCGGCTCTTCTATCGGGCTGTGGACCCTGATTTCAGTTTCAGGCTCGCAAAAACGCACGAAGCTTTTAACAGGCGAGCCTTTTTTCTCTGATCCATATGAAGAAAAGTTCGAGCCGTTCAAGCCTAGTCCAAGCACTCCTGCTTCGGCAAGCATTTTTCCAGCAAGGTTCGCACCTAGCCCTCCAATTGATTCAAGTCTTATCTCATAAAATCCCAATTCATTCTTTTTCGGTAAGATAGACATATTCTCCCTCCCCATTTTGGTTGCTAAGGTAATTGAATATCAACATTCCCCACTTATAATTTTAAATACTTTTGGAAACTTTATCTGTGACATAAATCAAACATTTAAACTTTTTTACTGGAACACACCCAAAAATTATTCCATTAAGCCGTATATTTTAATGGATTTCTTTTATATAACAGTGTGTTTTTTGTATTAATACAGATGATGAAATTCCTTTTAAAGGAATAGGTTCCTTATATTTGAGCAATTAGCATAGTTTTTATATGGGGAAAAAAGGGTAAAAGGTTTATAGTGTTTTTCGGGGGTCTCTTATTAAGGGAGGAATTATGAAACAACGAGATTACTACTTTGACAATGCCAAGTTCATATTGATTTTTTTCGTGGTATTTGGCCATCTTCTCCGCTCTTTTATAGAAGATAATGAAATGATCTACAATATATATAAAGTTATTTACACTTTTCATATGCCGGCCTTTATACTCGTATCAGGATTCTTTGCAAGAGGCTTTAACAAAAAAGGCTATGTCCTGAAAATCGCGAGAAAATTAATACTTCCATATTTGATATTTCAATTGATCTATTCCATTTTCTATTATTTTCTCTATAGCAAGTCAACCTTTACTGTCGATCCCTTGAATCCGCATTGGTCGCTTTGGTTCTTGATCAGTGTATTCTGCTGGAACATCATGCTGATCGTTTTTTCAAGGTTCAGCGCGACAACAGGCCTGCTGGTTGCCTTTGGATTGGGACTAGGAGTGGGGTATTTTGATTGGGTTTCCAATTATTTAAGCCTTTCTCGAACATTCGTGTTCTTCCCCTTGTTCCTTCTTGGATACCATCTGACAAAGGACCATATCAAGGTACTGACAAGGCCTGCATTTAAATTCGGTGCATTAATAGCTTTTGCTGTTGTGTTCCTTGGGTTCTACTTTATTCCTGAAATTGATTACAAATGGCTCCTTGGGTCAAAACCATACTCTGCTATGGAGGCGGCATCCATTTCAAGCATGTTCACTCGCCTGGGTTTTTATTTATTAAGCCTGTTAATGGTTTTCAGTTTCTTGACGATTGTTCCAAAAAAACAATACTTTTTTACTGACCTGGGAAAAAACACGCTTTACGTATACCTGCTGCACGGATTTTTTGTACGCACCTTCCGTGAAAGCGAAGTACAGAACTTTTTCCAAAGTCCTGAACGCTTTCTTTTGCTGGCAATGATTGCCCTTCTGTTGACTTTCTTGCTATCAAGCAAATATGCAGCAGCATTTGCACAACCGTTAATCGAATTTAAAACGTCCAGAATCAACCGCCTTAAAACCAGATTTGCGGCAATCCTACGATTTTACCGCAGGAAGCTTTTGAGCGATTAATTATATCTTGAAATTGGTAACGATTAGAGAAGAACAGGGTGAAACAAAACAAGAGCCATTCATAAGGATGGCTCTTTTGCTCGTTTAATTCCTGGCACCTCTGGGGGAAGGATTTCATCTGTCTTTTTTGTCTAAACTGAAGTATAATTAAAAGTTGATTTGCAGTTGGATTTTCACATGGCTTTTTTCGCAAACATTATCGATTTTTACGATTTCTATTGCTTCCATCGGTCAGATGACTTTTAATAAAGCACCAAGCAATAGTAGCCGGAGTAAATAATTTGTGCGAATAAAGCCTTTAATAAAGGAGATTTAATAATGAATATTGTCTTGACCACGCTCAACGCGAAATATATACACACAAATCTTGCGATCAGATACCTGAAGGCTTATGCATATCCGGAGTATGACGCAAAACTGACCGAGTACACAATAAAAGACCCAATTATCAATATCGTGACTGACTTGATCCAAAAGAAACCTGATGTAATAGGATTCAGCTGTTATATCTGGAATATCGAAGAAAGCATTAAAGTCATCAAGATGATCAAAAAGATCAATCCAGCAATCAAAATCGTCATCGGAGGACCCGAGGTTACCTACGATGTAATGGACTGGATGCGGGAAGTTGAAGAGTTTGACTTCATCGTCATCGGCGAAGGTGAACAAACATTCAAGCAGCTTCTTGCTGAAATTGAAGGCAACGGAGATTATGCAGCTGTACCAGGCATCGCTTACCGTAAAGATGACAGCATCCAAATGAATCCACAGCAAAACAAGCTGGATTTAAAGGAGCTTCCGTCCCCGTATCGCTTTCAAGAAGATGTTCCCCATCTTTCCAAAAGGGTCACATATATCGAAACAAGCCGCGGCTGCCCGTTCAGCTGCCAATTTTGCCTATCTTCTATTGAAGTCGGGGTACGATATTTTGACAGGGAAAAAATCAAGGAGGATATCCGCTATTTGATGACGAATGGCGCGAAGACGATCAAATTCGTCGACAGGACCTTCAATATCAGCAGAAGCTACGCCATGGAAATGTTCAGGTTCTTGATTGACGAGCACTTGCCGGGCACTGTGTTCCAATTTGAGATCACTGCTGATATCATGCGCCCTGAAGTAATCGAGTTCCTCAACCAGGAAGCACCTCAAGGCTTGTTCCGTTTTGAAATCGGCGTCCAGTCGACAAATGATTATACAAATGAACTAGTGATGCGCAAACAGAATTTCGAAAAACTGAAGCGCACAGTCACAATGGTCAAGGAAGGCGGCAAGATCGACCAGCATCTAGACTTGATAGCCGGCTTGCCTGAAGAAGACTATAGCTCCTTTAAGAAGACTTTTAACGATGTGTTTGCGATGAGGCCTGAGGAATTGCAGTTAGGATTTCTTAAGATGCTCCGCGGCACTGGATTAAGGCTTAGAGCAGCCCAGCATGACTATATTTATATGGATCATTCTCCATATGAGATTCTTGGAAATAACATACTGGATTTCAATGACATCATTAAAATTAAACAAGTGGAAGACGTCCTTGAAAAGTATTGGAATGATCATAGAATGGACATGACAGTCGAGTATCTTGTCACAAAGGTATTCCCGTCACCGTTCGATTTCTTCCAGGAGTTCGGCTCTCATTGGGAACAAAAAGGATGGTCAAGGATCGGGCATCAGCTTGAGGATCTATTCAAGAGGCTATTCCAATTCTTGAAAGAAAAAGGTATCCCGAACTTGGAAGTAGTCGAAAGCTTGATGAAGTACGATTATCTTGCCAGCATGAAATACAAACCACGGAAGCCTTGGTGGGAACTTCAATCGGACAAGCAGCAGCGATCGGAATTGTACCGCGGTATCATCCAGAATCCTGAGGCACTTGGCTCTCGTTTTACAGAGCTTCGCATAATTGAAAAGGATCTTTACAAACATACTTTGATTGAAGACATTTCAATTGATCTTGAGCGCTTTATGAAAACAGGAGATCTGGTAAAATCCAAAAGCTATATGCTTGTATATTTTGATGCTAAGACTGAAAGACCTGAGTTCTTTTCATTTCAAAAATAAGATGTAAAGCCGGCATAATTGCCGGCTTTTTTCTATTTTGCTTCATAAAAATTATGTTATTCAAACCTGGTTTTTTCTCCCGGATTTCTTTTATCTGCCAGCTCTGTCCGAGGAGGCTTTAATCAGGTATGGGATTACGTAACTTTTGGCTGTGTAAGCAATAAAGTATACGCAGAGAGCCTTTATTATTTATCTTTTCTGTCCTTATGCTTCTCTTTTTTTCCCGCATACGGCAGTTCATAAAGCTTTGCTGCATTAATGTCGCCAAATTCCATGCCGAATTCAACATTATACGGCTTTTGGTGCCGCTCCTGATGCCTCTTCATTTATGCTCTACCCTTTCTGCCTTGTTTGGAATTTCTGTTCGCAAATTTACCAGCGTCTTCTCCATGAGAAAATTCAGCAGAGAATTCCGATTCCTGAAGGTTTTTCTTAGGTGTGTTTGTATATTTAGCCAAAGCATTTCTTTCCGCTTTCCGTTTAGCCATTTTAACCACCTCCGTACTATTATTTTTTTCAATTGGCTGCCAGCTATGTACAGAATTGATTACCTAATTTTACAAAAGGAATATCTGATAAAAAATTTCACCCCAACAAACAATAAACTCAAAAAAGGAGGAGCTAGCATGCCAAATAAGAAGCCGAAATTGAAACCTTTAGATATTGAAGAAACACTGCCGCATCAGGTTAATGCTCCAAGCTTTAAGGATACTGGCATCGAAATGAAGGCACCATTCAAAAATGAACATGGGGTAATCATTGGCGACAGCCTATATGCCTCCCCTAATTCCCCGCTGGAAAACTGGAGTGATAACACAGACCCCGCCATAATGGCTGGCGACGAGTGGGTCCATCCTACAAACGATATTGGCTGGAACACACCTGAAAACCGGGAATTGCTCGAAGAAAAAAGAAAGCCTCAAGCTTATCCATTCATGCACCCTACAAAAGACGTCAGCAAGGGGCAGGATTGAAAAGCTCCAGTAACCCATTTGGACTAGAATGCAAAAAATCCGGGGATATCCCCGGATTTGCTTTTTAGATACTTTGAAGAAAGGTTATCCAATGATTACGCGTTCCTTTGGATAATGGATGCTTTCTTTATCGGTTCTTCCTCCGATTAAAAGCAAGAATGAAATTACTCCTACTCTTCCGATGAACATCAATGAAATAATGACAAATTTACCGATAGTTGTGAGTTCTGGGGTGATCCCCATTGAAAGCCCGGTCGTTCCAAAAGCTGAAGCCACTTCAAAAATAATCGCCATCATTGGCTGATTCTCAGTTGCCACTAATATAATAACGGCTAAGAAACAAATGAGTAATGCCATGATAGACACTACCAAGGATTTAATAATGTCATCCTGATGGAGCTCACGTTTAAATACCTTCACAGATCGTCTTCCCCGAGCGAAGTGGTAAAGGAACAAAAGATTTAAAGCAAACGTCGTTGTTCGGATTCCTCCACCTACTGAACTAGGTGAAGCACCGATAAACATCAATGCACACAATATGAGCAAAGTTGGATCAGAAAAATCACTTACATCCATCGTTGCTAGACCACCATTTCTCGTCGTGGCAGATTGAAAAAAAGAATAGAAGAAAGCTTCATGCCATGGTTTGTCAGAAAAAAAACGGTTATACTCCAGTGTAAATATTGCTATAGTACCAAAAAGAAGCAGCCCAATGAATGTAACCGTTGTAATCTTGGTAAAAAGTGAAAAAGGATATGGCGCTTTTTTATTTTTCCTCCGAAAAAAACCTTTCACTTCAATTAGAACCGGAAAACCGATAGCCCCAAGAGTTAATAGCAGGATATTTATTATTTGCACAAAATAATCATTAGCGTAAGGTATTAACGATGCTCCTGTAATATCAAAACCTGCATTTGTAGTGGCGCTGATTGAGGCAAATAACCCTTGGAGGAATGCTTCCTCCCAAGTGGGAAAGTACTTGAGAAAATAAACTCCCAAAATAATTGCACCAATAATCTCAATTAGAATAATAATGACAAGAATTTCTTTCAAGAGCTTAACTAATCCCGACATATGAGTCTGGTTTTGGTCGGTCATAATCAGTCTTCGTTCTTTTAAACCAATTTTTTTCCTAAGAATTAACCAAAAAAAAGTTCCCAGCGCCATAACACCGATACCGCCAAATTGAAGTACAAACATCAAAATGAAAATTCCAGGAACTGTAAAGGTATCTTGTACACTTATTGTTGACAGCCCTGTTACACTCACTGCACTTGCTGCTGTGAACAATGCATCCATAAAGGACCATTTTGCCCCTGGCTGAATCGCAACAGGCAGGCTCAGTAAACTCATCGCAACTATAACTGCTACTAGGTAATATGCAACAATGATTTGCGCAGGGGATAGTTTGTCTAAAAAATTTCTCCTAATGTTAATCCACATAATTGATTCCTTTCAGAACATTTTCATTTACATTTATCAGAAAATTATTTATTCGTATCACTATTACTCGAAAATTACCTATAAAATAACAAACCTTAAAAAAAGCTTTCATTCCCATACCTATGATAAAGAATATCAAGTGATTAATAAAGTATTTTCCTGCGGTTGCCACAATCATTATATCGTTTATTCAACGATATTTAAAATTGCCTCCAAACAATATCCAATACAATAAAACATTACCATTCATGAACATGGCTGATTTGATAAAACTATCACTACAGAGTTAGCTCTGTAAAACCTCATAAGGAGACGATAACAATGGCAAGAAATTCGAATAAATTGCTGGTGCCAGGTGTAGAACAGTTCATGGACCAGGTAAAATATGAAATCGCACAAGAATTTGGAGTGAACCTCGGTTCTGATACTGTTTCAAGAGCAAATGGGTCTGTGGGCGGAGAAATCACAAAAAGGCTTGTTCAGCAGGCACAGGCGCAGCTTTCCGGACAAAAACAGCAGTAACCTCGATAAGCTTATTGATTTTCAATCTAACAATTGAATATAGACATGGAAAAAGTCCGGAAGAGAGCTTCCGGACTTTATTGCTTATTATTTTTTATTGTGTTTATCTTTGTTGTTTCCAGCTTGTCCTTTGGACTCCTTATTATGCCCCTGCTTATAATTGCTGCTTTTTTTATTTTGATACTTTTTTCCGTCCTGCGCCGGCTTATTATAAGTATATTTTTTGCGCTTATCTGCATTTTGGCTGTTGCCTTGGCCATTGTTGGAGTTAGTATTCTTGTCATTTTGGCGGCCATTGCTTTTTTCAGATCCTGGTGTCACTGGCTTGACAGGCTCAGTCTTTTGGGGTACTTGCATCTGCTTTTTATCCTGCCCAGGAGGATCTTTCTTTTCAGGCTGCTTTTTCAATGGTGGTGCTGGTTGTTGCTTGGCAGGCTTTGGTTTAGCTTCGTTCTTTTCTGTTGAAGGCTTGGCTGGTGATTCAACCTTTTTGCTTTGCTTTTCCTTGTATACACCAGGAGTCAGCCCTTGCTTCTTGGCATTATCACGGTCTTCACTCGTAGCTTCCATAACCTTAAGCTCAAGATTTTCTTCTTGTGTTGCCTTTTTAATTTCCGAAATCTTTTGATCCAGCTTTCTGTCAACTGTCTCATTAACTTTTCCGTTATGAACGGTTGCGATTACCACATCATTTTTTTCTTTAAAGAATCCTTTTTCTTCGATTTTATCCAATATCATTTCAGCGACAACAGCGGCGTCCTTCTTTTTCCAATCTGCAATCTCCTTAATGATCTCTATGCCCTCAGGATTATAGCCTTTAATTTGTAAAACCTTCAATTCTTCGCTTACAGCCATTTCGATGCTTGGATTCACATCAATTGACATATACGCATAAACCTGTCCGCTTTTGTAAACAGGGAGCAGCCCGGCCATGACAAGCATTAATGCTGCAGCAAGTGCAATTGTCCTTGCCTTGAAACTATTTACAAACGATAGATTGAAGCTTTTCCTTTTAGCTGCTGCCATTTCGGGAAAAAAATCGATTTCTTCTCCTACCTGATAATCTTGTTGAAGCTTTCGGGCTCGTAAAAACTCGCCTTCGGGGGTCAACAATGTTAGGTAAAAATCATTGATTTCAAGGATAACTCCTTTTCTCATGTCTCTAACACCCCTTTAATATAATCCTTTAAATAAACATAATCCCCGATTAATATAAGTGCGATTGCAATAATATATTTTCTGTTTCTCTCTATTGTTTTTCTGCTGACATCGACCATTTCTTCCAAATGCTTGATAGGCAAGCGCTTTTTATCCAGGAGCAGATTCTTCAGCTCTTCGTTTTCAACCATCACTTTCGCAACGAGCATGGCGTTTTTACGGGCGTCTGCATGCTTTGGTGATTGCTCAAGCAGGTCCTGGAACGAAAGGTCAAATTCTTTAAGTATACCCTGGAACTGGATGATTTCTTCTCTTCTTAATTCCTGCTCTGTCTTTTTCCTGAATTCATCAAGAGACAGCTCATCTTCTATCGTGGAGCGCTGCTGTTCTTCTTCTGCCAAGTCATTTGATATATTAAAGCTCAGAGTCTGGTTCCTGCTCTGCTGACGAATATAATCGATTACCCTGCGCTTGATCATGACTTCCGCAAAGCTTAATAATGAATTCCCTTTTTCAGATGAATATTTCTGAATTGCCTCATTGAAAGCGATAAGGCCAATGCTAAATTCATCGTCAGATTCATGTATGTATCTCTTGCAGACTGCTGAAACGGTCTTTGCTATAAAAGGTTTATAAGAATCAATCAATTCTTCCCTTAAAGCAGCATCCCCCTGGTGGATTTTCTCCACGGTCTCTTCTAAAGGTCTGCGCCGTTTCTTTGACATGAACAATAAACTTAGCAATAGCCTCACCTCTTTCCTCCCCACATTATATCATATCGTGTCAATTTGCTTTTTGTGGTTAGGCAGTGAAAAGATAGCCTTGAAAGGCTATCTTTTCGAGTCTATTGTCCATGAGAAATTAATGCTTGTCATTACCTTTGCCGTGGCCTTTGCCTTCATTGCCTTTTGATTGGCTCTTTTGTTTACCATGGTGCTTTGCTTCATTCTTTTGTTGTTTTACTTCTTGCTTTGCAGCTTTGCGTTCTTGCTTCACAGCCGCTTTTTCTGCTTTGCGCTCTTGCTTTGCCTGTTGCTTCTCAGCTTTTACAGGTGCCACAACAGGAACAACCGTTGTATCGTCATCTGCAGGCATTGTATCTTCAGCTTGCTCTTCAGGTGTTTCATCAGCTGGTTGAAGATCTGACTCAACCACCGGCTCTAGTTCTACTGGCTCAGTTGTTTGTGTATCTTCTTCTTCCTCAACAGGCTTCTCTGCATATTTTTCTTCCAATTTGGCCAATTTCTTTGCCATCTTAGCGTATGTCTTGTCAATGTTCTTTTGAAGTTGCGCTCTTGCATTTTCATTGCCAACGTGTTCCATGGCAGCTTTCAAGGCAATGATATTCTGTCTGAGCATTCCTTCAATTTCTTCGAAAGGATCTTCGCTTACTACTTCTTCCTCTTCAATTACTTCTTCTGCATCTTCATCACTTGGGTCTTCCGCGACTACATCGTCAACAGGAGTTTCGCCATCTTCAGTTTGCTCATCTGAATCTGCGTCCTCTTCAGAATCAGTATCTTCGTCAGACTTGGCTTCATCTTCAGAATCAGTACCATCTTCTAAATCTGTATCATCTTCTTCTTCGTTTGAAGTTTCTTCATCGACGATGACCTGGGAATTTTCCATATATTCTACAGCCGCTTCGATTACTTCAAGGGCTTCATCTTCTTTTCCTTCTGCAAACAGGGCGCTAGCTTCAGCTAGACGTTCAGATGCGTATGTAGAAAGCAATTCTGCTTCTTTTGCGTTATCAAATGTAAAAGCGAGCTTGATTTTCTCAAGTGCGATTTTAGCAAAGTAGAAGAAATCTCCTGGGATTAAAGTAGGGTTCGTTTCTTCCAACTCTTCAACTTGTGTTTTTGCCTCTTCAATTTCATTAGGACTTACTGTTTGTAATTCTACTGTTTCAAGTTCAGAAGTGTTTTCTTCTGCCATTGCGATTGGTGAAAATGTAAATGTTCCTGCAAGCACTAGAGCCAATGTGCTCTTTGCGATTTTCTTCATCTCTTGGTTAGAAAGTTTCTTCATCCTCTGTTCACCTCATATGTTTTTAGGAGCGGCCGCTTTAATCACTAAATGGTTACGTTTGCACCTAGGGTGTTTGTGGGGGTTTTTAAAAAATAAATAAAAAACTTCAGTCAATTTTTGACTGAAGTTTTTAAAGTATTTGTTGATACATGTGGATTCGAGGGTTTTTTTGCTTAAAAAAATTTTTATGAATTATGCTGGACACGCAGTCTTCTCGATGAAAAAAAGTAACCTCCGACAGCAATCGAGATCAAAACAACCCAGAATATAAACTTCCAGACGAAGGATTCAGGAAAATGTTGGTCCAATATCCCGATTTCAGGATGGGCAAGGGTAAATACTGCAAGTTTCACGCCAACCCAGCCGACAATCAAAAAGGCAGCAGTTTCTAGTGTTGGCCGTTCCTGCAAAAGCTTAACAAACCAGTTCGCGGCAAATCTCATGATGACAAGCCCGATGATTCCACCAAGGAACATGACCATGAACTGTCCGCCATCAATACCGCCAATATGGAACCAGCCTGTAGGCGTCAGTGTCACCGCAAGAGCTACTGCTGCGAGCATTGAGTCAATTGCGAAGGCGATGTCTGCAAGTTCAACCTTTAAAACCGTCGTCCAAAAGCCTGTGCCACGTGCGCCATTTTGCACTTGATTTTCATGAGCTTTTTTGCCCATGTAATTCTTGATAAGATGATTTGCGGAGATAAACAATAAATACAGCGCTCCAAGTGCCTGCACCTGCCAAACATCTGCCAGCAGGGAAATCATGAAAAGTGTCGCAAACCTGAATATAAACGCCCCGAACAATCCATAAAACAATGCTTTCTTCTGCTTTTCCGCAGGCAGGTGCTTGACCATTACTGCCATTACAACTGCATTATCAGCTGCTAGTATTCCTTCCAGTCCAATTAAGACCAACAGCACCCACCCATATTCAAGTAACAATGCCAAATCCATATTTGTCACCCTCCGGTTCTTATTATTAACCATACTCCCAGCTGATAAAGGTACAATTTCTGGATTGACAACCACAAAAAGACCTCTGCCAGGCGGCAAAGGTCTTGCTAAGCATATGTACATGCCAACAAAGCCGATGAGGTTTTCCCCATGAAATGACGACTTTGCTTTAGGTTTCCCTAACAGCTACTCCCCTTTGGAAGACACTATTCGTTTTTCCAAGAACAAAATAGTTCTTTTTATACTATATGCACCTGCGTTATTTTATGACAATAAGTTAACGATCATAGAATTTCAATAATAGCTTCCTGATCAAAAATCCAGAAAGCACGCCAGGTACTACAAAGAGCATCGGAAGGAAAACAGGCCCTGGAAATACTCCAAAAAACTTCACCTTTGGAGAAATCATTAAACCAACCGTGACAAAATACGCGGAAAATACGAAAGGCAAAAACGTTATCTTCTCCTCTTCTGGCATTACGCTCCTGTAGGCATCCCACATAGCGAACATATATAAACAAGGGTAGAACATCAGCCACTGGTAATCCACTGCATACATGGCCTTTTCTGTTTCACCCAGGAAGCTGTACATGATTCCTTTATTAAAGTTGCTATTTACATTAACGAGGAACTCCAATATGACAAAGAAAATGCCCTTGACCAGGTTGCCAGTCAGAAGTTGGGCAAATCCCGGGAGTGCTATGCTCCACATCACCGCTTCTATTTTGGTTAACTTCTTTTTAATGGCCACTTCACGATTCATCCTTTAATCATATTATTAATGCTCTCTTTCGCAGTTTTAAATGATCTTCATTTACTAATGGCAGGTCAACGAACCATTCTCTGACAAAAAATAATTGGCCGTAAAACAGCCTTTATGAAAAAAACTATGCGCACTCCTAATGATTTTAGAGTGTCCAATTAGTGCTTTGAATTATCATTTTTCCAGTAAATTGTTAAATATATTCCTTAATACAGCGCCAGCGCCATGTTCAGCCCCCGACAAGCTCTGCCTGCCGGGAACACCACGCTTTCTTATTTAGCAAAAAAAAACCGTTCCCTTTGCCGGGAAACGGTGAACAGTCACTTATTGCTTCTGAGCAATGCTAGATAGTTCTTCGCGAAGGAAAGCCAATCTCTTTTATCACTAAAATAACTTTTAAATAAATTAAGGAATAGTGGATATTTCCCTTTGTACGGATACCATTGGATCTCTGCGTTCATCAAACCAAGGTCCTCCATGATGGCTTTTTCATGGCAAAAAATCCTCAGTCCGCCCTCAGCATGATATCTCCCAATGCCGCTTTCCTTTGTACCGCCAAATGGCAATCCATGGTTGGCAACGGTAATGATAACATCATTGATGACGACCGCTCCGGAAACCAGCTTCGAGGCAACCCGGCGTGCCTTTTGTTTATCCTTTGTCCAGATACTTGCATTCAATCCAAAAACAGTTCCGTTTGCAAAAGATACCGCCTCTGATTCATTATCGAATGGCACCACAGGAAGCAATGGCCCGAATGTTTCTTCCTGGATGATTTTCATATTCTGTTCGACATTGGTAACGACTGTAAGCGGCAGGAACATTCCTTCCTGCCATTCAAACGGCATAAGTCCAGTTTCGAGCCTTGCTCCTCGTTCCAGAGCTTCGTCCAGCTGCTCTTTCACAACGCTCTTCTGCGCCGGAAATGTCATGGACCCCACATCTGCATTTTCATCGGTGCCCTGCTTCAGAGAGTTTACTTCTTTTTTCAGCATTTCTAAAAATTGATCATATACGGTGCGTTCAACATACAAACGCTCGGCGCTCATGCAGACCTGACCACTGTTCGTAAAAGCCCCCCAGGAAGCAGCCTTCGCCGCCCGTTCCAGGTTGGCATCCCCAAAAACGATCATTGGATCCTTGCCGCCAAGCTCCAATGTCGTCGGAATCAAGTCCTTAGCTGCCTGCTGCTGTATTATTTTCCCGGTCCTGACGGAACCAGTAAAGAAAATATAATCAGGCTTACCTGCAGTGAAGGCAGCCCCTACTTCTTTTCCTCCGTGCGCAACCTGGAATGTGCCTTCCGGAAACCCGGCACGCTTGAACAGATCTTCTATGCATTTCCCGACTAGGGGAGTCACCTCTGAAGGTTTAAGAATGACCGTGTTGCCTCCTGCCAGAGCGCTGATCATCGGAACCATCGCAAGCTGCAGCGGATAATTCCATGGAGAAATCACGAGCACAACACCTCTTGGCATGTATTCAATAAAAGATTTTTTGCCAAGCAACAGAAGCGGCGTTTTGACCTTTTGGCGCCTTAGCACCTTTTCTGCATGCTTGATGATATGATCAATAGCATCAAGCGTAGGCATAATATCGGCTACGATAGCTTCTGTTAATACCTTTCCCGTATCATCTGAGATCGTCCGTGCAATCTGGTCCATTTCATCGACCATCAGCTGCTTAAGCTTTTTAAAATAAGCCATGCGCTCAGATAACGAAAGGCTGCTCCAGACTATGAATGCCTCCTTGCCTTTCTGGTAGAACAATGGAACTTCATGGACAGGCGTCTCCTCAATCTCGGCGATAACGTCCCCTGTCGCAGGTGCAATAACCGTTAATTTTTGTACTTGTCCTGCTGAATGCACGTTCATTCACCTGCCTATAAAATGTTAATTTGGTAATTTGGTTCATGTTTGTTTTGTTGATAAAATGATGCCATGGCAGAAATGCCTTCCTTGAAATCCGGGCACTGGATTCCTGAGCCCTTAAGGTCATCCTGCGCTTGTGAAGAGTCAAAATTCCCTCTCCAGGTAAAATAGTCGAGTGCTTCCTTTTCGACCCCAAGATATCTTCTTAGAACCCTGAAATTAAGTCCTGCCTTTGCCAAACTTAATGGAACCGAACCTTTTGGCTGTTTCTGCAATAGCTCTGCCATCATCATTTCATAAAGTTCGGATACTTTATATGGTTTCGGATCAGTGAGATGATAAGTCTTCCCCGCTCCTTTATCAGCGAACGTCAAATAGGTAGTTGCCTCAATAATATAATCGACCGGCACAAGATTTACAACTGTATCCCCTTTGCCAAGCCGAGGCAAAAATGGCATGAAGCTCAGGCGATCGATAAAGTTCATGATAAAATAAGGGCCATCAAATTTGATCGTTTCCCCTGTCTTTGAGTGCCCCTTTACGATCCCAGGGCGAATGATCGTGACAGGAACCTCGGCTTTTAGTGAATCAACGAGAACTTCGGCTTCATACTTCGTTTCTTCATAAAAATTTTTGAATGCAGGCGGCCTGATCAATTCATCTTCATACAAAATGCCTTCTCTTTTCCCTGCTACGAATCCCGTGCTGAAGTACGTAAAGCGTTGGATATTTTTTAATGTCCTGACCCAATCATTGACGTTTCTTGTACCGTCAACATTAACACGGAATGCTATGTCCTTTGGCACTGCGAGGTCATAAATGGCGGCCAGGTGGAAAACATGTGTAACCCTCTCTTTCAGTAATTCATTCTTTTCTGGATGAATTTCCAGTCCAGGCTGTGTGATGTCTCCTTCTATGATCCTAAACTGGTCCTCAGAAATTCCGAAATCACGAATGATCGCCATTCTTTCGAAATTCGCCTTCTCTGTCATTGAGGGCAGGACCAATACATTTACTGTTCCTTCGCCATTGTTTTTTCGCAGAACCTCCCGTATCAACTGATTGCTGATGAACCCTGGAAAACCAGTAAAAAAATATCCGTACTCCATGTTCGTCCTCCTTATCGGTAATTAGCTATATTTTAACGATAAGCGCTTACATTGGCAAAAGTTTTTGCTGATTATTCAGAAAATACTATTATAAAAAAGTGCAAGCTCCTTGTTCAGCCCCGATAAGCGCTGGTGCTGGACAATTCTCGAAGTTAATTTTATGCTTTCTTATTTTGAAATAAAAGAATGCCTGATCAATTACAGATCAGGCATCACATTTTAAAATATTTATCTACGCCTTCTTAAATCATGGTTGGCTGGTGAGTCTCCCTCTTCTTTAACGAGCTGAAGGAGTTCTTCTAGCATTCCGGCCATTTCTTCTTTCGAATACTTTCCTTGCTGAAGGCTTGTTAAATGTTCTTCAACAGCTTCATAATCGGTTCCTTTATGTTCTTTCAGCAAATATGCTGGCACTAAATGTCCATCAGGCGTTGCAACCATTCGGTTCCTTCTTCTAAAATCTCTGTCAAAGAAACTATATACAACTGGGATTACAAAAAGTGTCAGGAACGTACTGCTGATTAAACCGCCAATAACCGTGATTCCCATAGGCTGATTGATCTCGGTTCCTTCCCCGATGCCTAGCGCAAGCGGGATAAGACCCAGAATTGTGGTCAAAGCAGTCATCAGGATTGGACGGGCCCTGTCCTTCACAGACAGAACAATCGCTTCATGGGGATTCAATCCTCGCTCCTTTTTCTGGTTGATATAATCGACAATTACGATCGCATTATTGACTACTATTCCCGCCAAAACAATAATCCCGATGATCACTGTCAAGCTGATTGGTGTCCTGGTTGCAGTCAACGCTACGGCTACCCCAATAACCATCAATGGAACGGTAAACATGATGACGAACGGGTATTTCAATGATTCAAACTGGGCTGCCATCACGAGATAAATCAAGATAATCGCCAGGATGAAAGCAAGCACTAAATCATCTATCGACGATTCCAGAAGCTCCCTGTCACCGCTGAAGACTACTTCTGTTTCTTCGGGCAAATCCATTTCTTCTATTTTTTCATCTACCTGTTTAGAGATATCTCCCAGGTTGGTTGAAGATTTGTACTTCATCGTAAACTCGACTGCATCCTGTTGATTGATCCGCTGGATTTTAACAGGACCGCTGCCCGTTTCAATATTGGTTACCTGGCCAAGCGTGACGTAGTTTCCATCAGGCTTCTTGATCAGAAGCTGTTTCAGCTTATCCAGGTTCTGTGTTACGGCACTGTCATATTCAACAAATACCCCAAGGATTTCTCCATCTTCACCGCCCATTTGGGTGGCCATATTCCCTCTGGTCACATCGTTAACAACCATGGCGATTTGTGCAGGAGCAAGCCCCTGGGCAAGCGCCTTTTCCCGGTCCACGGTTACCTGGACTTCTTCCACTTTTTCATTCTGGCTCGTCGACAGTTCATTGACCTCGTCAAGTTCCTTGAGCGAATCATAAATTTTTGCTACCGATTCATTCAGCCGTTTCTCGCTCGTATCCCGGACGCTGAATGTAAGGGTATTAGGTGCCGATCCTGACGTTGACTGAAGGTTGAAACTCAGCTCGGCGCTGCTGTTCGCTTTTGCAGCAGCCTGCTCCAGTTCCTTCTTATTATCATCGACGAACTTGAACGTGCTGATTTCCCTGTCCTTAAGGTCGTCCATTTTTACATATAATTCACCGACGTTCGCATTCCTTGTACCTCTGAAGGAGGATTCTTGCGTTGTCCCGATCAAGCTGACGTATACATCGACGTCTTCTTCATCTTTTAACGCTTCTTCAAGTGAACCGAGGACCTTTTCAGTTTCGGTCAGGGCTGATCCATTTTCCAATTCAACCCGGATGCTGAAAAAGCCTTCGTCTGTAGCAGGAATAAATTGCGTCCCAACCGTTGTCAGGCCGTAACCGCCTCCAGCAAGCATCAGCACGGTAATCAAAATGACAATGAATCTGTGGCGAAGTGCCCATCTGATGGATTTTTCCAAACCTCTCATCGAGCTTGATCGCTGCCTTCTAGACTCGAGATTTTTCTTTGGCGCTTTCAGCAGCCTGCTTGCGAGCATCGGCACAACTGTCAGGGCAACTACAAGAGACGCGAACAAACTGAATGAAATCGTCAGTGCGAATTCAGTGAATAGCTCCCCGATAATCCCCGAAATAAAGACAACCGGCAAAAATACAGCTACTGTCGTCAATGTCGATGCCGTAATAGCCGCTCCGACTTCCTTTGCTCCATCTCGTGAAGCCGTTTTAGGATCTTTACCCATCGAAAGGTGGCGATAGATATTTTCAATGACGACGATAGCATTATCCACAAGCATGCCTATACCAAGAGCAAGTCCGCCGAGCGTCATGATATTCAAGGTAAAATCAGCAAAGAACATCAATACAAAAGTGAAGATAACTGAATACGGAATTGCAATACCGATAATCAGAGGGCTTTTCACATTTCTCAGGAAAAAGAACAGCACGGCCATCGCCAGCAAGCCCCCAACGATCAGGGAGTTCGAAATATTGCCGATTGCCATTTTTATATAATCCCCCTGGTCAAAAAGGACTTCGGACTTAATTCCAGCGTATTTATCTCTTTTCAGCAATGTTTCCAGTTCATCAAGAAAGGCCTTTGAAACCTCCGCAGTATTGGCGTCAGATTGCTGCAGGACACTTAATAGAACCGATGGGGACTGGTTCGTTCGTGTTATCGTGCGGTCATCCTGTTTTCTTAACTCGACCTTGCCGACATCCTTTAGCGTTACCTTTTGTTTTGTCACTGGATTTGTGAACACTGTCAGGTTCTTTAATGTATCAACCGAATCAAGGCTACTGATGATTCTTGTCGTCAATTCTTTTCCATCTGTTAAAATCGTATCTCCAGGCATTGAGACATCATTCGCCCTGATCATTTCAACGATATCTGATTGGCTAAGTTTGTATGCCCTCAATTTTTCCTGGTCGAGTTCAACTCTTACTTCCTGAACAGATGTTCCGGAAAGGTTCACACTGGCGACTCCATCAACCTTCGTCAGTTCGAGTTCTAACTCCTCGGCCAATTCCCTTAACGATTCTTCATCCTGATCGGAGCTCAATGATAATTGGATAATCGGAAATTGAGAGGGATCGAATTTCAGGAACCGCGGCTTTTCAGCATCATCCGGAAGCGGCGCCATATCGAGCCTCTGGATGACTTCATCCTGGATATCATCTATATTAGTTGTCCAGGAAAACTGCATCAGGATCAGGTTGGCTCCCTCCTGGGAAGTAGAGGTCATCGTCTTGATCCCCGGCAGTGTAGCGAGGTTCGCCTCCAATGGTTTCGTTACTTTTTCTACCACTTCCTCTGGGCTCGCTCCCTGATAGTTGGTCACCACCACTCCAACTGGCGGATTAATATCAGGTATCAGTTTTAAAGGAATCCTCATCAAAGAAACAACGCCTAAGATCAGGACCAAAAACATGGTCACCATTGTAAAAACGGGTCTTCTAATCGAAAAATTGCTGATTTTCATATGTATACTCCTTTCGGTAAGAGAAGCCCAAGCGCCATAGTCAGCCGGATAAAGTAACTCGAGTGGCTATGTGCTGGGGCTGGCAAAGATCGATGTATGAATTTGAAAAACAAGCTGACTGACCGGACGGTTTCGAGTAATACCTCCCTAAATATAGAGAAGCGCGTTAAAGATTGCAACTATCCTATATGCATGGTTTAAGAACAACTTTTAACAAAGGCCCTTTTGGTAACTTCGTTGCCTTCACAACCAAAAGGAAAAATCGTCATTTGGATTAAGAAGTACTTGGAAGAAACCATACAATTCATTTTAAAACAATTGATAATCTATTGAAACTTTGAGCTACTAATTGGAAGTGAGAACCTTGCAATCATAAGAAAACAGCGATTGATCAAAACAAAAAGCGCAAGCGCCTCGTTCAGCCCCGACAAGCGCTGGAGGGCCGACCGGTGAAGTCGTTCTTTGACTTCATTGGGCGGACCGAAATCGAAAAGTATAGGCGACTGTCCAACTCCGACAAGCGCTGGAGGGCCTGACAGTGAAGTCGTTCTTTGACTTCATTGGCAGGACCGAAATCTAAATGTATAGCCGACTGTCCAGAAACGCAGAAACTGGAGACTCCGACAAAGAAGCGTTTTTTGCTTCTGCCGGCGGAGTTGAAGTTTCGGAGTTTCTAGGAGGCGACACTAGACAAGCGTCTCGAGGAGTTAGGAGCCGCAGCTAGACAAGCGACTCGAGGGGCTAGGCGCTGGAGCTGGATTAAGAATACTACTTGTAGTTATCCACAACTAAATAATTTTATAGTTTCCTAAAGAACAAAAAAGCGGCAGCTTAAGCCACCGCTTTTCTTCCTATTCTTGTAACTGTAATTCCCGTGAATCCGGCTGTCAGTGTCAATAACGGAGACAGCAGGCAAAAGAACGCAAATGGAACATACTCGACTGTGTTTACTCCGAGGACACCGCTCAGGAAAACTCCGCAAACACTCCATGGGACAAGCGGATTAATCACTGTTCCTGCATCCTCCAGGACACGCGAGAGGTTTTTAGGATGGAGTCCGGCTTTTTCGAAATGCCCGGCAAAGGTATTGCCGGTTAATAGAATGGAAAGGTATTGTTCGCCAATCAAAAAGTTAATCCCTACAGCTGACAATGCTGCTGAGCCAATCAGCACAGGCACTCTTTTCAGGCTGCCAGCAAGCCCTTGCAGCAGTGCCGGCAGGACTCCAAGCTTGAACAGTAATCCACCCATACTCAAGGCAAGAAGGACAAGTGACACAGAAAAAAACATGCTCTCCATTCCGCCCCGGGACAATAGCGAATCCAATTGTTGATTGCCGCTTTGTGATTTGTAGCCTGAGTATAAGATACCCGGGAGTGAGCCCCATTGTTGCTTTTCAACGACGAAGAGGCTGATTGCCATCGCAGAAAGGGTTCCGGCTCCAAGTGTCAGAATAGAAGATACTTTTTTTACTGCAAGTACAGCAAGAACCATTAAGGGAATAAGTGAAAACCAGTGGACGAGATTCATCCCGACTAGGGCATTCTGCAAGCCTTCTAGTTTAGTGAAATCCGCTGAGCCAAGCTCTGGCGACATCCCGGCAAAGAGAATTAATGAAATTAAAAAGGCAGGAATGGTTGTCCACGCCATATTTTTAATATGGTCGAATAAATCCACTTTCACAGTGGATGATGCAAGGACCGTTGTATCCGATAGCGGCGACATTTTATCACCAAGGAAAGCACCAGATACCACTGCCCCGGCAGTGATCGCCGATGAGAGCCCGAGCGTTTCACTTACGGCGATGAAAGCAACGCCGATGACTGCAGATGTCGTCAACGAGCTGCCAATGCTTAATCCGATAATCGATGTTACGACGAAAACAATACCGTAGAACCATTTCCCGGAAACCATCTCAAATGCGAGGTAGATCAATGTAGGAATTGTACCGGCAGCGATCCAGCTGCTCACTAGCATCCCGATAAAGAAAAAAATCATCACTGCGCCAAGTCCGGCTTTTGCTCCCTCAATCATGCTGTTTTCAAGATCGGCCATCTTAATTTTTTTTATCAATCCGTAAACTATCAATGCTCCGATACCGAGAAGCACCGGGATGTGCGGGACTAATTCAAGTTTGATCATTCCATAACTGATTCCTGATAAAAGCAGCAGGATGACTGCTGCGGCTTCTGAAGTTTTTATTGCGGTTGCAGGCTGATGGTTAAACATGTCGATCCCTCCAATTAGTTGAAATACAAATAGCCCCTCTGCGTTTAGGGACGAAGGAGCTCCGCGGTACCACCCTAATTGGCAAACAACAATGTCTGCCCACTTCATTGACCGTGTCTTTCTAACAGTTGTAATTCAAATCCGCCACTGCCTGGATTTCCAGCAACCATCCAGTCTCTTCCTGCTGCCCATGGCGATTCTACTTATTTCTGTCAACACATCATTTTAACTTTTTCACTTAAACGCTTTTATGCATAAAAGCGTTATAGAATAATATTAATATAGTATCTCAGGTTTAAAAAGTCAAGAAAAAAACTGCCGATCATTTAGGCAGTTTTAATTTTTACTATTTTCGTTTGCTTTTTACTTTGAAAATACTGCATCTTTAAACTCTGCATTCACACTAGGTTTTCCTAAGTAATATCCTTGTGCGAGATCGATGCCGATTTTCATGCAATACTCCAGTTCTTCTTTGCGCTCGATTCCTTCAGCAAGAACCGTTATGCCCAGCTTATCTGCCAGTTCAATCACTCTCGCCAAAAACTCCTGGTTGGCGGTGTCATGGTCGCAATGGTTTATATACTGGCGATCAATCTTAACATAGTCAGGGTTCAGCATTTCCAGCACTTCAAGCGTTGAAAAACCAGCACCGACATCATCCAGCGCTACTTTCATTCCCTGCCTCTTATATGTATTAAGAACCTTCTTAAGATGGGCGATATCCGCTATTTTTTCAGATTCAACCACTTCAAATACGAGTTCATCTGGATCTATTTGATATTGATTCACTAAATTAAAGGTATGCCGCAGACAGTATTCAGGGTTATAGATCGTTGATGGCAGGAAGTTTATGAAACTTTTGATTCCGGCTGGTATTTTTTCTTTCTTGGATTTAATTGCTGCCTCTCGCGCCCGTTTGTCCAGCAACGAGAGCATGCCGGTTTCATGAGCAGTCCTGAAGAGCTTTCCTGGTGAGACCTGCAGGGGTGCTTCTGTTCGCAGCAAGGATTCATAGCCATAAAGGTGTACGCCATTCTTAAGGCTGACAATTGGCTGCAGGTAACTGACTAGCCTGCCGTAATTAATTAAGTCGACAGTTTCCCTGTCACGGACTCGGGCTAGTAACGATGTCAGGCTAATAGACATTAAAGGAAGTTCGGGAGTCTTTGATATTCCAGCTTTTATTCTGGTTTGATCATCCAATTGAGCGGCTGCTTCATGAAGTAACTCTTCCAGTTCTTTTAATGATTGATACCTTTCCATCGACCAGCGTTCATTGAGTATAGTTAAATTGTAGTCATCATTATTTAATATAAAAAGGTACCCAGTCTCGAATAATTGAAACGGCAGCCCGCATTGAATGCACTCTTTTTCCATCCTGTTCCTCCTGATAAACTTACTAGTTCTTCTTGATTATAACAATACCATCAGAAATATAGGAAAATCCAACCTTCTACCCATGTAAGAAAAGCGCAAGCGCCTTGGTCAGCACCGACAAGCGCTGAAGGGCCGACCAGTGAAGTCGTTCTTTGACTTCATTGGGCGGACCGAAATCGAAATGTGTAGCCGACTGCCCAGAAACACAGAAACTGGAGACTCCGACAAAGAAGCGTTTTTTGCTTCTGCCGGCGGAGTTGAAGTTTCGGAGTTTCTAGGAGGCGAAACTAGACAATTCGAAAAGCGGAGGCGACTGTTCAACTCCGACAAGCGCTGGAGGGCCTGACAGTGAAGTCGTTCTTTGACTTCATTGGCAGGACCGAAGCGTCTCGAGGAGTTAGGAGCCGCAGCTAGACAAGCGACTCGAGGGGCTAGGCGCTGGAGCTGGACAATTTTCGAAGTGAATTTTATTCTTATTTTGTAAATAAAAGAGCCGGCTTGGTTTAGCCGGCTCAATTGTATTAAGCATCCATCGGATTATAAAGTTTAACTTCAGGATTTTTGTCCTGGAACCATCTTAATGCAAAGTCATTCTCGAACAGGAATGCTTTTTTATCAAACCGGTCAGTTACAAGCAGGCTTCGTGAGCTGGACAGGTTTTCATTGACCTGGTCACCTTCGATCCATCGTGCGATTTTGGAGCCCTGTCTTTCCATCAATACTTCAACGTTATACTCATTGCGCATTCTCGCCTCGAATACTTCAAATTGAAGCTGGCCGACAGCACCAAGCAAATACTCATCCGTCTTCACGGTTTTGAAGAGCTGGATGGCACCTTCCTGGACAAGCTGCTGGATCCCTTTATGGAAATGCTTCTGCTTCATGACATTCTTGGCCGTTACCCGGACGAAAAGTTCTGGAGTGAACTGAGGAAGCTTTTCGTATTGGAAGGCTTCCTTGCCAGAAACAATTGTATCACCAATCTGGTATGTGCCTGGATCGTACAGACCGATAATGTCGCCGGCAACAGCCTCCTCAACAGTGCTGCGGTCGTCTGCCATGAACTGAGTAGACTGCGCAAGCTTCATCGGTTTTCCTGTCCTGCTGAGCTGAACCGTCATGCCTCGCTCGAATTTGCCTGAGCAGATTCGCAGGAAGGCGATCCTGTCGCGGTGAGCCGGGTTCATGTTTGCCTGGATTTTAAAGATAAATCCAGAAAACTCTTCTGATAATGGATCTATCTCGCCCGCAGTCGAATTTCTTGGCTGTGGCGTCGGTGCAAATTGAAGGTAGGAATCAAGGAATGTTTGAACGCCAAAGTTCGTCAATGCACTCCCAAAGAATACTGGAGTTAACGTTCCATCTGCGATACGCTCCTTGGAAAACTCATTTCCCGCTTCGTCCAGCAACATGATTTCTTCTAATGTCTGCTCATATAATGAAGATTCTTTTAATGAATAGTCTCCAGCAATTTCGCCCTCTTCATTCAATGAAATAAAGCGTTGGTCCTCATCGACACGAAATTGCTCAATCCGGTTATTGAATCGGTCATATATTCCAAGGAACTCTTTTCCCATGCCAATAGGCCAGTTCATCGGATAGGATTCGATGCCAAGAACCTCTTCCAGTTCGGCAAGCAGTTCAAGCGGCATTTTACCCTGACGGTCAAGCTTGTTGATAAAAGTAAAAATCGGGATACCCCTCATTCGGCATACCTTGAAAAGCTTGAGAGTCTGGTCCTCGATTCCCTTTGCAGAGTCTATGATCATCACGGCACTGTCAACCGCTGTTAACGTTCTGTACGTGTCCTCCGAGAAATCCTGGTGGCCTGGAGTGTCAAGAATGTTGACCTTTACCCCATCATAATCGAATTGCATGACACTGGATGTTACGGAAATTCCACGCTGCTTCTCGATTTCCATCCAGTCGCTTGTCGCAAACTTCCCAGTCTTCTTAGCTTTTACAGTACCGGCATCCCTTATGGCGCCGCCGAATAGCAAAAGCTTTTCCGTAAGCGTCGTTTTCCCGGCATCCGGGTGGGAAATAATCGCAAAGGTTCTGCGCGATAATACTTCATCTTTTAATTTTTTCATGTTTAAATGTTTCCTTTCTGTTAAAGGCAAAATTCCTCATAGAAAAGCGCAAGCGCCTTGGTCAGCCCCGACAAGCGTTGGAGGACCGACCAGTGAAGTCGCTCTTTGACTTCATTGGGCGGACCGAAATCGAAAAGTATAGCCGACTGCCCAGAAACGGAGAAACTGGAGACTCCGACAAAGAAGCGCTTTTTGCTTCTGCCGGCGGAGTTGAAGTTTCGGAGTTTCTAGGAGGCAAAACTAGACAAACGTCTCGAGGGGCTAGGCGCTGGAGCTGGACAATTTTCGAAGTGGAAATTTATACTTTCTTTGCTATAAAGTTAATCTTATCTTTCTGGCGGAAAGTTTGCAATCCTGCAGTTACATATCAGAACTTTTAAAAATTTTCCTTTTACGATTATAATGAAGATTCAGGAGGTGTAGGATGGACTCAATAACTCATACTTTATTCGGTTTAGCCCTGTACGGCGCCGTTGATAAAAAAGATATGGAAAAATCGCAAAAGCGTGCTTATTTGCTGACAGCGGTCGGTGCCAGCCAGATTCCGGACATAGATGTCATCTCGAAATTCTGGGACAGCGAGGGCCTTTACCAGATGTGGCATCGAGGCATCACTCATTCCGTGTTTCTGACCCCAGTCTGGGCTGCATTATTTATTTTACTTTCTTTCCTTCTATTTAAGGTAAAAGATCTCAAACTATTTTTCCTTGGCTGGCTGGCGGTCATGATCCACAACACAAGCGATCTATTTAACGCCTGGGGAACAGGTTACCTTGAGCCGTTTTCCAATATAAGAATTACATTCGGTACTATTCCCATCATCGATTTTGTGTTTTGGATCATCATCGGTACGGCGTTCATTGCTTCAAGGGTCAATAAAATGAAAAGTCCTTACTATTTCAAATTCGCATGGGCCTTCATAGCTCTCCATGTGATTGTCCAAAGTGTCCAGGGCTGGCTTATCTACAACCAATACGAAAAAGAATATGAGCAGATTGCTCTTTCGGCTGGCTTTATCCCATGGACATATACGGTCATCACCAAAAACGAAAATGAAGTTGCCATTTTCCAGGATAATCTCTTCTCTGAAAAAAAGCTGCAATATAAGCTGACTTCTGCCGAAGATGCCAACCTGAATAGTTTATTTGAAGAAAAACCGGAGGCAAGGACACTGTATGAGTGGTCACCATTTGTCGTGATTGTCGATGATGGCGAAAAGCTGGGAGTCTATGATCCGCGTTTCTATCGAAATGGACAATCCTTTTTATTTGAATACATTGATAGTACCCAAAATTAGATTTTAAAATAGAGACTAAGGATTTATGTCTCCAACAGAGAAAGACCTTTAAAACAGCCTAAATAAAAGAGCAGCCCGAAGCACCGCGGGCTGCTCTTGCAATATATATTTACAATCTAGCTTCTATATCTTCCATCATCTCGTCAATAGTGTCAGTGATTTCACTTGTCTTCCTGGCAACAGCAATGGTGAATTCCAATAATTCCTTATAATTTCCTACTGGAATCATTGAATTCGTTTTCTCGTATTCATTCACTTTTAAACCGAGATTTTGCAGGATCATAATGGCTTCTTCTACAGATCCTTTTTCAACATCAAACATTCTGATTCCCCCTATTTCTCTGGTTGAATTTCATTATGAGGGAGTTAAACCTTTTTTTAAATGGTAAAACTTTCATCTATATCCAATCTTACTGTAAAAAATAGGTAAAAAGTCTGTTTTTCTATTGTATTCTCGTAATTTTAATTTAAAAACGAAAAAATTACTGCTAATGTACTAAAACTTTCGAACTTAAAATGGCTTTTTACTTCAAAAAATGTTCACAATTCATCTCATCTTTCCTATCAGCTGCTGAACGAATTGCTCGCCGTCCATCAGCTTTCCGCCTCCCTGGGCAAGGGACTCATTGCCGCCGCCCTTACCGTCAACAATAAGCAAAGCTTCCTTCGTCAATTCCTTCAAATTAGCATTTGCATTCTTGCCGCGGGCAAAGACAAATTGCAGCTTGTCTTCATTTTCTGCAACGAGCAGGAAGGTCCGATCCTCTGCCTCAGAAACAAGCTGACGCGCCAGCTTCTGCAGCTCCTGGATGCTCCGGTTTTTATAAACCTTGCTTGCTACATCTCTATCACATTCAGCGATTAACTCAGCAGATTCGTAAGATAACAACCTGTCCCTCGACTCCTCGAGAGATTTTTCCAGCTCCTTACGATGAACAAGCATCCGATTAACCGCCTCCACCATGTCTTGCTCTGGTGCATTCAACGAGGCAGTGAGCTGCTGCAGGACCGAATGCTTGCGGCCAAGCTGCTTCAGGACGCGTTCCCCGCACACAAACTCTACGCGAACCTTTTTCTTCTGCCTTTCCCAGCCTAAAATTTTCAACGATGCTACCTGTCCTGTACTATCCGGATGAGTCCCGCCGCAGCCGTTGTAATCAAAGTCTGGTATGATGACTAGCCTGATATTCTTTGATACGGAAAGTTCTTTCCTCAGCTTATATTGATTCAGTTCCTCTTCATTGACCCATACTGTGGTGATCGGCCGGTTTTCAAGGATGATCTTGTTTGCAAGCTTTTCAACTTCAGCTGCTTCTTCAAAGGAGAGATTGTCTGTTTCCAAATCGATTGTCAATGTATCTTTTCCGAGATGGAAGCTGACTGTTTTATAATTAAACAGCTCTTCAAAAGCGGCAGATAAAATGTGCTGTCCGGAATGCTGCTGCATATGGTCAAAACGCCGATTCCAATCAATCCTGCCTTTTATTGTATCCGTTGTATCCAAATGCGTTTCTATGTAATGGCGGATTTCACCGTCGACCTCCTCGACATCCAACACTTTAATCTCATTTAATGTACCTGTATCGGATGGCTGGCCGCCGCCTGTCGGGTAAAAAGCTGTCTTTGACAAAACCGCATATAAACGCCCCGACTCGTCTTTTTCTTGTTTTATCAGTTCTGCGGAAAAGCTTTTCAAATATGCATTTTGATAATATAACTCCTGTTCCATTTCCTGCTTCACACTCCGATTTAAAAACTTTGATAACAAGTATAGCATTTTGATCTGTTTCCTTGTCCAGCTTCTTGAAAACCGGCATTCCATTCTTTAAATTCCGGAATTAAAAAGGCAGCTTCCACATGTCCATGGAAGCTGCCTTTTTCCTTTTATTGCCCAATCAATGCCTGCTCAGCCTTGTTGATTAACGTCCTGCCTCGCTCGACATATTCTTCCGGGAATGGCGCATCCTTGTCAGCAGGCTCTTTGAACTGGTTGAATGAACCGCTTAGCGCCCCAATATTCCCATCCTCATCAACGTCTGTTTCGAACTGATGATCGAGCAGGAATGGAGTACCGATTTGGACGAGGGTTCCTTCATCATCTAATGGACCACCAGTGGATTGGAAAGGAATCCGCACATATTGTTGGTCGCCATGATCATCATTCATCTTGTAATCGAAATAGGCATGGTCATACTCCCAGTTTCCATTGACCGTAAAGCCCATCGGCTCCAGTTTTTGTTTTAACTCTCCTACTGTAAGCTCTTTTCCTTCTATATTTGATTGAATTTGGATCATTTTGCAGACCTCATTTCGTTTTGGATTGGTATATTAGTATTTTCCACCTTGAAATAGTGGTCAAACATGCTACAGCATACTGGTAAAAAGTGAATTGCTTGCAAATTTTTATGGGTTTATATTGGAATCACTACAGAATCAGGCAGAATCACTACGTTTTTTAGCACAATCACTACGAAACAAACCATAATCACTACGTTTTTTGCAATAATCACTACGAAATCTTAGATAATCACTACTTTTAACAAATTAAGTAAAAAAAGTGGAGGCATCTCAGCCTCCACAAAAAGGTTATTTCGTTAAATGATAAACAATTGATTCAAAAGGACGTAGGTCGATTCGTGCAACATCCTTCCCAGAATCCTTATAGTTTGAAAGCAGGATTTTCGCCTTAAAACCATCGAGTGTGATTGACTCTGGAAGTTCAAATACTGTTTCTTCCCCGTAAAAATTGTTTACGACAAGCAGTTTTTCATCCTCGCCGTTTCTTATATAAGCGAAGATTTCTCGATTTTCTTCAAGAATCAGCTCGTAATCACCATAAGTGATGATGTCATACTGTTTTCGCAGCTGTATCAGCTTCTTATAGTGGTAAAATACCGAATTCTCATCAGCAAGCGCTTTTTCAACATTCACAGTCTGATAATTCTTCGCTACATCGATCCAGGGAGTGCCTTTTGTAAAACCTGCATGTTGTTCTGCATTCCATTGGACAGGAGTGCGTGAGTTGTCCCGGGACTTGCTTTGCAAAATCTCGAGGATTTCTTTTTCAGGCATACCTTCTGCCTGCTTTAATTTGTACATATTTAATGATTCTACATCTCGATAGTCTTCAATTTTATCAAAATAAGGATTCGTCATCCCGATTTCTTCACCCTGATAAATATATGGTGTACCTTGCATCATGTGGATTGCGGTTGCCAGCATCTTCGCGGACTCCCGGTGGTATTCACCATCATTTCCATAGCGGGACACAACTCTCGGCTGGTCATGGTTGCACCAGAATAACGCGTTCCAGCCGCCGCCTTTATGCATTTCGGATTGCCATGTTGATAGAATCTGCTTCAATGCAAGGAAGTCAAAATCTGCAAGAGTCCACTTGTCACCATTTTTATAATCGACTTTTAAATGATGGAAGTTGAACGTCATGCTTAATTCGTTTCGTTCCGGATTCGAGTATTTTATGCAGTTTTCGATTGTTGTGGAGGACATCTCTCCAACGGTCATGCTGTCATATTTCGAAAAGACCTCACGGTTCATTTCCTGCAAATATTCATGGATCTTCGGGCCGTCTGTGTAAAATTTCCGGCCATCCCCCGGCGGCACGGAGCCGTCATCATCCGGGAAGTCTTGGTCTTTGGAGATCAAGTTGATGACATCAAGCCTGAAACCATCGACTCCCTTCTTGAACCAATAATCCATCATTTCATATACATCGTTGCGGAGCTGTTCATTCTCCCAGTTCAAATCCGCCTGGGTCACATCGAATAAGTGAAGATAATATTGACCTGTTGCTTCATCGTACTCCCAGGCATTCCCGCCAAATTTGGATTCCCAGTTAGTTGGTTCGCTGCCATCTTCCTTTGGATCCTTCCAAATATAATAATTACGGTAAGGACTCTCTTTTGACTTCCTGGCATCCTGAAACCACTCATGTTCCGTGGATGAGTGGTTCACAACGATGTCCATGATCAGCTTGATTCCACGCTGATGTGCTTCCCCAAGAAGACGGTCAAAGTCTTCCATCGTTCCGTATTCTTCATATATTTTATAGTAGTCTCTTATATCGTATCCGTTATCTCGCTGAGGTGAGTCGTAAATTGGCGTCAGCCAGATTACATCGACACCCAGTTCTTTCAGATAATCCAGCCTGGCGATAATCCCCGGAAGGTCGCCTGTTCCATTGCCGGTTGTGTCAAAAAAACTCTTTGGATAGATTTGATAGACAACAGCCTTTTTCCACCATGGTTCAGTCATGATAAAACATCCACCTCCATCAGGATTCACTCTCTTGTTGAAATTATGCTTCTTTGTTCTTCCTAGTTTTAGCCATTATGAATGTCAGTACGAACGGCACGACAAGCGCGATTCCCATCCCGATGAAGAACACTCCCCAAAACTCAGTGAAAATTGACAAGAATGCCGGCAGGCCGCCCACACCGATAGAAGGAGCTTGGACGCCCCGAAGCGTAATGACAATTCCTGCAATCGCAGAACCGATGATTGCCGCAATAAAAGGATATTTATAGCGCAGGTTTACCCCGAACATCGCAGGTTCAGTGATTCCAAGCCAAGCTGAAATCGCTGAAGTCAATGATAGACCTTTCAATTTTTCATTATCCTTGTCTGCAAACATCATCGCGAATGCCGCTGAACCCTGGGCGATATTTGAAAGAGCAACCATTGGCCATAGGAATGTGCCGCCAATCGTGCCAATCAATTGTAAATCAACCGCAAGGAATGTATGGTGCATACCAGTGATAACGAGTGGCGCATAAAGGCCACCGTAAATCAATCCGCCAATCGCCGGAACTGCTTCAAAAATACCAACAACTCCATTAGTGATCAAATTACCGATTGCAAAAGTGATTGGTCCGATGACAATGAAAGAAAGGAAACCTGTGACCAACAACGCGATCGGCGCAACCGTCAGCAATTGAAATGCATCAGGTATACGTTTTTTCAAGAAAATCTCCATTTTCGCAAGTACATATGAAGCTAGCAATACAGGCAATACTTGTCCCTGATAACCTACTTTTTCCACAGTTAAACCGAATATATTCCAAGTTGGAATTTTGCCTTCCTGCTGCGCAGCACCATAACCCCATGCGTTCAATAGATCAGGATGCACAAGCATCAATCCCAGAACCATACCGAGAAGCGGATTTCCGCCAAACTTATTGACGGCACTCCAGCCAATCAAACCTGGCAGGAAGACGAATGCTGTATTTGCAATCAAATTAATAATGCTCGCAAAGTCAGCCCATCCAGTATAAACATCAATAAGCGCCTTGCCTTCAAAGAAGATATCCTTCCCTGTAAGGATGTTGTTGATTCCCATTAATAGACCTGCTGTAACAATCGCTGGCAGAATCGGAATGAAGATATCCGCAAGTGTTTTAATCGCTCTTTGCAGAGGATTCAAGTTTTGTGCAGCAGCATCTTTGATATCCTGTTTAGATGCTTCACCCATACCTGTGATAGCAACCATTTCAGCATATACCTTGTCAACCAGCCCCTGGCCGATGACGACCTGGTATTGGCCATTTGCAGAGAATGACCCCTTTACAAGTTCAATATTTTCAAGCTTTTCTTTATCTACCTTGCCTTCATCCTTCAAGGCAAATCGCAGCCTTGTGACACAATGGGTGGCAGCTGCAATGTTTTCTTTGCCGCCGACAGCTTCGACAATCTGTTCAACCGCTTTACGATCCATATTTTTCTCCTCCTGTTACCGTTTTCATTTCCTATTAAAAAAGAATGCTGATTTTACCAACGCTTGTATATACATGTTGTTTACGTTTTCATTCTACTTGTATATACAAGATTAGTCAACAATTTTAATCCCTCTTTAAAATTCCCTTAAATCTGCGTATAAAACAGACTTTTTCGCTGAACAGGCTGGCTTGGCAAAAATTTACCACTTGCCCCCGATGTTTTGATAAAAGGAATGTAAGGGTAAAAATAAGAGTAAGAAAACTTTTTAGCAAGTGCAGGAAGGGTGTTAAATATGTTGGGCACAAAAAAAATCGAACAAGGTTATAAAAAATTTGAAGCGAAGGCGAAAGAATATGTAAATCGTCCTGAGAAGACAGATGTTCTATTAAAAGATGCGAGCAAAAAGGCTGACGATAAAAAAGGTTCTCTATCGGAAATTTGGGACAACCTCCAACTCCTGTTCGACCTGGTCGGTGCTTGGCGGAGGGGAGAATACCGGAAAATTCCCACAGGCTCAATCGTGACAATCATTGCCGCTATAATCTATTTCGTTTCACCAATCGACTTAGTCCCTGATTTTTTGATGGGATTAGGAATCATCGATGATGCGGCGGTTATTGGATTCGTTTTAAAGCAGCTCACCACTGATTTGGAAAAATTTAAGAGTTGGAAAGAAAATTACACTCCAGAAAATGTAATCCTAGAGGAAAAACTCCCCCAACATAACGCATAAATACCATGGAGCCTGTCTTATTAGGGCTCCCTTTTTGTTGGGAAAATAGCAGCCTGTCTACTAGTTCATAAGTTCGCTTTTCAGGAATAAATATATAGTCCTATTCTAAAATCCTGTAATAGTCCGTACGTTAAGATAATAGTAAATTTTTTACAAAGACTTTTTTCGCGCAGCTTTTTTTCCTTTTTCATGACAAGCAGTAAAGCAGGCGAAAAGAGCCTAAATAAAAAAGGGGGAAGAATCATGCAAAAGCTCATGTTGTTGACGTTTGTCCTGCTGCTTGTTTTCTCTGGTTCTGTCATTGCCTCTCCTTCTCAAAAAGATTCATTTACTCAAGCTAAAACTACTTTCGAGAATTACCGAAGCGAAACCGTTGTCAATCCGGAGGGCTATGGCTGCTGGGTATGCACAAAATACACCTATCACAATGGATATAGAACCTGTGTATCAGGGGTATGGCTGACTTCTTGTCCAGTTACGTACTGAAGTTGAGTATTTTCGTAATACAAAAAAAGGCTGCTGTACAGCTATGAAATTTTCATACTGTACAGCAGCCTTTTTATATTTTGATTGTTTTCGAATTGCTTGTTGCTTTTCAAATAAGCCGATCCCAGCATTACTCCTGGCTTCGAGCTCTTTAAAGAAGATCTTGAACCAAGAAAGCAAAAAGTTCCAGAATCTAATTTCACGGATTGAATGTAAAAGCAACAAATTTTACGAAAAAGCGTTTATTTTTAGAGCATTACCCTTTCGTCCCAGAGGCAATGTTCGATCCTTCAATAAAATATCGCTGGAAAAAGAAGAACAATAGAACAACCGGCAGCAGGACTGTAACCGACATCGCCATTAAATAATGCCACTGTGTCTGGACGGTTCCCTTGAAGGTTTGTAGCCCAATCTGCAATGTGTACATGCTTTCATCGTTTATATAAAGCAATGGACCCAGCAAATCATTCCAAGCCCCGTTAAAAGAGAAAATCGCTACAGTAACCAATGCAGGCTTTGTCAATGGCAGCATGATATGCCACCAGATCTGCAAATGGCCCGCTCCGTCAAGGATAGCCGCCTCGATCAGTTCATTCGGGATACCCATCATAAACTGGCGGAGCAAAAAGATAAAGAAGGCACTTCCGAGAAAAGCTGGTACGATCAGCGGCAAGTAGGTGTTCACCCATCCAAGCTTCGAAAAGAGGATGTATTGAGGAACCATTGTCACGAATCCGGGAATCAGCATCGTAGAAAGTACAATTACAAAGAGAGTGTTTCTTCCCTCGAACCTGATTTTTGCAAAACCATAGGCCACCAGCGAATTGACTAGTACACTTCCAATCGTCCCTAGTGATGCGATTAATAAAGTATTCAATGCCCAGCGCGTGAATGGTGCCGTCTGCCAAGCTTCAATATAATTGCTGAAATTGAATTCTTTAGGAAATAAAGTCGGCGGGTACTGGGCGATTTCGGCTGGAGATTTCAATGAAGTCGAGATCATCCACCATAAAGGTATCAAAATCAATGTGCTTCCGGCAATGAGAAGCAGTGTCACGAAAGTGTGCTTTACATTTTCTTTAAACTTCTTCGTTTCGTAAAACTTAGGTTCTGTGACCGCACTCATTTCCCATCTCCCCCTTCATAATGTACCCAGCGTTTTCCGAGTTTCATATTCACTACTGTCAAGATCATCACGATGATGAACAGCAGCCATGCCATTGCTGAAGCATATCCCATATTAAAGACTTCAAAGGCATTGTTCCACATATGCAAATTATAGAACAACAGTGAATTTCCCGGGCCGCCACTTCCATTCTCTGTCATCACATAGGCTTCCTGGAAAATTTGGAATGAACCAATTGTGCTTGTGATGACATCAAAGAAAATTATTGGTGAAATCATTGGCAGTGTAATATGGAAAAATTTCTGCCATGCTGAAGCACCTTCAATATCCGCTGCTTCATACATCTGTGGCGATACACCCTGCAAACTTGCGAGATACAGGAGCATTCCCCCGCCTACACTCCACATTTTCATCAAAAGCAAGGCAGGCTTTGTCCATTCCGGATCAAAAAGCCAGGCCGGACCGTCAATTCCAAACCATCCGAGCATCGTGTTGACTAGTCCGGTAGATGGACTTAAAAGCTGCATCCACAGGAAGTAAACTGCCACCCCCGATAATACTGCCGGCAGGTAATAAATTGTACGGAATACTTTCATGCCTTTTACCTTCTGATTTAATAGAACACCGAGTAAAATTGCTCCGGCAGTAGTGAGCGGTACCGAAAAAACAACGTAATATAAGGTATTATATAAAGAAGTGCGAAATAAATCGTCCATTGTAAACATACGTTTGAAATTTTCAAATCCGACGAAATTCATTTTTGAGGTGATATTATAATCCGTAAAACTTGCAGCCAGACTGAATAATAATGGGCCCAATGTCAGCCCGATAAATCCAATGATCCAGGGAGAGATAAATAAATAGCCAGCCAGGTTGTCCTTTGCTTTTCTGCTAAGACCTTTCTTTTTACCTGCGGCAGAAGCTTTTGTTTCATGCATTACTTTAGCACTAGCTTCTGAATGCACCAATGTGCTTTCTGTTGACTTCATACAATCCTGAACCCCCTTGATGTAACGTTAAATACTTTAATGATTGCAAAAATATCTTTTTATGAAAAAGAGAAGGGCAGCCGCCTTCTCTTTCTCTAACCCTTATTTTTTCATTTTAGAAACATCTTTTTCCGCTTCTTCCAATGCATCCTCCGGTGACATTTTTCCTAAAAGTGCATTGTCAACCTGCGGGTTGATTCGACTGTGGTAGTCCGGATAGTCAACTGGTATTGGGAACATTTTCGTTTGCTCGAGATTCTTTACAGTTGCTTCATAGACGGTTTTATCATCGCCTTCAAGTTCATCAACTGTTGCTTCTGCAGCTTCCTTATTGGCAACATTGTCATAGTTTTTAACCGCCCAGTACTTCTGTGCGTCTACACCTGTCAGATATTTAATGAAATCCATTGCTTCCTTCGGATGTTTTGCGCCTTTAGGGACTTCTGCAACGAAACCGCCGCCTTCTGCAAAGTTTCCTGTTCCCTCTTGATAAGCCGGGATTGGTGCCACACCGAATTCAATATCTTGTCCATAATCTCTTAACTGTGTATAGAATGTTCCAACATCGACCCACATTGCTACCTTTTCAGCGATGAACGGATTTGCTTGCTCGCTTCCGAATTCCGCCTGGAAAGCCTGTACAGTATTTTCTCCCAGACGTTCCTTCCAGCCCAGGATCCATTCTAATGCTTCAACCTTCTTTGGTGTGTTGATGGCTAACTTGCCATTGTCGATAAAACCTTTTCCGCTGTCAGCATTCGTCATCCAGCTCGATGCGCCAACGCTTCCCCATAGAGGATAAAAACCGATGCGTTCATAGTTATCGCCTTTTTTGACATCTAATTTCTTTGCATACTCTTCAAGCTCAGCCCATGTTGCAGGCGGCTTATTTGGATCGAGTCCCGCTTCCTTGAATGCTTTTTTATTATAGAAAAGCAGGCGTGTATCTGTATTAAACGGAACAGCGTAAGCTTTTCCATCGTATTCTACTGTTTCCCATAAATGCGGATAAAACTGTTGTTTGAATGAATCGTCTACATACTTACTTAAATCCTCAACCTGTTTATTTTCCGCACGTTGAGATACTGTATTGATATCATTGATAATCACATCTGCTGGATTTCCAGCTGCTACTGAAGCCAGGTTCTTTGTCCAAATATCTCCCCATGGCAGGAAGGTATGTTTAACGAAAACCTTGTCCTGAGAGGTGTTGTAATCATCAATAATCTTTTCGATGATTGGACGGCGAGTTTCTGATCCCCAGAAAGTCCAGAAATTAACTATAACCTTTCCGTCCTTCGTTTTTTCTGCTTCTGCCTTCTGTTCGCCTGAACAACCAGCCAGCAGTCCGATAAGTAAAAATGATACAAGAATTAATGCAAGACCCCTCTTCATGATTCTCCCCCTGTATATTCAAGTTGATATTATAAACACAAGCTAACTATTACCCATTCCGAAATATTGATAAACATTTAAATTTATAAAAACAAAAAAACAGGTTCTAAAAATGAACCTGTTTTTCCATATCCTTTATCGAATTAATGATCAGGCTGGCTTGGTTTGCTGCTATTTTATAAATCTCCTTATCACTAAATTGTTTGATGAATACTTCATCCCCACTGATTGACAGCTTATATTTAGCAGATTTGCTGCCTTCGAAAACAATTAAAAGATCAAATTCTTGTTCCGCAGCAGGGACTTGTGACACAACAGTCCTGCTATTCAAAGCTTCTTGGATTGTCTTCCTCCATGCTGGATCCTCAATTATAACTACTCCCTTTCTAGTTAGATTGGAATTAAGGCTGAAATAATGGTCTGAATCAGACTTGGCCAAATAAGTCAGGACAACTTCACCTGCTGCAACAAGTTCCGCAGGTTTCATTGCGGATTGCTGGCTATGTACAGGATTGATGATTTGGCTATAAAGGAATACCGAACAAAACAGAACCATAGAAAAAGTAAGGAAGACTCCTGTCCAATTGCCGAATAAATTGTGGAATTGTTTTTTTGGTTTACTTGTTTGCATTATATGAATATACGTCTTCCGTTTTTGAGTTTGGGACCTGGGAATATGATTAAGACTCCTGAAGCTATCTTCTAGTTCAAATGATTTCTTCAATTAATTCGCCTCTTCTCTTTAACTCTTTTTTTAAGGCTGCCATCGCACGTGATGTAGTGATTTTCACTTTGCTCTCGCTCCAGCCAAGGATCATTGCTGTTTCTTTAATTGAGAATTCTTTGATTTTCCTTAAAATCAGTACTTCCTGATAGCTTAGTTTCAATGATTTAATTGTTTTGTAAAGAAGCGTTGTTTTCTCCCCTTTAACAATGATTTCTACAGGAGATGGCTGGCAAGACTGGACGACATACTTGTCCAATGAAAAAAACCGCAGCCTGTTTCCTCTTCTTAAATAATCAATCGCTACATTCCTGGCAATCTTCACTAACCACGTAAACATTTGCGAATCGCCGTTAAACTGATCATAATGCTTATACACCTTTAAGAATGTTTCCTGGGTCAAATCCTCGGCGACTTCCTTTTTCCCGGTCAATAACAGGAGATAACTGTATACCTTGTCACTGTATTCCTCGTATACCTTCTGGAAATGAATGCTATAGTTATCGCTCAAATTTCTCCCCCCTTTTGCAATCAGTTAGACGAATGGGCGTGGAAAAAGAAACAGTTTTTTCAGAATTTTTTTACTTTATTTTAAAATAACAGGAATATTTTTATTTTCCATCATTCTTAATGACTAACTTGGATATGACCTGGTAAAATTTCTACGCAAAAAAAGTGCTTGAAAAATCAAGCACTTCCCAGTTTCTTATTAGAATTTATGGCATGAGCAGCCAACGATAATCAGGAGGATGAACAACACAACGATTAAAACAAAACCGCTGCCGTAGCCTGCACCTCCAACGCCGTAACCACCTTGACCACAGCATCCGCCGTATCCGTACATATTATTACCTCCTTTTCGCAACCGATTATTCAATTTTTAGTAACCGAAACCCCAAGACGCTCCGATTATGATTAAGAGAATGAACAAAACAACAAGCAGAGCGAAACCGCCGCCATAGCCGCATCCTTCAGTCATCGTAACAACCTCCTTTTCTTATGTCCTTATATCCTATTCAGGTCGGGACATTTGTGCAATTAATCATCCCAAAAAAAATAAGCCCATATTCGGAATAGCGGAGGTGGCTTAGTTCGTTCATCATTTGGCCAAGAGGTGCAGCATGGACGCATTGCCCTTATCTATCTGCCCATACATTTTTTTATGGATAAAAAAGAGAGCCTCAATTGGGCTCTCTTTCATGCTATGACTAACCAATCATCTGCTCTTTGTTATGATGTGTTTCAGTCATGAACTCGTATGTAATCAATGGTTCAACCGGAATTTCCAGCCACCTTGACACTCCGTTCTGTGTCAGCTTCTCCATGTAAACTGGCTTGCAATCTTCCAGCAAGCAAAGTTTTAATGTTTCAAACCCATTCAGCTCATAGACCATTCTTTCGATTTCATTTTTTTCCTCGGGAGTGACGAGCACTTTCTCTTTTTTTGGCTCAAGCAGCACGACAATTAATTCCTTTCGCATCTGCTTTTCCAGCTCCATTCTGGCGAAAGCCAGTTTTTTCAAAGTCCTGTTCAATTTCCACATGCTGATTCCATCGATTTTTTTTAAGATCATCAAGATGCCTCCAATATTTACCCCAACTCTCATTCTAAAAGACAATTCGTATTAAGGTCAAAATATATTGGGGTATGGTAAAAATTCCAAAGGAAAATATAAAAGGCTCTTTTCGTAAACTGTGTTGCTTTCACAACCAAAAGTTTTTCGGATTTTAAAGCATTTCTTATTCAGAAATCTGCTCAAAAAAGAAATTGCTTTTTCGAAAACAACAACAATCTATGCACTACAGACAATAAAAAAGACTGCAGACTGATCCGCAATCTTAATGGATATATTCGAGGCAACGCTCATCATAGGTCTAAGAGATATTGGGCATATCGGGACATTCGGTCTTTGGTCCATTTTGGGGCAGAAACCATTTTAATATCTATATGTTCAAGGTTTCTCATCCGTTCTGCCAGATGATCCCTTGCGGATAGTGCAATGTATTCTGCCAGCATACAGTCTTCATTTCGGGTCGTCATTACGATTTCGATATCTTTATCATCTTTAACACAAACCTCGTACACCAGGCCAAGGTTCACAATATCGACTCCAAGCATCGGCTCTTGAACTTCTTCGAGCATTTTATAAATATCATTTTTATCCATATTGAGTTCCTCCCTCCGGAATGGTTAGGTTTGGTTTTCTTACTTCTATCATAAGAGAAGCAGGGAAAAAACAGGAGTGACGCACTTCACATTTCATATTATTGTCATTTTTAGAAGAATAATTTGTGTCTTTTTACCAGTGGGGGTTTAAATTTCATTCCAGACGGAAAAGAACAGGCTGAAATGAATTCAGCCTGTTCAGATTTTAGCCTATTACCTTTTCCTTTTTCTGCATTTTTTGCAAATATAACAATGTTTCCTTATCAGTGGTTGTTGGAAGCTCATACATCGACTGATACTCTTCAGGACCTTTTCCGGTTATCAGTACCCAATCACCTTTCCTGGCACTTTCCCAAGCGCTCTGGATTGCCATTGTCCTGTCTGTGATGATTGTGCCCTTATTCAGTCCAAACTGGTCATTAAGTTCCTTTAGTTCATTGAACATAACTTCTTCAGAAACTCCATTGAGATCATCAAAGGTTAGGATGAATTCATCGCTGAGCATGGCAGAAGCTTTGATCATATGCTCTCTTTTCGTTCTGTCCCGTTCGCCCCTGAAGCCAAAAATATGCTTGATTTTAGCTGCGTCGTGTTCTTTTGCAGCCTGCAGGCAATATTCTATCGCATCCTGGGTATGAGCGTAGTCGACAATAAATGTCGCGCCTTCAGGATGAGGTATCATTTCGAATCTTCCAGGCACACCCGGGAATGATTTCAGCGCTTCAATGATGACCTCTGGCTGGATTCCAATTTTTATAGCGGTCAAAAAGGCCATGGCCGCGTTGTAGACATTGTGCTGACCGGGAGATGGGAAGGTTAATGAATAAACTGCGCCGCCCATTTTAATATCGAACCTTGTCTGGCCATTCAATTTTATGTCCTCGATTTTCAAGTCATGGGAGTCATCGTAGCCAATTGAATATACTGGAATTTCTTTGTCGGTAAGCAATCTGGCCAGTTCGTCTCCCCATTCACTTAGCCTGCTGACAACGGCTGCTCCCTCAGGCTTCATGTAATTATACATCAATGTTTTAGCTTCGAAATAATCCTCAATCGTCGGATGATAATCCAGATGGTCATGGGATAGATTTGTAAATAATCCATAATCAAGCTCCAGCCCTTCGATCCTGAATTGCTTAAGAGCGTGAGAAGATACTTCAAGAACAATGAATTCATCATTGCTTTTCGCTATCAATTCCTGGATCTGCAAGGCATCTGGAGTAGTATTTGAAGGCTTGTACACTTCATCATTTATAATATAAGACACTGTTCCTAACAGCGAGCAGCTTTTCCCCGCGTGTTCAAGAATGTGCTTTAAGATGTATGACACAGTGGTTTTCCCGTTCGTTCCGGTAATCCCAATTACGGTGTGCTTTCTGGACGGATGGTTATAGAATGAACTCGCTGCCCTTCCGAGTGCAAGCCTGCTATCAATCACTTGTATGTAAGGAACATCAAGTCCAAGTTCATTTTCTCCGATAACCGCAGCGGCACCTTTTTCGATTGCTTCATCAATGAATTCGTGGCCATCCATCTGAAAGCCTGAAATCGCAACAAATAAATCTCCCGGCTTCACCTTCCGCGAATCCATCTGAATCCCGCCCAACTCTGGATCTGCGTCGTTCTTGTATTTTTTTATACAGCTGCCGAGGGCTTCCAGCACTTTGGTTAATCTCATTTCCAAAACTCCCTTTTTAACATGACAATAAATTCCGCACCTGGAATTTAGAAATGTATATATTATCTCTCTTTTTATATTCCCCAGTTTTTTAAAACTATGCCTCGTAAATTCTACTAGATTTCAACTTGAGAAAGATGAGCCAAACGAAATAGAAAAAAAGACCGGCTAAATAACCAGTCTTTCACTCTAATTTGGGATTATCTGCTTGAAAACTGGGACAAGTATTTAAAGTTCAGCCGGCTGTGCTGCTGGAGCATGTAAGCTGAAGTAGAAGCCCCTGTTTTTCGAAGCGTATTAAGCGCCTTAATCATTTCATCCGCAGTGCCGATTCCAATTCCATGCCCATAATAAAGCCCGTTACCAAGAACAACCGCGTTTTCACCGCGCCATATAGGCTTGTCAAAATCCGGGTTCATGAAATACACAACATCACCTGGAATAAACTCACTGCCCTCTAACGTGATGATTGCCAGGTCGGGGTCATAGTTCCAATTCCAAACAAGCAGTCCTCGGAATAAATAATTGAAATCTCCGAGCTTTATCGTATCCAACACCGCTTTGTAAAAAATGATCACCATCGCTGTTGAACACTCAAAACCGTATTCCTGTCCATTTACATAAATATCATTAATCGCGTCTGAAGGCAGGACATTCGATTTTAACAGATACCCACTTGGTACCTTCGTCCAAAAAACTGGATTAAACCTTGAATATGTGAATGAAGTAAAAGAGACACCACTGTCTTTAAGCTTCATTGCTGCTTCAATGGTATTTTCACGAAGCCTGATTTCAAACAGGAGCTGAAAGGTTGTTTCATATTCAAACATTGACAGGCTTCTGTCCAGGTAATCATAAATCTCCTTTTGTTTTCCAGAAAGATTCTGCAGCTGCTCGCTGCCAATCGGATCCGGAAACCTAATTATGATCATCACGCTCCCCCTCCATATTCCTTTAATTAAGCACATAATTAACTATATGAAGATGATGCGCTTAAAAGACATTAGACAATAGACGGGATTAGACTTCAGCAGCGCAAATAATTAAAACTTTATTCGCTCGAATTCTTTTGACACTCGAAGGCGAAATTGCAACGGCCCTCATCTTACCGGCTCCACCCCTGAAAAACGGTCAGTGCAATCGGTATTCATTCTTCTTAGCAATTCCTTTTATAGTTTCATTCCCCTTTTATACGGGTAATTTTTCAGTATCCACATCGACAAGGAGGTTTTAACATGACCGAATATAACCAAAAAAATAATGATGGTTCGCTTGAACAGGAAAAAAAGGAAGCTCAGAAAAAAGATATCGAACCCCAAAGAGATCCTGTAAAACCTCAAGAAGAATCGAGTACAAAAAATAATTAGGCGCTTTTCGTAAACTTTATTGCTTTCACAAGATTGTTAATGCATTCCCTGTTATTCGAAAACAGTCAATAAATAAGATGAGGTGAGAGGAATGGAAAAGAAAAAAAAGCCAGTACCAGTAGACAATACGCAAAATATGGATAACCCTGAGCAATATGAAACTAAAACTACAAGTCTCCATGATAAATTTGACAGTGAATTGACAGTAGATACGATTCCCATGGAAGACCTTAAACAGGAAAAGCGGGAAGAAAAGGATAAACACCATACTAAGGATTCATCTTCCAGCGAGAAAAAGTACAACGTGGATTATGACAATGATTTATAATCGAATACCCCGGTGAATCCGGGATTTTTTTTTGATGGTTTATCTTTTTCTTTAACGTGAATATTAAAAACATCAAACTAAAAGGTGGAATGATAATGAGCAATCAAGAATTGAAGGACAGGATATTAAAAGTATTAGGTGAATCAAAGGTCGGCTCACTGGCCACTGTGGAAGGAAATAAGCCTCACTCCCGCTACATGACTTTCTTTAATGAGGATTTGACACTCTATACACCAACGAGCAAAGAAACCTATAAAGCAGATGAGATTGAAAAGAATCCCCATGTGCATATCCTGCTCGGCTATGATGGAGAAGGGATGGGCGATGCCTACATTGAGGTGCAAGGAAAAGCGGCAATTCGTGAAGAACAAGATTTGAAAAACAAGTACTGGAACGAAAAAATGAAAAAATGGATAAATAGTGCCGAAGATCCAGATTACATCATATTAGAAATTAAGCCAGAAACAATTCGCTTGATGAATGACAATGGCGAACCTGAAACATTGAATTTTTAAACGCAACTTCTAAGGGAGATGGTATGATTCCATCTCCCTTTTCCATGCAAAACACCGTAAACGTTTTCATTATGAAAATGCAAATCATGTCGAATTTTTGTTGAATTTAGTCTGAATTTTTACTTGCTATCACTATATATTTATCGTAAGCTATTGATATAGAATACTTGTGAATGTTTTCACAATTCAACCCCTCTAGGATTTTGAATTAAATCATTTTTTTGACTGGTTATGTGAATGTTTTCACAAAAGTAAAGGATTTAATTAGAAAGAAGGAATATTATTATGAAAACTCCAAAGGTAGTCATTTTAGGTGCTGGTTACGGCGGTCTCGTTACAAGCAGACAGCTAGAAAAGACATTACGCAGTGGCGAAGCGGAAGTGACATTGATTAATAAGCATGATTACCACTATATATCAACACAGCTTCACAAGACTGGTGCCGGGACAGCTGCCGATGAGAAAATCACGCTCCATATTCCCGATCTTCTTCAGGCAAATAAAGTCCAGTTTAAAAAAGGCACTATTGAGAATGTAGACTTTAACAGCAAACGAGTATTATTAGAGTCCGGTGAAAAAGTGGATTATGACTATTTGTTAATCTGCCTTGGTTTCGAGGTTGACACTTTTGGTATTCCCGGAGTGGAAGAAAATGCATTTAAAATCAGAAGCTTCAGGACCACGAAAGCCATTTACAACCATATACTGAGGCAATTTGCTGCGTATAAGGAAGATCGTGACCCTTCCAGGTTAACCTTTGCTGTTGCTGGGGCAGGTTTTACCGGTATTGAGATGGTCGGCGAGCTTTTAGAGGCTATCCCGAAGCTTTGCAAAACATACGATATACCCGTAAATGAAACGAGAATAGTGAATATTGAGGCATCGCAAACCGTCCTGCCTGGATTTGATAATGAAGCAATTGAGTTCACAACGAACTATGTGAAAAAGCACGGTGTAGAATTAATGACTGGAACCAAAATTCTCGAATGCTCTCCAACAACCATTACACTGGACAATGGTGAGGAGTTGCCGGCAAGGACACTGATATGGTCTGGGGGCGTCCGCGGCAACACCCTCTTGGAAAAATTGGCACTGCCAATTACTAAAGGACGAATTCCTGTAGACCAGCATCTTCGTGTGATGGGTATGGAAGATGTCTTCTGCATCGGCGATGCTGCTATGTTCATGAAGAATGATGATACTGCACTGCCTCCAACAGCTCAAGTTGCTATCCAGCAAGCCGAAGTGTGCGGTCCAAACATCATTTCAAGCTTGCGCGGTGAACCATTGAAGGTGTTTGAGTACCACCACAAAGGAACTGTTGCTTCAATTGGCAACAAGGCAGCCGTGGGTAAAGTATTCGGATTGAAAATAAGTGGACTATTTGCGGCATTGATGAAGCAGGTGATTGAAGCACGGTATCTTTTCGTCCTCGGTGGTCCAAAGCTGATCGTCAAGCAGTTCTTTAAATTTGGAAAACCTCAATCAAAAATCGCCATATCAAACCAAAAATAGTTCAGTTTGGTTGCATCTACGTTTTTATAGCTGTTTACAAAGAAGCATCGGCAGCCTTGTAGCGCCGATGCTTTTAATTATTCATTCCTGTGAAGCTGTCAATGAATCCCCTGGCGGGCGTTTCCCGCGTTGCAATTCATTGATCGTAAGTCCAAAACGCATTTCTAAATGAGGGTAATCCTTAAATTGCTTCCAGTCTCCTCCCCATTCAAATCCAAGATCCTTCGCTATCGAAACTACCTCTATCCAATCAGATTTGCCATTTCTATTGCCATCGTATGCTGTATCCCAAATTGCTTTTCCTTGACCATTCAGCAGAGCAAAATCTACCGCCAGGCCAAAATTATGATATGATTCGCCGCCCTTGGCATGTGTGACGATTTGTCCTTCCGATGATCTGCCCTTTTCGTAAAGCTGATCTTGTTCTTGAAAACTGCGGAAGCCATCTGTCACCATGACCCTTATCCCTTTATCAGCAGCCTGCTGAATCAGGATATCCTTATTTTCTTGCACAACCGGATGTAGATTCTGCGGTAAAGGAACATTCTCGTTAATACTCGGATTTGTGAGGAATTGATAATATAGCAGGAGCGCAATCAATATCAGCAAGAAGGTGATGAACGCACTTCCGAAAAGTTTTATTTTCACGTCAAATTTCCTTTCACGTATTCTGTCATTCTATTATATAAACGAATTCAGGCCGTATATGGTTTCATTGAAAAACCTGGCAAACATATTTGCCAGGCAAGACTGAAGACAAACTCGATGAAAATCGCGCATATCTGCATTCTTATTTTCTTCGTAAATTATCCTGTTGATTTCCGTTCCAGGCGCTTCGCTTTCCGCGGGTGGCCCGGGGAGCCTCCTCGGCGCAAGCGCCTGTGGGGTCTCCCCTGACCCATGCTCCCGCAGGAGTCTTCGCGCCTTCCACTCCAATCAACAGGGCATCTAAACTTAACGTGGAACTATACCAAAGTCTATTTTCGAAAAATAATCCAATCGCATGCTTTGGACAACCCTTAGGGGCTGAAAAAATTGTGATGCAGGCGATGCTTACTTTCCCTGCCTTGGACATAGAGAAGTCCAATAATGGTCTAAAAGTATAGCTAAGAGAGTCTATTTTTCCCATGAAAAATCCGATAAAATCTAAAAAGGGGTTCGGAATGAGACCATTCTGAATCCCTTTTGTCGACAAACTGACCTGGCACCCATTTTTGCCAGGCTTGTAATTATTATTCGAAATTGTATTTCTCAAGAATTCGATCGGCAATAATTTTATACCCTTTATCATTCAAGTGCAGCGAGTCACTGAAATATCCCTTCTTATCCTTGCCTTTGAACAAATCATTTGTAGGAATATAGGTAATCCGTTTTTCATCGTCGATGACATTAATTATTTCCTTATTCCAGCCATCGATAATCGTCTCTATTTTGCCGCTGTCAGGATAGGGATTATAGAGTCCCAGCACCAGGATAGGTCCCTCCTCATTATTTTTCTTCAGGATGTCTATTATAGCTTTCAAGTTTTGAACATATATCTCCTGTCCTTTTTCTATTTCCCCGGTTTTCAGATTTTTTAAATTTCCTCCATTGCTATTGATTAAATCATTTGTCCCAATAAATAGGATAAAATAATCTGCTTCATCCAGCTTGCTGCTCACCCTGATATCCGACAATTGTGTCAGAATACCGGATGACTCAAGACCATAAATAGCTTCATTTGTAAAATCAAAATCCTCTTTGTTTTGTTCATTCAGCTTTTTATCAAGTGTATCAATATAGCCAGAGCCTTTTTCATCGCCAAAGCCATAGGTAAGTGAATCACCAAAAGCTACTACCTGCTTGTCCCCTTGCTTTTTCTCTGAGCTATTATCGTAAATTGAAAATGCAGCTAGTATTGAGATTAAAATGATGATAAATAAGATGAATGCTGTCTTTTTTCTCATGATGTTGATCCTTCCCTGTTCATTTCCTCCTTTTTACCCGGCAGTTGAACTATGTTAAACATACAGATTCCTCCACAGAAAAATATTCCTCTTGCCATCAATGCGAAAACAATGGTATATTTGTTGAGCGATGAGCTGAATTGTGTAAGCCGACAGACACTCCTTATGGAAATGCACGATGTGGCGTGCAGTCAGTCGCCTCAATACGCAGAAAAGACGCCTTTCGGGGCGTCTTTTCTTATTTTATATGTGATTTTTTATCTGCCCTTATAACCATCACGGTCAAGGTCCTTAAACCCATCGCGATCAAAGTCACGGTCTCGGTCAACGTCAGTTTCATTCACTAAACGGTCATTGTCTGTTTCAAGGTGAGCTTCCTCACGCTTAACACTTTCAACTACTTGTTCAGTGTCAGTTACTTCGCGCTTGCCGATCACTAATTCTTCCGTAACAACTGGCTTCTTAGTGACCTCTACTTTTTCTTCCATGATTGGAACACGGATTGTTTCTCCGTCTTCGAGAGTGGAATCTACATCCGTTGCCGCTTCGTTCACTTCACGTCTCTCAACGTAAACTTCTTCGCGAGTAACCGGGATATTTACTCTTTGCTGTTCTTCTACAACTTCCTTGTGTACTTCTACTTCACCAGCCTGAACTCGTTCTTTTGAAACATCGAGCTGTTCTTCTCTTAGTTTCAATGTTCTCTCTTCTGTATCATAGCGATCAGTATCATATGCTCTGTTGTCAGTACCATATTCACCTGTCACTCCAGTGTCAGTCACTGATGTATCAGCAACATAGCCTGTATCCTCTACGTTTAAACCAGATGCTGTTGTTTCAGCCAGAAGGATAATGCGTCCAGCTCGTACATCTTCCTCATATTCACTTGCTGCATCGTCTGTTAAGCCAAGGCCGACTAAACGGTCTGAAATAGAAGGCTCATTGCCGCCAAGGTTTCTGTCTGCATCGAACGCAGTCATCAGGCTCTGCCAGAAGCCTCCCTCTTTATGATCATCATAATCTGTTCCGAGGTTTTCAGTTGTCACGCCTGTCCTGCTTTCTAATGCAGAAGATAGTTCTGTAGTATCGCCGATGATTGAAAAATCCTGGACAGCATACCCTTTATTTTTATACTCTTCAATTGCTTCGATCAATTCTGTTTGATTATCATATACTCCAACTACTTTTTTAGTCATGTGTAATTCCTCCATTTCATTTTTACGATTCATCCGGTTGCCCCGGTAATGTGGTAATACCCAGTCCCGAGACAAATTGAAACATGTTTTGGACTTGCCAATATTAGCCACTGTTTTTTTGTAAGTCGAAAATGAATCAGGAGCATGGGTTATTATCGTGGGATTTTTAGCAAACAAAAAAAGCCGGATTTTTCCCGGCTTTTTTGCTGTAATACGTTATTATTCTTTTTCTATTTTTGTTACTTCTAAATATGCAATATGGTATTCGTCAATCTCGATAATCTTGAAAAGATAGCCCTCTTCCTCGATTTCATCTCCTATTTTCGCGTCGAGGTTCTTGGTCATGAACCAGCCGCCAATTGTATCGACCTCTTCTTCTGACAGATTAATACCCAGGATGTCATTTACCTCATCAATCAATACCCTTGAACTGAACAAGTAGTGGCCTTCTTTCACTTTCCTGATTTCAGCAATTTCGTCGGCATCGAATTCATCCCGTATATCACCGACGATTTCTTCCAGGATATCCTCAACTGTCACAAGACCGGACGTACCGCCATATTCATCGATCAATATTGCCATATGGATACGGTCTTTTTGCATTTTTACCAAAAGGTCATGAATCGGTATTGTTTCTATGACACGAATGACCGGCTTAACAAACGAAGTCAATATCGACTCCTTATGAAGATCCTTCTGCGTCAATTTTGCCGTAAGAATTTCCTTGATGTTGATCATGCCAAGCACATTGTCTTTTTCACCGTCAATAACAGGATAGCGGGTATACTTTTCCTGCTGGATGACATCGATAATTGTATCAATGGTATCTGTAATATCCAAAGTGACTATTTCAGTCCTTGGGACCATGATTTCCTTCGCAATGCGCTCATCAAATTCAAAGATATTGTTCACATATTTCAATTCATTCTGATTGATTTCTCCACTTTCGTAACTCTCTGACAAAAGGATACGCAATTCTTCTTCAGAGTGGGCTAAATCATGTTCTGAAGCAGGTTTGAGTCCAAACAATCCAACTAACAGACGCGCAGAACCATTTAACACCCAGATAAATGGATACATGATTTTATAAAACAAGATGATAGGTTTTGCAAAAGCCAATGTGATCGCTTCAGCCTTTTGGATTGCAACCGTTTTAGGAGCCAGCTCACCGACTACAACATGTAAAAAAGTAACTGATGCAAAGGCAATTCCAAATGATAGAATATGCGATAACGAAGGATTAAGATCCCATGCTTCAAAAAGTGGATGCAGCATCGCTTCCACTGTAGGTTCACCTAGCCAGCCAAGTCCTAATGCTGTAATCGTGATTCCTAACTGGCATGCGGAAAGGTACTCATCAAGATGGGTTATAACGTGCTTGGCAGCTTTTGCGCCTTTTTCCCCTTCAGTGACAAGCTGGTCAATTCTCGAAGTTCTTACTTTAACAATAGCAAATTCTGTAGCCACGAAAAAACCGGTTAATGCAATCAATAACGCCACCAAAAGCAAATTAGTAATAATCAATGGGCAAGCCTTACATTGGTAAGGCAGACACCTCCTATAACAAGAAATAAGTTCATGAAGTAAATATAGATCCCGTTGAGAAAATCTTATTTTTTTAAATTATACCCCTATAAGATACAACTAACGCATAATTGGGGAAAATCATTTCTAAATACAATTTGCGAAATAAGTTAAGTGATATTGAGAGTAAGGAATATGGGAGGAGAAAATAAAAGATTCCCCTAAATACAGCTTGTCCATAAAAAGGCGTGAGCCGTATTTCAGGGAATCACATTTTATGATCGAATTAGGACGCCTTTCTGGCACTCTCGGGGGTCTTTTCTTTTGAAAGGAACCAGCCAGCAGCTGCAATCCCCACTAGCACTGCATAAAATGTCAGCTTCCAACCTGTTGAATGGGCAAATTCCGAACTTAAAATACCAAGAGATGGGTGGGCTAACGTTATTACCGCCAGTTTCACACCAACCCAGCCGACTATGCCGAATGCTGCAATTTCCAGTCCCGGCCTTTTTTCAAGCAGGGTAACAAACATATTGGCAGCAAAGCGCATAATGATCAAGCCAATCATCCCGCCTGCGAATATGACGAGAAACTGTCCGCCATCCATCCCTCCAATGTCCGGAAGCGGCGTTTCTGGAAGCACGACGGCAAGCGCCACTGCCGCAAGAATCGAATCGACTGCAAACGCAATGTCTGCGACTTCCACTTTAAACACAGTCATCCAGAAACCGCTCTTGTTTGCTTTCTGATTCCCAGGCTTCTCCTCCGACTCCTCTTTATCCTTTATGGCAATCTTTCTGATAATATGGTTCACCGCCATGAACAGCAGGTATAATGCTCCGATTGCCTGCACCTGCCAAACATCTACAAGAAATGAAATGACGAACAGCGATAAAAAGCGGAACACAAATGCCCCAGCCAATCCATAAAATAAAGCCTTTTTCCTCTTTTCTTCAGGCAGATGTTTTACCATAATTGCAAGAACTAGTGCATTATCTGCAGCAAGCAGCCCTTCCATTACAACGAGCACAATCAGCACCCAGCTGTACTCAAGCACTAATGAAATATCCATTTAATAGCCTCCTGTTTCGTGAAAAATTTTGTTTAAATATTCTCTTGCTCAAAAGAAAAGGCCCTTACCATAACGGTAAAGGCCTAAAATTGCATAGAAAAAGACCTTTACCAAAATAGTAAAGGTCTTGCTAACAACGTCAATGTTGCCAATAAAGCCGGAGATAGTATCTCGTAATGACGACTTTATTGTAGCAGCTACTCCCCTTTAAAAAGAGAATATTTAATTACCTATAATATAACTATGCCCAGGGATTCTGTCAATGAAAATAAACTATATGGTATTTTTCCTTAACAATTCTTAAAAATAGCCGAAAATATAAATAAATATAAAGTTAATATCTTGATTACTCTGAGCGGAGTCAAGCTCGATTTGGAATTCCAGGAAGAATATCGTGTTTTTAGTGGCCAAATAATTCAAATTCAAGCTAAAAAAACGGTTACTATATCACCTTAATAGTTCCAAAGAAAAACTTTTTTCGCCTAAGAAAAACAGAGGGAGTGGACAAATTGCTTTTTAAGAAAAAAAACACTGCTGCAAAAGCAGTGAAAAAGATGAATCCTAACAAAAAACAAACGAAAAGAAATATGAGCTTAAAATTAAAAGTCGTTTCTTTAAGTATCATTTCGATGCTAATCCTCGCACTGGTCACAACGGTGTATGCGCAGTATACGATTAAAACGAGTAATATCGAATCAATGGAAGCTGAACTGAACACGATTTCAAGCTTGTTATCAGACCAGGTAACTCCTGGAAAAGCCCAAACAATCATTAGCAATCCTTCAGTTAATAACCCTGGTGTTATAACGATGCAGAAACAAATGGACAAGATTTTAAAAGACAATCCATTAATACATACGGTTTATCTGGTAACGCTTGACGGGGATCAATTAACCCTTCCAACTATGAGCTCTTCGATGATGTCAGAGGATATCACCTACGGCGCTAAATTCTCTGGCGGGAAGATATTTGACAGCGCTGCAAAACAGGCTATAAAAGAGAACAAACGAGTAACGACCGAAGTATACAAATCGGAAAGCGGTGAAAGAATTACCGGATTTGCGCCAATCCCGAATATGAGCGGGAAAGTTATTGCTCTTTACGGTGTCGACTTTGATGTTTCTCAAGTCAATAAAAAAATTAATGCAGAAGTTGCAGGCATTTGGGTTCTGGCATTGATTATCCTTGCCTTATCAAGCATTGCCATGTTCTTTTTTGTTTCTATGTTAATCAGGCCGCTTAATAGAATCAAGGATTTGACAGCAAACATCGCAAAGGGCGATCTATCCCAAAGCGACATTGCCGTAAAATCAAAGGACGAGGTCGGTGAATTGGCGGAAAGCATCAATACAATGACTGCTTCTCTTAGGAATTTGGTATCTCAGGTGCAAACAAGTTCCAAAGAAGTGACGAGTGAAACAGTTGCCTTATCCAGGGTAGCATCTAGCTCTGTCGATGCAATCAGGGAGCTGACAGCGGCCAACCAACAAGCTGCAGCCAGCACGCAGGAACAGAATGCAAACATTGAAGAAATGCAGGCAACATTAGAGGAAATCAACGCGGGAATCGAAGAAATTAATGCCTCCGCCCAACAGGCTAGCTACATTGCGAAAAATTCAACTGAAACCTCCAAGGAAGGAACAGTTAGAATCGATGAAATGCTCGAAGGCCTAGAAGCGGTGGAAGACAATACAAACCAGCTTGCTGACATCATCGTCATGCTTGAAAAACAATCCGATAAAATCACGCAATTCGTCAAGATCATCAATACGATTTCGGATCAGACAAATCTTTTAGCATTAAATGCTGCCATTGAAGCGGCAAGAGCTGGGGACCATGGAAAAGGCTTCGCAGTCGTCGCGAATGAAGTCAGGAAATTGGCTGAAGAAAGCGCCAAATCTGCTTCAACAATCATTACAATCGTGAACGAAAACGTCCAAAACACCCGTGATGCAGTAAACTACATCACAAAGACGAGAGAGGCCGTGCAATACAATAAGGACTTGTCAATTAATGCTAAGAACACCCTTCATGAAATTTATGAAACAACATTGGAAATCGAGGATAATTCCAATAATATCGCCTCTGCAATTGAGCAGCAGGTCATTGCGATCGAACAAATAACTAACTCCCTCGACACGGTTTCCCAGGCTTCCCAGCAGATTGCTGCTGGCACCAGCCATACAGACCAGTCAACACAGGAGCAATTAAAAACCGCTGAAAATGTAAATGCAACAACGAAAATTCTCCAGCAAACCGCTCTGGAATTAGAGAAGATTACAGGAAACTTCAAGCTTAAATAAATGCATTAGTGCTTAGTCCATATCGCTAAGTATGAATCAAAAGAAAAGGATGCCGCGGTGGCATCCTTTTTCTTATCTCTTCCTGAACCCTTCTTCTTCTAAATATTGTTTAGCTTCACTATAAGACATGAATGTTCCATCCAAATTCAATCCGGCATACACATTCCACATTTCATCTTCATTAATGAGGATCAACGTATGATTGTCGGAATTAACCCAGCGTTCTTCTTCATGATCCTCTATGATTGCCGATTCGAGAGTCGTGTTGGGAGAAAGTGAATCAATGGATTGTTTAAGGATTGTTCTTAGTTCTTCTGCAGAAAAATCACGAATGTTTACCATGCCCTTCGAATCGAGGTCATACCCGCTTAAAAATTCCGCATAAACAAATCCGTTTCCATTTTGGTGCAGATGATATACAACATTTTTCTTATCATAGATACTGTTCTCGAAATGGAAGTTGACACGTCCTAAAGATACATTTTTCCGTTCAAGCTCAGGAAATGATTCAATAATTGCAAGTTTCTCTTCAAAAGTCAGCATAGAGCCTCCAGCTTGTTAATAATTTTTTCAATACTGCTCATTATACCATTGGACTAATGCTAAGCAAAACCCGTCTTTTTCAAGCACATCTTTATGTTACACAAGTTAATATAAGATATAATTAAGTTACATAAGGAGGTGCAGTTTATGAAAACAGTTGGTGCTATTAAAAGCAGAAAGCATATAAATCATATGAAGGCTTTTTTAGAGGCTCACTCAACAAGAGATTATTGTTTATTTTTGCTCGGAATCAATACTGGCATAAAGCTTCAGGAACTGCTCCATCTAAAGGTTCATGAAGTCAGCAGTAAAGATGGAGAAATAGTAGAATTTCTTTCACTCCCCCACTACAACAATCCTCCAGTATATCTCAATGCCACATTAAGGCAAAACTTAAAAAATTATATTAATCATAATTCAATGATTGATACAGACTATCTTTTTAGGTCGCGAAAGACAGATCAACCCATTTCACGTCAGCAAGCTTACCGGATTATTAACGATGCTGCAAAAGATGCCGGTATCGAAGATCCTGTAGGAATGACCACCCTGAGGAAAACATTTGGTTACCATGCCTATTATCAAGGTGTTGCAATTTCACTCATCCAAAAACGTCTGCAGCATGCCTCTCCTTCGGAAACGATTCATTTCATTGGCGTGAATCATCACTCAGAACAGATCAAGTTAAATATAGATTTATAAGGAGGAGTTTTTATTGCCTGAAACTATTTTAAGCACTGATTCATTCATTCTCATATTAGCGCTTTTGTTTATCGTCGGGGTACTGACGACAAGGTTTTCGACTAAGCTTGGCGTTCCCTCGCTTATTTTATTTATTTTAGTTGGGATGGTAATGGGCAGTGATGTCCTGGGAATCATCTATTTTGACAATGCAGCCTTGACACAAATGATCGGTGTAATAGCCCTCGTCATTATATTGTTCGAAGGTGGTCTGCAAACTAATTGGAATGACGTCAGGCCAGTAATCGTCCCCTCATTATCATTGGCGACTGTTGGTGTTTTACTTACCTCGGGTATTGTGGCTGTTGCTGCAAAAATGATACTAGGGCTCGATTGGCTGGAATCGGTTTTATTTGGTGCGATTGTTGGTTCTACTGATGCTGCAGCCGTTTTTGCAGTACTGAAAGGGCACAATATTTCTCCTAAACTAGGTTCAACACTTGAAGCAGAGTCAGGCTCAAATGACCCGATGGCTGTTTTCTTAACTGTGGCAATGATTGAGCTCATCACGATACCTGATACTAGTATCATTACATTGGTTGGGGATTTCTTCTTACAAATGGGAGTTGGCTTAGTTCTTGGTTTTATTTTTGGAAAAATAGCCGTTAAATCACTTAATACCATTAACCTTGATTCGAGCGGACTATACCCGGTTTTTGCTACAGCCTTTGCCTTGCTGACTTATGGCCTCACCGCGTTCTTTAACGGCAGCGGCCTCTTGGCGGTATATATTGCAGCTATAATGATTGGAAATGCGGAAATTGCCTACCGACATTCCATCTTTCGTTTTTCTGAAGGGTTCGCATGGATGATGCAAATTCTCATGTTTGTCATCCTTGGACTACTTGTATTTCCCTCAGATCTTTTCAAACCTGCAATATTAATACAGGGTATATTAATATCACTAATCCTTATGCTCGTTGCAAGGCCGGTGGCTGTTTACCTGTCCACGGTAAATATGAAGTATACCCAAAAAGAGCGCATTTTCCTCTCCTGGGCAGGCTTAAAGGGCGCAGTTCCAATCGTTCTTGCTACTTTTCCCTTACTGGCAGGAGTCGAAGGCAGCCATCAAATTTTCAATGTCGTATTTTTCGTTGTGTTGACGAGTGCATTGATTCAGGGATCAACAATTCCATATTTAGCAGACAAGCTGGGATTGAATGGTCCAAAGAAAACGACTCCTATGCAGTCGCTGGAATTGATTTCATTAGGCAAAGCGGATGCTGAAATGATAGAATATGAAATGGAAAGCGACAGCGCAATTGTCGGAAAAACATTGACCGATATTCCATTTCCGGAAGGCTCGCTAGTCAATGCTATCATTCGAAAAGGAAAACTTATTGCCCCCACTGGAAATACTCTCATCATGGCCGGAGATTTCCTGTATATTTTGTCTGCAAGAAAGAATAAGCCACAATTGAAGAAGCTATTAAAGGAAAAAGCAATCTACAAACAGAATTTCCTTGATTTAAAATAGTAAAAACCAGTGAGACGATCTCACTGGTTTTATTTTTTAAACCATTAAGTTTTCAACGAACATGGATTGCATTTCTTTTAGTATATCTTTATAGCGATAATTTTCTAGTATTGCTGCCTGTAAGGTAACCCCATTTACCATTGCCCAGAAAATATCAGCGTACATGTCCGGATCGATTCCTTTTTTGAATTCACCTGTAGTTTGCCCTTCCTGGATGATTCCTGCCAGCAGTGTGACAAAGAAGCTCTTATAGCGTTCAGTAAGTGCTTTTTTCAATTCAGGTTTGCGGGTAGAGTAAAGCCTGAACTCGAAATGAACCAACGCATGATCCTTGTTCTCTTCATCATTTGGATCATTAAGCAAGTAAGCTTCTATCAGGTAATTCAATTTGTCCAAAGCCGTCTCACGTTCGTCAATCGCCTTCGTGAACGTCTTTCCGGACTCATTTGTCTGGCCTTCCATGAGGGCTAAGTATATTTCATCCTTGCTCTTGAAGTAATTATAGATTGCCCCTTTGCTTAGTCCTGAATGAGTGACTATTTCATCCACTGTCGAAGCCTCAAAGCCTTTTTTTGCAAAACAAGCATGTGCGCTCTGCAATATTTCCTGACGCTTCTTTTCTTTATATTCCTCCGAAACAATCGGTGTCATTTATACTACCTCTTTTTCTGAGTTGATTTCTGCACAATTAGAGCTTGTATACCTTGCTGTACTTCTCTTCAAGATATTGAACAAGATAATCTGCATTCAGTTCTTCACCGGTAGCCTTGACGATCAACTCATTAGGCGTATAAAGCATGCCATATTGATGAATATTCAACTTAAGCCATTGCTGGATCACACTGAAATTTCCTTCTTCAATACTTTCGTGGAAATCAGGAAGATCCCTCTGTACCTTATTCAGGATTTGAGCAGCATAAAGATTGCCCAGGGAATAAGATGGGAAGTAGCCAAGGCCTCCGAAAGACCAGTGAATATCCTGCAGGACTCCTTCGCTGTCGCTGGCTGGAGTTACCCCAAGATATTCCTTCATTTTTTCGTTCCATATTCCCGGCAGATCCTTTGCTTCAATTTCCCCTGCAATCAATGCTTTTTCAATCTCATAACGCACCATGATATGGAGGTTATATGTCAGCTCATCCGCTTCGACCCTGATGAAAGATGGCTGTACCGAATTGATGGCTCGGTAAAAATCATCCAGCGCTACATTTCCCAGCTGATCAGGAAAATGCTCCTGAAGCTTTGGATAAAAGTATTTCCAGAACTGCTCGGAGCGGCCAACCATATTTTCCAGGAATCGTGATTGTGATTCATGGATTCCAAAAGAAGCTCCTTCCTGGAGTACAGTTCCTTCAAACTCAGGATTGATATTTTGTTCATATATCCCATGTCCTGCCTCATGGATTGTTCCAAAAATGGCAGAACGAACATTATTCTCGAGATACCTGGTCGTAATCCTGACGTCACCCGTGTTCACGGTCTGCGCGAAAGGATGGACTGTTTCATCCAGCCTTCCTGCTTCCAAATCGAAACCAATAAGCGGTAGGATATGACGGTTAAATTCCTTTTGTTTCTCCACCGAGTATGGCTGTTCAAAAATTTCCGCAAGAGGTTTGCAGGTTGAGTTCTGAATTCTCTTAAGCAAATCCGCACTTGATTCTCTTAATTTAACAAACAATGGATCTAACTTTTCAACTGTCAGTCCTGGCTCAAATTCATCCAGCAGAGCATCATAGGGATGGTTTTCATAACCATAAATTTCAACAGCTTTCCGCTTAAACTCTACGATTTTCTCTAGATAGGGAAGATATTTTTCAAAGTCATTGTTCTCCCTTGCCTCTTCCCAGGCATCGTTCGCCTTTGACGTAAGCACGGAAAAATCTTTGATCATTTCAGCTGGAATACTCTTTGAACGATTATAAGATTTAAGACGTTCACGAACCTTAGCCTTTGCCGCTTCATCTAGATATTCCTCAGCTTCCGGGGCAGAGAGAGTGCTGAGCACCTCCCCCATTTCCTCAGAAACTGTAAGTTTGAACGCTTCCGTTCTAAGTGTGCCATTTGCATTCGCAAAAATCGACCGTCCTTTTTTAGGAGCAATAACTTTTTGGTCCCAGCTCAGCAAACCTAAAATACTATTAAAATGCGAGATTTTTTCATCTAGTTCTGTAAATTTTTCAAGCGCAAAAATGATTGATTGGTTCATTACCTTCTGTTCCATCTGCCTTCCCCCTTGTTCTTTTTAAATAAACTACCCAGTCGGTTTATTATAATTTATATTACATTATTTTTGCAATTATCACAAAATTATTAAAAAATATTTCTAAACTTATGCAACCTTACATAATCTTACTACGTCAAAACTTAAATAAAGAATTTTTTTCCAAAGGAGAGCTTATGAAAAAGATCATTCATTATCCATTTTTACTTTTGACCTCAATAGCAGGTCTGTTATTTTTCATTTCGTTTCCCAGGTTTTTCGCTTATCGGGTGCCGGAAGGTGACCATCTCGGCTTTAAGCTGTCTGCCTTTTTTAAAGCTATGGCAGCGACAGCAACACAATTTTTCGAACCTGCTAGCTGGCAATTTTTCGAAAGCTGGAATCAAGAAACCGTCATTGAGCGGTATACATACTCGCTTGAAATCATTTTTGTAAGTTTGGCTTTCACTATTTTCATAGGATGTTTTCTAGCCTATTTATTTATGAATTTCCCTTACAAACAACGCTCAAAGGTTAAACATGTCCTGAATTTTTTTGAAGGACTACCTGATTTACTCATTATTTTTATGATGCAGATGTTCCTTTTCACTCTTTACAGAGAATTCAATATCCGTCTCGTTACGATGTATGGGTTGGCCGGTAAAGAACCGCTGGTTTTCCCGATGATTATAAACTCCCTCCTTCCATCACTGTTTTTTGCGCAATTCCTGATTAAAGTAATGGAAGAGGAATTTGAAAAACATTACATTCTGTTAGGTCAGGCAAAAGGGTTATCTAAGATACGGCTTCTTTTTATCCATTTAACCCTAAACATTGTGCCGGTTGTTTCCATCCACTTCAAAACCATCATCTTCTTGGTTTTGACAAACCTGGTGCTTGTTGAACACATGTTTGTCCTCGATGGCTATATAAAGGAGCTTTATGATTTATTGATGACACAGGGTGCATCTCCAGTAAAGATTTTCTTTTATGTCGGGGTCTTTATGCTGCCAGTAATCCTTATAGAGAGATTAGTCACTTTTTTCGGTAAAAAAACCGGAAACGCTCGGGGGATGGATATATGAAAAGGGTAAGGAATATTTTCGCAAATGCACTCGCACTAATTGTCACTTTTTTTAGGTATATCAATTATAAAAATATAAAAACTGGCATTACGTGGCTAGTAAGGGAAACTAGAGAGCTGAATTATCAAAAAATCAAAACACGCTTGCCCATCCTAGCTAAATATTTATTTCAAAGATTCGTAGCTTTGCTTCAATATCTCAATAACCTTAAATACCGGAACATCAAAGTCGGTTCAACGATCATTATTCTATTGTTCCTGATCAGTGCCTTCACGGAGCCTATGCCGGAGAGCAACGAACCTTTGATTTTTGATGAAGATGGGAAATTTGTCGCCGCTCCGCCCGCTCCGCCTTCCTTAACCTTCCCGCTTGGGACAGATATGGGTGCGCGGAGTATGGTGAACCTGGTGCTTGCAGGGGTTAAATACACCCTCGGGGCGGTATTTGGAATTACCCTTGCTCGCCTTTTAGCCGGTGCAATGCTGGCGCTGGTGACGATATTATGGTTTCCAGGCATTAAGCGATATTTCCGCGCCTTCTTTTGGCCATTCATATACATTCCGCCATTGCTTGTAGGAATCATTTTAATTATCCAGATAGCAGCTATTCCCTTAGGGATTTCTGCAAAGGTCATTCTAGAGTATCAAGTTCTTGTTTTGTTGTTGATTGGTCTCCCTGGCGTCTATTACTTCACCCTCAATATGATAGAAGAAATACAGAAACAGCCATATGTACTTAGTTCATCACTGATGGGTGCAAGTAAATTTCATACTTTGGTGAAGCATGTATGGCCGAATATTAAATCTCATTTACTTTTATTGACTACTCAGCAGATTTTATCGGTGCTGCAGGTGCTGACGTTCCTGGGAATCTTTTCATTATATTTAGGCGGTCCCCATCCTACTCCGCTGACTGATGACCCAAGGTTAATATACAGGAGCATTACTAATGAACTTGCTGGTATGGCTGGCCAAAACTTTTGGCTGATCAGACGGGCACCATGGATGGCTTACAGCCCAATCCTGATCATTGCCTTCATTGCAATCATAGTGAATTGGATGAAGAAAGAGGTTGAGGACCATATTGCTGGAGTCGTGCCTGTTAAACACAGGGTTAAGACTGCTGAAGTCCATGCTGCCAAAGAAACAAGCCTCTCAAGGAGTTTTGTATTATTGGGTCTGCAAGAGCAGCCAGCAGTGGACTATGAAAAAAATATTTATATAAGTGACTTGATCCGCGAAAAGCTCATGACGGTACGAGGTTATTTGGCTCGCTATAGCATTTATCGCAGTGCTGAAAGAGTTGTCGTGAATGCTGCAGAATATTTCTCATATAACAGTAAGCCGGTTTTAACTACTTTATTGACGGCGTCTTTCGTATTATGGGCAGGTGTATTTTCCTATGCGGAATATCGCGAGAATGAAAAAGCAAATTCTAAAGAAAAAAGTGTAGAGGTATCCTCAGAATCGAAAGAGATTAAAGACTTATTTAGCACCAGTTTTACAAACAAGGAGCATGTGCCTGTCATTTATAAAGCCAACCTGACTTATCAGGATGCTGATGCTTCATTAAAAGGCAGCCTTCACGTTACAACAACCAATACAACTGGCGCAGATCAGGAAAAAATCTACTTCCATCTGTATCCTAACCAGTTTAAGGAACCAATTGATGGACCTGAATGGGAATTAGTCAGAGGACCTTCACCGGTACCGGGCTGGATCGATATCCAGGAAATCAAAGTAAATAATGAGAAAGCTGATTTCAAAGTGGATGGAACTATTTTAGAGATACAAATGAAGAATTGGGCGGACGAGGCAGCCGCTGAAATTGATCTTAAGTTCAATTTCCAGCTCCCTGCGAATTACAGTAATGCAAGCTACGATTATGCAGCAGTATGGCTTGGGAACTTCCTGCCGAAACAGGCTGTGTTTGATAAAAACGGATGGAACCTGGATCCTTATTCACCGATTGGCTTCCCATTCTATAGCGAAACAGCAAACTACGACGTTACCATAAATGCTGCTTCTAAGTTCGAAATCCTATCGAATGCAGAGGAGGCTATAGCCACTAAAGAGGCTCAGGGGGAAACAATCAAATACAATGCTAAGGTGGAAAACGTCCGTGATTTTGCCCTTGTCCTGCTGGATAAACAGTATTATCAAATGGAAAAGTTCATGACTCCTGACGAAACGGCTGTAAACGTTTGGTACCGGCCCACTACTGATAAGCAGATGAAAGCACACAGTAATGCTATGGGGGCCGCTCAATCTATTCAATTCTTTACCGATCTCTTTGATGCTTCCTTACCTTATAAGGAACTGGATATTATCCGGACAGCTGAAGGAAATCCACAGATGGCTTACCAGGGTATGATTTTCTCACCTGGTTATAACTTTACTGATAATGACTTTGGCTCTCTTAGCATGACAGATGGCGTAATCCGCCAGTGGCTGTCAGGAATGATTGGAAGCCAGGGATATAAGGAACCATGGGTGAATGAAAGTCTCGTTAGCTACTCCTTGCAAACTTATATGGGAGAAAAAGGCTACACAGCTCGAGGTTCTGCAGAAGAACAAATAAAGCAGCAACAAGAAATAGCAAGAATTCAAACAGAAAGCCAGTTTTTAAGCAGCCCATTGAATGAATTTAAAAATATAAATGATTATACTCTCATGATGAGTTTACATGGCTCTAATATGTACTTGGAACTGGATTATCTTGTGAAGGCAGGAAAAGTTCGCAAAGCTTTGAAGGATTACATCAAAGTGCACACGAATAGGAACGCCTCAGGACACGATCTGGTCGAACTATTTGAAAAAGCAGGCCACCCTCAAGCAAAAGGATATTTCCAGGATTGGCTGAAACCTGAGGTGAGAGAATAGATAGATTGAAAAATGGTGCTGAGCTCTATTACGAGCTCAGACACTTTTTAAAAACTTTTATTCAAATTGGAAAAAATTCGTTAAAATTTCCATTTCGCTATAAAAGTAAAAATTTCGCTATAAAAATTTATTTTTCGCTATAAAAGTGAAAAATCCGCTATAAAATTCTCATTTTCGCTATAAAAATGAAATGCTTGGAATATGTGCATGTGTCACTAACAGTTTCCATCCATCTTTATGCTTTTAAGCGATAACCCGCTCCCCAAATGGTTTCAATGTATTCTGGATTTGACGGATTTGTCTCGATTTTTTCTCTGATTTTTCGGATGTGCACTGTGACAGTGGAGATTTCTCCCATGCTGTCATAGCCCCAAATCCGTTCGAAAAGGTGATCTTTGCTGAAAACCTGGTTAGGATTGCTCGCCAGGAATGCCAACACATCAAATTCCTTAGTCGTAAAAATAGTTTCCTTATTGTTTACGAAAACCCTTCTGTCAGAGCGGTCAATATGCAGTCCGCGGATAAAGATTTCGCTATTTTCCGGTTCGCGGTGCTTTGCCATCAGCCTTTCATACCTGGCTAGATGGGCTTTAATCCTCGCAATCAATTCATTAGGACTAAAAGGTTTGACAACATAATCGTCGGCCCCCAAACCAAATGCCCTGATTTTATCAATATCTTCTTTTTTGGCACTTACAAGCATGATAGGGACATCCTTGGTTTTCCTTATCGTTTTGCAAACTTCAAAACCATCAATATTGGGAAGCATCACATCGAGCAATATAAAATCATACTCTCCGGACAATGCCAGCCGCAGTCCTTCATCTCCAGCATAAGCTATATCTGCAGTGAAGCCATTGATTTCTAAATAATCCCGTTCAAGTTCAGCTATGCTCTTTTCATCTTCAACTATAAGGATTCTTTTCATGAGTCCACCTGCTTTGCCAAAGAAATAATGATTTTAGTCCCGATCCCTAAACTGCTTTCTGCCTCGATTGTGCCTCCATGTTCTTCAATGATCATGCCAGCGATGGACAGCCCAAGGCCGCTGCCCCCTGTTTCTTTATTACGAGATCCCTCTTCCCGGTAAAATTGGTGGAAGATAAACGGGAGTGACTCATTACTGATACCAGGACCATTATCAGCTAGTTCAAGGATGACTTCACTTTGGTTTTGATAAAGAGAAATGGTAATTTCTCCATTCTTCTTATCCATGTATTTCAGGCTGTTATCGATAATGTTTGAAAACACTCTTTTCAATTTTTCCCGGTCGACACTCACCGGATAACAGCCAGATCCATCGTAATTAAAAGCCAGATTCACATTCCTTTTTTCAAGATCAAATGCCAGTTCCTCAAGATAATCTATCATATAATCCTTAAGATCAACTTCCTCAAAATCAAAAGGCAGTTTTTTCAAATCAAGTTTTGAGTAAAGAAATAATTCATTTATCAGAAGATCCATATCTATTGATTTCTGGTAGATTGTTTGGAGATAGCGTTCCAGTTTCTCAGGAGAATTTGTGACTCCATCGCGGATACCTTCTACATATCCCTTAATGGATGTGATTGGCGTTTTCAGATCATGAGAGATATGAGCAATCAATTCTTTGCGATTCTTTTCATATCGGGCCTTTACCTCTGCTGATTCCTTCAGCTGCTTTCTCATCGCTTCAAAATCGTTGCTCAACTGTGCGAGTTCATCTTTTCCATCTACTTTAATTGTATGGTCAAGATTTCCCTCCTTGATTTTTTGAGCCGCTTCTTTCAGATGCTCAATTGGCTTGATTATGCTCCTGGAAACATAATAGGTTAACAATCCGTTCGTAACCACGAGGATCAATACAAGAATGACAAATAGAAGTGGGTAAAATGTGCGCATCAGCCTGGTTAATGGGCTGGCGTCCTTTATCAAAAATAATGAAGCGCTCCCTTTTTCAGGAATATAAAAATCATGCTGCATGAGGGAATATGTTTCATTGCCGATTTTCTCAATATTACGCGATGATGTGGCTGCTCCATAGTCAGGGAGCTGCGCTGCAGACAAGTGGGCAGTTTCTTCGGATGCAAAGATTATTTCCTGTCCTTGCCTTAGGACAATGAATATACCTTCTTCATCCAACTTGGCTGAAAGGGCTGATAAATATTCCACATTGGCCAAGCCATCTGGATCAACAAAGGATTTTTCCTTCAGTTCGCCAAACAGCTTTGTATCCTCACTCACAGTGTTCTTATAATCATGGCTTTCCGGCATCAGATCACTAACTTCGCGGATGTCCCCAAGAAAGATAAACATCAAGAGCAAGCCTGCAAGAATGAACAGGATCAGAGGCACCAAGACCATGGCAAGATAGGATAGAATCAATCGATATTTAATAGACATATAAACACCTTCGTTATAGTTCCTTTGTTTTAAACATATAATAGCCGGCAGTCAAAAACAATGAACTGAAGGAGAACAAATAGGTTAAAGATTGCACCAGCCATAAAACATTCACATTTCCAAGCCACTGCTGGTACCAGTCCATATAAGCTGTCGGAAAGTAATGCATGAGATTTGGAAAAGCAAATGGCAATGCAGCCATCAAGCCATACAGAAAAATGCTGCTAGCCAATGAAGCAGGGCCGTTCTTAAACCATTGTGACATGAATGCAGCTAAAGAAACGATTGCCGCCAACGGTACGATTGAAACAAGCAAAGAGATGAATGTTGAACCAGCCTCGTTCCAAACGATTGCTTTTTCCAAAGCCCTTGAGGTGATCAAAGCAGAAGCCCAAACAACCACAAGCTGCATATATGTCAGTATCGTAATGGCAGCGACTTTAGATAAGTAGATCTCCATTCTGGATATAGGCCTGACTTGAAACAAAGATCCTTTTTCCCATTCACCAGCAAAAAGTTCCGAACTGGACATAAATATAAACAGAGGTAGAACGACCAGAAGAAAACTATTCATAATGAAAAAGCTGACGCTTAGGGAAGGCAAGGTAATCATATCATTCGACTGAATACGACCTGCTGCAAATCCTATTAAGATTGGCATGACTGAGGCAAGCACAAAAAAAAACTTCACACTTCTCTTTGCAATCAGCTTATCGATTTCATTATGTGTATTACTAACAATATCCCGCAACATGAACGCCTCCGATTCTTTCGATATAGAGGTCTTCAACCGATTTCCCGGCCGGAATTAACTCTTTTTCGATAATACACTGAAGTTCTCCCTCGATCAGGATGCCAAAATGGGTGCAGATTTTTTCAAGCTCAGAGGTGAGATGGCTGGATATAAGGAAAGTGACCCCCGATTCGGACAGTTGTTGGACGATGCTGCGAAAAATCAGCATCCCATCAATATCAAGTCCGTTTGCAGGTTCATCAAGAATAATCAGCCTTGGCTTTGGAAGCAGTGCGGCAGCTAACCCGAGCCGCTGAACCATTCCCATCGAATAAGCAGATGCCTTGTCATGTTTATATTGGCTTAACCCTACTAACTGCAAGACCTCATCGATTCGGGATATTGGCAGATCCGGATAAAACCTGAGGATCATTTTCAGGTTTTTCCAGGCAGACAAATGTGTATATATACCGCCGGATCCAATGTTTGCCCCAACATTCCTGATTGCAGATTTATAATCCTTTTCAAGATCCGTGCCTAAAACCAAAACATTTCCACTATCAGGTTTAAGCTGGCCTGTGATTGCCTTCATCAATGTTGTCTTGCCAGCACCATTAGGCCCAATTAATCCAAAGACATTTCCTTTTTCGATCGAGAAATTGATTTTCTTTATTCCACGCCCATTTTTGAACGTCTTTCCAAGATCGGAGACTTCCAGAACTGTTTCCATACATCTCACCTTCTGCAGCAAATTTATTAGTTACGCGATTTTCCGTGGCTCACTTCTTCGATCGTTAAATTCGTAAGATCAAGTGGTCCAACTTTAGTGTTATTGACATTTGTCACGTCCAGGCTGACAGCAAAACTTACTTGATGTGTTTTTCCCTGCTCATCTTTTCCTGTCACTATTATTTTTACATCCTGGGCTTCTACAAAGGCTTGTGCGCTTATTGCTGCTTTGACTTCTGCTGACTTTATGACAATATCTTCTTTTAGTTCAGGGAGTTTGAATTTTACATCATGGAAGCTTGAATCCATATCTTCTGTCCGATCGTTCATCATTGCAGCATGCTTAAGCATCATTGATGTCACAACATTAGCTGCAATCGGTATCTCAGTTTCGGATAGGCTAAGCACTACTTCCTTGGAGCCATCCTTGCTGTCATTGACAACAACCTTCTGCTGGAGATCTTTAGTCAGGACATCCACCAGCTTTTCCATGTCTTCCTGAAGCTCCATCCTATCTGACTTAGACCCATGAACGCGGCCATCTGATTTCATTGAATAAACTTTGTTTTCCCTGTCCTTTTTCACGAGGAATTGGCCATCTTGTCGATACATTTCGTAAGATCCTGTCGTTTCACCATTTGAAAAAGTACTGCTTCCTGCCATCGTCTTGTCTAGACGATTCGTTTTAATCGTAGTGTCTGCACTGTAAACTTCTTTACTGTTGTCCAAAAGGTCCATACTGATTTCCATCGTCGTGCTTTCCAACTGATGTGTCTTCTTTAATGCATCCTTGTACAAATCATAACCGGATGTATTCGCCGAAATCGAATACACGCTGCCGAGCATGACCGTCCCGCTTATTCCGATTACAGCCAATATTTTCATGTTCATTTTCAAACCTCCTCATAATATGTAAATCATCTTACAAGCAAAGGTTAACCTTCATTTCTAAACTGTTTCTAAACAAATTCTTAAATCTTTATTAAATCTTAAAATTTGATTTACTAGGGGCACAGATTAGTTAGGAGCCCAATTATTTTAATAAGTTGATGGACTTTTTTTAACCCGAGACTGGAAAAAAACATCGATAATTTCCAGTTCGCTATAAAAATAACATTTTCGCTATTAAATTTCTAATTTCGCTATTAAATTCATATTTTCGCTATTAAAATTTTAATTTCGCTATTAAAAATAGATTTTCGCTATTAAAATGATTTCCCGCTCATAACACACACAAAAAAACGCCTGGATTCCAAAATCCAGACGGTTTTTTGTTAATTCTCTTCATTATTTGCTGTTCCCATACTCTTTTTGTCACGGAATTCATCTGTTAAAGCATCGATACTGTGCCTTACATTAGCTTTTCCTGAGAAGTTTTCAATCAGTTCTTTCACATCGATGCCGGATGATGCTTTCAGCGATTCCTGAAGAGTCGCCATCAGGTTGGTGGCATAGCCGGTTACCTTGTTCGCCCCGCCATTTGCATCGCTCCCACCTGTATCGACTACAGTGATCTTATCGATATTGCCAAGCGGTGCTGCGACTTGCTTCGCATATTCAGGAAGCATTTTCAAAATCATATCCAGGATTGCAGCCTGCCCAAACTGTTCGAATGCTTCGGCGATCTTTTCCTTCGCTTCCGCTTCTGCCACACCCTTCAGGCGGATGATTTCTGCTTCAGTTTCACCCTTGGCCCGTTCTGCTTCTGCTTTCGCAAGACCGTCTATACGGACTTTTTCCGCTTCTGCTCGTGCCATCGCTTCAATGCGGTATTTATTTGCATCGGCTTCGGCCATTTGCTTCGCCTTGTCTGCTGCAGCTGATTGCTCGACTGCATATCGATCTGCATCCGCCTTTTTCTTAACCTCTGAATCATATTGACGTTCGCGGCGCAGAATTTCTTTTTCTTCCAGCTCAATTTGCTTTTGGCGTTCGATGATTTTAACCTGCATTTCCTGTTCGGTAACCTCTTGCTGTGACCGTGCAGTTTCCAAATCGTATGCCTGGTCAGCACGTGCCTTGGCGATATCCTGTTCACGGCGGAATTCTGCAATTTTCAATCCATTGATTTTTTCTGCTTCGGCAATCTCAGTCGCACGCTCAAATTCAGCTTTTTTCGCTTCTTTGTCTGCTTCAGCCTTTTTAATGCGCGTTTCTTTTTCCGCATCTGCTGTTGCGATATCGGCATCGCGCTTGACCTGGGCAATCCGTGGTTTACCAAGAGAATCAAGGTAGCCGTTCTTATCGCGAACATCCTTGATCGTGAAAGACACGATCACTAATCCCATTTTTGCGAGGTCCTGTGAAGCAACACGCTGAACCTCCTGGGAAAATTTATCACGGTTTTTATAAATTTCTTCTACAGTCATCGAACCTAAAATCGAACGCAGATGACCTTCCAAAACTTCCTTCGCTTCATTTTCGCGATCTTCTTTACTCTTACCAAGGAACTGCTCGGCAGCAGTTGCAATCTCGCTGATAGATCCGCCGATTTTAATGATCGCCGTTCCGTCTGCCATAACCGGAACGCCCTGCTCTGTATACACTTCCGGAGTTGTAACTTCAAGTTTGCTAGATAGCAAGCTTAACGGACGTGACTGCTGGAATACAGGGAAAATGAAGGTACCACCGCCCCTGATGATTTTGATTTTGTTATTCGATTCATCGGTATGGACATTTCGGCTGCCAAGGAAGCTTCCTGTCACAATCAAGGCTTCATCAGGCCCTGCCGTTTTATATTTCGTGATAAAAACTGCGATCATCGCAATGATCAGGAAAGCGACAAAACCAATAACTATAAACATTAGATCCATACTAACTCCTCCTATATATAATTCTCTAATTCTTCGTAAACCTTTACTTGCAGCACTCCATTTTCAACATCAATGACGAGCACTTTTTTACCATATGCGATTTCGTTTTTCGTGAAGCTGACAGCCGGCTTTGAAATGCGGCCGCTGACATTTTCAATCAAAACCTCACCATAACCATCGACAGGTATACCAGTTATGACGGTTCCAATCCTGCCTCTTAAATCGCTTTCCTTGTAAACAAGCGACTCTTCAGCATTGGATAATGGAATCAACACAAAAACATTCAATAAAGTTACAAGAATAAGGGCAATAATTGCAGAAAAACTTGCGATCAATCCACTGTGCAACGGCGTAAAAATTTCTCCTAAGTAACCGCCCGCAGAAAAAATCGTTACGAATGAAAAAAGCAGCGTCGGATTGATAAATGGAATACCTTCCATGACACCCTCAAGGAAATCACCAAAAAACAAATAAAGAATCGTGATTACGCCTGAAATTACCAATCCATAAAAATAAATTGTCTCTAATGGCCAGCCAAATAGCTCCATCATTCTCACCCTTTTTAATACTTTTGTATGGCGATTTCATTACAGCTAATTATTCGTCCTCCTTTTTGACATTTATTTCTTGTTATGTAATACGATTATACTGGTAAGAAGTTTCAATTTTTTAAAAAATTGGCGAATTAAAAAAGATGCTTGGTTAGCAAGCATCCATGTTACGTTACCCAGTCCACAACTTATAAAATAACGAAGGCACCTCGTTCAATCTTTGACTAATTGTTTTTTGCGTTCCAAGCTATGTATCTTCTTAATCATCCTTATTTGGCCGCGATGACTGAGCTCATCTTCAAATACATGGAACCATTTGAAATAGTTGTTCGCTGGCTGATCCCACCACCAGTTTGTCTGTTCAAATAACCATTCATCAGGTAACACCTGAAATTTTTTATAGGTGTCGATGCGGGCAGCCTGGAGATCTTCAAGGTAATATTCCAGCGGAAACCCTTTGAAAGCAGTTCTCCCTTTTGTACCGAGTTCAAGCCCTGCAGCCAGCTCTTTCTCCTCTTCCTCCGTTGGATCTCGTCTTTCAAAAGTGACGATTTGATAGATTCTTTCAACCGCAGCCATATGGCCCAGCAGCATCCCGATTGAATTTGCTTCTTCATGGACAAGAAAATCGAGTTCCTCTACTGTCAGGCCTTCCACTGCCTTTATTGTTGTATCCCGAGTGTAATTCATCATTGAAACCAAATGGCCTAATGTAGGCGTAAAACCCTCTTTGTTGTCTATTAAAAATAACGTCGACATATCAATGCTCATAATCTCCCTCATTTCTCTAACATACTAGAACTAATAACATTCGATTTTTACCTTAATTATCCTTTATTTTTTCCTAATGAGGTGAAAAATTATGATGAAGGATACGCTGGTGTTAAAATCCAAACAATTTCCCAATATAAAAACAGCCCCAGCGATTTTAATAGCTGAAGCTGCTTAATTTAAATTGCCAAATCGTCAGTTTTTACATCCTCATTGCCTCTCGGTGCGATGAGTTCATTGTAAAAAGTCGCATTGGCAGTAAGAATGTATGGAGTTAACCACAAGAAACCGATTCCCAATGTGAAAATGGCGATGAATGCCCAGCCAATGAAGCTCAGGTTCATCAGGAAGTACTTCCATTTGTAGCCTTTCATCCTCTTTTTGCTTTCTGTGATTGCCTCGAGCGCCGAGTATTCGGGATTGTCCCTCAATAGGTAGAAAACTTGTGAATAAGCGATTCCTTTGATAATACCAGGTATAATCAATAATAATGACCATAATATCGTGAAAATCCCAACCAGGATGGATGTTCCAACAACTTTTAATGATAGTTCCCATTCTTTATACACAGCGAAAACTTGAGAAATTTTCGGGTCATTCCATCTTGCAATAACAAGGTAAAACCAGTAACTGGCCGCTGACAATGGGATAAACAGGAAGGAGAAAAATATACTTACTAAATTCCCCAACGCAGATGGCTCAGTCTGTTCCATCCAAGCTGTAAACCCGCCGCTAATTATCACTTCGGCGATCATCGGTACAAATGTCGTCACCAAAAATACTGTTAAGGTCAGCAGGACACCAATTCCCCACTTTCCTTTCAGTGATGCCAATGCTTTCTTTTTAATCTGAGAAATGCTTAAATTCATTTACTAATTTCCTCCTTTACTTATCAGTCTTATCGGTAAATCTTTATAAAAATAAAGATACACCCCATTATATTTTCGAATTTTTAACAAATACCTCGAATATTTACGATAATGCCCGTGACAATCTTTGGAATCATACACTCACTCTCCAACCTCAGTCGCTTTAGTAATTTCCCGCTCAAGACATTTGCTTTCGATTGAATACGTTAAGATCATGAAAAAAACGCTGCACAAGGCAGCGTCCTTTTACATAAAATCATTCTATTTTAAAAAGTGATTAGTGCCAATCGTTATTTTTCTTGCTGCTCTTTATTTACCTTCTCCAGTCGGACCGTCTTTAATCAGCGAGCCTAGTTGCAACTCTAATGACATTCCCTTCTCACTTTTTATGCTGATGCCCCTTGATAGACTCGATGAAGTACATTCGTTCCACTTCCTAATATGTCCTGCTTAAAAATTCTCGTGTACGCTCTTCGACTGGATTATCAAAAATTTCATCAGGATGTCCTACTTCTACAATCCGCCCGCCATGCATGTAAATGACCCAGTCAGCGACCTCACGGGCAAATCCCATTTCATGCGTCACGACCACCATCGTCATCCCTTCCTCTGCCAGTTCTTTCATTGTCGCCAGCACTTCGCCTACCAATTCCGGATCAAGGGCAGATGTCGGCTCGTCAAACAGCATGATATCAGGCTTCATCGCAAGCGCTCTGGCAATGGCTACACGCTGTTTCTGCCCGCCGGAAAGCTTGGAAGGGTAGACTTTTTCTTTATCTGCTAGTCCAACCTTGTCGAGCAGTTCCTTTGCTTCCTTGATTGCTTGATCCTTGCTGACACCTTTGACATGGATTGGCGCCTCGATGATATTTTCAATCACATTTTTATGTGGAAATAAATTAAAATGCTGAAATACCATGCCAATCTTCTGACGAACTTCGTTCAAATCATGCGAATCGGCATTTATTTCTTCCCCTTCGATAATGATTTGTCCATTATCTATTATCTCTAAAAAATTCAGACAGCGGAGCAGGGTGCTTTTCCCCGAACCACTGGCTCCGATTAAGCAGACTACGTCACTTTCTTTTACATTTATGTCTACATCCTTTAGGACATGAAGATCTCCAAAGGATTTGTTTAGCTTTTTAACGTTAATCATATCTCTTACGTCCAAAATAAATTCCCCCTTAGTCACTTACAGAAAGTTTCTTCTCAAGCAGTCCGACCAATGCAGATATTAAGTAAACAAGGAATAGATAATATACAGCCACAATGAGCAGGTATGTCATATTATCAAAATCGTTTGCCCCTTTTGTGGTGGCTACATTAAATAATTCATACATTCCGATGAAGGCAGCTAATGAAGAATCCTTTAGGCCGATAATAAATTGGTTTCCAAGCGGAGGAAGTGCACGGCGGAATGCCTGAGGGAGGATAATCCTTCTCATCGTCAGGTTCGTGCTCATACCAAGCGATCGCCCCGCTTCCATTTGCCCTTTATCAATCGATTGAATCGTCCCACGGAATATTTCCGCGATATAGGCACCATTATGGAAGGCTAGCGCAAGGCCAACTGACCAAAACGCTGAGATATTCAGATCATTCAATCCAAAGTAAAATATAAAAATTTGGACGATCAATGGTGTTCCTCTGACCAAATAAATATATGCATTCGCAATCCATTCCAAAATTTTAATTCCAGATATTTTTAGAAAGGCAAAAAACAATCCTATGAAAATAGCAATAAAGATAGAAATTGCTGTAACTTGCAATGTAAGCAGCATGCCTTTGATGAAAATGTCATATGTGTCAAAGAATACTTCTATAACATGCGATAAACTTGGCAAAATTCATTCAACTCCCTTGTAAGCTCTTTTTGTGCACTATTTAGGTTTGATACGAAAATGCAGGATAAAACAGAAAAGCGTTATTGTTATATAGCTATATGTATATATTAAAATTACAATTTAAGCAGAAACGAATGTGCAGTTATCCCGCACATTCGCTCCCGAGTGGACTATTTCTCCGGATCAGCTGTGATGTCTTCACCGAAATATTTTTCACTGATTTCCTTCAGTGTTCCATTTTCTCTTAAGGTTTCTAATGCCTCATTAATCTTTTTCAGCAGTTCTTCATTTTCCTTTGAAACTGCGATTCCCTGTTCACTGCGGCCAAGAAGCTCCTTGCCTGCGATTTCAAGACCAGCCCCAATCGCTTCTTTCCCTGTAATAAAGTCCGTTATAACAGCGTCATGCCTTCCATTGGCCAACGCTTCTAAAGCAGTTACGTCACTGTCATAAAGCACAATATTATCTGTTACTTCTTCTGCAGTATCAGCATAAGTAGAACCTTTTGAAACAGCAATTTCTTTTCCCTCTAAATCTCCGAGTTTCTCAACATTGCTGTCAGCACTTACAAAAATCTGTGGTCCAGAATAGTAATATGGAGTAGAGAAATTTACATGTTTCAAGCGATCCTCATTAATCGTATGGCTGGCAACAGCTGCATCGAAGCGGCCTGATTTCACGCCTTCTACGATACTGGCAAACTTAAATTTCTTCTGGTTTGGCTCGAGACCTAGCTCCTTTGCGACCGCCTCGGCAACATCAATGTCAAAACCGGTCATCTTTCCTTCACCATCTGTCACGCTGAATGGCTTGAATTCACCAGATGAAGCAAACGTGAATTTGCCTTCGTCCGCCAATTTCATGCCGCCTTCACCTGAAGCCTTTTCATCACTGCCGCATGCAGCCAGAATGCCTGCCATTGTTAAGAACACCACGAATATTGATAATATTTTCTTCACTTTTTTAAATTCCCCCTCAGCTATGTACTGTCATATCTACCTTTTAATCGTAACAATTCTGTAACATTTATTCAAAATTCAAATTATCTGATAATTCACGATATATAAGCGTATATTAAGGTCTCGGCCACTCAGCTGACTTAGCCTCCCATTTCCCGCCATATCCTTTCAGATACTCCCGATTCTTCCTAGTCCGACAAATTGTTGCAAAATACAAAAAAGCCGAGGAAACCGTTACCGGACTTCCTTGGCCATATTATAGGTTTATGTAGATTTGAGATTTAACTATTTCTCCTCGTTAACAAAAACACGTAAAAAATCCACCGCTTAGTTGTAAAGAGTAGAAGTTATACAAACATAACGTTTCGGATTTTATTAATCAGCTTTTCTCACTGGAAAAGCATACAGAAATCAATCTATTATCCTCTCTGGACAAGAGTAAACATTGAATGATTTTCCACGGATAAAACCGACTGCGGTAATGTTCAAATCCTTAGCCAGCTTGATTGCAAGATCAGTAGGTGCAGATTTTGACAGGACAATTCCCACTCCAATCTTTGCAGCCTTCAACAATACTTCGGATGAAATCCTGCCGCTGAAGACGATTATTTTATCTCGTACTGGAACTCGGTTTAATATGCTATATCCCAATAATTTATCTAACGCATTATGCCGCCCTATATCTGTACGGACTGCTATAACCTCTTCCGGCGTACAAAGAGCAGCGTTGTGTACTCCTCCTGTCTCCTGAAAAACCCTGGAACTGCCTTGCATCTCATTCATGAGTGCAATGCTTTGGGAAGCTGTGATTGTCGTTTTAGCGGTTGATGTCTTAGCCGTTTTAGCGTCATTATGAAAATAAAACTGCCGGCTTTTTCCGCAGCATGAACCAATAAAACGTTTGGAATAATACTGCTGGTTTGTCGTGAAGTTTGCTTTCAGCATTACGTAAGCATATCCTCTGCTTTCGTCAATGCTGATGGAATGGATATCGCTGTAAAAACGGATAACACCTTCGGATGCCAAAAAGCCAACTACCATTTCCTCAAAATTTGTCGGAGTACAAACCATGGTCGCAAACTCCATGTCATTTACATAGATCGTCAACGGGAATTCGTTCACTACGACATCTTCAACATCGTGAAATTGGCCGTTCAAGTATTTTGTTATGGTATATTTATCACTCATATTTTCCAACATTGCCGTCACCTATTTTTTTTGATTTTGAGAATATTAAAATCTAAACACAATCCTTTCTTTTTCACAAGAAAAATTTACAACACACCCATAGTGAAAAATTGATTTAGCAACCTGCTAAGGTATTGCATCTGCTGTTCGGAAGTGATAGAATTTTTTTGAAGTTCACAAATCCGTCACATTTTGATACGAGATAGCGACCCTGTCTTTCGGTTAAGATGTCTTTGGAATTGTAAGCGATTAACTGTTGGTCCAAGAGTAGCGAACCTGCTTAGTACTAACCGTCAATCTATCTCTAGTCCCTATTGGGATCTGGAGAGGTTGGCGGTTTTCTGTTTTTATGGAATCTATACATATTGTGCAGACAAATTCGCTATTTGGCAGAATGAAAGAGTTTGATTTTAAAAGTGAATAAGGGGGAGCAAGTATGAAAAAAACAAAGAACCGATGGCTTATTGCTGCATCGGCAGTGGGGATTCATATTTCCATTGGGTCGGTATACGCCTGGAGTAACTTTACGAATCCATTAATCCAGGAATTCGGCTGGACCTCAAAGCAGGTTCAATTTACCTTTAGCCTTGCAATACTATTTTTAGGCTTATCTGCAGCATTCCTTGGACATTTTGTTGAGAAACATGGTCCTAGAAAAGCTGGACTTCTTGCAGCTGGTTTTTTCGGAGCTGGAATTTTAGGATCTGGTGTGGCTGTCAATCTAGGATCATTGCCATTATTGTATATTACTTATGGTGTATTAGGCGGAATCGGACTTGGTGTAGGCTATATCGCTCCAGTTTCAACTTTGGTTAAATGGTTCCCCGACCGCCGTGGACTAGCTACCGGACTTGCGATCATGGGATTCGGTTTTGCGGCAGCGATTAGCAGCCCAATCATGGACTCATTAATCAAATCTGTTGGTACAGCAAATACATTTTTCATTTTAGGTGCCGCTTATTTTATTATTATGACTTTATCATCACTCTACCTTGAAAAGCCGCCTGTTGGCTGGGTTCCTGAAGGGTTCAGGGAAAAATCCCAATCTGGCAAAATGAAAATTAAACAAGATTTATCACAATTGACAGCAAATGAAGCGATTAAAACTTCACGCTTTTATTATTTATGGGTAATGCTTTTCATTAACGTAACATGCGGTATCGCAATTCTATCCGCAGCAAAGCCTCTCGCGGAAGAAAGCATCGGCCTCACAACAGTTGAAGCAGCAGCCCTTGTTGGAGTGCTTGGCCTTTTCAACGGCTTCGGCCGCATTGCCTGGGCATCAATTTCTGATTATATCGGCCGCCCGAATACCTACACTATTTTCTTTGCAACACAAATTGTCCTATTCATGTTGCTGCCTCATACGAAAGAAGCTTTCCTGTTCCAGGCAATGCTTGCGGTTGTCTATACAATGTACGGCGGCGGCTTTGCAGCTATCCCGGCATTCATCGGCGACATTTTTGGAACAAAGCAACTTGGAGCAATACACGGTTATATTTTAACAGCCTGGGCTGCAGCAGGATTGGCTGGTCCTATGTTTGCAGCATGGATGAAAGATACAACTGGAAGCTATGCAACTAGCTTAACCTTCTTCAGTGGACTGTTCGTTGTCGCTCTTATTGTGTCAATTTTAATTCGCCGTGACATTAGTAAATTGTCCAAACAGAATGCAGCAAATGAAAGATTGGCAGGTTAATTCTTTTTAAATGCTGTTTCGTATGGTAAAATACCAATCATCTTATAACCTGTATAGATGACAGGAGGATATCATGAATAAATACGAGGCAGAATTCAGCAATCTTGTCCGCTCCTTTCGCAAAAAGCATATGGGTAAAGGCCCGAGCAAGATCACGACAACTTTTTGCAAGAAGTGGGCTATCTGTGAAATGGAAGGAAATCTTTCTCCTGTTGAAAAGTTCATTGCTTCCGCTAACGAAGGGAAGCAGGCATTGCGTGCAGCAAGAACCGAAATGGTGAAAGAAATGTACCGGAAAAACCCCCCTGTTGAGATGGAGGAATTTCTCGGCTGCAAGCTTATTGAACTTTTTGTAGATATAGATATTGACCGTGATTTTGGAATGTCGATCTTCGTTTTTGAAGATGACATCCAGGAAAAATTTTGCGAATAATTAGGTATGGCACTTGGCAGCGACCCTGCTAAAGACTAACCACCGTTAAAACTTGAACAACGATTTCAAGTGGACGGTGGTTTTTTCTTTTCTTATATCTTATAAACTGTAATTGAAATGAAAATGGGAGTGCTTTAAATTGGGAAAAACAAAACATCCAGGACCACAAAAAAAAGCGGTTATGCCTGCTCCGAAACATTGGGTCAGCCCTATTCCCTTTGGACTTGGCAAGGTAAAACCGAAACATATACGTGATACAATGAAGACACTTTGGGACAACAGAGATAATTTTGGTTATGCAACGAACATTTTAACTAAAGGTGTTTGTGACGGCTGTGCACTTGGTGTATCAGGCCTGTATGACCAGACTTTAAGTGGTCCGCACATCTGTACGACAAGGCTGAATGTTTTGCGACTGAATACTGCCGGTTCCATCAAGCCGGAAATTCTCCATTCAGATATTGATGAGCTTAGACAATATGACAGCACCCAGCTTCGGAAATTGGGACGCATCCCCTACCCTATGATCCGGAGAAAAGGCGAGCGAAAGTTTTCCCGAATTACTTGGGATGACGCGCTGGATATGATCGCAGACAAAATGAAGAAGCTGGATCCGAAACAATACGCTTTTTACTTAACTAGCCGCGGCATTACAAATGAATCTTATTATGTAGCGGGGAAAGTATCCCGATTCCTTGGCACGAACAATATCGACAATGCCAGCCGCATCTGCCACTCCCCTTCCAAAACCGCTCTAAAGCGTTCAATCGGGGTTGGTGCTTCTACTTCCAACTATTTGGATTGGATTGGAACAGACGTGCTTTTATTTTGGGGAAGCGTAGCCTCAAACAGCTCACCTGTTTCTTCCAAATATATGCTGGAAGCAAAGAAAAATGGAACTAAGATCATTGTAGTTAACCCATACAAGGAACCCGCTATGGATGAATATTGGATTCCTTCGAACCCAGAATCAGCCCTATTTGGAACAAAAATTGCCGATGACTTCTATCAGGTCAATATCGGCGGAGACATCGCTTTTATGCATGGAATTATGAAGCATTGGTTCGATATGGAGACAATTAACCATGGTTCAGCGATTAACCATGAATTTGTGAATGAGCATGTAAATGGTTATGAAGAATTAAGATCCAAAGTTCAGGAACAAACCTGGGAAGATATCATTGCTTCCTCCGGTATCTCTAAAGAACGTATTATCGAATTAGCCGAACTTCTAGCAAACAGCAAAAATGCCGTTTATGCATGGGCACTTGGATTGACTATGCATTCATTTGCAACTGATAACATCTCACAGGTTGCAAACCTGGCATTGCTTCGCGGTCACTTAGGCAGAAAACATGCAGGCGTTATGCCATTCCGCGGCCACTCTTCCGTTCAGGGAAGCGGTGAAATGGGTGCAGATCCATTCGTTCTTCCAGGCGGAGATTTTTACGGTGAAAATATCAAGCGCATCGAAGATTTATGGGGATTTGAACTGGCCAAATGGCAAGGCGATATTGTCGGAGTCACACTTGAGAACATCCTTCTGCCAGAAGACCATGAACGCAAGATTAAAATGTACTACCTATCAGGGGGCAATTTCCTGGAAACAATGCCAGATCCTATCTTCGTTGAAAAGGCATTATCTGAACTTGATGTTCGGGTACACCAGGATATCATACTCAACACATCCACCCTTGTTGATGCGAAGGAAGCCGTCATTGTCCTCCCTGCTAAAACTCGCTATGAACAGGAAGGCGGCGGAACATCTACTTCAACTGAAAGAATGGTTTATTTCAGCCCGGAAATTGAGGGCAATAAAAATCAAGTTGAAGAAGCAAGAGCTGAGTGGAAGATCTACATTGATCTGGCTAAGCGTGTAAAACCTGAAACGGCGCATTTAGTTGATTTTAAAGATGCACAGGAAATCCGCAACGAGATTGCCCAAGCTAATCCAAATTATGAAGGAATCCAGCACTTAAAGAAAGCTGGGGACGTATTCCAATGGGGCGGGGCCTGGTTATGTGAGGATGGAATCTGCCCGACTCCAGACGGCAGAGGAACCCTGATTCCCGTTGATATTCCTGACCTCGGCAAAAAGGAAGGTCAGTTCATCGTAACCTCCCGCCGCGGGAAACAATTCAATTCTATGGTCTACAATGAAGTGGATCCCCTTAACGGTGCAGGCCGCTATGATGTCTTGATGAATGCTGATGATGCCCAGGATCTTAGCATTGCTGAAGGTGAAGGAATCGTACTGTACAACGGCTTTGGAGTTTTCCAGGGAAGAGCGAAATTCGTGGATATTTCCAGAGGAAACGTCCAAGTCCATTTCCCTGAAGGAAACTTCCTGCTGCCAAGAGGCAGATATGAGAAATATGCAGGCATCCCTGATTACAACATTACAGTGACATTGGAAAAGGCGGATCGTTTCAATGCCCGCAAAGATGTTGAACATCACGAACGACACATTGAAGAAGACGAACTCGATGCACCAGCTTAAGAAAAAACATAGCTTGCAGGACTTATTAAATGGTCCTGCAAGCTTTTTCTGTTTGTGAATATTTATCCTAACTAAGATCTTCAAACTTTCTGCACATTTTTGCAATCTCGCATGGTTTGTCCTCCACTTTCATATGATGGTGAAAAGGAGGTTACCCCTGATGTTGTATTTGGTTTATGTCGGTACTACCCTATCAATAATACTAATACTCTCTATGATCTTGGCCTATCAATTCAAAGATAGATTGGCAGGAATGAATGCTATGATCATTTCAATGTATATAGGCATGAATATTGGCTTAACTTCTGGAATTTTACTCGGCACTTATCATCAAGGAGATCTTTTCACTTCCACCTTGCTCGCAATGGGGATTGGAGCGACAAGCGGCACTGTTTTAGGCATATTGTTCGGTCCTGTCTCCTCCATCGAAGGTTTCATGTCGGGTATAATGGGCGGAATGATGGGAGCAATGCTTGGCGAGATGTTGCTCCCTGAAAAAGCGTTGATTCTTACAAATATCTTTTTAACAATCTCTATATCTACATTATTTTTCTTTAAAGTCCTGCCTCGAACCAGGACAACTATTAAGTCTTTAAAAGAATTCTTTAAACCGATGCTAGTTTTTATTTTTCTATTAGCTTATCTTTTATTAGGAAGCCGGTTAGGTGTTGTATGGCTCCTTGAAATTCAAAGAGATTTAGATCACCATCAACACCTGCAGCTTATAGAAAGTCCGGGACATTAGGTGCTTGCATGGGAAGCGGCTAAGAGATTGCCGTTTCTTTTTCTGTTTAGAACAATTCCAACTAACAAATGTAGAGCTTACATATTAGTGAAATAAATAAGGAAGTAAGAAATTAAAATTTAGTGAGACTTATAGTTGGCGATGAACGGGTTGCAAAAAAAAACGCCTTAAGATTTCAACACTTATTATATTTTTTATTCGTAGTGTAGTGTTACTTTCCTTGCTAGTAACGGATCTTTTAATCAGCAGGAACCTTAGTTAGAATGTAAAAAAGAGCCTTAAAGACAAAGCCAAAATCGTTTCAAGGACAGTAGCGAAATCACATATTGTCATCGAAGGAATGGAGCACAACCGTGATAGTGCAGAAGTTAGCTAAAATAACTTTTAAAACCTTTTGTAATTAGAATAAGATTAATACTTTATTAAAGTAAATCTCTCTTTAATTTTCTGGCAAAAGAAAAAGGATAGGCTTAACCTATCCTCCCGAATATCACTAGATTCCATAGAAATCTTTTACTTGATTAAAAATAGTGGCGTACACTTCTTCAATTGTAACCTTCTTTATAGAAGCAACTTCCTGGATCACTTGATGAACCATTGATGGATGAGTCATCTTGTTTTGAAAAATTCCATCAAATGGCCACGGTCCGTCTGTTTCTGCCATCGTCAAATCCAAGGGATAAAATGCTACAACCTCTCTCGTTTCTTCTTCATAAAATATGTCTGGAGTGAACGACACGATATACCTATTCTCTATCATTCTTTCCATTGTCTTTTTATCCCCTTTGAACCAGTGAAAATGCGCCTTTTTTACATTGTGCTTTTCCAGCAGGTCACAAACAATGCGGGCATCCTCATATACTGCATGCAAGATAATTGGTTTATCCAGCTTCATAGTTAAAAGAATAAATTGCTCCAAAATCTCCACATACCCTTCATATTGAAAGCAACTACTTTTATCCTTCAAACGTAAATAATATGGCAGCCCTACTTCACCGACGGCGACCATTTTTTCTTGATGGCCTGAAATCCATTTTAAAAGCTCATCCACTTCCGTTTCCGCCGGCACTGGCTGTTCTGGGTGGAAGCCAAAAGCGGGAAAGATGTATGGATGGTTAGAAGCCAGCCTAAAATTTTCTTTGCAAGATGAGAGATTCATCGAGACTGTTATTAAACCCTCTACTTGGTGTGAAGCTAAACTTTTAATGATTTGCTTTTGATGATTTTCTGTATATTTATCGAAATGGATATGAGCATCAAACACTTTCATGCAATCCACCTGCTTTCAGCGCACTGTAAATGTCCCTTTTAAGCTGGAGAAATTCATTTTCCAAAAGCAATAGGTCTGTTCGTGGCCTCTTAAACGGTATACTTATCTCCTGTACTATTTTCGCAGGCCGAGGAGATAAGAGATAAATCCGATCCGATAAAAAGATTGCCTCTTCAATGTTGTGAGTAATAAAAAGAACCGACTTTCGCTTCTCTTCCCAAACGGATAGCAGCCACTTTTGCATATCGAATCGGGTGAACTCATCCAATGCAGAAAATGGTTCATCAAGCAGTAAAACAGATTGTGGGCTCAATAGCGCTCTTATAAATGCGACTCTTTGATTCATCCCGCCTGAAAGCTGGTGTGGAAAAGCATTTTCATAGTCTGACAAGTTTATTTTCTTTAGCCAATCTTGCGCCTCTTGTTTATCAGGTTTCTGGAATAGTTCCTGTCCAAGCAAGACATTGTCCAGCACCGTCCTCCATGGCAAGAGCGAGGGCTGCTGAGGCATATACGCTATATTTCCTGTTCCCCCATTAATTTTCCGTTCACCAAGAAACATTTCTCCATTATCGGGGAGGAGCAATCCGCCAATACATTGAAATATGGTACTCTTGCCGCTTCCAGAAGGACCAATAATTGAAACAAATTCGCCCTCTTTCACATACAAAGAGATCTCTTCGAGTACTGAGCCTGTCTCAATAAAGGCTTTGGTAATTTTTTCAAGACTGATTTTCGCTCCCATCATTCCCCTCCTTTTGCATTCCATTTAATCAATTTCTTTTCAATCACCACAATCAGGCTGTAGAGAATCATGCTGAAAAATACAATAATAAAAATCGCAATGAACACGCGGTCTGTTCTGAAAGCTGAGGAAGATAAGGTCATAAATACACCTATTCCTTTTTCAGCCCCCAGCCACTCTGATATAACCGCACCCATCACACTATAGGTCGCTGCAATTTTCACCCCAGATAACAGCGGCGGCAGCGCATTTGGGAGTTCTACCTTCGTAAACATCTGCATTGCTGTGGCACCGGACATCCTCATATAATGCTTAAGTTCACCAGGAACATTGCTGAATCCATCTAATGAAGCAATAGTGACTGGAAAAAAACAGACTAAAATGATGATGATCAATTTTGGCAAAAAGCCAAAACCAAACCAAATGACTAACAATGGTGCCAAAACGATAATTGGAACATTTTGCGATAAGATCAGCAACGGATAGAATGCGTTTCGCATAGAAGGCATTAAGTGAAGCATCATTGCAATTAAAAAGCCGATCGTTGACCCCAACAAAAGCCCGGTAATCGCCAATTTCAAGGTTGCTCCTATATCAGGGAAAAATAGTGGATAACTTGCTATCGCTTCCTTAAAAATGACAGAAGGAGCGGGCAGCAGCCATGGAGGTATCTCCTTAACATGAGTGACCCTTTCCCATAACAAGAAGAAAAGGAGGAGAACCAAAAATGGTCTCCATCCTTTATTCCATATTGATTTCATGACTGGTATTTCTCCGTCAGTTGACCCATTGTAATTCCATCAGGCTGATACAAGATTTTCACCTGGGAGATTACATTTGGAGACCCAACTTCAATCATTTTCTTGTTCATCTCTGCAATCACAGCTAGCAGATGTTCCAAATCCCCTTCCATTGTCGTTTCAAGAGGATGAACTTCGTAATTCACGCCGGACTGATCAATTATATTGATTGCTTCATCGACATAATTAACGACTTCCTCGGTAGATGAAGCCTTTGGTATTATTTGTACACTAATTAACGCATTTGCCATTGTTAGTCCCCCCTCTTCGGTAAAAACTCATTCGTAAAAGCTTTTTCAGCTTCCAATTCCTTCTCTAGAAGGCCATTGTCAAACATCCATTCACTGTAATTCTCCCAAACCTCCAGCTTTTGTTCTCCCCAGCGCTCAGCATCATCCTTGTACTTGGGAGATAGCCATTCCTGGCTTTTCTTCACTAGCTCTTCATCCAGATCAGGTACAGCCTTGATTAAGATTTCAGCACTATCACCTGGATGCTCGATCGCAAATTCATATCCCTCTGTAAGGGCTGCCACGAATGCTCTGACGGTTTGCGGGTCATTCTTGATCATTTTTTCATTAGTGGTGATGACAGGTGTGTAGTAATCAAGCTTCTTTGAGTAATCAGTTAAATACACCATATTGATTGGTTCATTTCGAATTTCTGCCTCGATCCCTGTCCATCCATAATAAATCCACGCATAGTCGATATCACGATTCACCGCTGTAAAAAAATCGGAGTCCCCCATATTAACGATCTTCACTTTTTCCACATCAGCATCTTCTTGTTTCATTAACGAAGTGATTACAGCTTTTTCAATTGGCGATCCCCAGCCGCCATAGGTTTTGCCTTCAAAGCCCTTTGGCGAAATAATGTTTTTGGCTTTTGGTGAGGCAAACCCTGAAGTATTGTGCTGAATAACTGCTGCCAGCGATATGATCGGTATTCCCTGGATTCTCGCTTGAGTAATCCCTTCCTGGTAACTTACCCCGAACTGCGACTTTCCCGATGCCACAAGCTGGTCAGCCCCCGCTTCTCCAGGCAGTATAATCTTGACATCCAGACCACGCTTCTTGAAATAGCCTTTTTCCTTTGCAACATAGATTCCCGTATGATTTGTATTCGGGGTCCAATCAAGCACAATTGAAACCTTCTTCAATGAACTCTCCTTCTCGGCTGTTGTCTCACTTGATGAACACGCAGTAAGGCTCCAAACCATTAATAATGCAGATAACAAGATTACTAATTTCTTCATGTTTTTTCCCTCTTCTCTTATTTGATTGACAATGAAGGTGGAAAAGAAGGCTGGGTAATAAAGTATTTGAAAAATAAAAAAGCGCTCAGGGGAATCCCAAGCGCTTGAAAAAATCCATAATAAACGAATAAACGTCTATCAGAAGATGTTCCCTACGCTGGTACTAACCAGATCAGGTTAAAGGGTCAGCATCTATGGACACTTTCTCAGCCGGCACCACCGGCTCCCCTACATTTCCAATTCTCCAATTGTCAATTTAACTATAAAGAATATTCGAAAATACGTCTAGAATTAAATTAAAAAATAGTTATTTTGTTATCTAAATACGAAAAAAGATAGTACATCCTCAGACCGTATCAATCACTATCCTAATCAGCCGTATATTTCCACATTTGAAAAACAAAAAAAAACAAAAATTTACGTTTCCTACCAGGATCTAACCAGCGGGCTCTCAAGTATTAAAATGCACGCCAAATGGTTTGGAGGTCGTTTTTATGAACTTTATAAGACTGCACCATTTTTTGCTGCTCTTTTAAGGTTCCACCCAGCTTTAACACATCATCTCTTAATTGCACCCTTATAAAATCTGAAAGACAGCATTTTTTGGATAAACTGTAAATTTGCTCGATAGTCTCTAAAAGCACGCCGTTTTCATATTCTTTATAATCCAGATATAAGGAATGGAATTCATACTCATTACTATATTCCGACAGCATAAGGATCTTCCTGGAAATTAAGTACTGCAGTTCATTTATTTGTTTTATTAATGTGGCAATGGTCTTGCCAATTGATTCTTCGTTGCCTGAATCCAACTCGCATTCAATCAGGGTACAGAACGACCTTACATAGTGCACCAGGGCTTTTTCAAATGTAAATGCAGAACTGAGCAATTCATGTGCCAGTTCTTCAGGAGTTTTCTCATCCATAGAAATCCCTCAAATCAGCAATCATCATGTTTTTTATTTTTGGAGTGTTTACAGCGGCATTGGCATTTTGGCACACCGCAAACTAGGCATGCTATACAGCAATGAGTACATTTGCATTTAACTTTTGGAGGTTTCGGACAGTGATTTCCAAAATCACAAATGTCGATTACATTCTCCAGTTTCTTTAATAAAAGCCATTCCTTCATTACTATAGTTTCTAGCAGCCGATTAACTCCCTTATTAAATTTTACAATCTCATGGTTTGAAGGATTGGTGGGAAAATCAAGACATTCACCTACAAACGCCTGTATTTTTTCAGCTTCTGCATTCATTATGTGTGAAAGCGCAATTTCCTCAAGGGCGATCGACTCCAATAAATCGATCATCACCTCACCCAGGTCGGGTCTATGCGGTTCGGGCGGAATGGTGGGCATACTCATCTTTTTTGATTCCTCCTTGACTAACTTCTTATAATCTAAAATATGGATAAGTATTCTTTTACGTGTCATCTGCCCAAGCCCTTTGTTAACTGCTGTTAGCCCAAAAAGATGAATTCCAAGGTGAAGTTTCTTCATCTCATAGAATTTCGGGAATAAAAACAAGCCTCCGGTTCACCTAATTCGAGGGAACCTAAAGGCTGTTTGAAATATTTAAAGAAGCTCATTGTGCATAAAACGGTTTACGTGTTCTCAGTAAATCCTTACCCTCCGCCGTTGCCGCCACCATTGCCGTTGAGAGTGCCAGGAAGAGGAGTGATTGCAATCAGATCAAGGACGTTTTCAAATTTGAACTGCAGCAGCATTTCCTTTTTAATTACGTCACGAAGAGTTCTTTGAACACTTGCATTGACATCAAGTAAATCTGCTAATGTAACTTCTTCTGGACCTATTACATCTGTATCTAAGGTTCCAAGGACAAATTGCAGTTTTTCTGCCTCAGCATTCATAATATGAGCAAGAGCCATTTCCTCTAGCGCAATAGAAGCCAAAAGCAAAGGAATCGTTTGGTCAGTACCTACCGAAATAAGAGGTGTAATATTGGGTATGTTTGGAAAAGACATTAAGATTTCTCCTTTCAAATTTGTTTTTTAACAAAGGATTTGATCCCTTTTTTTGTCAAAGGGCTTATCAGCCAATGTTCTTTACATAGTATTCAATAAATTAATAAACGACTGTTATATATGTCCTAAGTGGTTTGTGGAATTTCAACTGACATCGTTTTTTTAGATATTAATAACCGTTTGAAATTACTGAATTATTAATGAGATATTTGATGTACCTTTTATCTTAAAACAACGTGAGGATTAGTTTCTGGCTCAAGTTTGAAAGGTACGGCTGATAATAGTTATGCTATATTATTTAAAATCAACATTTTTCACAAAGATTTGCGATGTGATAACCTTTGCAGCAACCTTTCAGAAAACTTTGGATCAGCTTCCATGCTGTCAGAAATCCACTTAATTTCATTTTCAGCTAATTCACGATCCAAAGAAGATTCAACCGCATGAACTAGTTGTTTTAAATTCATTGACTTTCCTCCTGTTCAAAATTGCCAAACAGTCTTTTCAGGTTAAAACCCGAAAAAGCTTATGGAAATCTGGCCATTTCCAGTACCAGCACCAGCATTATTGATTTGGTTTGTTCCATTATTTTGGGAACCGCCGCCTCCGCCGCCTCCGCCAGTAACAGTGCTGCCGTTTCCACCGCCGCCTCCGCCGCCGAATCCGCCATCATTATTGTAAAAGCCTTGACCAGGTGCACCACCTAAACTTATTGCTTGACCCCCTGTTGCCCAAATAGTATTTGCACCACTTGTTAAGATCCCGCCTCCTCCAGCACCTGGAAAACCTGTAAAACCTGCTGCTCCACCATTACCAGCTGCACCTCCAGCTCCACCTGGATTTCCTGACGTTCCATTAGGTGTTATAACAGCATTTACTCCGGGATTATTAGAGCCTCCGCCTCCACCACCTGCAGCAACTAAGAGATTTTCGATGGATGCGGCACCTGCAGTACGCCAAACAAAACTGCCGCCTCCACCACCTGCTGAGTTAGGGCCAGCTGTGATGCCCTGTCCCCCTACCAGTACACTAAGTGTTTCCCCGGGCGTTACAGTGAAGTCTCCCTGAATAGATGCACCCAGCCCCGGTGCTGATACACCAGTCCCCCCACTGGCACCAACTGCTTGTATTATGGCAAACGTTGCACGCGCCGGGACTACGGTGGTCTGAATATTTCCTGTAAACTCAAAAGTTCGTTGTTCTAAGATTCCTGGTTCTATTGTTCTTATTAAATCTAAAACATTTTCAAATTTGAACTCTAGCAGCATTTCTTTTTTAATCACATTACGAAGTGTATTTCTTACACTGGCGTTAACCTCGAGCAGGTCGCCTACTGAAATCTCTGGAGGAGAGAATGTGACTCCTGTATCATCTAAAGTACCTAAAACCATTTGAAGCTTTTCTGCCTCTGCATTCATAATGTGGGCAAGTGCTAATTCTTCTAAAGCGATTGAACTTAATAGTAAAGGTATGGTTTGTTCTGTAGTGACAGAAATTAATGGGGTGATATTGGGAACATTCGGAAAAGACATCCTTAATTTCTCCTTTCTCTTAAATATTTGCACTCGTTGTGCATTAGATTGAACTGAAAAAAAGTCTCGACACTTTATCAATATAGTTTATTCGGTAAGTACTTGTATGATTGAGTGTTAGCCCTATTATCTGCGTGGATTTTTAATTCAATATAAAAAAAGCAAAGTATCTTTCGGACACTTTGCTACTTAATACATCCTTTATTCATTCTGTTTTTGATTCCGATTCTTTTAAATAACAATACCTCATCATATTAAAGATATTTTCTTTAAAACCTTCTCTTTGCTCATTCATGTTAGTAGCAATGTATGTGAGGTGCCCTAATGATTTGAGATAATTATTTTGTTCCAGATAAATAACAGCGGCATTATATCTTGCAGGAAGGGATGACGGATAGGCCGCTATAATATTCAAGAATATCCCTAAAGCCTCCTCACTCCGGCTTTCTGAGTAAAGTTGTTTCGCTCGTTCCAGCTCAACTTTGGTTATTTCTTCATCTAAAGTGCGCGTAAACAGTTCCCTTTGTGCCAGTTGATTCACCCTATCTAAAACGTGTTCGGCACTTTTTTTCCAAGTAAAATTAGATAAAATATGCTGGCTAGCCTTTTTGCCCATCTCTTTGACCAATTTGCGTTGTTCATATGCAAGCCGCATTACCTTTTGTAGATCAGGAACTTCAATAGAAAGCCACCACGGAAAATCAACTGTTTCAAGATTTCCTACCCTTTTCTCTGCTAAATCTACTTCCTTTGACGGAACAAAGAACGCAGTTTCCTCGGTACAAAAATCTAGGCATGACCCACTATCCGGCACAATTACTGGAGTACCACACGCCATTGCCTCAGCGATCGGTAAACCAAACCCTTCTCCTCTGTACGGATGAACCAGGCAATCACACACCTTATATAATCCTGCCAGCTCTGCTTCGGTAAGCTGCTTATCCATATAAACGATCCGCGGATTTGCAGGGTCATCCATTGCTTCGTGAATCATCTTCTCAAGTGTGATTCCTTTATAAAAAGATTCTGTCCCCGTATCTTTTATAAACAGGCAGACATCGTCATCAGCGGTAAATTCTGCAAGATAAGCCTGCAGCAGAATATCAATTCCTTTGCGTCCAATAGTGCCACCAACAAAAAGAAAGTTAAACGTATTTCTATCCACCTGCAGCGGTCCGACATTGAAATGAAAAATGTTTTGGTCTACACCCAATGGAATGATATGGATTTTGCTCTCGGGAATTCCAGAACGGATATAGCTTTCCTTGTTGTAGTAGCTATAAACCCAGATTTCATCCACCCAGTATTTCATGGGAATATACCACTCTCTCGGAATCGCTCCAAATTCCCACGGCTGCATGTAAACCGAAATTCCATTCTGTAGTTTTAACCAATTTGGCGGCCATTGATGTGATATGGTCAAGTCAGGGTTTGAGAAAGTCTTAAATTGCTTTTTGTCAGCTCCGAAATACTGTTCTAGCGTCATTTCTTTTTCAGGTAAAGCTTTCCTTAGATCAATCGTTTCATTTTCAGTTAAATACCTGCAGATATTTTGATTTACAATCGCAAGACTATGCCCTGCAAATTGAGGGCCAATCCAATTGATTCTAACCGTTTCTTTATTCAACAGTATCCTCCTAAACTAATAAGTTATTAGTTCCCTATTTGTCATTATATTTGTCTCCATTCTCGAACGTTCCAGGGAATCACTTTTAACATGTGCGGCACATACGATAGATAATGACGCTAAGTGTAAGAGGAGGAATAAGTTCATGACTGAACGTCGTCTGTCTTTGTGCATGATTGTTAAAGATGAAGAAAAATATATTGGTACCTGCCTGAAAAGTGTAAAGGATTATGTGGATGAAATGATTATCGTGGATACCGGATCTACAGACCGAACGGTTGAAATTTGCAAATCCTTTGGTGCTAAGGTCTTTATCTTCCCGTGGAATGGGAGCTTTTCTGATGCCAGGAATTATGGGTTGGAGCGTGCTACGGGGGATTGGATTTTATGGATGGATGCTGATGAAAGAGTTGATAGTGCCGATGCACACAAATTAAGAGAAGTCATCGAATATAATGACTTTATCCTTTCTGTTCATTTAATTAATTATTTTGGTGACGCCCCTGATCCAAAGAAAACATTCGATATTGCACATACCCGTCTTTTCCAAAATAACAAGGGTTTTAAATTTGTTAATAAAATACATGAAATGCTTAATGCAAATGAGGTTTTTACTAAACATAGTGCCAGTGCAACCATAAAATCAGTCCCTATTAAAATTTATCATTACGGGTACCTTGACTCAGTCAACGATGAAAAAAAGAAATCCGAACGCAATATCAAATTACTAGAAGAAGAGCTCAAACAAAAGGATTACAGCCCCTGGATGGAGTATCATATTGCAAGTGAATATTACCGACTGAAAAAATTTAATGAAGCTTTTGACTATGTAAACCGTTCCATTTTAAGTTTCATAAAACAAATGAAAACTCCTCCTTCTCTTTTATACCGATTGAAATATTCAATATTGATCAGCTCAGGCAGTATAGAAGGAGCCTGGCCGGGCATTGAAAGAGCCATCGCCCTCTACCCTGATTATGTAGACCTGCATTTTTACAAAGGGTTAATTCTACTTGTGAAAGATTCCTATAAAGAAGCATTAGAGGCATTTGACAAGTGTCTTGAACTCGGGGAGGAAAATCTTCAGCACCTTACCCTTAAGGGAGTAGGCAGCTTTCAAGCTTTATACTATAAAGGTTGCTGTTTAGAACAACTTGGGCAAATAGAACAGGCCGCCATAAATTATGCAAAGGCCGCAAGTCTATCTACGACCTTTAATTCTCCTGTGGAAGCATTAGTAAAAATCACTCAAAAACATCAAGAGCTTTTTAATGCAATTCCTGTGGATAATGAAGATAATAAGCTAATAACCAATATACTTTCACGTAAGACAAATAAAAACTAGATGGTCTTTTGCTGACCATCTAGATTTTTTGGATATTGTTATTCTTCAACGACAGGACATTGGTCCGGCTCACCATTACATGGAAAAACTTGGACATTAGGTTGACCTGGACCTTGGTCTACTGGAGTTGTAAATGTTTCCCCATCAATAGTGATGATTATAACATCATCTGCTTGACCGATCCCTTCTATTAATACCAATTCAAATGTCGCAGGCACACCGTTCCTTAATCCTGTTCCTATAACTGTAAATTGAAGTCTTCCATCTGGCAGAGTACAGCAGGTTGCCAATGCGCCGTCAACTAAGGTATACCCTGTAACTACAAATGTGGTATCGGGGATATTTGGATCAGTAGGTTCAAAGGTGAAGTCAAAAAGGTCAGTTTGTTCAGGTCGACAGCTGCCACTTCCACAAATTTGGATAGCACCCTGGGAGGTGATATTGGTGATCCTTCCAGCTCCAGGTCCAGCGACAGAACTAATAAAAATTGTTACTTGATTGGCAGGAGTGCTGAATCTTGTTCCACACTCACAAAATGCGGCTACCTCCTCTTCAATCAACTCAAGAATATTTTCAAACTTAAATTCTAGCAGCATTTCCTTCTTAATCACATCTCGCAGTGTACGTTGGACATTTGCATTAACAGCAAGAAGATCATCTAGAGAAACTTCAGCCGGAGTAAGCGGAGTACCACCAGGCAGTGTTCCTAGAACGAGCTGCAACTTTTCTGCTTCAGCATTCATAATATGGGCAAGGGCTAATTCTTCAAGAGCGATGCTTGATAAAAGTAACGGAATGGTCTGCTCTGTAGTAATAGAGATTAACGGAGTAATATTGGGGATATTTGGGTAAGACATTACCTTACCTCCTTTCATAACTTATCAATATAGGGTATGACAAATTGTCCAAAGCGAAACGTCAATTGTCCCTATTGCTCTGCCTATTTTAAAGTTAAACACATACAGGGTTAGAAAAAATAAAAATACCCCCTTGTTTAAGAGGGTATACTATACTGATGTTAACCATTCCACATAAATATCCTTTAAAGTATCTTCCAGCTTCCTTTTGGGAATCCATCCCGTTGATTTAAAGATTTTATCTGCATCCCCCACTAACTTGGGAATATCTGATGCTCGCATTCTGCCAGGTTCAACAACCAGATTGATTTTTTCCTTGGAGAAGCCTATTAAAATATCGAGTATTTCTTGAATACAAATGCCTTTCCCTCTGCAAACATTATAGATTTCGCCTGGTTCGCCGTAACATGCAAGATCGTAATAAGCTTCAACGATATCCCTTACGTCGGTAAAATCCCTAATGGATTGTAAATTACCGATCCTCATGGTCTTGTCTTTACTGATTCCTCTATTGATTTGAGCTATTTGATAAGCAAAATCTGTTGTCACGAAGCCCAGATTCTGGCCTGGTCCAATATGATTAAAAGGCCTCACATGAATAATATTCATCCCATAGGAGTTAGTGTATAATTTCATCAGCATACTTACTGAACACTTACTTATCCCATAAGGACTGATTGGATTTATTTCTGTCTTTTCGGTTACTTTGTCTAATTTTCCCGAAACTCTGCCATACTCTTCTGAAGATCCAATTGTGATTACTTTTATTGTTGTATCAGTTTTTCGCACTGCTTCCAATAGATTCACCGTGCTTATTACGTTCCCCTTGAAAAATTCCGCTTTATGCCGCCAGGAGTCTTTTACATTGCTTAATCCGGCAAGATGAAAAATATGAGTAGGTTTCACTTTTTTCAAAACATCAATTATTTTTGCCTCTGAAAGTAAATCTACTTCAAATATATGATTTACTCCTCTATCAACTCTTGAAGTCCCATAAACATCTGCTTTATCTTTCAAAAATATTTCAAGATGCTTCCCGACAAATCCGTTGATTCCTGTAATAAGTGCTCTCATCATTTCATTGCCCATATTTCTTTAAATCATGTTCAACCATCATTTTTATCAAATCCTCAAAAGAAACCTTTGGCTCCCATCCTAACTTTTTTTTCGCTTTTTGTGGATTGCCCAGCAGCAAATCCACCTCTGCCGGTCTCATAAATTCAGCGGCCTGAACCACATGATCCTCCCATTTCAATCCAGCATGGGCAAAAGCAATTTCAACAAGGTTCTTGACCGTATGTGTTTTGCCTGTTGCCACTACATAATCATCCGGCATCTTCTGCTGGAGCATGAGCCACATCGCTTCTACATAATCTCCTGCAAAGCCCCAATCCCTTTTGGCCTCGAGATTTCCAAGACGAAGCTCCTTTTGTAGTCCAGCTTTAATTCTGGCCACCCCATCTGTTACTTTCCTGGTGACAAATTGTATGCCTCTCCTTGGTGATTCATGGTTGAATAAGATCCCCGAACACGCGAATAAATCATAGCTTTCACGGTAATTAACTGTAATCCAATGCCCAAATACTTTAGCAGCCCCATAAGGACTACGCGGATAAAATGGGGTCGTTTCCCTTTGAGGAGTTTCTGCCACCTTCCCAAACATTTCCGAGCTGGAAGCCTGGTAAAAACGCGCTCCCGGTTGCTCCTGCCTTACTGCTTCCAGCATATTTAGAACACCAAGACCAGTAACCTCCGCTGTATAGACAGGCTGGGGCCAGGAATCAGCTACAAATGATTGGGCACCAAGATTATAAACTTCATCCGGCCTTGAAGCTCTCACTGCCTGGATTAATGAAGAGAGATCAGACAAATCACCAGATAAAAACTCTATTTCATTCTTTATATGCATAATATTTTCAATGTTTTCTGTTGAAGTCCTCCTCTTTAATCCGTAAACCTTATACCCCTTATCAAGAAGAAGTTCGGCCAAATACGATCCATCCTGGCCGGTTATACCAGTCATAAGTGCTTTTTTCATGATGGCCTCCCAGATTTTATAGTTTCATAATTCTCCCTTTATTTTTTATGCTGTTATCGCCTGCCTGTATTCCCTTCATCTAAAAATAAGGCACAAAAAAGCCTTATATAAGAAGCTGCATCATTGCTGATATCCTCCTTCATATAAAGCAGACAGACTTATGAGAAAAATCGGGCTATCATTTGCTCAGCAATCACCTCGGGAGAGAAATGAATATTTATATCCCGCTTTGCCTGTATTGCAATTTCTTCTCTTTTCTTATCGTTTTCAAATGCTTCCCGCATCGTTTTTCTAACGCTTTCTTCCTTTACCTTTGCCCATTTATGTCCATAGTAGTGAATAATTCTTGTTCGTTGCAATTCAGGGTGTACAAATTCCAGGTCCTGCTCCGGTTCAATTAATAAGCTATTCTGATTGTTCATAAATTCTGTTACCCCTCCCCAATTAATGGATATGGAAGGTTTGCCCATTGCCATTACCTCCATCTGAGGCATACCCCATCCGCAGGCCCTTTCAGTAGAAACATAACAGTCACAGCTAGAATATAAACGCAGCAGGTCTTCTCGAGGAGTATTCTCGATGATGAAATGAATATGAGGATTATTTGGCTTATTTGGTATATACGAAGATACTAATTCAAAGAGATTCTTCTGGCTTATCCAGCCTGGCACATAAATCTTTAATATCAGACTTACATCATCCTCAGCTGAGAATTCGTTACAATAGCTAGGAATCAGTAAATCCAAGCCTTTTCGGTAATCGAACGCTAATGTATATAAGAATTTAAAAGATTTTACTTCAGGTGGAAATGAGTATGGAGAGAATGGTTTCGTATAAGGGCTGCTTTCAATAGGATAATGAATAACATGAATTTTTGAAGGGTCAACTCCCGATTCCGTAAATGTCTGGTAATTAAATTGGGTAGGAACCCAGATTTCATCCATATCGTTACAAAAGTTAGTCCAGTGAACCGGAATTCGGTCTGTTTCAAATAAAGTAATACCGATTGTTTTATGAAAGCCTTTTTTATTTACCCCAATGAAAGATTCTGGGGTACCATGAATAATCAGAATGGGATTATTGCCAACATCTTGCCTTGAATTAAGAATACTATTCAGCAGATTGATATCATCCTCTCCAATTTCTGTATTAAGCTTTGCCGTACTCAATATTTGGACAGGCAGATCAATATACTTCAAGGCTCTTAAGTAATTCCTTGTAACATTACCGTAGCCCCCCATATCACCTATAGGGCCTACCCATACAATTCCCGTAGGCGGATTCATCTGATCACTCCCTTATGAATAGTTTCATAGATTAAAAGCAATTATCGCCCTTCTCTGCAAAATTGAAAACAAATCATCGTTCCCTCAACTAAGCAAATGTGATCTCCTTCATTCATATTTAAAGCATCAATTACCTCTGTCACGCCTGGTACGAGGTGATTTCCGTAATCGTGCCAGCAAATAATACCACCTTTTCTTATCACTTGCATGGCTAAAAGTGTATCGAGGGCCACGCCTACTTTAGAATGATCGCCATCGATGAAGATTAAATCTGCTGCAGGCAGATCAGTTGGTACTAAATCACGTGTACCATTCGGTTTTACTATTAATTCGACTCTTGGGTCATTTTTTACACATTCCCCTGCTTTTTGAGGAACTTCCCCCCTCTGTACAGGTAATGTTGTTTGATGTGAAGGTATGACATCTATCCCTATATATTTTTCAATCCATGGACTATTGTCTAAAATGCATTTCGCTGTTTCTCCACGTTGAATGCCTATTTCGATAACAGTTTTTGGGTAGAATGTTCTTGAAAGAGCAATTAATACTTTTACATCATCAAAGCTCGTGTAAAGAGGTTTTTCAGCAATAAAGGCACCACTGCCAAATAATTTAAAGAAAGCTTCCTTACTTAATATACTCATGATGTCCCCCACAAGTTTTTTTAGTTTCACGATTTGTTAAAGTAATAAATAAGAGGTATTACTTATTTGCTCAAGTATTTCCCCCATTGCTCTTTTATTTTCTCTTTTCCAAATAACTGAATTGCCTTTGCTCTGGCATTTTTACTTATTTTTTTTGCAAGATTATGATCATTCAATAACTCTTGTAGTGAATCCCGCAATTCTAAAACACTATCTGATACAAATCCTTCTTTTCCATTTTCGATTAGCTCATGAATTTCAAAGGTCTGTTGCTTAAGCAATGGGTGGTTTCCTTGTATTTCCGAAACAGAAACTACTGGTATGCCCGTCATAAATGCTTCGATAAAACCAAGAGTATAGCTTGTGATTCTAGTACCCGTATAAAAAAATGCCCGGTTTTCCCTCAGCTCCTGTTTCATTTGTTCATATGTCAGCATCCCGCCACTTTCAGGCGTCCATTCATTCCCAGGACCAAACAATTTAACTGGCAGCCCCTTACAAGCTATATGGAATAAATTATAGTTTGAGCCTATCCAATTTTTTTTCATTGATTGGCTCAATGTCATGATCTGATTTTTACTGCCTTCCCAGCCACCATATTCATCTGGATCTTTATAAAATCTAATCATGGCATCTTCTCCAATATACTCTGGGATCAGCTTTTCCCTGGGTGAATACCTGACAATTTCCATACCTTGTTTACGATACGGACTGAGCATCCTTTCAACTTCTGGTTGAGATTGACCGATTGATCGCCATATAACCCGCTTGTGCTTAATCTTTTCCCAATTATTTATGATGATCGAAGGATCGTGCATACTCATAACAATGTCTTTATCTTCAATCATTTCAGGAGGCAAATCATACTTAGGAAAGCGGTCTACTAAATTAGCGAAAACAGGATCAAAGGGCATTTCGGTTATAGGATGACGATATGAGCTTCCTAGATGCGGACGGGCATATACGCCATGGGAGTAACATTCGTGCCCTAATTCGGTGAACAACTTCAATTCATCGTATTCCAAAACGTCATGGACTGATAAATATAAAATTCTCATTAATACTCATCCTTCTCGGTGTAAATTTCATCGCAGAAATGAAGTCTAAATTTTACTATTCATTGGAATGAATCCTTCATCTCTTCCCAGGACATGAACAACCGGACGATATCCTCTTCGACTAGCTCACTTCCCATTTGAACTTCAATAAATTCTATATCTTCAATAGCTTTGATCCCATGTTTTGCTCCGATTGGAATATTCAATACATCGCCTGTTTTTACAAAGGATATTTCATCATCCAATGCAAATTCACCTTCGCCAGATACAACTATCCATACTTCGCTTCTTTTGAGGTGGTATTGGTAGCTGATGTTTTTCCCTGCAAAGACACACAGACGTTTAGTAAGTACATTCATTCCATCCGCAGATTCCTTATAATCCAGGACACGGTACCAGCCCCAGCGTCGTTCTTCAAACATCGGCCGCTTAAGTTCATCCTTTACAATCTCTTTGATTTGATGGCTCTTCGATTTATCGGAGACAATAATTCCATCCGGACTTGTCGCGATAATCATATTCGTGGCACCTATTACTGAAACTGGAATGTCTAATTCGTTTATTATATGGGTATTTTCACATTCATCACTTTTAGAAGCTTTCCCTATGACAGATGCTTGCATTTCCTCAGTTAATGTATTCCATGTCCCTAAGTCCTTCCAATAACCTTCGTAAGGAATAACCGCAACCTTTACGGCATTTTCAACTATTTCATAATCAAAGCTAATTTTGGGGAGCTTTTCATAGTATTCAACCATTTGATAATACTGTGTTGGTAATCCTCTTTGACTCAATAGTTTAATAATAAGGTCCAGCCTGAAAGCAAAAACACCACAATTCCATAAAGCTTCTTGCTGGATTAATTTTTCTGCCTCCTCCACTGACGGTTTTTCCTTAAACTCCATAACAGTCCTGTATGAGCTATGCCTCTGATCGTCATTGCTAAGTTTTATATATCCATATTTTGTCGATGGGTATGTGGGAGTTACACCGATCAAAGCAATATCCATTCCTGATTGAGCTATTACCTCATCTAAATCTTTAACTTTTTCAAAAAAATGATCTTCTACAAATGGATCCACTGGCATAACCGTAATTACTTCATCTAAACTCACGCCCATAACTGAATATAAATATGTTGCAGCTAAAACAATTGCCGGGAAGGTGTCCCTCTGTTCTGGTTCGATAATCAGCGGCACTTGGGAGCCTAATTGATTTTGAATGATATCCACTTGGTTCTTGCAGGTTGAAATATATACGGTATCCAATAATTGATTCTTCTCCAATTGCCGCCAAATTCTCTGGACCATTGATTCCAACTTATTTTCCGGATTTGTTAACACCTTTAAAAATTGCTTTGACCTTGAGCTATTCGAAAGAGGCCATAATCGCTTTCCTGATCCACCCGATAACAAAATAAGCTTCATGTTTGCACCTCAATTGCTTGGATTCATAAGTGACTTAATATCATATGTAGTTCTAGCCAGATATGTATAGGGCATTTAACGGTGTGAAGCAGGGGGAATTCATTGTAAGGCAAGCCGCAAGGAGCATAGAGAGGAGGGCATTTTGTGTTATACCACGAGGCACAGATGTTACCCATTTTTAATTTTCAGCATAAGAAAAGCAACGTCTGGATTGAACGTTGCTCTTTCTCATAATCTTATAAATAGTTAGCTATACTCTTTTCTGGTTCGAATGAGAGAGTGGTTAAACAGTGGTAATTCGAACAAACCCGTTACCAGTTTGTTGTCCAGATGTCGTACCAGCATTTTCTAAAGTACCTGTAAAGGAAGAGCCTCCAAATCCGCCACGATCTGTGGATGAATCATCTATATCGCCACCGATGAAACCACCTCCGCCTCCACCCCCGTCACCTTCAAGTACGTCTGCAGGATAATCAGTTCCTTCTCCAGGAATGCCATTTAAATTAGCATTTGCACCTCCTGGTCCACCATCAGAAAATCGTGCACCTCCGCCTCCGCCGCCAGCAACAATAATTCGGTTATCCAAAGAGGTACCTCCACGCCTTACATCTGATGCGCCACCTCCACCGCCGCTGCAGCCTGCAGGTCCAGCATCTCCTCCGCCATTAAAGCCTCCCCCAGTTCCAGCCACACATTCAGGGACACGGCCACCAACAAAAACAAACAGAGTCTCACCTGGAGTGACATCTGTTTCACCAAATGCATAGCCACCTAGTCCACCTGGAAAACTGTCAGGGCCGCCTTGTGCTCCCCATGCTTCAATCCTTATTCTTGTTACATTCGCTGGTACAACAAACTCCTGCACATCACCTGTAAATACGAACTCAGTAACCTGAGGAGCTGGAGGAGGCAAGGTACCAATTAGGTCCATTACATTTTCAAATTTGAACTCAAGCAGTATTTCCTTTTTAATTACATCCCGAAGCGTTCTTTGAACACTTGCATTGACATTAAGAAGATCTCCTAATGACACTTCTGCAGGGGAAAGAGCAACTCCTGTATCACCCAATGTTCCTAATGCAAATTGAAGCTTCTCTGCCTCGGCATTCATGATATGAGCAAGAGCCATTTCCTCAAGAGCTATTGAAGACAAAAGTAATGGTATTGTCTGCTCGGCGGATATAGAAATAAGCGGGGTTATATTAGGTATGTTTGGAAAAGACAAAATAGTTCACCTCTTAGTTTATAGTCACTATATAAATATGGGTACAGAGGTGATGAGGACACGACCATTACCTAGTAAAACGTATTTTTTGTTCAAAATTGAAAGATATAGCTATGATAAATATACCCGTGACTCGTCTTGAAAGACTCTGGATATTTTCGAAAGACAATAAAAAAACCTCTTGATAAAATTATCAAGAGGTTTTTAGTATGATTCCTACTGGGTTCGAACCAGCGACCTCTACCCTGTCAAGGTAGCGCTCTCCCAGCTGAGCTAAGGAATCGTCATTCAGTTTGTCCTTTTTAGTGAGGACATTTACTAATATATACTGGAATGGTTGTCGTGTCAATATATTTTAAATCGAAAGTAACCTTCATTAGAATATAAAATCCCACTCGTTAAAATAAAATATAAAACTATAAATTTCTTACTCCTTTGATTACCTTTTTAATATATGAATCCTCATGCGGAACAAAATCATTTTTAACGACTGTCAAGCTTAGAGGCTTCTTTGCACCATTATCATCTATTTGAAATCCATCAACTTTTAATTCTTTCAATTCCTCAAACCATAGTTTTTCGAAGTCATCAATTCTTGCCCTCACTATTCCAGAGACTTCCTCTTTTTGAAGTTCGTAATTATCAAATGGAACATGCTTGTCATATAAGTACACATGGCATAATTCTTTATCAATAAATTCAGGGCTGACAAGTGAATCTTTGATGATTCCAAGTTCTATAATTTTCTCACTAGTTAAGTCGATCCCCAGCTCTTCTTTAACCTCTCTTAAGCCGTCCATGAAATTCTCATCCGCTAAAATATGTCCTGCCGCAGTTATATCCAATAAGTTAGGATAATCCTTCTTTGCAGAACTGCGGATTTGAAAATAAAGATAGTCTATTCCAGCAATCCTCTCAATAAACCAGCAATGAAAGGTTTTATGCCAATGTCCTGCTTTATGTACTTCCGACCGAGGTGCCGTTCCTATTTCAATTCCATGTTCATCAAAAATCTTCAACATTTCACTTTCCATTTTTTCATCCCTCCATTTAAAAATTATAACATTCATTTCCTATAAAATAAGAAAAGCGCAAGCGCCTTGTTCAGTCCCGACAAGCGCTGGAGGGCCGACCGGTGAAGTCGTTCTTTGACTTCATTGGGCGGACCGAAGCGACTCGAGGGGCTAGGCGCTGGAGCTGGACATTTCTCGAAGTGAAATTTATGCTTTCTTATCAAATAACAAAAGAACATTTGTTCTTATTTCCTTGAATAAAGAACGAATGTTCGGGTATAATAATAGTATAAAATTATGGAGGTGATACCATGAATACTCTGCTTACAAAGTCGCTTAAAGAAAACACGCCTGTGGAAATGATTTACTTGGCGGCAAACAACCAGATCACTCAACGGAGAATAATCGTGAAAGAATTGCGCGGCAACTATTTTAAAGCATTTTGTTATCTGCGCAGTGAGGATCGTCTTTTCAAAATCGATAATATTCTTTCAGTCATGCCTGAAAAACGTAAGCTTCTTAAAACAAGCTAAAAAAAGAAGCCTCCGCAATGAGGACTTCTTAAATATACTATTAGCTAGCTGGACTTGTCTCTGCTGTATCATTTCGCTTAATCAATAATTGCAAAGCAATAATTAAAACAAATGAACCAAGGCCGATGATATCGGTAATTTTCTCAGGATAGATGAGCATCAATCCACCAACGACACCAATTAACCTTTCGTACCAGAATAACTTCCTCAGCCAGAATCCAATTATTCCAGCTCCGATTAACATCATACCTGCCAGTGCAGTGAATACTACCCAAATCAAATAATACCAAGTTGTATCAATCATTAACAATTCTGGTGACAATACGAACATGTAAGGTATGATGAAAGCTGCGATAGCCAGTTTTGCCGAGTTGACACCTGTTTTTATCGGTTCCCCTCCTGACACTCCTGCTGCGGCAAATGCTGCAAGTGCCACTGGTGGGGTAATATCTGCAATAATCCCGAAATAGAACACAAATAAGTGTGCAGATAAATCGGGTACACCTAATAAGATAATTGCCGGAGCGGCAATCGTTGAAGTAATTACGTAGTTAGCTGTTGTGGGTGACCCCATGCCAAGAACAAGAGATGCTACCATCGTGAATGCCAGGGTAAGGAGCAAATGTCCTCCGGCTAGATCCAACAGCCCGTTAGCAAGCTTTAAGCCTAGACCTGTTTTAGTAACTACTCCAACAATGATACCTGCAGCAGCAGTTGCAGCTGCTACGCCTAATGCGGTGCGCGCACCATCCACTAGCGCGTCAATCATATCTCTGAATCCAATCCTGGTTTCTTTCTTAATTGCACTCACAACGATGGTGATAAGTATGCTCCACAGAGCAGCACGCATAACACTCATACCAGATACCATCAGGATAATGACCGCCAAAATTGGCAGAAGCAAGTAAATTTTAGCCACAACTTCCTTTCGGTTAGGCATTTCTTCATCTTTCAAACCTCGGAGCCCAACCCGTTTTGCTTCGAAATGCGTCATGATCCAAATACCGGTGAAATAAAGCAATGCTGGAATAGCAGCAGCCTTCGCGATATCCCAATAAGTAATCCCTCCGCCGATGAATTCTACCATCAAGAAAGCAGCTGCTCCCATGATAGGAGGCATCAGCTGGCCACCCGTAGATGCTGCCGCTTCTACTGCACCAGCAAACTCTTTGCGGTAACCAAGTTTTTTCATCATAGGAATTGTAAATGAACCAGACGTTACAACGTTAGCTACCGAACTTCCGCTGATGGTTCCCTGCAGGGCACTTGAAAAAATCGCTACCTTTGCTGGTCCGCCGACTCTTTTACCAGCGATAGACACAGCAAGGTCATTAAAGTATTGACCAACACCTGTTTTTACAAGGAAAGCCCCAAATAATAAGAATAAAAAGATAAACGTAGACGAAACACCTAATGGGGTTCCTAGGATACCTTCAGTAGTGAAGAACATGGTTTGAATTAAACTGTCGAGTTCCAGTCCCCTATGTGCCAGGAATCCCGGCATGTATGGCCCATACAATGCGTATACCATGAACAATACCGCGATAATGGTAATTGGCAGTCCCACCGTCCTTCTTGTCGCTTCAAGTACAAGTAAAACTGCGGCAAGACCGATATAAAAATCTGTTGGAGTGAGCCGTCCAACCCTATTAACCAGTTCATCAATCATCAATGGCCAATAAGCACCTACTGCGATCGCAATTAGTGCCAAAATGATATCATACCAGGCCACTTTATGATGAATCCGGTCTTTCTTGCGGGCTGGAAACAAGATGAAAATCAATGCGAGCGCAAAGCCTAAATGGATTGATCTTTGCAGCTGCGCAGTCAAAACCCCGAATATAGAAGTGTACAACTGGAACAATGAGAATGACAGCAGTAAAACAAATGCAATGATGCCCATTATTCCTTTTAGTTTCCTTGAAGCTGATTCAGGATCGTATTTTTCCAGCAGCTCCTGCTGTTCCTGTTGTGATAAAGTTTCATTTTTTGTGCTCAAGGATATTCACTCCTTCCAATTGCTGAATAAAATTAATTTTTTTCACTAATATCCGCACCCTGGTGCCAGGCTCAATTGCCCGGGTAAGCGGATAGGAAACATTCCCTTGAACAAAGGTATGATTGGCCCTGACCTTGCCAACCCGCAGGTCAAAGTGTTCAAACCTCCTGTCCATGTTTTTTACAAAGTATTTGCCATCCTCCATCTCGAAAACTTCTCCTTCAGCAACTTCAGATGGCATGCCGATTGCAAAATCCTCATATTCCAATTCATATTGCTGGATTTCATTTTGTTCAGTTACTATATAGCTTTCAATGACATCCGACAAGTGAATGGAATGCTTATATTTAATCTTAAATGATTCTCCTGCAGCTATAGGCACATAGCAGAGTATATCATCACTTTCCGGTTGAATAAAAACAACTGCTTGTTTATAAGGAATGTACATTGAGATTATTAATAATAAAAGAATGAGGAGCAGCAAAACGAAGATCTTGTTTTTACTCTTACTTAATTTCAATATAACCCCTGCCTCGCCTGTCCAATGACTATCTTGGAGGTTAGATATTCATACAGTAAAAAAAAGACCGGGTGAGAGTTCGGTCTATCCTTTAGGGGAACGCGCCGGAGTATATTCATGTGAATATGAATTGACCGGGCAAAGTCCTCGCAAGGAATTTGTCCGGTCAGGGCCAATCTATTACTCGGCTGCTTTGATTCCCTTTTCATCAAAGTACTTTTGAGCACCTGGGTGTACGTCGATTCCAACACCATTCAAAGCATTTTCAGGTTTGATTTGCTTTGCCTTAGCATGTTGTACCTGGTCAAGATTTTCGAAGATTGCCTTAGTGATATCATAGACAACTTCATCAGAAAGATCTGCTTTTACAACAAGCATGGCCTGAACAGCTACAGTTGGAACAGCTGAACCTAGCTTATATGTTCCGCTTGGTACTTCTTCTTTAGTGTAGTATGGGTATTTTTCGATAAGCTTATCAGCCTTATCTGCATCTACTGGAACAATGACAACTTTTTCTGTTGCTGAAAGTTCCTCGACAGCAGCTGTTGGATGTCCAGCAGTTACGAATGCAGCGTCAATATTGCCATCTTTAATTCCGTTTACGGACTCATCAAAGCTAAGATCTTGCTTTTGGATATCATCAAGAGTCAATCCATACGCTTCAAGAATCTGTTCCGCATTCGCTGCAGTACCAGAACCTGGTGCACCGATTGAAACCTTTTTACCTTTAAGGTCTTCTACAGTTTTAATACCGGATTTTTCTGTTGTGACGATTTGGATGGTCTCTGGGTAGAGAGTACCAATTGCCTTGATATTATCAATCGCATTTCCATCAAACATCAGCTTTCCTTCAGTTGCGTATGAAGCGATATCAGTCTGAGTGAATGCAATCTCACCTTTATTGTCTTTAATGCTCTGCATGTTTTCAGCAGAAGCTCCTGTTGTTTCAGCATTTGTGCTAACCCCTGTTGCATCAGAGACAATATTGGCAAATGCTCCGCCCAACGGGAAGTATGTACCACCTGTCCCACCAGTAAGAATGCTCATGTATTTTGGTTTTTCTTCTGATTTGCCTTCTCCGCCGCCTTTTTCGTCAGAGCCGCCACCACATGCTGCAAGCACCATGGAAAGAACAAGCATTAGTGCAGTGAACAAAAGAAACTTTCTTTTTTTCATCAGTATTCCCCCTTATAAATATAGAGTTGTTCATCATAATCTTACCATAAGAGTTCACACAATTGTCAAACATGTTACTTGCTTACTAATTTGATAAATAGTATCCTTTGCAATTATATATAGAATGCCAAGAAAGCTTTTTCAAAATACATATGCTAAAATCGTTGTGAAGATAGATGATAACATTGCAGATTGATCGATTTGGAGGTTTGAAAATGGATTATCCAATGGGTAAAATTAATGAAGTCACATTGCAAAGCAAGGAATTGGGAGAAGATATAACGATGCTGGTGTATCTGCCTGCTAACTATTCTCCTCTATATAAATACTCGTTGCTGATCGCCCAGGATGGACGCGATTATTTCCAATTGGGGAGAATTGGACGTATTGCAGATGAATTGTTAGGCAAAAAAGAAATTGAAAACGTCATCATTATCGGGATTCCTTATGAATCTGTTGAAGACAGACGCAGAAAATATCATCCTGAGGGAGAACAGCACGATGCATATATCCGATTCCTGGCACACGAGCTTGTGCCATATTTGGATGAACATTATCCAACCTACCAAATGGGAATGGGAAGAGCATTGATTGGCGATTCGCTGGCGGCTACTGTTTCCCTGCTCGCAGCCCTGCAATATCCGCATACTTTCGGCAGAGTTTTGCTTCAGTCACCATATGTCAATGAGCAAGTATTGTCAGCAGCGAAAAACTTCAGCCAGCCTTCTTTACTGAATATCTATCACACCGTGGGTGAAAAGGAAACAGTCGTAAAAACATCGTCCTCCAAAAACAAAGATTTCTTAACCCCGAACAGGGAGATATCATCTATTTTCAAAGAGAAAAGATATTCCTATTTTTACGATGAATTCCCTGGAGACCATACTTGGACTTACTGGCAGCCTGATTTAAAACGAGCCATAAAATTAATGTTTTCATAATTTAAATAGAACTTAATAGAATAAATGCGTCTTTATATTATATATTTAGAAAATTTGTTATAATGAATGATAAATCATTATTTCGTTTACTTCATTTAATTTGATATAGCATCAACCATTTGAAACGGGGGTATTAAGATGAAATTTGGTATTGTCATTTTTCCATCGAAGAAAATCCAGGATTATGCGAATTCATTAAGAAGGCGCTATGACCCGCATTATGCATTGATTCCGCCTCATTTGACCCTAAAGGACGCATTCGAAGCCACTGAAGAAGAAATCAAGGATATTGCTGAAAAGATTTATACAATCGCGCGTAACTTCGGTCCCGTAGACATCAAAATCAATAAAATTGGCTCCTTCAAGCCTACAAATAACGTGATCTACTTAAAAGTGGATTCACCAGAAGAACTGGAAAAACTTCGTAATGAGCTTAATTCCGCATTTGACGGCAATCAAGAGTACAATTTTGTGCCACATATTACAATCGGACAAAAAATGTCAGATGATGAGCATTCTGATGTATATGGTTCGTTAAGGATGACCAACGTCAATTTTGAAGATACAGCAGATCGCATCCATTTACTTTATCAGCTGGAAAATGGGTCTTGGACTGTATATGAAACATTTCGCCTAGGAAAGGAATAATCATAAGTGGAAGTAAAAATCGTAGAAACCGAACAAGAATTAGCAGACGCATTTGATGTTCGCCGGACGGTGTTCATCCATGAACAAAATGTACCTGAAGAAGAAGAAATCGACCAGTATGAATCCGACGCGGTTCACTTCGTTTTATATGATGATGACAAAACAGCAGGCGCAGGAAGATTCCGTGTATTAGATGGAATTGGAAAAGTTGAGCGCATCTGCGTTTTAAAAGAAAATCGTAAAACAGGCGCCGGTGTGGCTATCATGAATAAAATTGAAGAGTATGCCAAAGCACAGGGCATCACTACATTAAAGTTGAATGCCCAAACACATGCAATTCCTTTTTATAGCAAGCTGGGCTATGAAACAGTATCTGAAGAATTCCTTGATGCCGGCATTCCGCATAAAACGATGAAGAAAACGATTTGAATGTTTAAAGTTCTCCTTTCACACATTGAAAGGAGAATTTTTTTGTTCGGTTCATTTATTTTCCTTTGTAAAAAATAGCACCTAAAAATAAAAAGCACTGCAGCTGAGTTTAAATTGACTCGCTGTAGTGCTTTCCTTTTCCCGTTAGTTCAGCATATGTCTGGTTGACTACTAAAGGGTTAACTCTTTTTTTATAAACCCGGTCGATTTTAGGGTAGTTGAAATCCGTTCCCGCCATTTGCATACGGGCCACTGGCTGCTGATCCTGGCGTTTTTGCGCTGGTGCCACTAACTCCTGCTCCCGGCCTTTTTGCACAGGGTCTTCCTTACGGATCCTTGAAATTCTCCCTATTTGAAACGGATCGTAATCTGTACCTATTTCACGTTCTGCGTACTGTATATATTGATAATTCGTCACCGGAAGAATATATCCCATTATGATTTCCCCCAAGCACTAATATTTTAAATGATTTTCAATCTCACTATATCCTTCTTTTCTTCTCCCCTCTTTCTGTCCGTATTAAACTTATAAATTGCTATTTTATGACCTGTTTTTTTCAAAATGATTGTTTCTATGATTTTCTGTCCCGGAAAACAACACTCTATGAAAAACAATCTTTTGTTAAAAATCTTATTCTGTTATGATAAAGATTGTGTTATTTTTGGACGGAAATGAGGAAAAATCATGAAGACTGCTAAATACAATCAACAAATAATCAGCCTTGAGCAGTATAGTCGTGAGGACTACCAGAAGCTATATGATGATGGAAAAAAAGGCATGCTTACTTGTTCTGTATGCGGGGATCCTGTCCGCCTATATCTCGGTATTCAGGACAAGCCTCATTTCTACCATCATCTTTCAAACAAGGAAGATTGCAATGATTTAAATCTACAAGACACGAATCCAGCTAAACCTGCTGAGATTACTGAATATACAGAGCAAAATGGATTTCGCATCCCAAGATCTCGTTCTATTACAGCTGAAGCTGAAAAAGAAGAGCAGTTTGTCGCTCCCCGGGAAATCAAGATTCCCTCACCGTTTATGCCCATTCCTCCGGCTGTTCCAGGAGTTAAATTAAAGTATTTAAAGCAGTTGAAGGACTCTGGGATTCAGTTTGACGGAAACCAGGAACAGGCAGTCATGAGCACAGATGGTCCTTTTTTGATCCTTGCCGGCGCCGGAAGCGGAAAGACGAGGGTGCTGACTGCCAGGACCGCATTCATGCTTGAAGAGAAAAAAATCGATCCTGGTGCAATCATGCTTGTGACCTTCACTGCAAAGGCAGCCGCTGAAATGAAGAAGCGAATCACTCATTATCCAGGTATGTCGCCAGCAAAAGTCAATCAGCTAGTTGCCGGAACATTCCACAGTATTTTTTATAGGATCCTCTGCTACCATGAACGGGAGAAATGGTCCTCTGACAAGCTAATGAAAAAGGATTGGCAAAGGGAGCATATATTAAAAGAGGCCGGCAGAAAGCTTCATCTGGATGAAAAGGAATTTGCTTATGATCTTGCCCTCCAGCAAATTGGATTGTGGAAAAACACAATGATCATGCCAAACGAGGTTAAGCCTGAATCTCCATGGGAAGAAAAAGTGGCTTTACTATATAAAGACTATGAATTAGCTAAAGAAAGACAGCAAATATTCGATTTTGACGACATGCTCTTGGGCTGTTTTAAGCTTTTCAAATCGCAGCCTGATATTCTCGAAAACTACCAAAATCGTTTTCAGTATTTTTTAATAGATGAATTCCAGGATATCAACAAGGTTCAGTATGAGTTGGTTAAAATGCTTTCCGGCAAAACAGAAAATGTCTGTGCAGTCGGGGACGACGACCAGTCCATTTACTCATTCCGCGGCAGCGATCCAGCCTATCTATTCAAATTTAAGGATGACTTCAAAGAAACCAAATTGATCATCCTCAACCAAAATTACCGGTCACCTCATGAGATTGTTGAGACAGCCAATACGGTCATCTCGGCTAATCTTACACGCCATGAAAAAGATATGAAGGCACAGTTTTCTGGTGAATGTCCACCGGTACTCTTCCATCCATATGATGAGGAAGAAGAGGCTACGATGATCCTGACAGATATCAAGGAACGAATTGAAAATGACGCCCGCCCAAGTGACTTTGCGATCCTGTTCCGGACGAATGCAGCCAGCAGGGCGGTATTCGAAAGACTCGCCAATTCGAGTCTGCCCTTCCGCGTCGACCAGGATATTGAATCGTTTTACGAACGGTTCATGGTAAAAGGAATGCTCTCTTTTTTACGCTTGAGCCTTAATCCAGATGATTCTGAAGCGGTAAAAAATATCCTTCCTTCACTCTTCTTGAAGCAGTCTATTTTCCGAGATCTACAGGCAAACAGCATCCTGAACGATTGTTCGATGCTTGAAGCTCTTGCACATGTAAAAACTGGCTTTGCCTTCCAGGAACAAAAGCTTAAAAAACTTATCCCTATTGTCCGTTCCCTTTCATCTTTGGGACCTGTCACAGCCATTGACATAGTTGAGAAGGATCTTGGTTACCAGGATTTTATCAAGAAGCGCGGCAATGAGGGCAATCAGCTTGAAAAGGGTTCAGATGACATCCGTGACTTGAAAGTGGCGGCACGGAATTTTAAAACGGTTGCAGAATTCATTGAGCACGCAGACCATATGACAGCTATGAATGCAGAAGTTAAACGGAGCAGCAAAAATGTAACGGACGCCATTACACTCAGCACCATCCATCGTGCAAAAGGGCTGGAATATGAAAATGTATACATTATCGGTACTGTAGACGGCAGCATCCCCCACGATTATGCTTTGGATTCTTATCGCAATGGAGACAGGCAGCCTATGGAGGAAGAACGCCGGCTGCTTTATGTAGCGGTGACTCGTGCCCAAAAGAATCTCTTTATTTCTGTTCCGCAGAGAAGGCGGGGAAGAAAAGTAAATCCCTCCCGTTTCCTTGCTAATTTAAAAAGAAGGTTATCTGCGCATTGATTGTTGCTTTTCGAATATACTTTATATCCGTATGGATCTTAAGTTTATGAACCAAGGTTTATAGAAAACGAAAAAAATCTAAAAGAAAAATGCCAAATCAGGACCTGGATGCTAATTTCAGGTCCTGATTTACAATGTAGATCTTATTTCTTGTTAATCATTTTAGAAATTTGGCCAAAATCAAGCTGCTTTCCATCCTTTACGATGGATTCAACAATCTTGTCTTCCATTTCCTTATTTACAGGCTTATTGGCAATTTGTGATACGCGGCGAATTACGCCTCTAACGGTTTTCTCATCTTTAAAATTTGCATTTTGCAATGAATTCGCAAGTTCAAAAACATCCTTCATATTTACGCCAGTCTTTTTTTCTATATTCTTGAAGAAATTATTATCCATATCAAATCACGCCTCCTTCACTAGCTATTCTATAGTATGAAGGAACCGGGAAATGGTGAAAGAGAGGCAGTTGCTCTGCCCCTGAAAAACCCTTCCACCATTGCGCCTATACAGTGGCAAAAAATTTTTTCACTGCATGAACAAAAAGCACAAGTGTCTCGAGGGGCTAGACGCTGAAGCTGGATTAAGAATACTACATGTAGTCCATAACTAAATTATTTTATAATTTCCTTAACAACAGGAAAAACCGCTTCTGCTTGAAACGGCTTTTCCTGATTTTTTCCTTAGTTGTAGAAGCTTGCTCCTACAATAATTAACAAAATGAACAAAACGACGATCAATATAAAAGTGGAACCGTTATAGCCACCGCCATAGCCGTAACCACCATAACCGCCGCCCCAGCCGCAACCGAAGCCCATTCTTTTTCACCTCACTTTTATTGAGTCATTATCAATATATGTGAGGCTGCCCTTTTTGTTTGGGCGAGCTTAATTGTTATGTAATACAGGTAACCTACACCTTCTCGAAATCTGGAAAGCGGCTGGCCATATATTCATCATAAACATCCACACTAATCTTCCCGGAATGCTCCACTTCAGCATAAAAAACTTCATGCTGTTCATAGCCATGATCACGAAGTTTTTCATAAAGCTGCTCTTTGCTCAAGCTAATTTTCTGTAAATTTTCCGCAATCATCTTTCCATCCATAATAACGGACACTGGTGAAGATTCATCTTCTTTATCATTATTGAAATCTTCATAACGCAGCGGCTGTTTCGCTTTTTTTAATAAAACACTTAATTCACCGTTTGAATCAAGTGAAGCGAATTCAACATCTGCAACCCTGAATACACTCTTCTTCCGGAGCTGCTCAAGTAATTCATCCAGGCTGTATTTTTCCTTGCGTAAATTTTTCTCAATGATATTCCCTTGTTCAATGAAGGTTGTTGATCTTCCTTCGACAATATTGCGGAATGCTCTGCTTCGCAATGAAATCATCGAGATGGCTAAAGGAACAAATGACCAGACAATCATGCTGGCAATTCCGTCCCTCAAGCTCAAATCTGGATCCATTGATAGCGTACCCGCGATATCGCCAACTGTAATCCCGACAATGTACTCAAAAAAGGACAGGCTGGACAACTGCTTTTTTCCAAGAAGCTTTGTGATGATGAACAAGCCAATAATCAGCATGATGGAGCGGATTACGGTTCTGAGAATATCAGGCATTAAATCATTCCTTAAATTGGACTAAATAGATCAGCCTTTTGGTTTAAAAATAAGGGCGCCAATAAAACCAAAAATGACGGCTGCAGAAATACCTGAACTTGTTATTTCGAACATCCCTGTCAGGACACCAACCAATCCATGCTGTTCAGCTTCCTGCAAAGCTCCGTGTACGAGCGCGTTGCCAAAGCTTGTAATCGGAATCGTAGCACCTGCACCGGCAAAATCGATTAAAGGTTCATATAAACCAAAGCCATCAAGGACCGCTCCAATCACTACAAGCAAGCTCATTGTATGGCCAGGTGTCAATTTTGCAATATCAAACATAAGCTGACCGAATACACAAATCAGTCCTCCAATGACGAATGACCAGAAAAACATAGGCAGCAAGGTGTTTCCTCCTTTCTAATTCATCTCGATTGAAACGGCGTGAGCAATGCACGGAATGCTTTCTTTTTGCTGAAAAGAGAGTGGTGATAACAGAGCGCCTGTAGCCACAACAAGAATTCGATTGTATACGCCCTTTTTCATCTGGTTCAATAAGTGCCCATACAGGACTGATGCTGAGCACCCAGCTCCGCTGCCGCCGGATTGCACCGGCTGGTCATCTTTATAGATCAGCAAGCCGCAATCCTGAAATTGATTTCTCGTTATATTTAAACCCGACTGATGTAAAAGCTCATATGTCGTCTCCTGGCCAATCCGGCCAAGGTCACCTGTGACAATAAGATCATAATAAGAAGGCTCGATGTTTAAATCCTTGAAATGAGAAATGATTGTATCAGCTGCCGCGGGAGCCATTGCTCCACCCATATTGAATGGATCTGACAATCCCATGTCGACGACTTTCCCAATTGTCGCTGAGGTGGTCACAGGTTTACCGGATTTGTCAGGATTATCTGTAACTACTGCTGCCCCTGCCCCTGTCACCGTCCATTGTGCTGTCGGCGGCTTTTGTCCGCCATATTCGGTTGGGTAGCGGAACTGCTTCTCTACTGCTGAGTTGTGGCTCGATGCACCTGTAATCGTTTTTTTTGCACCCTGATAATTCACGATGAAGGATGCAAGCGCAAGACCTTCCATAGAGGTAGAACAGGCACCAAATAGGCCGAAATATGGAATTTGCATCGTTCTCGCTGCAAAGCTAGAAGGTGTGATCTGATTAATTAGATCACCAGCAAGCATGAAGTGCATATCTTCTTTGCTTAAATTCACTTTCTGAAGAGCCGAATTTATTGCTTCTTCAAGCAGGTGCCGATGGGCTTTTTCATAAGAATCCTGCCCCATCCATAAATCATCATGGAGAATATCGAAATCGGCAGCAAGGTTTCCCTCTGCCTCAAATGGACCGCCAGAAGATGCCCATGATTCTATTACAGGACGGTTAGCGAACTGCCATGACTGCCTTCCGATCAACATTTACAACACCCCCATCATCGTCAGCAGCGTCTTTACAAGCGCCACAATGAACGCAGAAAACACTCCAAACAGGATTACTGTTCCTGCCAGTTTGAACATATTTCCTCCAACCCCAAGAACAAACCCTTCTGTCCTGTGTTCTATCGCCGCAGAAATAACTGAGTTTCCAAATCCAGTAACCGGAACAGCGCTGCCCGCCCCCGCAAATTGGCCGATATGATCGTAAATCCCGAAACCTGTTAAAAGCATAGAAATAAATATCATCGTTGCGACCGTAGGGTTCCCTGCAGTCTGTTCAGTAAAGTTGAAGAAGTAAATATAAAAATAGGTGATGGCCTGTCCTATCAAGCAAATAGTACCACCGACCAAAAATGCTTTTATGCAATTTTTTACGACGGGCCGTTTTAATTCATGCTTTTGTTCGAGCTGCTGATACTGCTGCTGCTCAGGTGTCAGCTTTTGCTTTTTTTTATCCCCCATTTCGCCCATCCTTCCTTAAGTCATTTCTTTTTTCAATGAAATAATGCGCTGCAGCTGTTTTTCAGCCTTCTTTTCCGAATAGGCCGGATCCTTCATTCTCTCGCGCAATTCAACTGCCTCAATAAAAATCTTGAAGTCGCTTGAGACAATGAAATTTTCACCAGGATAGTTTTTCTCCAGTTTTTTGTTGATTTCTTTTTCGATTCTTTTCATGCCAAATCGCTTCATATGCTTCACCTTGTAAGCGACCAATGTATCTTCTTTTCCAGCGATAACGGCAACATCATAAATTTCATCAAGCGATTGAATATCCTTTTTAACCTTTTCAGCCAGCTTTACATTCTTATCATCGAAATCATTCGTCGCCCCTGCTTCTGGGTTGATGGATTGGATCATCGATGCCCTGCTGTCCGGAGAAGTTTTACCAAACGAGCATCCAGCAGTACCTATGGCGAGTAACAACAAAACTGCGAAAGCCTTACTTGCCTGTCTCATTTTCATCTTTAATCCCTTCCTATGCAGTCAACTTTGTGGTTAAAATTATTTTCCACGTCTAAATGATAATTTATGAATTTTTTATTGCGGGTTTTATTTCCATGTAATGTTAATCACTTATTACATTGGAATCTAATGTCTTAGGATGAACCAAAAAAAACGCCTGCCAGTTTGTTTGGCAGACGCTGCTTCTATGCTTGTTTTCTCTTTTTGCCGCAACCGCATCCGCCTTTTTTACGCCTGCGACGGTTGCCCACAATACTCTTTTTTGAACCTGAATCTGAGTTTTGCTCGCCTTTGGAATTAACCTTCTTTTCTTCTTGCATCATTACAACCCCTTCATTAAAGAGTCCATATCTCATTTTATGATCTTCTGTCCAATGGTGTTCTGGACGGACTCATTAATTTACTGGTCTTTAACAATCATATGTTGAATGATTGATGCAAGCCCGGCAACCGCAAGGATTGTAATAAACGGTATGGATAAATCAGGATAAAATTCATAAGCCGCATAAATGGCTGCTGTACACCAAATACCCGTGCACCAGTGGCAGCTTAACAATTCACCGAACCAAAATTTTATGCCGGTTCCTTTTATTTCTATATAGGTTTCTGTACTGCCATCCTCCAGTGTTTCAACGACTGTTTCATGGAATGGAGCGCGAATGAATTCAGTGATTGTATCGTAGACGATCAGACGGGTCAAACGAAAGCTAGCGAAGACCAACAGGCAAAAATCAAACCAGCTGTCCATGATTCTCACCACCTGCATATTATCAAGTCGATTCAGCATATGCACAGGCAAATACCTATGTATGGGCTCGAGCCTGTCCGCTCCTGTCATTAATTTTTGTATGAATCTGCGGAAAATTAGACAAACACCCACACCATTAGACGGGCGATTCATATTCTATTAAGGACAATAGGTCATATCAACTAAAAGGAGATGAACTTGTTATGGGTTGCAAAGGTAAAAAACATGATAGCGACAGCTGTGTATGCGAAGTACTAAGAGCAGTTGCAGACGCTCAGGATGAAGTGGATGTAGACAATGATTGCGATGTTAGCTGCCATAGATCAATTCAAGAATTGCTTGCAGGCGCACAAACTCCATCGAACGGTTTAGATACAATTCCACTAATTCTTTATTGCGGTGATTGCGTACCATTCGAAGGATTTGGAACTCGCATCAGGCCAAATGGAGGAGGCCCACAAAGACTGGACTGCTTTAGATCTTTCTTCTTCCGTGTCACTTCTGTGGATGACAACTGCTGTGCGAAAATTGAGTTATTGACTACTCGCGGTGATGAAGGAGAAGGTTTCGATACTCCATGCCGTCAAATCCAAACTGGTGGTGCCAGAAACGAATTCTTCAGAACTGGAATCTGTATCACTGTTGACCTTGACTGCTTCTGCGCAGTAACATGCTTGGATCCAGTAGCAGCGTTGCCGTTATCAGCCATGAATGGCACCGAGGACTAAACAAGATTTGCTGTGATAAGGGCTTACCATAAATGGTAAGCCTATTTTTTATAATCCAATTCTTTTAATATCAACTAAGTCTTCTACCAGAATGCTAACACTTTTCTTTCTCGGGCTTATAGAATGAATTATTAGCGTTCCGTCTTTAAGATTCAAAAAATAACCCTTGTATGACCTGTCAATTGTAAGGAACTCATATTTGACCTTCGCAACTGATGCTGGGACAAGTTTAAGATGTTTGATTTTTTCCTCAAGACTATATTCATTAAATGATTTCTTTTTGTTGGTATCCATCTTTTCGGCCTCTGGTACTTTTTCTTCCTCAAGTGATATTTCCTGTGGATCGGCTTCTTTTTGTACCATATCCGTTGTTAAATTATTTTCATTTAACATTTCATTTTGTTTTGTGCTGTACTTGTAAACAAAATTCTCCTGCATTTCTGGTTGTGGGATTTCAATATTTGGTTGACGAATGTAAAACAAGGGTATTTGCTTGCGACTGCGTTTCCTCCCCATAGATTGCACCTCCATAACTCCACTCACCTTATATTTATGCGTTAGCCTAGGATAGGTGACGAAATGGAAAAATAGCCTCTATTTTTATTTTAAAAATGGTAAGGGATTAAAGATTTATTTTCCAAAAATAAAAAGCCCGCTAAGATTCGCAGGCTTTCGTCTTATAGAATATGGAATCCAGAATCGACGTGGATATTTTCACCGGTGATTCCGCGTGACATGTCACTGAACAAGAATAGCGCTGTATCGCCGACTTCTTCAGGAGTTGTATTCCTGCGCAGCGGAGCTCTTTCTTCAATATCTTTCAGGATTAAATTAAAATCGCTGACACCCTTCGCTGAAAGGGTTCTGATCGGGCCTGCAGAAATCGAGTTCACACGAATATTGTGCTTTCCTAAATCTGCTGCAAGGTAACGGACGCTTGCGTCAAGAGAAGCCTTTGCTACACCCATGACATTGTAGTTAGGAATTGCGCGTTCTCCGCCTAAGTATGTCAGAGTTACGATGCTTCCACCCTCAGCCATCAGCTCCTTCGCTTCTTTAGCAACAGCTGTAAGAGAATATGCACTGATATTATGGGCAAGCAGGAAGCCATCACGAGTAACATTCATATAGTCGCCTTGCAGTTCTTCTTTATTGGCGAATGCAATACAGTGGGCAACTCCGTAAATAGACCCTGCTGCTTCCTTAATTTCTTTAAAGCATTTAGCGACATCTTCGTCACTTGTAACGTCGCATGGTAAAACTAAATAGTTTTTATCAAGTGATTCCGAAAGTTCACGGACACTTTTCTCTAGACGCTCACCGGCATATGTGAAAATTAAATTCGCCCCGGCATTGTGGAGAGATTGAGCAATACCCCAGGCGATGCTTCTTTTATTGGCTACACCCATTACTACATATGTTTTACCGTTTAATGAAAGAGTCATTTTTAAAATATCCCCCTGTTAATACAAGTTATTAGTACCTAGTGCTAATTCTACACTATATCGTTTGATTTGAAAAGGAAAACCCGCCTTTTTTAGACGGGTTTAATCGTTAGCACCAAAAACAGAACTCAAGTTCACGTTTCAGTTCATCTACATATTCCTTTGATCCAGTGACAATCAAGCGGTCATTGAGCCTCAATTCCGTGTCCCCATGAGGAACGATTGATTCATTTTCCCGGAGGATACGGACGAAAATGACATCCCCGGTGAATGGGAAACGCCTGATGCTCATACCATCAAAGTGATCATTAAGCATGCGGATTTCGTGCAATGAGTTTTCCTGATTCGTAAGGATCGTCATGACTCCAGGTGATTCAATCATTGCGCGTAGCAGTGACTCGGTCGAGCGGAGAACGGAGAATACCTCAATACCTTCTTCTTGTACCTTCTCCGCAAGATCCGGGCTTTCAATCCTTGCGATAACACGTTCAATTCCTTTCTCCTTAGCACTGACTGCAATCGTAGCATTGAGGTCGGCATCACCAGTCGAAATCACGATAATATCCGCATCATAAACTTTATCTCTCTCTAATGTTTCGATCTCATAATTTTCGACCTCGATGATTTCAAAAACAGAATCGGCAATTTGCTTTTCCGCTTTTTCCTGTTTTGTGTGATACAGGACTGGCTCATATAATGAAGATTTTAAATCACGTGATACAGGAAGTGTCATTTGATTGGCACCAATGAATGCCACCTTAAGCTTTTTCTCCTCTGCTTTAGCTGCTGGGAAAAGTTTTTTGAACATTATAGGTGTAATTACACTTGATATAACGGCCACTAAAATCAAGGTTCCACTCATCTGGGGAGTGATCATTTCCATTCTTTCACCTATCGTTGCTGCAGCAATGACCAACGACAATGTTGACGTGAGAAGAAACCCTGCTGCAAAAACAGTCTTGTTATCATACCATCTTTTTAATAAGTATACGGGAATCATTTTTGAAATAAATAATGCCACAAGCAATAATGGTATCAGCAATAAGAGCTTCTTCTCGCTGAACAAAGACCATAGGTCCAGTTCTACACCTACCATTACGAAGAAAATCGGGATTAGGAAGCCGTAGCCGAATGAATCGAGCTTGTGTACCATTTCCTGGTCAGGTGCCAGCAATGAGACTAACACCCCAGCAAGGAACGCTCCCAGGATATTTTCGGCACCGACAGTTTCCGAAATCGCCACAAGCAGGATAATCAGCGCGAATACAGCCCTCGTACCGATTTGGGTAGTCCCGGTGGATAAAGCATTGATAAAAGTGCGGTTCTTGAAAAATTTTCCGATAAAATATAATGCGACCCCAGCACCGAAAAGTACAAGAAGCAGCCAAGTGTTTCCACCGCCTGTATCATAAAGAGAGACAAAGACGGCAAGCAAAATCATTGTAGCCAAATCGGCAATAACAGCCACTAAGAGAATGATTTGACCAATATTCGTTTTCATCAAATGTGCGTCCTTCAACGTCGGCACAACAACTCCAAGAGAAATCGTGGAAATGATCAGCGTCATCAGGAATACATTTTCAATGAAGCCTGCAAGTACAAATAAATATGAAAGACCTAGCGAAGCGATGAAGATTCCCACAAAAATAATGGATGAGATGACAAAGGTGTTTGGTTCCTTTTTTCCATTTGCCAACACTTTATTCTTCTTCCCGCCTGAAAATGCAGTAAAATCGATTTCCAAACCACTGAGAAACATCAGGAAGAGGAATCCCAATGTCGAAAGCGTCCCAAGCCATGCATCCTCATGAACGATGTTGAATCCGCTTTTCCCGATGACCAGTCCCATAATGATTTCTGCCACGACAACTGGTATGAAGCTAAGTTTTAAACGGTGAAGCAAAATAGGTGTTAAAAATGCAACGATGATGACGATTACGAGAGAGGTAATCGAAGCATGCTGTTCCATCCTCAGCCCTCCTTTTTTGGTAAGTTCATATTTGTTATTTAGTAAGATAACTCATAAAAGCAGTAGCGATTCCGAAGTAAATCAAAATGCTGATGATATCATTTATAGTCGTAATGAATGGACCTGATGCTACGGCAGGGTCGATTTTCAGCCGGTGCATAAGCAAAGGTACTAAAGACCCTGCCAAAGTTGCTATAATCAAGGTGATAAAAATAGATATGCCAACAAGCGCTCCAAGGAAAAGGTCGCCCTGCCAAAAGTAAACGACAAAGGTAATCAAAATTCCACAAATCGATCCAGTGATCAGGCCGGTACCAGCCTCCCTCAAAATAATATTCCACTTGCTCTCTTTTTCAAGGTCACCGGTAGCAATCCCCCTGACTGCAACCGCCAGCGCTTGAGTGCCAGAGTTTCCTGCCATTCCTGCAATCAAAGGAATGAATACCGCCAATATGGCAACTTTATTAAGTGTCTCCTCAAACCTGCCTATCAGGCTTGCCGTAAACATTCCAAGAAAAAGCAGGATAATCAGCCAGGGCAAGCGTTTTTTAGCTGCTGAAAAAGGATTACGATCCATGGTATCCAAATCCGCAATACCTGCCAGTTTGGAATAGTCATCAGAAGCTTCTTCTTCCATGACATCGATGATATCATCAACTGTAATGATACCTAAAAGGTGATTTTGAAAGTCAACAACGGGCAGCGCCAGGAAATTATAATCCCTCATCATACGCGCAACTTCTTCCTGGTCTTCTCCAACAGATACTGAAACTACACGGTCATTCATTATTTCCAAAATCATCGTGTCGTCATCGGCAACAATAAGATCTCGCAAGGAAATGACTCCAGCCAGGCGCTTCTCTTCATCAATGACGAAAATATAATAAATCGTTTCCGCCCTCGGCGCTTCTTTTTTAAGGATATACATCGCCGACCTGACAGTCTGGTTAGCGGAAATCGCGATGAATTCTGTCGTCATGATACTGCCGGCTGTGTATTCTTCATAGTGAAGCAAATCCTTGATTTCCTGTGCTGCTTCTTCATCCATGATCGTCAAATAACTGGCGACCTGTTCTTTATCCAGTTCATTAAGGACATCAACTGCATCATCTGCATACATATTTGAAAGCATGTCAGCCGCATAAGTAGGGTTCATCTGGGCCAGCACATCTTTAAAGTTTTCTTCATCAGCTTCTAAATTCTCAAATAGTTCGGCCATTTCTTCAGGCGAAAGAAAATTATATACCTTCGCACGAGTCTCATCATCAAGCTCACCGAAAAATGCAGCCTGGTTGTACGGGTGCAATTCTAAAAATTCAGCCCGGAAATCATCAATTTTTTCAGAGTAAAGTGCTTCCATTAGCAACCCTATGTTGATTTGCTGCTTTGATGCTGATTCTTGCCGTTCCTCAGCCATCCACCTTACCCCCTTTCTCCTTCGATACATTCCATTATACTAGCATTTCTTGTTTTCTTTGTCTTTTCTGGGCCCTTTTTATGAGTTCAAATTTGATACTATCTGGTCCAATTCAGGAATATCGTTCAAACAGAATATTGTCAGGGTCAACTAGGATAGTAAACCACCCATAGAAAATCCGTCTTGAAATCCAAATTAGTCTTTCTTTTAACATTCCCTTTCTTTTGATGTTTTTTGTAGAAAAAAATTGCTGAAAACTAAGCCAATTCATTTTTAAAATTCCAAAGAGGTGCCCTGGGAGGCGAAAAGGTGACCAAATCAGCCAGATTCCTTATCATGTATAAGAAAATTATACTTTTCTTTTTCCTGATCAGCGGGAAGAATAAAGTAAAATAAAGAGGAGGATCTATGCCATGAATTTAGATATTATCGGGGACATACATGGATGTTATGCCGAATTTCAACAACTCACTATTCAGTTAGGATATGACTGGGAGTCTGGCATCCCAATCCACCCGGAAGGCAGAATGCTGGCATTTGTCGGTGACCTTACAGATAGAGGCCCGGAATCGCTAAGGGTCGCCCAAATAGTCTGGGAACTAGTCATGAAAAGCAAAACGGGTTATTACGTTCCTGGAAATCACTGCAATAAGCTGTATCGTTACCTCCTTGGAAACAAGGTACAGACGACCCATGGACTTGAAACAACTGTAGCTGAATATTTATCACTGGACACTAAGCAGAAAAACATATTTCGCCAGAGTTTTCTTGAACTTTATGATTCCTCACCGTTATATCAGGTGCTTGACCATGGCCGTTTGATTATTGCCCATGCTGGCATCCGCGAAGATTACATAGGAAAAAACAATTCGAAGGTGAAAACTTTTGTTCTTTACGGAGATATAACTGGCCAGTCAAACCCTGACGGCACACCGGTCAGGCGTGACTGGGCCAAAAGTTATAATGGAAAAGCATTAATTGTTTATGGGCATACTCCCGTAAAGGAGCCAAGAGTCGTCAATAATACTTACAATATTGATACAGGGGTTGTATTCGGTTGGCGCCTTACAGCGCTAAAATATCCAGAGATGGAGTTGATGTCTGTACCTTCAACTATGCCCTATGTACCTGAAAAGTTTCGGGAGATAGATTAAATACCCCATATCAAAAAAAGCTAACCATTACGCTGAATGGTTAGCTTTTTGGCTTATTTACCAATAAACATTTGTGTCCAGTAGTTTCCTGAACCAGTATGCCCAACGCCAATATGGGTGAAATTAGGGCTTAAAATATTCTTTCTATGTCCTTCACTGTTCATCCATGCATTTACTACCTCTTCGGCACTTTGCTGACCCATCGCGATGTTTTCACCTGCTGATTGGTAAGTTACTCCGAAATCCCTCATCATATCGAACGGAGAACCATATGTTGGGCTAGTATGTGAAAAATAATTTTTCGCTTGCATGTCATTCGACTTTTCCTGAGCTACATTGCTTAAAGCTGTATCTGGCTGAAGGTTTTGCAAACCATTTTTTCTGCGCTGCTCATTTGTTAAGTCGATCACTCTTGATTCAAATGCACTAAGCTCTGTGCCGCTTGGCGTTGCCTTCTGCTCAGGTGCTGGCGCTGCTTCCTCAGTAGGTGCTGGGGCTGGGGCTGCTTCCTGCTCAGGTGTCGGCGCTGTTGGAGCAGGTGCAGTTCCCTGATTTGGTGCTGGGGCTGCTTGTTCTGGTGCTGGTGCTTCTCCCAGGTCAGGTGTCGGAGCTGTTCCTTGCTCAGGTGCAGGTGCCGCTCCTTCAGGTGCTGTTATAGGGAATTGGTTTCTCAACCGTTCTTGTGTGTCACGTTGTGCCCTCTGCCAATCTTCGTAAGTAAGTCTTCCCTGTCGGTTCATTTCTGTATGAGGAAATTTAGAACTAGGGATGCCAGTGCTGTAAGAGTTAGGATCAATTGTCAGGAAGCCATCTGGCGTTTGCAAGATTTCGCTTGTTCCATTTCCTCTGTTTTGTCCAGACCTTTTAATCGCACTCGTTTCGCTTCTTCCGTTTTGTTCCTTCAATCTTTTTGTATCATTGTCCAAATAACTTGTTCGGTCCTTGCCGAGTGTAGTCATCCTGTTGTCTCTCAAATCCAGCGCTTCATCATTATTGTTATTACATGCTGCGAGCCCTAGGAGCATAACTGCTGATACTGCAATCAATTTTCCGTGTTTATATATGTCCAATGGATATTTCCTCCTCGTTTTTTCGTTTATTACTTCTTTATCATTTGAAGAAATTACGGAAATATAAAATGAAATATCTGTGAAAAACTTGGAAGGAATTGCATGAACAAAAAGCGCAAGTGCCTCGTTCAGCCCCGACAAGCGCTGGAGGGCCAACCGGTGAAGTCGTTCTTTGACTTCACCTGAGCGAACCGAAATCGAAATGTGTAGCCGACTGCCCAGAAACGCAGAAACTGGAGACTCCGACAAAGAAGCACTTTTTGCTTTTGCCGGCGGAGTTGAAGTTTCGGAGTTTCTAGGAGGCGACACTAGACAATTCGAAAAGCGGAGGCAACTGTTCAACTCCGACAAGCGCTGGAGGGCCTGACAGTGAAGTCGTTCTTTGACTTCATTGGCAGGACCGAAATCGAAATGTATAGCCGACTGCCCAGAAACGCAGAAACTGGAGACTCCACCAAAGAAGCGCTTTTTGCTTCTGCGGGGGGAGTTGAAGTTTCGGAGTTTCTAGGAGGCGACACTAGACAAGCGTCTCGAGGAGTTAGGAGCCGCAGCTGGACAAGCGACTCGAGGGACTAGGCGCTGGAGCTGGATTAAGAATACTACCTGTAGTTATCCACAACTATAATTTTATAATTTCCTACACATCAAAAAAGGCAAATCCGCTTTTGGGATTTGCCTGGAATTATTTTGCTAGTACTTCAATCATATCGACCGGCAGGTTTGCCGAGAATTGCATTTCCTTTTGTAAAAAGGGATGAAAGAACTTGATTTCTCTGCAGTGCAAAGCCTGTCTGGAAATTTCACCCCTGTATCCTCCATATAAAGTATCTCCTAGCAGCGGATGGCCTATGAGGGCCATATGAACCCGTATTTGATGGGTCCTTCCTGTCAAAAGCTTAAGCTTAATATGCGTAAAACCTTCGAGTCGCTGGAGAACCTCATATAAAGTGCAGGCATATTGCCCAGCTGGGTTTACTTCCCGTTCAATGATGCTGTCACTTTTTCTCGCAATTGGTTCTTCGACCTTGCCATGATCAAGTTCAATATTGCCTTCAGCAAAGGCTTCATAAGTCCGCTTTACCCCGCCTGCTCGCTGTTGTTTGCTGAACAAATGATGGATATGGCTATGCTTCGCTATCAGTACGAGTCCGGAAGTATCCCTATCAAGCCTGGTTACAATATGGGTAGTTGCAGATAATCCACTGCGTTCGTAGTAGCCTATCAGCCCGTTGGCCAGACTGCCGGCTGGATGCTCGCGTGATGGAATCGTATTCATTCCTGCTGGCTTATTAATAACAAGAATATATTCATCCTCATAGACAAGCGACAGAGGTATTTCCTCTCCCTTCATCCCAGCAGACGGAACCTCAGAAGGAAAGGCAACGCTGACACGGTCACCGCATTTGATAATATACCTTACATTCACTTCCTGACCATTCACAGAAATGAAACCGCCATTAAACTTAATGTCAGTCAGCGCGGATTTGGAGATTTCTTTGTCTCTGATGAACTCCTTTAGCATTTTCCCATGGTCAACAGCCTCAGCTGTGAATTCCAATGTAAAGTTTTTCGCCATATTAGCGGCTCCTGTCTTAATTGTTTCTCTGTGTTTGGGTTTACAAGTTCAAGATCATCTATTGGGACATTTTGATGTCATTAAATCTCTGATAAGTCCATTAAGGTCTTCTTTTTGGACATTTTGATGCCACTCACCTTCCGAAATGTCCAATAAATCCCTCTTCTTGGACATTTTGATGCCGTTCACCTTCCGAAATGTCCATTAAAACCCTCTTCTTGGACATTTTGATGCCGTTCACCTTCCGAAATGTCCATTAAAACCCTCTTCTTGGACATTTTGATGCCGTTCACCTTCCGATATGTCCAATAAATCCCTCTTCTTGGACATTTTGATGCCGTTCACCTTCTGATATGTCCATTAAGTCCCTCTTCTTGGACATTTCGATGCGGTTCACCTTCCGATATGTCCATTAAGTCCCTCTTCTTGGACATTTCGATGCGGTTCACCCTCCGAAATGTCCATTAAAACCCTCTTCTTGGACATTTTGATGCCGTTCACCTTCCGAAATGTCCATTAAGTCCCTCTTCTTGGACCTTTTAATGCCGTCACCTTCAGAAATGTCCAATAAATCCCGTATTTTTGACATTTCGATGGTATCCATCGTCTCAAATGTCCTTTAAAACCATTCTTGGACGCTTTGATGGCTTTCAACCTACAAAATGTCATTAATGATTCCCTAGCTGCAACTCGTTATGTTCTTGAACCGTTTTCAAAGGTGCACACTCAATCGCTGTCAGAAATAAATGAATCATGAACCCGTTTCCAGAATGGGAACGGCCTGAATCGCGCAAAGCGGATTTTTTCATCTGCCACTCTGAACTGAATGGATTTTACGTCTTTATGCAAAAGCGTCAGGTGGTCAACTGTCACCTGGAAGTCCGGCCTGTTGACTGGTTTTAATGTACAAGTATGATGGTCCGGGAGGATTAATGGAGAGCCAACTGTCCTGAACACCCGGTTATTAATAGAAGCCATTTCAGCGACCTGAATGGCCCTTAACGATGGGTGAAGGATTGCTCCTCCCAACGCTTTGTTGTATGCAGTGCTTCCTGATGGAGTGGATACACACAAACCATCGCCGCGGAAGCGTTCAAAATGCTGGCCCCTTATTTCAACATCCATGACCAGGGTGCCTTCAACGGATTTGACAGTGGATTCATTCAGGGCGAGATACCTGGTTTCCCTGCCGCCATGCTGGTATCTTATGATAACCTCGAGCAGAGGATATTCGATCACCTGGTAAGGTGTTTTTGCTATAGCGATGACAAGCTTTTCTATTTCCTCCGGAACCCAGTCAGCATAAAAGCCGAGATGGCCGGTATGTACTCCAATAAATGCTGTTTTATCGAGCCTGCTGCTATAACGATGGAAAGCATATAACAGCGTGCCGTCGCCGCCGACTGAAATACAAATATCTGGCTGGTCTTCATCATAGATAAGATCAAAATCCAATAAATAAGTCCTCATTTTATGCATCAATGTATTTGACCGGGAATCCCCTTTTGAAGTAATCGCGAATTTCATGAATTCAAACACCCCCGCATATCAGTGTTAAACTATTTCTTCCCATCCTGCTGCATCTCTTTTTTACGTGTGAAAAAAGCCTGGGCATCCTGAATCTCTCCTCTGATCGTAGACATTTCTTCATCGAGGCGGAACGCTGCCTCAGCTGCCCGCTGAAGCCTGATTTTAATATCCTCTGGGAAGAGCCCTTTGTACTTATAATTCAATGAATGTTCCACTGTTGCCCAGAAATTCATCGCAAGTGTACGGATCTGGATTTCAGCGAGGATATTCCTTTCTCCCCTGATTGTCTGGACCGGATAGCGGATTACGACATGATAGGAACGGTAGCCGCTCGCTTTCTTATGGGAGATGTAATTCCTCTCCTCGACAATCTCGAAATCGTTCCGGCTCCTCAATAATTCCACGACAGTTTTAATATCATCAACGAACTGGCACATGATTCTCAACCCGGCAATATCCTGCATCTCAGTTTCAAGCTTATCTAACGAAATTCCTTTTTGATGTGCTTTATCCAGGATGCTTGCAATTGGTTTTACCCTTCCTGTGACAAATTCAATCGGGGAATGGTCGGAATCAAGCTCGTATTGGCTTCTAATGCCTTTAAGCTTTACCTTTAGTTCTTCAACAGCGTGTTTATAAGGTTCTAAAAATTGATCCCAGTGTTTCACATCAGTCACCTCATCCGGTTCTATTCACGAAAGCCTAAGCCGAGGGTGTGGCAAAAACTTGTTCCACTTTCGCGACCATTTCCTCTCCGTAATTGCTATTACCAGTAATATTCGCAATCAAATATTCCATTTCTTCACGGAAGCCTTCAAGCTTAAGCTTGCTGCCATTGGCAGCCAAATAAGTATCCATCGCTGACTGCAGGCCTTTCTGAATAATGCTCCACATTCCCACAGGAATCGAGATATATTGATAGCCGCCTTCTCTATCTACAATATAAATAAAAGATAATTGATCAGAATCAACTAACATCTGGCCTGTTGCTGATATATCAGCAATTTCTATTTGTGAATCAGTGCTGAGCAACAACTCATTGTTTTCAATAATCGAATTGGTAATCATAATTCTTTGGCTCATTTTTTCAACCTCCATAATCTTTTTTATTTTATCATATCGAACCAATTTCTACTAAGGATTGAAGCAAAAGCTGTTTAACGAGATAATAAAGACAGTAAATCCTGAAAGGACGGTCATACCATGAGCCAGAACATAGAAATTGAATTTAAAAACATGCTGACTGAGGAAGAATTCCTTCGCCTCAAAACACATTTCCTAATAGATTCCGCCAATTTTAAAAAACAGATCAACCATTACTTCGATACTCCCTCTTTCTCGCTGAAGGACCATCACTCTGCATTGCGAATCAGGGAAAAAGGAACAGAGTTTGAAATGACTTTAAAGCAGCCTGCAGCTCAAGGTTTGCTAGAAACAAATCAACAGCTATCCGCTGCCCAGGCAGAAGAGATTCTATCAACCGGAAAGCTCCTTGACGGTGAAGTAAAAGAAGCTGTATGTAAATTGATCCATGATGCAGACGAATTGCATTACTTCGGATCCCTGACAACAGAACGCGCTGAGTTTGATTACAAGGGAGGGCTGCTTGTCCTGGACCATAGTTACTATTTAAATACAGAAGATTATGAGATAGAATATGAAGTAACCGATGAAACAGACGGATTCAGGATTTTCTCTGAAATGCTTGATGAATTAAAGATCCCAGTGAGAACGACCGATAATAAGATTAAAAGGTTCTACACTAAAAAATACAGTCTCTTAAAAGAGTAAAACCAGGCAGGAGATTTGATAATGAACGTTGACCAGTTAAAAGTCATGCTTGAATTGCAAGCCCTCCAAAATTTCACTAAACCGTCTGGACAATCTGGTAATAGCCCATTCCAGGAAATGCTATCCGGCCTGCTCTCTGAAAAAAGTGACACTTTGGGAGCAACTGCAACTCGCTTGGAAGACATATTCGGCAGTACGCAAACTGCCATGAAATCGTTTAATTTAAATACTATAGGTATCGGGCAAATGCTCCCTCCTATCCAGCTTACAAAGATGTCTGTGAAAAACACAGACTTTAATGAAATCGTTGATCAAGCCGCCGCAGCCTTCAACCTTCCTGCCAAGCTGATTAAATCAGTCATCCAAAAGGAATCCAATTTCAATCCGAATGCTGTCAGCCCGGCTGGAGCATCAGGCTTGATGCAATTGATGCCAGGCACTGCGAGGGGACTTGGCGTTAAAAATGTCTTTGACCCAGCGGAAAACATCTTCGCTGGAAGCAAATATTTGCGCCAAATGCTCGACAAGTACGACAACAACCTTGAGCTTGCTCTCGCCGCCTATAACGCGGGACCTGGAAACGTTGATAAATACGGCGGAATCCCGCCATTCAAAGAAACCCAAAAGTACGTACAAAAAGTAACCAATAGCTTTTATGGATGATATTCCCATCCCTTTTGGCCGTCTGCCTGTGGTAACAGACGGCCTTTTTGTGTACATTAGTAAAGCAGATAAACCATAATTACACGATTGCAAGGCTATTTGTTTGAGATATAAATTTAGCATTGCTACAATAAATATCATAACTATTAAGCAGAACGAAATTTTAAAATCTATTTTAAAGGAGTTATCAATATGGTTGAGAATAAGACCTTACCATTCGAAGCCATTGGCGAAGGAACACTTCACCGGCTGGTCGATGCTTTTTACCACCGTGTTGGAATGCATCCCGATCTTGCTCCTATATTCCCGGATGATCTTTCTGAAACTGCCCGCAAGCAAAAGCAGTTTTTGACACAATATTTAGGTGGGCCGCCTTTATACACTAGTGAACATGGGCACCCAATGCTCCGTGCAAGGCATCTGCCTTTTGAAGTCACACCGGCAAGGGCGAAAGCATGGCTTTCCTGTATGGTCGAGGCGATGGATGAGGTTGGCCTTGACGGGCCAATCAGGGAAGATTTCTACGCGCGGTTATACCTTACTGCACAGCATATGATCAATACTCCTGATGACGAAACCGGTGAGAGCACATGAAACTCAAAAGAGAAAACCTGTTGAGCTACGATCCATCAGAGTTTTGCCATGGAATGGATAAAAAGCCAATCGAAATCTATATGTTCGTTGATCCTCTTTGCCCGGAATGCTGGGCACTTGAGCCGATCATTAAAAAGCTCCACATCGAGTATGGTAAATATTTTTCCATCCGACATATCTTAAGCGGAAGACTTGCCACCCTGAATATGGGCAGAAAGAAACGATACGAATCGATTGCCGAGCTTTGGGAAAAAACAGCAAGCAGGACTGGAATGTCTTGTGACGGGAATCTGTGGTTCGAGAATCCGGTCTCATCGCCTTATTTAGCTTCTATCGCTATTAAATCCGCAGAGCTGCAAGGAAAAAAGAAAGGCATCAGATTCCTCCGCCAGCTGCAGGAAGTATTATTTTTAGAAAAGCAAAATGTCTCTAACTTTGAAGTGTTGAAGACATGCGCACGCAATGTCGGTCTTGACGTAGAAGAATTCGTGACAGACATTCACTCTGAAACAGCCGCTAAGGCATTTCAGTGTGACATGAAAATAACGAATGAAATGGATGTCCAGGAGATTCCGACACTCGTCTTTTTTAATGCGAATATCGAAGAGGAAGGCATCAAGATCACTGGACTATACCCTTATGAGGTGTATGTCCAAATCCTTGAAGAAATGCTGCAGAAAAAACCAGAACCAGCAAAGCCGCCCACACTCGAATTATTTATGAAGCAATACAAAATGGTCGCTTCAAAAGAAATTGCCGTCGTATATGACATGACCGTGGCACAGGCGGAAAAGGAAATGAAGAAATTGATGCTGAAGCAGCAGGTAGAACAAATCCCCGCTAAATATGGCATGTTTTGGAGATACCAAGAAGGATGACCGTGCAGAGTTGCACGGTTATTTTTTACGTTTCTCTTGTGCTTTTGGATTGCCGTGGCGTTGCCTTTAAATTATCCAATGCAACACGAAAAAAGCCTTGCAGCTCTCCAACTGCAAGGCTTTTCTCTATATTATACGAACAAAGGGGATGGGAGAAATTTTTCACGGTCAAACAAAGGGGTAAATGTTTGTTTGTGATCAACTTCACGACAATAATATATCATAACCCTATACCCTATCACAATACACTTGTGTGTTATTTCACAATATTGTCAAATACCATTCATGAAAAGTTAGACAACCGCATAAACATTAATTAAAGTAGTGATTTTTCGGAGGAATGCTTGATGGATAAACTAGTTTTTTCCCTTATGGCAATATTCATACTTTTTTCATTTATCCTTCACATTGGAGGCTTGATGCATATCGTCCCTTTGTATCTAACATCCCCTATCCTCTTTTTATCGTTATTTATTTTACTGATATATTTAAATAACCGGAAAAACTTTAAGGGATTTTAATTTCATCCAAATAAAACCGGCCGTATTTCCTGCGGCCGGTTCCGTCCTATTATGAAAGCAAAGCTTCCATTTCATTTAGTTTTTCTTCGAATACTTTTAGTGCTTCTTCGATTGGTGTTGAGCTTGTCATATCGACTCCGGCTTTTTTCAGGACTTCGATTGGATAATCGGAGCTTCCTGACTTGAGGAACTCAATATAGCGTTCAACTGCTGGCTGCCCTTCTTCAAGGATTTGTTTGCTCAGCGCAGTTGCCGCGCTGAAACCAGTGGCATATTGGTAGACGTAGTAATTGTAATAGAAATGCGGGATTCTTGACCATTCAAGACCGATTTCTTCATCAATTTCAATATCCTCTTCTCCAAAATACTTCTTATTTAACTCATAGTAATCCTTTGTCAGCGAATCTGCAGTCAATGCTTCATTATTCTGCGCTTTTTGGTGGATCATATGTTCAAATTCAGCAAACATTGTCTGCCTGAATACCGTTCCTCTAAAGCCTTCCAGATAATGATTCAGCAGATACAGTCTCTTCTGCTCATCATCAATCGTTTTAAGCATATAATCATTTAGCAAAGCTTCATTGCATGTAGATGCCACTTCGGCAACGAAGATTGAATAGCTGCCATATGGATATGGCTGTGTCTTCCTTGTATAATAGCTGTGTACGGAATGTCCGAATTCGTGAGCTAAAGTGAATAGGTTATTTACGTTGTCCTGCCAGTTCATGAGGATATATGGATTTGTGCCATACGCTCCTGAGGAATAGGCTCCGCTGCGCTTTCCTTTGTTCTCGTATACATCAACCCAACGATTTTCGAATCCTTCCTTTAGGACATTGGTGTACTCCTCACCCAGTGGCTCAAGACCCTTTAGAACATAATCCTTTGCTTCAGCATAAGGAATTTCCATCTTCACGTTTTTGACAAGCGGTGTGTATAGATCATACATATGAAGCTTATCAACACCTAAAACCTTACGGCGAAGCTTTATATATCTGTGAAGCAAATGCAGGTTGTCATTGACCGTATTAACTAGGTTTTCATAGACGCTTTCAGGAATGTTGTTCGCGGCAAGAGCAGCATGCCTTGCAGAGTCATATTTGCGGACTCTGGCATTGAAATTGTCTTTTTTGATATTTCCACTCAATGTGCTTGCGAAAGTATTTTTGAAGCCGCCATATGTTTTATAAACAGCCTTGAATGCATCCTCGCGAACCCTGCGATCCGCACTCTCAAGGAAACGGATGTAGCGGCCATGCGTAATTTCCACCTCTTCCCCATTCTCGTCCTTGATTGAAGGGAATTCAAGGTCTGCATTATTCAGCATGCCAAATGTATTTGAAGGTGAACTCATCACTTCTGACGCCTCTGCAAGAAGAGCTTCCTGTTCAGCAGAAAGGACATGAGGCCGTTGAAGGTTGATTTCCTCCAAGGCATGCTCATAAAGCTTAAGCTCTGCTTTTTCTTCTAAGAAACCCTTAATTTTGTCTTCATCAGCTGCAAGGATTTCAGGAACAATGTAGGCAAGTGCGCTTCCTGCCTGAGAGTATAAATTTTTGATACGGTCATCAAGTCCCTGGTAAAAGGAATTTGTCGTATCCTGGTCATATCGCATATGTGCATATGTATACAGCCTTCCCAAACGTTCGAGCAGTTTATCCTGCAATTGAAGGGCGTTGTATAACTGGTCTGCGTTTTTACCTAGCTTGCCCTGGAACTCCTGAACCCCTGGTAGCAGCCCCTTCACTTCATTGAACTCTTTTTCCCATGCTTCATCATTTGCAAAAATATCCTCAAGTCTCCACGTATCTTCGGTGGCTACTTCATTTCTTCCTGGCAACTTCTTTACTGCAGATTCATTCGACATCTTTATCCTCCTATCGACATTTCGGTATTCGAAAAACTTTTCTAACATCATTAATTCGCTAATGATTTCTAATTTCCCTCTTTCAAATAGAAAAAAGGAGTAAAGTTTTTCAATTTTCTATAAACCCACTTACTACTTAACTTCCTTATTTTACGCAGGAGATCAACTTTTCATGTTATTTGAAAAGGGCTTCTGTTATTTTACTTTGGTGCTTGCGTAAAAATTCTTCCTCTGCTTTAATTTGTTCCTCAATTGTTGAAGGAAAAATGATTTCCCTGTTTACTTTTACAGTACCTGAATTGATTCGTGACAAAAACGATACCTTCGTCAAAAGCAAGATATATTCAGCCAGAGGATAAAGGTAGTCTCTTTGTCCGGCCAAAGGCAAGTTTCTAAGCTTGATTTCCCCACGCTTCATTCGTTTATTAAATGAGTCCAGGACTCTGGCATACTTAACCAAATCACCTTTTTTATAATGGCGGAATACATCAAGGTAGAGAAACGATTGCCAGATGAATGAGGGGGTTTCAATGTAGGGACTCGAAAAAACTGGTAGTCCGATTTCTGATGGTAGTGTGAGAAGACTGAGACGGTTATGGTATAGTTCCTGAAGAAAAGGATTTTGGCGTGCCCCTGGGTACAATACGTATTGAGATTTCAATCTTTGATTTTCAGCTTGCCAGGCTTTAATAATAGGAAATTGTTTTTCAGCTGGGCTGAGCAGCTGGTTGAGCGAAATTTGATGTATTGGTTGGACTTCAAGATAGGTGAGGGTCTTTTGTGAGGAAATGGGAAAAACGCCGTGCAGATTGATGAATTGTCTTGAAATGGGACAAAACGCCGGTATATTCCAAGTATGGTGCGGCCTTCGAAGGAAGAGATAGAGGAAATTACTTACCGAAACAACATTTCTCCTGGTCCGTTTAATCAGGTTCGCTGCTGCAATCCAAATCGGTATATATCCGTTTTCGAGATATACTTTTGTTCTTTTGACAAAAAGCGGTTCTGGGATGGCAGAACATTGAAATTCAAGTGCATATTTTTGTCCTTTTAATTGAAATGTGATATCTGGCTTCTGCCTTATTTGCGGGTCAAATTTCTCAAGCTCCACATGGATTCCCTGTTTTTTCAGCCAACTATAGAGCTGGAGTTTTCCTGATAGATGGTATTCCGATTCGCGATCATATTCGTATTCGCACATACCGCCTGCCAAATGTGAAAAATGCCAAATCTTCTTGCTGCCAAGCTTCAAGATCACTTCTTCCTTACATACGGGACAATGGAACTTTTCCTTTGACCGGATCTCGATTAGCTCTTTTTTGTCCCATCGATCACCCAGCGACAATCTTTCTCCATTGTTTCTATTTGCTACAAGCACATTCGATGCGCCTCCTTTCGTAATATAAATTCGATTCAATATAGGCGAATACCTTTTTGATTCAGAAGGATTGAAAAAAAATCTTACATTGAGCTCGTCGTCACAGGAACCTCTTACTTTACCCGTACTCTCGTTATTTTCACTTTTACGGGCAAAGAACTTTGTGCCTTGAACAGAACATTCCCCGAAGAGTAGATTCTTGGCCTCAAAAAACCCGGACAATGTCCGGGCCTACAGCATCGGCGATAATAGCCTCGAAGTTGATTCAAGCAGTCTGTAGCCAATATGGCGTTTATTAAAATCAGCTATAACAATTTCCTTAGAATTCAGCAAATCATTTTCATATTCTTTTACGAGTTCTTCTGTACTCGTTGTTTTATACAGGAAAGCATTGACCTCAAAGTTGAGGTGAAAGCTTCTCATGTCCATATTGGATGTACCAATTGACGCCAGCTGGCCATCGACAATCACGATTTTGCTATGCATGAAGCCTTTTTCGTATTCATACACCTTCACGCCAGCCTCAAGCAGTTCCGGAAAGTAAGATCTCGATGCATAAAACACAATTTTTTTATCAGGACGCTGCGGGACAAGGAGCCTAACATCGAGGCCACTGAGAGCCGCGACTTTAATCGCAGTGAAAATATCTTCATCAGGGATGAAATATGGCGAGGCAATCCAAACGGATTTATCTGCGGATGAAATCATCGAGAAAAAGATGTTCTTAATGACGCTCCACTCATTGTCAGGGCCGCCTGCAATCATCTGGACACCACCATGTGTATTTTGTTCAAGTGCAGGTGAAAGATAGTCCGATGTCAAAAAGCTGCTGTTCGTCATGTAAAACCAATCCTGCAGAAAGATGAGCTGCAGGCTTCTCACTGCCTCACCCCTGGCCATTAAGTGAGTGTCACGCCAAAAACCAAACCCTTTGTCCCTGCCAAGATATTCATCTCCAATATTCAAACCGCCTACAAAACCTACAGATCCATCAATGACAATGATTTTCCGGTGGTTCCTGAAATTGAATTTGCTATTCAAGAAAGGAAGCCGGACTGGGCCAAATTCGACCATATCGACGCCAGCATTGATCAAATCTGCAACATATTTCTTTGAGAGCTGCCACGAGCCAACTGAATCATACAAGAATCGTACCTTCACGCCTTGTTTAGCTTTTTCAATCAGGACATCTTTGATCTCGTCGCCGATTTTGTCATTTCGGACAATGTAATATTCCATGTGGATGTGGTGCGTTGCTTTTTTCATTTCATCGAGGATATTGGTGAAAGTCTCATCACCATTAGTTAGCACCTTTGTACTTGTCGCGAATGAGATAGGACTGTTTCCAAGCTTTTGGGCAAGTGTGAACAATCGACGGTGATCCTCTTCCATCTCCTGCATCCTTGCTTCATTTGCCCTTTCGACATCGCCTTCAACTTTAAGAAATGCTTGTTTATCGAGAAAGTATTTTCTCCGGAACATTTTTTCCTTCCGATAATTGCGGCCGAATAGCAGATAAAATATGAAACCAACTACCGGGAATCCCCCAAGGACGACAATCCACGTCAAGGTCTGAGCGGGATGGCGGTTCTCCAGGAAAATAACGAAGCTAATAAAAATCACAGTCATTGACATGAAGATACTTATATATCCAAGATATGATGCATCAAGCTTTTCATAAAAAAGATAGTAAACCCCTGCAAGGAGCAAGAAAAATAATAAAACCCTAACAGTGTTTCTCATGGTATTCACCTGTATTCTCTCTCTGATTTCCATGCGGAACAAAAATACTGTATGTCCGCGAAGACTATAGATATATATACGTTTCTATTATAGGAATGGATTCATACAGATTATATCAAAAAAGCCGACTTCATCTCTGAAATCGGCCCCTTGTCAGGAAAAATGCTTTCTTAATACACTAAATACATCTTCTCCGACAATCTTATTACCGTATTCTTCAAGACGGTGAATCGTAATATTCGATTCAAGCCCGTATTCGAGAAGAACGCTTAGTATATTATCAATTTCCTCTTCATCCTCAAATTCTTGCTCAGGAAATTCAATGTATAAATAGTACTTGTCAGCAAGACTGTACAAGCTCGTTTTTATCTTATCGAGTCCCGGCCGTTTTGACAGAGCAATGACGTCTTCGAAATCTTTGAAGTGAAGCAAGAATTCAAGATCGTCTTCGAAGGCAGGCTCATCTTCCTGCGACCCTTTTGGATTAAACTGATGATCCAATAATTCTTCAATTCTTTCGTCGACAGGCAGGTCCTTTTTATCATTTGGAAGCGGCAATTCAAATTTAGGGCCTTCCTTAGATAGGTGGGCCTTCGTAACTAAAACTTCCAGACCTTTCTCAAGAGCCTGGACCTGGATCCATAGAGGGCCTTCCACAGTAAACTCTTCCTCGGCATGGACTTCATCCATCATCTCCCAGAACAGTTCCTCGCTGCGGTCGCGGTTATACCATATTTCTTCCCGGTCGAATCCACGCTCCTCAATATCCATATATGAAATATAAAACTTAACCGTATTTTCATTAATACGTTCGATTTCCATTCGCTTTCTCTCCCTTCCAGGCAAAGATTTGAAGGGACAAAATACCCCCAAAAAGCTGTTGGTCTTTATCTTTTACCCTTAATAAATAAGCCTAAATCACCTTGTTTTTATAAAGGGAAGGTAAATAGAAATAACAATCTTGTACTGTTATTTTATGTTATATTAAGCCAATTTGGAAACAAAATATACACCCATTTTTATAAAAGGCTAATGTGATCGTAAAATTAAAGTATTCTTTACATTTTATCAGAATTATGCTAGGAATTCAATTTTTCAGTTTGTCCTTTATTAACTGAATTCTGTTAATTTTCCTGTTGGTTTATGCCTTTTATAAACACTCCTGAATCTCCAATGAGGTTTGCCTTACAATAACAAAAAAAGCTCCCAAAAGGGAGCCTTGTATTAATTGACTAAACGCTGAGCTTCTCTCAGCTGGAATGTACGTACTTTACGCGGCAGGAATCGTCTGATTTCATCTTCATTATAACCAACCTGCAAACGCTTCTCATCGATGATGATCGGGCGGCGAAGCAAGCCTGGATTTTCCTTGATTAGTTCAAACAATTCCTGAAGAGGCATCGTCTCTAAATTAACATCGAGCTTCTGGAATGTTTTTGAACGGGTTGAGATGATTTCGTCCGTACCATCCTCCGTCATACGAAGAATTTCTTTTATTTCATCAATAGATAAAGGCTCTGAAAAAATGTTTCTTTCCGTATATGGAATCTCATGTTCTTCAAGCCATGACTTCGCTTTTCTGCAAGAGGTACAACTTGGTGAAGTGTATAAAGTGACCATTGGTAATTCACACTCCCTTAGATTTACTTATATATTATTCGCTTCCAATGAATGGCATTTTCCTAAATAATAATAAGTATAATTTTATAATTCATATAGATTATTATACACCAAGGATTCAAGAAAAGGTATCCCTTTTAAAAAATTATTCCGGGTAACTATGTAAGGATTTATTAGCCTATATATATATAACGAACTTAATTGAAAAAAGTTTCATTAAATTTATATTTTTTCATCACCCTTTGCATCCCATCTATATAAATATTCGTACAATTCTAGTTATTTTTGTCCGTTTGTTTAAGATTTTCATAATTTAATTATATTTACCCCTCTATACATATCTTAAACCTTTTGTTCTAAAATTTTTTTATTCTCAATTAAATTACTGGAAATGAAAACGCAGCCATGCATATAATACATGGCTGCGTTGATATTTAAAGATCCTGCAGCAAATCGTCACGCTTCTCTTCAAGCGTCAAGACTTCATCAACAGGCTGGTATGACTCTCCATAAAACTTTTCATCCTTATAAGTATGAATCAGATTGTACGTTTTTTTCATGGCTTCATAGACAAGCTCTTCCGGTGCATGGTCAGGAGCCCAAAAAAGAATTTCCATTTCATTGATTTCCTTTGTTGCCAGAGACCTTCTTCGGTATCCAATCGTCCGTGCATGTTCAAAGCCTTCCCGCTTGTAAAAGCGTAAACGCTTTTCCGAATCCGTATCTTCATAATTAATCGGTTCCACCTCAAGGATAATTGGCTTGCCTTTATCTTTCAGCTTTTCGATCATCTTATGTCCGAGTCCCTGACCGCGTGTATTCTTTGAAACAAAGAGGTAATCGATGAAGACAAAGTCATCTGTTTCGACATACATAAGGACATGTCCAGGGCCCTCATCCTTATGGTAAATTTCTGGACGTTCTTTTAAAAGTGTTTCCATGTGTTCCTTTGATTTCATTTCCTCAATGGGAAAATACTGATTTAATTTTTCATACCAATGCATTGCTTATCTCCTTTTCTACTTTATTCCATCCTGATAAGCACCCAGCTTTTCTTATATAAACATGATCAAGTAACTTCTAATTATTTTTTCTTTATAAAGTTCTTTTAATACACGAACAATTCTTTTAAAATAAAGATGAACGGGGATCATGTATTCATATTTATCACGATTCATCCTAAAATGAATGAATGGTGAAAAAAAAGGTGGAGGTTTATCATGGGCGGTTACATAATGGATTTAACAATCGTAGCTTTGCTTATCGTGGGAATTACCGCAACAATCGGTGTTATTACCAATGGAATTGGCACCAAATTCTTTAGTGGCAATAAAAGAACTGAATTTGTAGACCAGTCTAACCGATTGCAAACCGGCTGGAAAAACGTTGGCGGCGGCAAGAAATAATCCGTTTCCCACAAATTATTATACCTTATCTTACATCGATAATCTAATGATATAAGAAAAGCGCAAGCGCCTTGGTCAGCCCCGACAAGCGCTGGAGGGCCGACCGGTGAAGTCGTTCTTTGACTTCATTGGGCGGACCGAAGCGACTCGAGGGGCTAGGCGCTGGAGCTGGACATTTCTCGAAGTGATTTATACTTTCTTATCTCTCGAAAAAGCCTGAAATGAGTTGCTCATTTCAGGCTTTTTTAGTTAATTAACTATTCTCTTATGGGGTATAATCCACTCCAGGAGTATAGCGATTGCTTGCGTTCCATAAAAGGTATTCGTTAATGCCCTGGTCCTGAAGGGCTTTAATCTGGTCCTCAACCTCTTTCTTTCCATAAACAAGGTAATTCCCGCTGCCGAGCCAGGAAGCTGTAAAATCTTGAAGCCAAGGACGCGAAATTGGCGGAGTTTTTAATTCACCAAGCTTTTGCTTCTCTAGCTTAGCATATTCTTGGACAAGGCGGTATGGCTCAGTGTCAGGCTTGGCAATGCCAAAATAAGAAGTCCAGTGGCTCGGATAAATCATCGAAGAAATAACATCTACATTCTCCGATATTTTCGAGAAGTTCTGGCCGATTCCAGGGGCTTCTGGCAATGTTGCCGAATAACCAAATATATCAACTGATACCTTCACATCATAGGGCTTTAGTTCCTTTCTGGCATAGGCGACAAAGTCGGTGACTGCTTTTACGCGTTTCTGGACATTGTCCATGTCGACATCCTTATAGTCTCCCATGGAATATCCGAGTGAGGCATCTCTTCTTTCAAAGCCTTCAGGAAAGCGGACATAATCAAACTGTATTTCCTTGAAACCCATTTTTGCAGCTTCGATGGCAATCTGGACATTATAATCCCAAACATCCTTTACAAAAGGATTGACAAACGACTCTCCCCGACCATTTTTCCATACTTCATTTCCATCTTTAAAGGACCACTCAGGCTTTTTATGAGCTAAAGCTGTATCCTTGAACACAACAACCCTGGCAATAGGATAAATCTGTTTCTCTTCCAATGTTTTTAGCAACTTTTGAGGGTCTTTAATGTAGGGCTTTCCTATGTCCTTGAATGGAGAATTTTCCACTGGTTTGTATGTAAGATATCCATGGTCGTCTTTTATATCAATTACCATAGCGTTTAAATCTGTGTCATCGATCAGTTTTGTAAGACTATTAAACTTCTCTCCTCCTGCAGAATGGCCAGTTACATATAACCCTCTTACTGCATCAGGGTACTCAAAATTGTAGCCCGACTCAAATTTAAACCTAGGCATTTGTTCCGGAATCTCCCTGATTAAAGACTGATGTTCTCTAACCGGAATTTCCTGTGCCTTTCCTTCAGCAAAAGCTGCTCCGCTCGATTGCGAAAAAGAGGCAGCCAATAAAGCTGCTGCTGTAATTTTTTTAAACTGCACCAATCATCTCTCCTTTCAAAACGTGACAATTCATTAAACAATTTGTTGAATTTCTCTCTTTTTTCAAATGGCTTTACATAACCGCCGTTTCTATAATTCTATTTTACCCACTTTCGACAGTTTTAGATATTATAGTTTAATATTTTTACTGGAATATATTCCCTATATCTTTTACAGAACATACTATTAACCTGACAGTTAAATTCCATTCTTAAAAAGAACCAAAAAAAAAAAAAACGATCTCAAATTAAGAGATCGTCAAGGTCATTTAACATATTGCTGCTGATATTGTTTAAGTTCTTTTTCAGAACAATACACAAAGTGTCCCGGAGTAACTTCACGCATCTTAGCTTCTTCGCCGTCTGCATACAGATGTACGTTCGGGTCGTAAGTCTTACGGCGGCGTGTACGCTCAGACTCAGGATCTGGAAGCGGAATCGCAGAAAGCAAAGACTGAGTGTAAGGATGCAGCGGATTCTTGTACAGGTCTTCAGCAGGCGCTAATTCTACAAGCTTACCGAAGTACATAACTCCAATTCTGTCACTGATATATTTAACCATTGAAAGGTCGTGTGCAATGAACAAGTATGTTAACCCTTTTTCACGCTGAAGTTTCTTCATCAGGTTTACAACTTGCGCCTGGATTGAAACGTCTAGTGCGGAAATAGGTTCATCTGCAATAATAAATTCTGGCTGAACGGCAAGTGCACGTGCGATGCCGATACGCTGCCTCTGTCCGCCTGAAAACTCATGCGGATAACGATTGGCATGCTCTCTGTTTAAGCCAACTGTTTCAAGCAGGTTATATACCATTTCCATTCTTTCTTGTTTGCTCTTTGCCAGTCCATGGATATCGATGCCTTCAGCAATAACATCTGATACCTTCATCCTAGGGTTCAAGGAAGCATAAGGATCCTGGAAGATCATCTGCATACTTCTATTGAATTTTTTTAAATCCTTTTTGTTCTTCTTGCCGTGTACGTTTTCGCCTTTGTAAAGTACTTCTCCATCAGTTGCATCGTACAGCCTGATGATGGTTCTGCCAGTTGTGGATTTACCACAGCCGGATTCTCCTACCAAGCCAAGTGTCTCTCCTTTAAAAATATCAAAAGAGATGCCGTCAATTGCTCTTACTTCGTTTGGTTGACCGATATTAAAGTATTGCTTCAAATTTTTTATTTCAAGAAGCTTTTCTCTATTTTCCATAATCCAGTCCTCCTCCTACAGTTATTTCGCGCCCATGAATTTGCGCATCCTGCTCTTCACAGCTGCCGGTGGTTCTACTTTAGGAGCATCTGGATGCAACAGCCATGTAGCAGCATAATGTGTGTCAGACACTTTAAACATTGGAGGCTGTTCTTCTAAGTCGATTTGCATTGCATATTCATTCCGTGGCGCAAATGCATCTCCCTTAGGTGGATGCAATAAGTTAGGCGGCGTACCCGGAATAGCATAAAGCTCTTCTTCTTTTGCATCAAGGCTAGGCATTGAACTGATCAATCCCCAAGTATAAGGATGCTGTGGATTGTAGAATACCTCGTCTACAGTACCCACTTCTACAATTTTCCCACCATACATAACTGCAACACGGTCAGCTACGTTCGCAACGACACCAAGGTCGTGAGTGATAAAGATAATTGAAGTATCAATTTTGTTTTGCAAATCTTTCATTAGTTCCAGAATTTGAGCCTGAATGGTTACATCCAAAGCAGTAGTTGGCTCATCAGCAATTAAAATCTTCGGATTACAAGCTAAAGCGATGGCAATTACTACCCTTTGTCTCATACCGCCAGAGAATTGGTGAGGGTATTGCTTAATCCTTAATTCCGGCTTAGGAATCCCTACAAGCTTTAAAAGCTGTAATGCCCGTTCGCTTGCAGCTGCCTTGCTCATATTTTGGTGTTTAATGAGCGGTTCCATAATTTGCTTTCCCACTGTCATAGTTGGGTTCAAAGATGTCATTGGATCTTGGAATATCATTGAGATATCTTTTCCACGGATTTTCTGCATCTGCCTGTCTGTCAGCTTGGACAGGTCCTTGCCGTCAAATAAAATTTGACCTTGTTTTATTTCAGAATTTCCCGGAGGCAATAATCTCATGATGGCTTTAGTTGTTACCGATTTCCCAGATCCTGACTCACCTACAATCGCCAGGGTCTCTCCCTTTTTAAGCTCAAAATTCACACCGCGGATCGCTTGAACTTCACCTGCGAATGTATGGAAGGAGATATTTAAATCTTTAACTTCTAAAATATTTTCCATATTATTCACCTGCCCTTTTTAATCGCGCATTTTCGGATCTAGCGCATCACGCAATCCGTCTGCCAGCATATTGAATGTAATCATGATAATACTGATGATAACAGCCGGGATGATCATCTCATGTGGATGCAATCTTAATACTTTAAATCCTTCATCAATTAAAGTACCTAATGAAGCTAATGGATCCTGCAGACCGAGTCCAATAAAGCTTAGGAACGCTTCAAAGAAAATCGCGCTTGGAATAGTAAACATTGTGTTAATAATAATTACACCTGCAAGGTTAGGAAGTAGATGTTTCGAAATAATCTTCCCGTCAGAGTTACCTAATGTTTTAGACGCAAGAACAAATTCTTGTTCCTTAAGCTTTAAAACCTGCGCCCGGACAACACGTGCCATTCCGACCCACCCTGTTATAGTCAGAGCGACAGTAATTGAGATGATACCTGGCTGAAGTACAAGAATCATTAATATAACCACGATCATCGTAGGAATACCAACAAGCACTTCTGTAATTCTTTGCATGACATTGTCCAGACGGCCGCCATAATACCCTGAAACCGCTCCGTAGATAACACCAATGATCATATCAATTAACGCTGCAAGTAAAGCAATATACAAAGAGATTTGGGTTCCCTTCCATGTACGAGTGAAAAGGTCACGTCCTAATGCGTCAGTACCAAACCAATAATATTCGTCGACTTTTTTAACTTCATACATATTAATTTCTTTGCCGGCTTTATTTACCTTGACCCCATCAAATGGAAGCCAGCTGATATTTTCAAGCCCCTGGATTCTTGGAGGTAAATTATTATGACTTACTTTTTGTGTATCAAATTCTTTACCACTGATCAAAGGACCAATGAATGCCATCAATACAAGCAGAACCATAACAATTAAACTTGCTAAAGCACCTTTGTTCTTGCGCACACGCATCCAAGCATCCTGCCAAAAGGTTAAGCTTGGCTTGTTAATTTCTTCGCTTTTAGCTGAATCAATGATTGCAGGCTGAAAACGATCTTTTGAAATTTTCGTTTCAAGATTAGCCATTACTTTTTACCTCCTGACAGTCTGATGCGTGGATCAATAATTCCATATAAAATATCCACTACAAGGATGATAACTACAAATAATGCAGCAAATAAAATGGTTGTTCCCATGATAACAGGATAATCATTAACTGTAATCGACTTTACAAACTGCTCTCCTAATCCTGGAATAGCAAATATTTTTTCTACTACTAGTGAACCTGTCATCAAAGAGATAGCCAAAGGACCAAGTACGGTTACCAAAGGAATAAGTGCGTTTCTCAAAGCATGTTTTATTGCAATCTCAAAGAAACTTGCACCTTTTGCTTTAGCAAGCAAAATGTAATCTGACCCTAAAACATCAATCATTTCTGTTCTCATGAAACGTGCTGAAATTGCAATTGGGAAAATAGATAATGCTATGGTTGGCAGGATTGTATATTCAAATCCTTTCCAGAAAAGCACTGGGAACCAGCCTAACTTTACAGCTATAAAATATTGAAGAAGACCAGCAAAAACGAAGTTTGGCACAGCCTTACCCAAAACCGCAATGAAAGTTGCACTATAATCTACCCAAGTGTTTTGTCTTAACGCAGCAAATATACCAAGCAATACCCCTATAATAGTACCGAATACCATTGCCTGTGCGCCTAGCTGCATTGATGGTCCTAAGCGTTTGAACATTAGGTCACTAACTGGAGTATTATTAAACTGGAAAGAGATCCCCAAATCTCCCTGCAGCAAATTACCAATATATTTAGCATACTGTACGGGTACCGGCTGGTCCAATCCATACTTAGCTTTCATTATCTCTAACTGTGCAGGCGGCAATTTAGCGGCACTTGCAAATGGCGTACCAGGTATAATTTTCATTAAGAAAAACGTTATGGACGCAATAATGAAAAGAGTTAAAAACATAAAGAGAATCCTTTTAGCCAGGTATTTTCCCATATGTGTGCACCTCCTGTATTATTTCAATTTTCCTTATTATTCGACAAATGCCATACAGGGAAAAAGAGAGTATATCTAGATATACTCTCTTTCTATCCTCAGAATTATTACACTCTGAAATAAGAAACTTCTATAGTTTTTATTCTTCTTCGCCAATAGTTACCCATTGGAATGAATAGTCAGGACCGTAGTTGTAGATCGCAAGTCCTTTAACTTTCTTGTTAAGAAGGATGTTAGCTGCACGTTGGTAAACAGGTGCTAGACCAGCATCTTCTTCAAGCATGATTCTTTCAGCTTCTTGCTGAGCTTCCCAGTTCTTTGCTGGATCAGTAGCAAGTTCGCCTTGAGCAGCTTTGATTAACTTATCATACTCTGGGTTAGCGTAGCCCATTCTGTTGCTTCCGCCGTTAGTGATCCAAAGGTCTGTGAATGATAACGCGTTACCATAGTCAGGACCCCATCCAGCGAATTGAAGATCATAATCCATAGCGTTGTCACGCTCTAGACGTACTGCGAAAGGAACGCTTTCTAACTTGATAGTCAAGCCAGGAAGGTTAGTTTCTAACTGGTTCTTGATGTAAGCATCAGTTTTCTTAGCTGCTTCAGTGTCTCCACCAAGGTAGCGAAGTTCTAACTTATCTACGCCAAGTTCCTTAAGGCCAGCTTCCCATGATTTCTTAGCTTCTTCAGCATTGAACACGATTAGGTCGCCGTGCTTTTCACGGAAATCTTCTCCGTTAGGGCCTTTTACGAAATCTTTTGGTACGAAGTAGTTTGCAGCAACAGATCCGTTGTTAAGGATGCTGTTAGCAAGGTCTTCTTTGTTGAAACCAGTTGCAATTGCTCTACGGATGTTCTCGTTAGCAAGAGCTTTGTTCTTCTGGTTCAACTTGATCCAGAATACAGTTGGCTCCATCCAGCTAAGCATACGGTCGTCGCCTTCGTAAGAAGGTACGATATCAGAAGAAAGCAATCCAGTCATGTCTGTTTCGCCAGCTTCAAATGCGTTTACAGCAGAGTTTGAATCTTTAACTACGTTTACAGTGATTTTTTCTAAAGTTACTTTGTCAGCGCTATGGTAATCAGGGTTTTTCACAAGTACCCACTCAGTTGCGTCAGTACCTTCCCATTTTTCCATTTTGAATGGTCCGTTGTAAAGTAAGTTTTCAGCATTGCTAGCGAAAGCTTCGCCTTTTTCTTCAACAAACTTCTGGTTTTGCGGGTAGAATGTTGGGAATGCGAATAGGTCTTCCCAATATACTACTGGCTTTTCAAGAGTTACTTCTAGAGTCTTGTCGTCAAGTGCTTTAACGCCAAGTTCCTTTACATCATAAGGCTTCTTAGCAGCACCAAGTTCAGTGATTTTCTCAGCGTTCTTGATTTTGCCGCCCATCATGTAAGGGCCGTATGGAGAAGCAGTTGCAGGGTCAATAGCACGCTGCCAAGCAAACACGAAGTCGTGAGCTGTTACAGGCTCTCCGTTTGACCATTTAGAGTCACGAAGTTTGAAAGTATAAACAGTTTGGTCATCGCTGATTTCAGGTGCTCCCTCAGCAAGTGCAGGAACAGGCTTGTGGTCCTGGTCAAGGCGGTAAAGACCTTCACCTACGTTGTTTATGTAAGTGAAACTTGTAGAACCTTCAGCTAGGACAGTGTCCATTGTTGGGATCTCAGAAGAATCCAACATTCTTAATTCTTGTGGTACGTTAGCTACTTCTTCGCCTGTTGCGTCATCTTTGTCAGCAGGCTTTTCCTCAGTATTGTCTTTTCCGCTGCTGCATGCAGTAAGGAAAAGAGAGAATACTAGAGTAAGAACTAAAAGCAATGAAAATTTTGACTTTTTCAAAGATATGCCCCCTCTTTTTTTCATGTTTTCTGAAAACTTTTTACATTCCCTATTATACATAGATTAAATTAAATGTTCAATATTTTTACGCGAAAAATTTACAACATTGAAACAATAGTAATAAATTACCTTTCTTTAATGTGGTATAATGGTGTCTTATAAGCCTTTCTTCAATAAAAACAATGTAATATCTAGTGTAATATTTGATTTATTCTAAAGATTTTTTCGAATAATTAGTTTTCCGAAATAACAATTTAAGGGAGAAATAGTAAAATGCGTAAAAGAGTTGGGAAAATTTTTTATGGAATTTTAGGATCACAGCTATTAGTTTTTGGTCTATCTCTTGTCTATTATCGAGAACTTTCTTTGCTCAACTATATAAATATTTCTTTTTATATTGCAAGTATCCTTCTCTTTATCTCTTTAATTGTCTTTACAGTCAATTCCGGTTTTTTTGATGCCATATCTTATTCTTTTAGGAATGTTTTTACCTCTAAAGACAATGAGGGTAAGAAGGAGTCTTTTGATGAAATGACACCTTTATCAGAATTGGTGACAATCAATACTCAGCCTTTGTTAGCTGTCGGCCTTTTAGATTTTATCCTGATGCTGGCAGCGTTGTATTTGTACTATTTGTAAAAATTGGCTGACGTCCCTTGCTTATCGGCCGGTATTTGATTATAATCATTCTTAATATAAGTCAATGGTTAACGGCAATGATGGAGAATAGTACATTTGTTTAAGGCTTTCAGAGAGTTTGTGGTTGGTGTAAACAAACAGCCTGGCATTTGGAATGGACTTTTGAGCCCCTGATTCGAACCTAAGTAGATTCAGGCGTATACCCTGCGTTAAAGGGAGCCATGCTGTACTGGCATGGGCAGAGTGACTCATTCGTGAGTAATTAGGGTGGCAACACGGACCATTCGTCCCTACAAAAGTAGGGATGAATGGTCTTTTTTATACATTTTTTTAAGTATCAGGAGGCGTTTTGCATGCAAACTATATTTTCTGGCATTCAGCCAAGCGGCACGATTACACTTGGAAATTATATCGGGGCAATGAAACAATTCACAGAATTGCAGGATGAGTACAACTGCTATTTCTGTATTGTCGATCAGCACGCGATTACTGTTCCTCAAGACCGTCTTCAGCTTCGTAAAAACATCAAAAGCCTGGCAGCATTGTACATCGCTTCAGGAATTGACCCTGAAAAGGTAACATTGTTTATCCAGTCGGAAGTACCTGCACACGCACAGGCAGGATGGATGATGCAATGTGTCGCCTACATCGGTGAGCTTGAAAGGATGACTCAATTCAAAGACAAGTCGACTGGCAAAGAGGCTGTCTCCGCTGGGTTGTTGACCTATCCTCCTCTGATGGCTGCAGATATCCTGCTTTACGGAACAGACCTTGTTCCAGTTGGAGAGGACCAGAAGCAGCATTTAGAACTGACAAGGGATCTAGCTGAGCGCTTCAACAAAAAATACAATGACATTTTTACCATTCCTGAGGTGCGGATTGCCAAGGTTGGTGCGAGAGTCATGTCGCTGCAGGATCCATTAAAGAAAATGAGCAAATCCGATCCAAATAACAAGGCCTTCATTTCAATGCTCGACGAACCAAAGCAAATCGAAAAGAAAATCAAGAGCGCAGTTACCGATTCTGAAGGCATTGTAAAGTACGAAAAAGAAAACAAGTCCGGCATCTCTAACCTGTTGTCAATTTATTCGATTTTATCCGGCAGGACAGTAGAGGATATTGAAAAAGAATATGAAGGAAAAGGATACGGAGACTTCAAAGGCGATCTTGCACAGGTAGTCGTGAATGTCATTGAACCAATCCAGAAAAAATACTATGAGCTGATCGATTCACCAGAATTGGATGAAATCCTCGATCGAGGCGCTGAAAAAGCAAACCTTGTGGCCAACAAAATGCTCGGCAAAATGGAAAATGCCATGGGCCTTGGCCGCAAACGCAGATAATAGAAGAAATGAAAAGGAGCTGATTTGTTTTCAGCTCCTTTTTTATATGGAGGAATTTAGACTGATTGACTTCAGGTAGATGGTATATATGAAGGAAAAATTAATTACTGCCCAGGAAAACAACATAAGCAGGCTTTCTTAACAAGAAAAAGAGCTGATAAATACTCAGCTCCTCAGTTTACTTTAGGACCGTGTTCCATTTCCCACAGTTTTTCAAAAAATGCCTGTCCCTTGATTAAGTTTTCGCAGAAATTTTCATGTTTGCCTGACCAGCCAAATTTTGTTTCTTCAAATAGCTGTTGCCAAACCTCTTCAAATGAAAGCCGTTGGATTTCTTCATATAACTCTGGTTTCCATTCAGTAAACCAGTATCGTACTTCGGCCACATTTTTCGAGGAATTAAGCTGGTCCATCGCCATGAACAGCAATTGCTTCAATTGTCGTTCCTTGCGTGTCAATCCCCTCATTAAATCTGGCTCAGGAGACAAAATATGAAAATCCTTCAGCGCGCTTTGGTCATTGAATCCATAATGAATGGTATCCTGATTTTCAATCATCTCATAAACGAGCTGTTCCTGCCTCGGAATAAGCCTGCTTTTGCGGATTGGGATGTTATACCCGATAGTATCCACTGCCAGTATCCCTATTCCGTCTGATACAACGAAACAGTAATCAAGCTGAGTGCGTTCATGATTTTTCCTCAAGTATGCCTTTCGGTAAATGTCATCCAGAAGCTGTTGAGGCAGCTCTGATAAATCATTCTCAATATAATTAAAAAGCAGATGGTCAATTTTCAGAAGCGGTACCTGGTCAAGAAGCTCTACACCGTCATCCTTCCGCCATTCGTGAAAATGGCAGACATTATAGCCGTTCTCTTCGCCTTCGAACCAGTTTACCCAGACATCATGAAGATACAACATGATTTATAACCCCTCACTTCAAGAAACTGTTTGTCCATCAGTATGGGCAGCACTAAGTAAAATTATTCCTTAAAAGGAAGATCGATTTTCATCATTCGTATGGGGCCAATAGATACTTAACCAAATAATGCCGATTCCTGCCGGCAGAAGGTAGCACTCTACCCTCTTTGAGATGAAAGCAAGATATTCATCAACACCATGGCCAGCCGTAATCATATTTAAATACGCAATCGTGCTGATCCCCCCTGATACAGCAAGTCCAAAACCAATCGTCAGGACAAACAACCTAAAAATCATAACGAGGACTCTTTTCATTTCTCAATGTAAAATTAAACACTGCACCCACCCCGGCCTGTCCATTTTTATCATTTATATGAAGGAACGTGGCTGGAAAGTACAGTTAGTTGCTCTTCTATGGACTTTAGGAATATATTCATTTTTTAAGGAAAATCTGACTGATTGTAAGGAATATAACCAGATTCTAAGGAATATCCATGCCGAAGTCAGGAATATATCAGGATTTTATGGAATATCCCATCTTTGTTGATTTCACTCAGTCTGCCCTACGCAGGCTCCGAAAAGGGGCGGGTCTATGACCTCACCCCACTGATCGATTAATAGACAAAATAAAAAATCTACCTTTGTATGGTAGATTTTTTAACGGCGTGATCTTGGGTTCAATGCATCTTTTAAGCCTTCACCGACGAAGTTGATTGACAGGATCGTGAGAGTGATGGCAAGAGCTGGTGGAATCCAGATCCACGGCTTTCCTTGTAGTACGTCTGGTTCATTTGCGAATGCTAGCATGTTTCCCCAAGATGGTATCTCGGAAGGTACACCGAATCCTAAGAAGCTTAGTCCTGTTTCTGCGACAATCATGGAAGCGAACAGGATTGTTGCTTGTACGATGATTGTAGAAAGGACGTTTGGAAGCAAGTGCTTAGTAATAACCTTGAATGGTGAGCAGCCGATTGAAATGGCGGCAAGAATGTATTCATTCTCTTTCTCCGCCAAAATTTTGCTTCGGACAATCCTCGCTACACCGCCCCAGCTAAGCAAGCTGATAACCATGATCAGGATCACCAATCCATTTACTTTACCATGGAAAATGGTTGCTAAAACGATAACGAATACTAAGAATGGGAAGTTCAGCACAAAGTCTGTAAATCTCATTAACATGCTATCTACGATTCCGCCGAAGTATCCAGCGATTGATCCTACAATCGTTCCAAAAAAGATAACGAAAAGGGTACAAGAAATACCTACTAGCAATGAAACTCTGCCGCCGTATAGCAATCTTGTGAAAACATCCCGGCCATTCTTATCGGTTCCCAGCCAATGTTCCGCTGACGGCTTAAGGGACATAGAACCAATGTTGATTTTTGTAATGTCAATAGTAGTAATGTATGGAGCCAGGAAAGAGACAATCATTACGAAAACCAAGAAGATCAAGCTTGTCATAGCCAATTTGTTTTTAACAAACTTTTTTCGTGCGAGGGCCCATGGAGACAAACCTTTTTCCGGCTTTAGGTTAATCTGTGTATTTTTTGATGTTGAAATTTCCATAGCCATCCCCCTTAATCAAGCCTGATCCTTGGATCAACGATTCCGTATAGTATGTCTGCAATCAGGTTTCCAAACAGTGTCAGGAATGAGAACATCATTGTTAACGTCATTAGAACTGGATAATCCCTTTGACTAACTGAGTTCAAGAAAAGTTGTCCGATTCCCGGATACGTGAAGATTGTTTCAGTGATGATTGCTCCGCCTACCAATGCAACGATGTCAAAACCAAGGAATGTAATAAGCGGGATAATTGAATTGCGCAAGATATGCTGATTGTAAATCTTTTTTTCTGGAGTTCCTTTTGCTCTTGCTGTTCTTACATAATCTTTGCGGCTGTTTTCTATAATGTCATTACGCAGGAATTGCGTATAGCTTGCGGTACTTAATAAACCCAAAACAAGTGCTGGCAAGAAAACATGATGAATCCTGCTCATCCAGTATGCAGCAGTACCTTCGGTTGTGGAAATATCAACAGATCCATTTGAAGGGAACCAGCCTAATGTGAAAGAAAAGAAATAGATAGCGAACACGCCTGCAACAAATGAAGGCAGTGCCAATCCAATATAGTTTGCGGTGCCTATGGCATTATCGCCCAGTGTATATGGCTTTCTGCCGGCATAAATACCCATTATAAATGCAAGTACATACGTTATTAAAATACTAGAGAATCCTAGAAAAATAGTATTTGGCAATCGTTCTGAAATGATATCACTTGCCGGGATTTTATAACGGGTTGATTTCCCGAAGTCTCCCTGCATGAAATTTGTAATCCATGTAAAGTATTGAATATGGACTGGGTCATTGTAACCCAGCTTCTCGCGCATCTCTTCTATGTATGCCGGATCCGTATTGTTCGGATCAATTTCCCCACTGAGTGAGTCCCCTGGCATAAGTTTCGCCAGGGAAAACACTACAATAGAGATAAGGAAAAGCATAGGAATCATTCCGAGTATGCGTCTTAAACTGTATTTAAGCATATGCATTCTCCTTAACTGAATAGGTGGTACTAATTATTGCTTGATCCACCACTCATGAGGTGAGTTAGAGCCAGAAACATCAAACTTAACGCCTTGAACGCGCTTAGAAACAGCCATTACTTCTTCTAGTTCAGCGATTGGAAGTGCAGGCACTTCTTCGTTGAAGATCTTCTGCCAGTCAGCATACAGCTGTGCACGCTTCTCAGTGTCAGTTCCAACTACTTCTAGGTCAACAGCGTCTTCAAGAAGCTTTTGAGCATCTTCATTTACCCAACGAGGGTAGTTCCATACAGATTCGATACCCCAAAGTGGTAGTGGATCTGGATCTGCGCCAGTTCCCCAGCCGCCGTAGAATACTTCGATTGCAGGATCATCTTTCTCAAGCTGATCGTAGTAAAGGTTAACGTCAGTCATTTGAAGCTCAGATTTCAAGCCAACTTCTTCCCAGTACTGAGTCATAGCTTTTGCACGTGCTTCGAAAGTTGGGTTTCCAGTTGCGTAGTGAGAGAACTTAACAGTGAACTTTTCACCATTTGGATCTTCACGGAATCCGTCTCCATCTTTATCAACGTATCCAGCCTTATCAAGAATTTCTTTTGCTTTTGCTGGGTCATATTCGTATTGAACAGGCATATCTTTGTTATCAGCAGCAATCCAGTGTGCAGTTGGGATTGGACGGTTTAGCGGCTTTCCTAGTCCGCTGAAGAACGCTTTTACCCACTCTTCACGATTGATTGCATAAAGCATAGCTTGACGAAGTTCCTTGTTCTGGTATTTCTTATTATCCATTACATTTTTCTTGCCATCGTATTTACCTAATTTGAAACCAATGTAGTAGTAAGATAAGCCAGGGAATCTTACAACTTCAACGTTATCAAGTGCTTCGATCTCAGGAAGAACTGTTGGGTGGAATGGAGTCATGTCAAGAGTTCCATTCTTAAGTTCTCCAGTTGTAAGTGAAGTATCAATAACCTTGACAATGATCTTTTCGATATGTGGCTTGCCTTTCCAGTAGTCTTCATTGCGAGTAAGCTCTACTGATTCACCAGGGATTACCTTTGTTACTTTGTATGGACCAGTTCCTACAGGCTTAGTGCGGACCTGCTCAGAAGCAGCCATGTCTTTTGGTGCGATTCCTTCAAATTCCTTCTTAGAAAGCGGGTAAGCCCAAACGTTGTCAAGGTTGTTTACACGAGCCTTGTCAAAAGTGATTTTCAAAGTGTAGTCATCAACAACTTCAAGACCAGAAATCTTGTCAGCCTTTTTTTCGTTGAATTCCTTAACACCTTCGATTGTGTTAACGTTTGACCAGCGCTGGTGTTCTCCACCGAGAGTAGCGATCGTTTCGATAGCGAATACCCAGTCATTAACTGTCAGTTCTTCGCCATTGTGCCATTTAACGCCTTTTTCAAATGTGAATGTGAAAACTTTGTTGTCATCAGTTTTCCAGCTTGCGATGTTCGGCTGTGCCTTAAGGTTTTCATCGTAGTCGATCAATGCATCGTCGAAGAATGCGATGATGTCATCGTCTCCGTCAGCATCGTAGAAGTTCCAGTTCAAAAGGCCTTTGAATTCTGAACTTAAAGCGTAAGTCAAAGTTCCGCCATCTTGCGGTCCTTCTTCAGCAGCGTTGTCTTTTTCCTTTTCGCCTTCAGTTGTCGTTTTCTTAGTGTCTCCTCCGCTGCACGCAGCAAGGAATGTTGATAAAACCAATACTAGCATAGCTAGCCAAAGCAATGGTTTCTTCATGGTTTTCCCCCCGTTTTTTGTTTTTTATTTTTTGAAAAATTATTGCCCTAGTAAAGGTGGCAAGCAACCCGGTGTCCTGGCTTCACCTCCTTTAAAGCTGGCTTTACTTGAGAACACTCTGCCATCGCTGCTGGGCAGCGAGGGTGGAATGGACATCCTGTAGGAGGATTCAATGGACTTGGCACATCTCCTTCAAGAACGATCCTTTCCTTTTTCCTGCGCGGGTCCGGCATTGGAATGGCTGAAATCAAAGCCTGTGTATATGGGTGGAGCGGCTCAGCATACATGCTGTTGCGATCGGCAATTTCAACCATATTGCCGAGATACATTACACCGATCCGGTCACTCATATGCTTAACGACACTGAGGTCATGAGCGATAAATAAAAATGTTAAATCAAATTCTGTCTGAAGCTTTTTTAATAGATTAAGAACCTGGGATTGAACGGACACATCCAGTGCTGATACCGGCTCATCTGCTATGATCAGCTTTGGCCTAAGCGCCAGTGCCCTGGCAATGCCGATTCTTTGTCTCTGGCCGCCTGAAAATTCATGCGCATATTTATAATAGGCGTCTTCAGGAAGCCCAACTTTCGTCAATAGATCCATAACATCTTCTTTTAAATCCTTTGTGCTTACATTCTTGAAGTTCTTGATCGGTTCAGCGACGATTTCGCCGACCATTTGCATCGGATTGAGCGAAGCATATGGGTCCTGGAAAACCATTTGGATATCCTGACGGATTGCTTGGAGCGTTTTGCCCCTCAGCTTGGTAATATCCTTGCCTTCAAACAGGATTTCCCCGTCGGTCGCATTCAACAGTCGGATGATTGTCCGTCCTGTCGTTGACTTTCCGCATCCTGACTCGCCTACAAGCCCTAATGTTTCACCCTTTTTAATTTCGAATGACACATCGTCGACAGCTTTTACATTTCCAACCGTTCTACGGAAGAAACCGCCTTTGACTGGATAGTAGGTTTTGAGGTTTTTGATTTCCAGCAAATTCTCTTTTTCTACTAAACTTGTATTGCTCATTATGCCTTAACTCCTTCTTTTGGCATACTTGCTTCATAAAGAATGCACGCCACTTCATGTCCCTGTTCGACCTCTCCCAGCAGCGGAGTAATAGTTGCACACTCAGGCATTGCTTTAGGGCAGCGGTTTGCGAATCGGCAACCGGTTGCCGGCATATTTTTAAGTGATGGGACAATTCCCTTGATCGAGCTTAATTCTTCTTTATCCTCATCCATTTTCGGAATGGCACCCATCATCAATTCCGTATAAGGGTGCTTTGGATTATAGAAAAGCGTATCAACATCAGCTCGTTCAACAATCCTGCCCGCGTACATTACGATAACTTCATCGCACATCTCGGCTACAACGCCAAGGTCGTGAGTAATCATAATGACTGACATATCATTTACTTCCTGAATGCTCTTCAGCAGCTCAAGAATTTGAGCCTGGACCGTTACATCCAGTGCTGTTGTAGGCTCGTCCGCAATCAACAGTTTCGGCTGGTTAGCGATCGCCATCGCAATCATTACCCTTTGCCTCATGCCTCCTGAAAGCTGGTGGGGATATTCATCAACAATTTTCTCCGGACGTGAGATCCCTACACTCTTCAGCAGCGCAACACTCTTTTGCCTCGCTTCTGCTTTTGAAATATTCGTGTGGTTGAACAGGACTTCCTGAAGCTGGAATCCAATCGTGAAAACCGGGTTCATGGATGTCATCGGCTCCTGGAAGATCATTGAGATATCACGGCCTCGGATTTTATTCATTTCCTTTTCCGACATTTTCTCTAAATGAACTCCTTCGAAAACGATTTCGCCGCCACGAATTTTGCCGACTCCTTTTGGAAGCAGCTGCATTACCGAAAGGCTCATTACCGACTTTCCGCACCCTGATTCGCCAACAACCCCGACAATCTGTCTTGGTTTGACAGAGAAACTGACGTTGTCAACAGCGTTATAGTATTCTCCATCAATATTAAAAGCTGTTTCCAGGTTCTTGACCTCAAGCAAAGGTGCTTCTTTATGTATTGAATAGTTGCTCATTGGGACACCTTCTCACATTTTAAATAATAAAATATTCTGCAAATTCAATATATTTTAATAAAATGTTATTACAGATTTGTTACAATTGCAATACTTTTTTTTCAATTGGGAAATTTATTATTTTTCAAAAATAAAAAAAAAACCCGTTCTCTCGGGGTTTTTTACACCTTGGAAAAATATTAAAAATTTATTAGCTTTATAAAATCTTCTGAAGGAATGCTAAAAGAAGCTTTTTCAGTAAAGTATTCATGTTGCTTATATTGTTTTATGATTTCATACCCAATTGCATACCCCAAAAGCCTGGGCCTGCTGCCTAATCCAAATAAAATCTGGTCATGCTGCCGGTCATTTCTTTTGATTGAAAGCTTTTCGGAAAGATCATTTTTCCAAAATTCACTCAAGTATTCTGTCGAATATCGCCGGCTCCATTCGCCCGTGAATTTGTCACCGCAATTTTCGGCAACTGCATGCTCAGCGAGACCTTCAAGAATGATTGAATCAAGCAGTGTATATTCCGCAGGACTTTTTTTCAAGCCGTTCATCCGGCATACGTGATGGTACTCATGGACAAACAAAGCCTCCAGTTGTTTGAGATCGTCGATAGGAGTCAGGAATAAAAATAATTTATCGATGAAGGATACTCCGGACTTGCCCTTCCCTTCTTTCATCAATCTTGAATTCGATTCATTCATCGGAAAAATGAAAATGGGAATATCAGGGCCTTTCCACTTTTTTTTATATTTCAAAAATATTTTCTCTGTTTTATCCCAAAAACCCTCTGACTTTAACCCATCGAAAGCTCTCCTGCTTTTGCGATCCGGCTTGTACATCCCGAATTCCAGTAAATAATTGTAAATCTTCTTCGCTTCCTTTTCGCCTTGAAATTGATTGAGAAGCCTTTCGCAGATTTTCTTTGGGTTATCAAAATCAGTATCGAGCCATTCATCTGTCCTTATTATCCCATTGCATTCCCTCCAAAAATCTTTTATACAGCCAGTTTATGAGGAATGCCTGCAAGGGTTCTAATGATTGCAAAAATCATTGCGAAAAATTTCCCAACCTATAAGAAAAGCGCAAGCGCCTTGGTCAGCCCCGACAAGCGCTGGAGGGCCGACCGGTGAAGTCGTTCTTTGACTTCATTGGGCGGACCGAAATCGAAAAGTATAGGCGACTGTTCAACTCCGACAAGCGCTGGAGGGCCTGACAGTGAAGTCGTTCTTTGACTTCATTGGCAGGACCGAAATCGAATTGTATAGCCGACTGCCCAGAAACGCAGAAACTGGAGACTCCACCAAAGAAGCGCTTTTTGCTTCTGCGGGGGGAGTTGAAGTTTCGGAGTTTCTAGGAGGCGACACTAGACAAGCGACTCGAGGGGCTAGACGCTGGAGCTGGACATTTCTCGAAGTGATATTTATACTTTCTTATCTCGTTAGAAAAAGCCAGGGTTTACCTGGCTTCCGGGAAATTTTTCGATAAGTTTCTGAATCAAGAATCCAATAGGTGACAATATAAAACAAAAAAGTTTACATTAAGACTTACTCGTTTATTTTAGGGTCTAATGCATCCCTCAGTCCATCGCCGACAAAGTTAAAGCAAATGACCGTCAGCAATATCAGCAGTCCAGGACCAAGCGGGTACCACCAGGACTTCAATAGAATCGTGAAGTTTTGTGCGTCCTGGAGCATATTGCCCCAGCTTGCATGCGGAGGCTGGATACCAAGCCCTAAATAACTTAATCCTGACTCTGCCAGAATGACATAGCCTACTGCCAATGTGGCTGATACAATGATAGGCCCCATCGCGTTAGGCAGGATATGCGAGAAAATAATCATATGTGTTTTCGTTCCGATCGTTTTGGAAGCCAGGACAAATTCCCTTGACCTCAAGGATAAGAACTCACCCCTGACCAGGCGGGCTGTAGTTGTCCAGCCAAGCAGCGCGAAGATCAAAATCAGCTTATCTACACCTGGCTTGAATATCGTTACCAGTGTGATTAATAAGAAGATGGATGGGATTGATAAAATAATATCCACAAACCTCATGATCATGGCATCGACAATCCCGCCAACATAGCCTGCGACCGCTCCAAGAAATGTACCAATCGTAATCGATCCCAGCACTGACGCAAACCCGACCAAAAGTGAAATCCTCGCCCCGTATAAAAGTCTTGAAAACACATCCCTGCCGAATCGGTCTGTCCCCAGCCAGTGCTCGCTGTTTGGCGGCTGCAATTTTAAGAGCAGGTTCTGCTTAGATGGCGAATATGGAGCGATGACCGGTGCTAAGAGCGCTGCCGTAATAATGATGATCAAGAAAATCCCGCCAAACACCGCAAGCTTGTTTTTGAAAAACTTCCTGACAATGATCCCGAGCATTGTGTCCCGTGAGGTTTTGATGCCATGCATTTCAAGGCTGCCAGATGTATTTCCGGCCAGATTTGTATTTGCCATGTTTACCTCCCCTTAATACTCAATCCTTGGATCGAAAATTGCGTATAGAATATCTGCGATCAAGTTCCCTATTACTACAAATACTGCTGAGATGACAGTCAAGCCCATTATTACCGGATAGTCCCGCTGGAAAGCTGAATCTACGAACAACAATCCTATACCAGGCCATGTAAATATTTTTTCCACGATAACCGCCCCGCCTATGAAAGATGGGATCATCAGGCCAAAAATGGTGATGACAGGAATCAGACCATTGCGAAGACCATGTTTATAGATTACTTTATTCTCTTTAAAACCCTTTGCTCTGGCGGTCCTGATATAATCCTGCTTGATAACTTCCAGCATGCTGGACCTCGTATACCTTGTCAGCCCTGCCATATCTGCTGCAGCCAGCACAAAAGCCGGCATCATCAGATGGTGTATTCGGTCCCAGAGACTGAATGGAGCGTTCAAGGTAGCAACCCCGCCGGTAGGGAACCAATTCAACTGGACAGCAAAAATCATGATCATGATCAACCCGAGGAAAAAGTTTGGTGTGGCTACCCCCAGGAATGAAGTGACTGTAACTGAATAGTCAAGTTTTGAATAAGGCCTTGTTGCTGAAATGACCCCGAACGGGATGGAAATCAACAGAGCCAGGAATGTTGAAACGACCATCAATAAAATTGTGTTAGGCATCCTGTTCATGATCATTTCAATTACTGGAACGCCCTTGCGAATCAGCGAAGTACCAAAGTCACCCTGGAGCATGGCTCCTAGCCATTTAAAATACTGAATATGGATAGGGTCATTCAACCCGTACCTTTCCATGAACCGGGCCTTGTCCGCAGGGCTGATGGTCGGGTCCATCAGCAAGCTGGCGGGATCCCCTGGAGCTAGTTTCATAATGGCAAAGGAGACAACGGTAATCCCTAACAGCAATGGAATGGCCATCAGTATTCGGCGAATGATATAAGATAGCATGGCGATTCTCCTTTTTAAAATAAGAGATATATATTGAAGACTTGTAAAGTCTTATTTTCGTTAGCTATAGAACATTAGCATAGCGCAAGCGTCTTGGTCAGCCCCGATAAGCACTGGAGGGCCGAAAGGGAAGGGAATCCCCTTCCCCCTCCAATTTGTAGATTTGAGCAAATTTCTATCTTATTTTTTCAGCCACCATTTATAAATCTCGTAAAAATCATCCCTTGCATTGAATACGTAGCCTTCGAGATTTGCCGGCATGACACGGTGTACATTTGGATAGTAAAGGAAGCTGTATGGCTGGTCTTCTGCAAGCATCTTATAGATGTCCGCATACGCTTTCTTATATTCATCCTGGTCAAGGATCTGTTTCGCTTCTTCCATCAGCTTATCTGCCTCAGGGTTGGAGTACCAGACGAAATTCAGTCCTTCCTCCCTTTGGCTGGAGTGGAAAATATCATACTGGTCAGGGAAAGTAGATAAAGCCCAGCCTAAGACAAGCGCGTCATAATTCCAGTTAGGAGCAGAAATTTGCTCGATGAAGGCACTCCATTCCACAATTTCAGGCTTAGCTTCGATTCCTACTTCTTTTAACTGTTCTTGAAGGACAACTACAATATCTTCACGGACTTTATTGCCCTGGTTTGTCTTGACAGTGAAAGAAAATTTCTTTCCGTCTTTATCGAGGATTCCGTCGCCGTCAGAATCTTTCCAACCAGCTTCGGCAAGCAATGATTTTGCTTTTTCAACGTCATACTCGAACTTTTTAACATCATCATTGTAAGCCCATGAAAGCGGACTTTCCGGAACGTGCGCAACCTTTCCATCACCGTTCATGACAGACGAAACAATTGCTTCCCTGTCAATTGCATGTGTAATGGCCTGGCGGACTTTCACGTCTTTGAACAGCTCATTCTTTTGGTTATAGCCAAGATATGTGTAAGAAAGGCCTAATCCAGATTCCACTTTTACTCCTGGGAATGATTTTACCGTTTCAATATCCGTTCCAGGAACTCCTGCTGCAAAGTGGATATCCCCAGCCTGGATCTGCGCAATCATTGCATCCATGTCAGGAACGATCTTATATGTTAGTGTGTCCAGATTTGGACGGCCTTTGAAGTAATCATCAAACGCCTCAACTTTTACATACTCTCCGTCTTTCCATTCAACAAACTTGAAAGGTCCTGTACCAATCGGGCTTTTTGTATTGAACTCATGCTCACCAAGCTTAGCAACTGGCACATCTTTCAAAATATGTTCAGGCAGGATGTAGTAGCTTAATGAAACTGGATAGAAAGAAGCATCCTTCTTGCTCAGTTTGAACTCGACAGTATAATCATCAATTTTTGTAACTTTTTCTAATGCTTCAAACGCTGATCCACGCTCTCCGTTATAATCAGGGTTTTTAGGAATACTGAAGGTGAAAACGACGTCATCTGCAGTGAATTCTTCTCCATCATGCCATTTGATGCCCTTTTTCAGCTTTGCAGTAAAAGTCAGACCATCCTCAGACGTTTGAATGTCTTCTGCCATGCTTAATGTTGGGTTGAATTCAGTATCAGATGATACTAGACCATCATAGATAAATCCTTCAATATCAGAACTAGATGTATCAGTTGAATACAGAGGATTGAAAATCGTCGGAGCTCCAGTTGAACCAATGATCAAGTCTCCGCCTTTCTGAGGACCTGCAGCTTCCTCTTCTTTCTTTCCGTCATCACCAGGACTTTCTTTCGGATCCTCAGATGTATTACCTGTACAAGCTGTCAGGAATATCGATAGGATCAAAGTCAGACTAATCAACCACCAAGAAGCTTTTCTTAATTTCACATCATTTCCCCCTTAAAAATTAACTTGGATTTTTGTTGTTCTTAAACAGACAGGTACGCCTATCTCCTCCTTTCAAGTAATGCAGCTGCCTGTTATGTATAAAGATGGCAGGCTACAAAATGGTTATTTTTGACTTCATTGAAGTCAGGATTCACTTGCTTGCAAAGGTCGAAAGCAGCAGGACACCTTGTATGGAAAACACACCCTTTGGGTGGATTTGCCGGGCTTGGAAGCTCACCTTTTAAAATGATCCGCTCCCGCTTTACCACGCCTTTTTTCCTTGGAATCGGCACGGCAGACAGCAATGCTTGTGTATAAGGATGAAGCGGCTCAGCATAAAGCTCTTTCTTAGATGCCAGCTCCATCATTTTTCCAAGGTACATCACACCGACCCTGTCGCTTATATGCCTCACAACGCTTAAATCGTGTGATATGAATATATAGGTCAATCCGAATTCCTCCTGAAGGTCTTCCATCAGGTTGATAATCTGGGCCTGGATCGACACATCCAATGCAGAGACAGCTTCATCAGCTATGATTAATTCCGGATTCAGAGCCAGTGCCCTTGCAATTCCTATCCTTTGACGCTGACCTCCCGAGAATTCATGAGGATAACGATTGATAAACGAAGCATTCAGCCCCACCTTCTCCAATAATGCTTCTACTTTCTCATCCCGCTCTTTGCTTTTATAAAAGTGATGGGTATCAAGTGGCTCCCGGATGATCGATCTTAAAGTCTTTCTCGGATTAAGAGATGCAAAAGGATCCTGAAAAATCATCTGGATGTTTTTGCGGACATCTTTGCGAAGCTCACCTTCAGAAAGGTGAGAGATATCCCTTCCGTTAAAAATGATTTTGCCATCCGTAGGTTCATAGAGTCGGATAATTGTCCTTCCGACAGTAGACTTTCCACAGCCGGATTCACCTACAATGCCCAGCGTTTCTCCTTTGTTCACCTTCAAATTAATTCCGTCAACAGCCTTTATTTGACCAACTGTTTTTTGCAGCAGTCCTGCTTTAATAGGAAAGTGTTTCTTTACATCGCTTAGCTCAAGCAAGGTTTCGAATCTATCTTCTGGCGGCTTTTTTTCTATGATTTCATTTGTTGAGATCATTGCGGCGCCTCCTTGCGTTCATGTAAAAAGCATCTGACAGACCGATTACCTTGTTCTCTCACAAGCTCCGGCATCTCTCCAAAACAGCGACCGAAGGCATGCGGGCAGCGAGGTGCGAATCTGCAGCCCTGTGGCAGGTTTTCAGGTGATGGTACATTGCCTTCAATCGAGGTCAGCCGCGAGTGATCTTGATCGATTGATGGGATTGAACCCATCAATCCATTCGTATATGGATGGAGCGGGTTTTCAAATAAATCCTCCACTATCGCTTCCTCCACTACTTGCCCGGCATACATGACGACTACTCTGTCTGCAACTTCTGACACCACTCCTAAATCATGGGTAATGATCAGGATGGATGTTTCGAACTTTTTGCTCAGTCCTTTCATTAAATCCAAAATCTGAGCTTGAATTGTTACATCCAATGCCGTTGTTGGCTCGTCCGCAATCAGCAGCTTTGGGTTGCAGCTCATCGCCATAGCGATCATGACACGCTGACGCATACCGCCAGAAAGACGGTGTGGATATTCATTGACAATTTCCTTCGCCCGCGAGAATCCAACCAATTCCAGCATCTCAATCGCCTTTTTCTTCGCCATCGCATGATTTAAATGCTGGTGGTAGGTCAGCACTTCCGTTATCTGTTCGCCAATGGTAAGTACCGGGTTGAGCGAAGTCATCGGCTCCTGGAATATCATTGATATATCATTCCCACGGATTTTGCACATCTCATCTTCTGTGGCTTTTACAAGATCCCTGCCTTCAAAATTGATCTGCCCGTCCACGATTTCCCCTGGCGGGCTTGGAATCAGGCGCATGATTGATAAGGAAGTAATGCTCTTTCCCGACCCCGATTCTCCTACCAAAGCGACCGTTTCTCCTTTATTGATGACTAAATCCACCCCGTCAACCGCAGGAATCATTGCTTTTTTTCTTCTAAAATATGTTTTTAGATTCTTTAGTTCCAATAAGGCTGTCACGTTACTAGCCCACCGCCTATCTAAAATTAATAGAAGTGACTTTTTAACCAAGTTAAATATTCTAATAATTATTAATTATTAGAAAAACCTCGCTTTTATTACACTTTCATTACTTTTTTATTTTGTTTATAGACAGGAATAGATTTTTGAGGGCTTCCTTTGCAGCATGTTAAATGGAGAAATGATTAATTTGAAGACAAAAAAAAAAAACGGGAAAAATCCCCGTCTTTAAGCATCATATTTACGGAAAGCAATTGTGGCGTTATGTCCGCCAAAGCCCAGCGAGTTGCTGATTGCCGCACTTACTTGCTGCCTGCGCGCTTCGTTTGGAACATAATCAAGATCACATTCAGGATCTGGATTTTCAAGGTTGATGGTTGGAGGTAAGATTCCTTCTTTCAATGCGAGAACGGTGAAGATTGCCTCAATTCCTCCTGCTGCTCCAAGCAAGTGGCCTGTCATTGATTTTGTTGAACTTACAGCCAGTTTATATGCCTGTTCGCCAAAAACTGTTTTGATGGCCATAGTTTCGTATTTATCATTGTATTCAGTGCTCGTTCCATGAGCATTGATATATCCTACTTCCTCAGGTGCCAGTCCGGCGTCATCAAGCGCCATTTTCATTGCTCTCGCTCCGCCTTCACCTTCTGGAGCCGGTGCGGTGATATGATAGGCGTCACCAGTAGCACCATAGCCTACGATTTCAGCATAGATTTTTGCACCACGGGCAAGCGCGTGCTCCAACTCTTCAAGGACGACAATCCCAGCTCCTTCTCCCATAACAAAACCATCACGATTTTGGTCGAAGGGCCTGCTTGCTTTTTGTGGATCGTGATTTGTAGATAATGCAGTATTCGCACAGAAACCTGCAAAGGACATTTTTGTGATTGGCGCCTCTGCTCCACCTGTCACCATTACATCTGCATCTCCGCGCTGGATGACCTTGAAGGCATCACCAATCGAGTTTGTACCGGTAGCACATGCTGTTACCGTACAAGAGTTGAAGCCCCTTGCGCCAAGAGTGATTGATACCTGTCCGGTTGCCATATCAGGAATCATCATCGGCACGAAGAATGGGCTGACCCTGCGATAACCCCTGTTCATGAATGTTTCATGCTGCTGCTCGAATGTCTCCATCCCGCCTATACCTGAGCCAATCCAAACTCCGACTCTAGGTGCGTTTTCATCTGTGATTTCCAGGGATGAATCCTTCACTGCCATCAATGAAGCTGCAACCGCATAATGAGTAAAACGATCCATCTTACGGGCATCTTTTTTATCAATGAAGTTTTCGACATTGAATTCTTTTACTTCTGCCGCGACCTTTGCGGGAAAGTCGTCTGCATTCAATCGGGTTACCGGGCCGATCCCCGAAACCCCTTCAACAATATTATTCCATGTAGTTTCTGCATCATTTCCTAGCGGCGTGACAGCCCCGATTCCAGTAACTACGACTCTTCGTTTCTCCATTCTATTTGCATCTCCTTTACTAGACTCGATTATTGTTTAGATTACGAAATATGGCCTATTGTTACTGGCCTGCTAAAACTATTTCTGTAAAAAATCTTGTTTACATCGGGGCTTATTGTCCCCAGCGCATGGCAATGGCTCCCCAAGTCAGCCCGCCGCCAAATCCGACCATGACAACTAAATCTCCATCATTGATTTTTCCCGCTTCCAGTTCCTCAAAAAGTGAAATTGGGATAGAAGCTGCTGATGTATTTCCGTATTTATGGACCGTTTTAGACATTTTCTCAACAGGCAATTCGAGCCTTTGGCGGGCTGCTTCCATGATCCTGATATTCGCCTGGTGGGGAATCAGAAAATCGACATCCTCTTTGGAGAGTCCAGCTTTTTCAAGGACATTGATGCTGCTTTCACCCATTTGCCTAACCGCGAATTTAAAGACTTCCCTGCCGTTCATCACGATATAATCTTCCTGGTAAAGGTACTTTCCGCCGGAACCATCAGAGCCAAGTTCAAATGAAAGGACCCCTTTGCCTTCGGAGACCGGCCCCATTACAACCGCGCCTGCTCCATCCCCAAACAGGACAGCCGTATTCCGGTCATTCCAGTCAGTAATCTTTGAAAGCTTTTCTACACCTACTATTAAAACATTTTTATAAGTACCAGCCTCAATAAATTGTTTCGCTGTTACCAACCCGTACATAAAACCGGCGCAGGCCGCGCTCAAATCCATTGCGGCTGCTTTCTTTGCTCCCAACTGATCCTGCAGCATGCAAGAAACCGTTGGGAACGGCTGATCAGGTGTGACCGTTGCAACGAGAATCAAATCCAGATCCTCTGCTGAAATCCCTGCATTACGAATCGCTTCAACAGCGGCACGGTAGGCCATATCTGAAGTATCCATATCATCCCCGGCAACCCTTCTTGCTTCAATCCCCGTTCTGGTACGGATCCACTCATCTGTGGTGTCCATTTTTTTTTCCAAATCAAGGTTTGTCACAATATTCTCCGGTAAGTACCGCCCAACCCCAGTTATCCCTGCATTCATGGGATCCATCTCCTTTTGTATTGGATTATGTCTATATCTCTTCATAGTATTATTATCAATTATTATGACTTGGTACTAATTTTATCAGAAAAGACTCCAACCCTGCAACTGTAAAATTAGAATTCCGCTTCTGCCCTAGTCCATATAACTAAAAACTTCATAAACTATCACTGAGAAACAGAAATACAAAACATATGAACAAATAGGCTAAAAGAGCAGGACTTTTTAGGAATTGCTTTCGGTACATGATACCCGTTGCATAAGCATTGCCTGTCCTGCTATGGAACGAGCACCTGCACGGATCGTCTGACAACCCGAAATGCGCTTATACTTAGAAAGTTAGAAAGGTGGGAGTGAAATGGAAGATGAACGAACCCGGGATCGATTCGATTTTATGATGAAGGAAAATCATCATTCCAGCCAGGAAAATGGCCAATATGATCCATTTGACCATTTCATGTTTGGAGGTTCAAGAGATTCTCGGGATTATAGTGGAGATACTAAATCGAATGGCAGCGGTATCCTTGGCCAAATAGATTTAGGCGAAGTACTGTATCATGTGGATACACTGATCACCTCCGCAAAGGAATTGAAACCGTTGTTTGGAAAAGTAAAACCTTATCTAGACCATTTTATCGACAAAAATAAAAGCTGAGGTCCAAAGTCCTCAGCTTAACCTACTATTCTTTTGCAGCATCTGCTTTGCCAAGCTCATATGCATCATTCATCACCTTTGTGAAAAGAGAGAAGAATGGCTGTAAGTTGTCCATTGTCAAATCAATCCCTGCAGCTTCAAGTTGTTGCTGAGCTTCTGGCAGGTACTTCATGGCAATTTGCATGAATTCCATCGTCTTGTCATTATTTTGCATGATCACTGTCTCCTTTAGCCACAATTATTGGAATGGTAATTTGCCTGTTTGTTTGTAATTATTAATATACGTATTCAGTTTCTTTCTATAGGCAGGGTCAACCTGAGGGCTGAACTTGCCAAGGCTGATGACACCATCCTGGAAGTCAAACGACAAATTCCCTGACTTAAGTTCCCCATTATTGAATTTCTTAGCAGTCAATTCATATAAATCGTCCACATGCTGGACTGTGCTTGTCAAAACTGTTGACTCTCCCAAATCAGCCTGGTCAGAGATGTAGCCGATAATATATAATCCCTTGTCCTTTACCTGTTCAATGACAGGCACATTAAAGCCATCTCCCGCGGGATAAATGACATCAGCACCCTTGTGCAATACATCCTCCAGAACATCCAGCGCTTTCTTTTGATCATCCCAATGGCCAACATACCGGATATCGACTTTCGTATCCTTTTTTTCATAAATCGCCCCATCATAAAAGCCTTCCACTTCAGGCTGCCATTCAAACGCTGCGATTATTCCAATTTTGCCCGTTTTGGACATATGGCTTGCTACCATGCCTCCAAAAAAACCCATCGCATAAGCATCAAAGTTCAGGCTGGTCGTATTATCATTCCTGGCATCGCCATTAAAGCTGATAAAATGAATATCAGGATATTCGTTGGAAAGCTTATTGAAATAAGCAGCAAATTCATTTCCATGCCCGTAAATAAGATTAACCCCCTGGCGGTCAAACTCTTTAACTGCTTCCTCTGCTGCTTTAGGTGAATTAATACCTTCCTTGAAGAAGACATCCACTCCCAAACTTGATTGAATTTGGAGCAGTCCTCTGTATCCTTTTGTTCCCCACACCTGATCATTAATTGTTTCAGGCACTAACAGGCCGACTTTTTCCACCTTGCCATTTGAAAGAGGTTGTCCGCATCCCCCCAACAAAATCAGGCTTAACAATATGAGCCCGAAACGTTTCAGCATCCGATGCATCTCCTTTATGTGCCACAGTAAGAATCTAGTTTATATTACAGTGTCAGCAAAATTAAAATGGAACCGATTAAAGAATCTTTTACCATTTTACTCTGAGGAGTATACCTTTGAAAAGTGCTTTCTTTAAAATCACTTAAACTCTGCTTTCCTGAATCCGGTAATATTGCTCCTTCTGCTTATTCAGTCCTTTGCCGATATTCTCGTTTCTTTTTATACTCCTGACCCTAATAACGTCTTTTATTTCTGGTGTTTCTCCTGCATGTCTCCATCTTTGATTCTTTTCTCTGCCAAGGAGCTGTTCGGCACATTTCAACCATCTGTTTTTTTCTCCGCTTGAAAGGAGAACCTTGCCCTTCTCACCAGCTTCTGCCATCTCCACGATCTCGGTAATGGCATCATCAATATATATAGCATCATGCGTCCATTCCCAGCCAGCTATCTCGGGTGTATGCTTGCCATCTTCTAGATAATTCAATGCTTGTTGAAAAAAGAATCCTTCAGGCTGCCACGGGCCATAAATAGTCGGCAAATACACTTCAAGGACAGAATGTTTCCTTTTTTCGAAAAAACGCAGCAAACTTCGCTGGGATTCTTCCATTTTTTCATTTTCAACCGCAAAATATGCTGGAAGTATGAGAATAATTGAAGAGTTGGAGTACTCAAGTTTTTTCAATAGCATGTCAGTGAAGATCCCGTTCGCAGTGCTTGATTGGTCAGACTCGAATAATGAAATAAAAAGAAGTTCTACTGCTCCCGTATTAACCCACTCTTTTAATTTCTTTTCAGAGAAGTTTGCATTCCTGCCGATTTCAAGACGCTTTTCCTCCGTAAAATATTCTTCTGTACTGCTGCCTGAATGAACTCCATCTATTTCGACACCCATATCCAGCATATATTGGCACAAGCTATAGCCGATGTAGTCATATACTCCAAAAATAACTGCCCTTTCCATCTTGATTCCTCCTTGCAAATACTCTCTTGTATCCTATGAGACTAATTTTAAAAATATTTGCAAGGAGTTAAAGGACTTGCTCATATTTTGTAAAAAATTGTACACTCTGGCTGCCAACCTGAAGCTTTTTTTCCGGCAATACATAGCTAATACTAACTGGAAGATTCTTTCTCTCCCATTGCTGAGATAGTTCCTTGATGATTTTTGATTGTTTATAAGCTCTGTTTCCTGCTAATACATGGATGATTTTTACGGGCACTTCTTGCTGAAATACTGGGACAGTTCCTTCTGATTCCAACTTTTCAAGCAGAAGCTTGATGTCCATTTCGTAAGCAGTTTCTAATTCCGCTATCAGCTTTTTATAAAAGAACTTGTTCTCTTTTTCCTGCTCTAAATGCATGCTCAAAGTGAGTACTGGATTAATCAGGATTAGGGACCTGATCTTAATATCATTGTGTGCCAGCAATTTCAGGGCAACCAGTGCTCCCATCCCTTCTGCCACAACATGGAATGAATTATTCAGGATTTCATTTCGAACAATATGGCTGCAAAGCCTCAGCGCGAGATCAACTGCTTTCTCGCTTCCCCAATGCCTGCCATATAAATTTGAATAGAATACAGTATATCCTTGATTTTTCCATATGTTCAACAGTGAACGTTTTCCTTCATTCTGCGTCCAGAAACTGCTGTTGCTGTTCACAAAGTGCCTTTCATCTCCAATTGCAAGGATACCGAAACCGTTTGGTTTTTCAGGATAATGGACGATGTTCCACTCGGTATCCAATTTAAAGTTCCGGCTCTCCATGTTAACATCCCCTTTTCTACAGATTATTCATATTACTGTATGTTATTTAACAGGAAATGAAAGGGAGTTTGCCCAATTTTTATTCTTATTCTCCCATTTTTAAAAATACGTTCACTTTGTTTATGAGCTTTGGCCATCCTAACTTATGTTACTGGCTTTCTCTCACGACTTCTGGTCGTAAGAGCATCGAATTAGCACAATTTATTTCCTCATATTCATTTCTGTCGTTAAGCACCTTTATTGCGAACATGGTTGCTACAAGCTTTTAAAAATTGGCATGAATTTTGTGAAAACGCTTTTCAATTTATTTAAAATTCATTTATAATATTAATTGCTTGTGGTAAGATGAGAAAAGATTTAAAAATGTAAGAGGTGAATATCATGAAATATTTTTGGACTTTTTTCTGGACATTCCTTTTAGTTCAAATGCTTAATTATGTAGCTGGAGCAATGCTCGGAGTGGCATTTGACTTGAACTCTGGGACGATCATTGCTATTGTTGCAACAATCATTATTCTTGCTCTTCCGGCAGTCCTTCCTAATGAACCCGAAGAGAAGCATGGTCTTCACTAAAATAGTACATAAAAAGTCATCCTTCTGGATGACTTTTTTTCTATGTTAATTAAGTTTAACTTGGATTTCACCATTTTCGATACCTATTTCCACGTGGCTTTTTTCTTTTATCCTGCCTGCAATCATCTCTTTTGCGAGCTTCGTTTCAACACTCCTCTGGATAAAGCGTTTTAGCGGTCTAGCTCCATAGACTGGATCGAATCCATTTTCCGCCAGGTAAGCCTTCGCTTCATCGGTGATTGAAAGCTGGATTTGCTGGTCTGCAAGTCTTCCCTGCAGAGTAAGAATCAATTTTTCTACGATTAATTTGATTTCTTTTAACGCTAGCGGTTTGAATAATATGATCTCATCGACACGGTTCAAGAATTCAGGGCGGAAATGGCTCCGCAGCTGGGACATGACCAGGTCTCTAGTTTCTGAAGAAATTTCTTCTTCATTCTCATGCCGCTCAAGCAAATGATGGGAACCAATGTTGGAAGTCATGATAATGACTGTATTTTTGAAGTCTACCGTCCTTCCCTGAGAATCCGTCACTCGACCATCATCAAGCATTTGCAGAAGGATGTTGAAAACTTCCGGATGAGCTTTTTCAATTTCATCAAGGAGGATGACCGAATATGGATTCCTCCTCACTGCTTCAGTAAGTTGACCGCCTTCTTCATAGCCAACATATCCAGGAGGGGCACCGATCAATCTTGAAACAGCATGCTTTTCCATATACTCCGACATATCAATACGGATGATGTGATCTTCGCTGTCAAACAAAGACTGGGCAAGCGTTTTGGCAAGTTCGGTTTTACCTACGCCAGTAGGTCCAAGGAAAATAAACGAACCGATCGGTCTGTTTGGATCCTTTATGCCCGCTCTCGCCCTAAGGACAGCATCCGACACAAGCGAAACTGCTTCTTCCTGTCCTACAACCCTTTCATGGAGAATGCTTTCGAGCTTGAGGAGCTTTTCCCTTTCCCCTTCTACGAGCTTCATGACCGGAATGCCAGTCCAGCGCGCTACTATTGAAGCAATCTCTTCTTCAGTCACTTCTTCTCGGAGCAGTCTTTCCCCAGCATTCGCACTTACCTCGGATTCAAGTTCCTTCAATTCTTTTTCAAGAGAAGGTATACGGCCATGCCTCAATTCGGCTGCTTTGTTCAAATCATAGTCATTTTCGGCTTTTTCCAGTTCCCTGCGAAGCTTCTCCAGCAGTTCACGCTTTTCCTGCACCTTCTGGATGCCTTCTTTTTCCTTCACCCACCTAGCCTTCATTCCATTTGCCGTTTCCCTGAGATTGGCGAGTTCCTGACGTAGGACTTCCAGACGGTTGCGGCTGGCATCATCTTTTTCCTTAGTAAGAGCAGCTTCTTCAATTTCGAGCTGCATGACCCTTCTTGTCACTTCATCCAGTTCAGAAGGCATAGAGTCCATTTCCGTACGGATCATCGCACATGCCTCATCGACAAGGTCAATCGCCTTGTCGGGCAAGAATCTGTCAGTAATGTATCGATCTGACAAGGTTGCCGCTGCAACAATGGCCCGGTCATGGATGTTCACACCGTGATGGATTTCAAATCTTTCCTTCAAGCCTCTCAATATGGAGACCGTATCCTCGACATCCGGCTCCGGGACCAAAACCTGCTGGAAGCGGCGTTCTAGCGCAGGGTCTTTCTCGATGTACTTTCGGTGCTCATCCAAAGTAGTAGCACCAATGCAGTGAAGCTCACCGCGGGCAAGCATTGGCTTTAACATATTTCCCGCATCCATAGCACCTTCCGTTTTTCCGGCACCAACGATGGTATGAAGCTCGTCAATGAACAAAAGAATTTTACCTTCGCTCTTTTTCACTTCATTTAAAACAGCCTTCAATCTCTCCTCAAACTCACCGCGGAACTTAGCGCCAGCAATCAGGGCACTCATATCAAGTGCGAAGATTGTTCTATCCTTTAGCCCTTCGGGAACATCCTTCCGGACAATTCTCTGTGCAAGTCCTTCCACGATCGCAGTCTTGCCGACACCTGGCTCCCCGATTAATACAGGGTTGTTTTTCGTTTTTCTTGAAAGGATACGGATGACATTGCGGATTTCTCCATCCCGGCCAATGACTGGGTCAACCTTGCCAGCCCTGACTTCTTCAACTAAATCTCGTCCATATTTTTTCAATACTTCATAAGTAGCTTCTGGATTTTGCGAAATCACTCTTTGGTTCCCCCTAACCTCATTGATTCTGGATAACAAATTCCCTCTAGATATACCCAATTTTTTCATTGCTGCTCCCGTTTCCGAGGACGCAGTATCGATTGCCGCCAGCAAAATATGTTCTACTGATAAAAATTCGTCTTCAAACTGTCTCATTTCCTTTTCAGCCTGGGCCAAAACCTTTTGCAATGACGAAGTAATGTATAATTTTCCGTGTTCAACACCGCTTCCTGATACTTGCGGTTTTTTTGACAAGGATGCTGTTAGATCTTCTTTAATTTGATTAATGTTGATATCCATTCCAGAAAGCAAGGTTGCAGCCAAATTGTTGTCCTGCCCAAGCAAGGCAAGGAACAGATGTAAATCATCGACTTCCTGATGGTTATGTTGAACTGCCAGGGTTTGGGCTGATACTATTGCATTCTGCATACTCTCTGTCATTTTATTCAAATCCAACACAGCCACTCCTTTGACCTATTTTGACCTTTAATCATATTATAATAAAAATTCCCAATAAGTAAAGCCATCCGAATTGGATGGCTTACTGACAAAGAATGAGATTTGCTGGATCAAGGTTTCCTTTGGTAAGTCCAAAGGCGATTATGGTTTGAGGTTTCAGGAAAACGGTCTCCAGCACTGAGCTTTAACTTCTGTGGATTGTTGACATTGCTGCCTGTCTCTCCAATTTCAATGTAAACACCATTATTCGGAGCCTTTTGTCCCGGGCGAAATTGTCGATTCTGTCCCATTTTGCCTTCCTCCTTTATAAGTAATCCGGCTATTTTATTATTTGCTGTTTCAACTAAAGTATTTATAAAAACATCTGGAAGCTAATTTATCCTTCCATAAAAAAGTGTAATGCGTTAAATTAGTTTGTATGGATGTTTTTGAATAGGCTCTTTTTCGTAAACTTTGTTGCTTCAACAAATAGAAGCCGGAAAACAAAAATCTGTGCGAAAACAGCCTTTGACTGTCATCTTGATAAAATTAAGCGGAGGAAATTAAATTTATATGGAAAATTTATATGAATTATTAAAATACATATTTTTAGGGCTGTTCCAGGGTATTACAGAACCTATCCCAGTGTCTTCGAGCGGCCATCTGGAGATCGCCGAGCATTTTTTCAATCTAGAGATTGAAGGAATGAGTTTTGCGCTGCTAATGAACACAGCATCCTTATTTGCTGTCCTGTTAATATATAGAAAAGATATCATGCGTTTAATTGTCAATGGAATTGCGTACCTTAAAAGCAAAGACCCCGAAGCGAAATCAGATTTTATGTTCATCATTTATCTGATTGTCGGAACAATTCCGGCTGGGGTGATTGGCATACTATTTGGAGATTTTATCGAGGATAATCTGGCATCAATCCAAACAGTCGGCATTACATTGTTAGTGACTGGATTAGCATTGTGGATGATCCGTAATATGCGTGGCCGCAAAAATGACGGAGACTTAAGCTTTAGGGATGCCATCATCGTCGGGCTTGCCCAGGCGGTCGCTCTAATTCCAGGAATAAGCCGGTCAGGAGCAACAATCGTGGCTGCGATGAGCCTTGGAATGAAACAGGAAACAGCATTAAGGTATTCCTTCTTGCTTTACATCCCTGTAAGCGTCGGCGGAATGATTTTAGGATTTTCAGATATCTTGAATGATCCACGTCTGAATGAACTGGCATTATCATATATTCTGGCGTTTCTTGCATCACTTGTCGCTTCTTATTTCTCATTAAAATGGTTCATGAATATTATGGCCCGCGGAAACTTGAAATACTTTGCCATTTATTGTTTCATCGTTGGACCGCTAGTTATTTTCTTTTCATAAATACACGTGAAAAACCGGCTGCATTCATGATAGCCGGTTTTTTGCTTTTCTTTTAACGAACTGGAAATTGTAATTTTTTTCAGATATTTATAAGCTTAATCCTTCAAAATCTCCACCAGCAGGGCTTTTTGGGCATGGAGGCGATTGCCTGCCTGGTCGAATACGACAGAATGCTTTCCATCGATCACCTCGGCGGTTACCTCCTCGCCGCGATGTGCTGGGAGGCAATGCATGAAGATATGATCTTCCTTTGCATGCTTGAGCAATTCAGCATTCACTTGAAAGCCATGGAAATCTTTTAACCTTTGTTCATTTTCACTTTCCTGTCCCATGCTGGTCCATACATCCGAATAGATGATATCGGCGTCTTTCACTGCTTCTAATGGCGATTCGTTAATAACCAGCTTTGCACCGCTTTGGGCTGCAAACCCTTTACAGCGAGCAGTAATTGTCTCATCAGGAAAATATCCTTTTGGAGCGGCAATCGAAACATTCATACCGACTTTTGTACAAGCAATCATCAGTGAATGAGCGACATTGTTTCCATCGCCGATATATGCCAGATTTAGACCCTCAAGCTTCCCCTTCTTTTCGTGAATCGTCAATAAATCGGCTAAAGCCTGACAGGGGTGATACATATCCGTAAGTCCGTTAATCACCGGTACAGTCGCATGATCTGCGAGTTCCTCTACCGACTTATGCGAGAAAGTCCTGATCATAATGGCATCTATATATTGTGAAAGTACCTGCGCTGTATCAGCTACTGTTTCTCCACGGCCTAGCTGCAGATCGTTGCCATTAAGATAAAGCGCGCTTCCGCCAAGCTGGATCATCCCGACTTCAAATGAAACCCTCGTACGAGTTGATGACTTATCGAATATCATTCCAAGAATCTTGCCCTTTAGCGGATGGTCAAATTGCTTGTTTAAAGTCTTCTCCTTTAAAACGATCGACTTTTCTAGTAATGTGGTAATTTCCTGAGGCTCCAAATCTGCTAAAGTCAATAAGTCCTTGCCTTTTAAATTGATGTCTAGCTGCTGCACTGCGTTCATTTCGCCATCACTTCCTCACTCGTTTCTTTAAGCCATTCTCCCAAGGCTTTTACATTCCATTTATCACCTGATGCACTGTTTAAAAGGGCGTATAAGGTTTCTTTTTGCGTCAGGACAATCTTTCTGTTCTTGATTGCCCATTCTCTCACAGCTATATCTCTTGTTGTTGTTCCAGGGCAGTATAACGCTGAAACTTCTTTGTAATCCTCAACACTTTCGAAATCCATCATTTTTAAAGTTCCGGGCTGTTTGCCGAATACTAGTAAATCCTCCTTATCAACGAAAGCAATTGCTCCCTGCACTGCTTTTCCGCTGATCGAATGGAAGCTTTTGTTCAATGCCTCTTCAACTGAAGCGCCAATACTGATGCCTTCCCCAGTGGATATCATCTGTGGACCTGTCTTTGCATCAAGCCCTTTCAAGGCAAAATTAGAGAAGACCGGATGTTTTACACAAGTGAATGGCGCTTCAGAATCGAGCACGATTTCGTCTTTCGACAAAAAGTATTTCCCGAGCAATATTTTTGTCGCTTTTTTCACTAATTCCACACCTGCTACCTTGCTAACAATTGGCATCGTCCTGCTTGAACGCGGGTTAATTTCTAGTAGCAAAACTTCTTTTCCTTTCACAATAAACTGAATGTTCATTAGCCCTTTATAATTAATTTCATTCACAATTTTTTTCGCATACTCAGCCATCAATTGTTTTGTTTCAATTGAAAAGCTGCGGGCTGGAATAAGACAAAAACTATCGCCGGAATGGACGCCTGTTTTTTCAATGTGTTCGATGATTGCAGGAATCAGGATGTTCTTCCCATCAGCTGCAAGATCAAGCTCTGCCTCGTTTGCTTCAAGATATTGGTCAACAAGTATCGGGTATTGTATTTTCCCTGCATGCAAGACCTTAGTCAGCTCTTGCGAATTCCTGATTACAACCATATTCAATCCGCCGATTACATACGAAGGTCTGATTAAAACTGGATAGCCTAAACTCTCCACCGCGTTAAACAACTCACCTTCATCTCCAGCTGTTTCTCCTTTTACTCGCGGAATTTCAAGGCTATCGAGCAGCTGGTAAAATTCGTCCCTGTCTTCAAATAAATCGATTGTCTTTGAGCTTGTTCCAAGCAGCTTCACACCTGCTTCTTCCAGCCCTTTCGCCAGATTCAAAGCGGTTTGACCGCCAAGCTGGACAATCACTTCTTCGATTCCCTCCATCTCGATCACATTCAAAATATCTTCCAATGTTAATGGTTCAAAGTACAATCTGTCAGATATCGCAAAATCTGTACTCACGGTTTCCGGATTGTTATTAATCATAATCGTTTCCACATTTTCTTCCTTAAGAGCAAACACGCCGTGAACAGAGCAGTAGTCAAACTCAATTCCCTGTCCAATGCTGATCGGACCGCTGCCAATGACCAGCACCTTTCGCTTGCTGCTTTTAGCAGGCGCTTCATTTTCCCCAAAATAGCTGGAGTAAAAATAGTTAGAGGAAGATTCGAATTCTGCTGCACAAGTATCAACCATTTTATAGACAGGTATAACACCATGCTTTTTGCGCAGTGCTCGGATTGTCTCCTGGCTGACCTTCCATTCTTTCGCAAGGTATTCATCGCTGAAGCCCTTTTCCTTAATGAGCCTCAACTCGGAGGACGTTGTCTTTTCGATATTTAACCCAGCAATCAACTTCTCCATTTCAATCAAAGCCTTAAATCTAGCGAGGAAAAATAAATCGATTTTCGTTTTTTTATGCAGGGAATGGATGTCTTCTTGTCTGCGCATTAGTTCAAGCAGAGCAAAAATCCTCTGATCTGTCTGTTTTGCCGCCAGCAAATAAAGATCCTCAACGGTAAATTCCTCAATTGCAGGAAGCTTTAAATCAAGCGTCTTGATATTAAGCGAACGGACCGCTTTGATAAATGCCCGCTCGAAGCTTCGGTCTATAGCCATTGCTTCTCCAGTTGCCTTCATTTGAGTGCCCAAAGTTCTGTCGATTTGTGGAAATTGTTCGAACGGCCATTTAGGTATTTTCACAACAACATAGTCAAGTGCAGGTTCATAGCTCGCAAACGTATTCCCAGTTACAGGATTTATTATTTCCGCCAGGTTATATCCTACAGCCAGTTTTGCCGCCACCCGGGCAATTGGATAGCCAGTCGCTTTTGAAGCAAGTGCTGAAGATCTGCTCACCCTTGGATTCACTTCGATCAAGTAGTAATTTTTGCTTTCAGGATCAAGGGCAAACTGGATGTTACAGCCTCCAACAATACCTAAAGCGGAAATAATTTTAACCGCTGACGTTCTAAGCATCTGGTATTCACGGTCAGTCAGCGTTTGCGAAGGCGCGACTACGAATGAATCACCAGTATGGACACCTACTGGGTCGATATTTTCCATATTGCAGATTGCGATACATGTTCCGGCGGCATCACGCATCATTTCATATTCAATTTCTTTATAACCCGCAATGCTCCTTTCAATCAGGCATTGTTTAATAGGACTTTCATTTAAACCGCCAGAGACTAAGGTCTTTAATTCTTCCATGGTATCAGCAATTCCGCCGCCTGTGCCTCCAAGAGTGTATGCAGGACGTACAATTAACGGGAAGCCGATTTTTTCGGCAAATGCGGCTGCTTCTTCGACATATTGGACGATTTCACTTTCAGGAACTGGCTCATTCAACTCATGCATCAAGCTCCGAAAAGCTTCCCTGTCCTCGCCTTGTTTAATACTGGCCACAGATGTTCCAAGTACTTTCAAATTATATTTCTGAAGGATTCCCTGCTCGCTTAGCTGGAAGACCAAGTTCAATCCTGCCTGGCCGCCAAGAGTTCCGAGAATTCCATCTGGTTTTTCGCGCTGGATGACTTTTTCCACCCCTTCAACCGTCATTGGCTCAAAATAGACAGCATCGGCAAAAACATGGTCCGTCATCACAGTTGCCGGGTTATTATTTACAAGAATCACCCTGTAGCCTTCCTCCTTGAGGGCTATACAGGCCTGGGTTCCGGCATAATCGAATTCAGCGGCCTGGCCGATGATGATTGGGCCAGAACCGATTACTAATACTGATTTAATACTTTTATCCTTAGGCATAGCTGACTTCTCTCCGCTTTTTATATTTGACTGTATTGATGAATTCCCCAAATATGAATGTACTGTCTTCAGGTCCCGGGCTTGCTTCAGGATGGAACTGCACTGTCAGAAGTGGAAGTTTTTCATGATAAAGCCCCTCGATTGACTGGTCATTTTTGTTGTAAAAGCGTACCTTCAATCCTGTTTTGCTGATGCTGTTTTGATCAACTGCATAGCTGTGGTTTTGGGAAGACATGAATACCCTGTTGCCCTCCACATCATAAACAGGCTGATTTGCTCCACGATGTCCGAAGAGCATTTTCTTTGTATCTCCTCCAAGCGCAAGAGCTGACAGCTGGTGTCCGAGACAGATTCCTAACGCGGGGTAATGTTCAATTATTTTTCTGATTTCAGGCAGCTGCCCAAATAATTCTTTTGGGTCACCAGGTCCATTGGATAACAGGACGCCATCAGGCTGCAATGCCGCGATTTGGTCAAAGGTATAATTATATGGAACAATCGTCACCAGGCATTTTTGTTTAACCAAATAATCGGCAATCGACTTCTTGAAGCCATAATCGATTAACACAATGTGAGTGTCGCCGCAGCCGATTGTTTCTGGCTTCATCGTGGACACTTCTTTTACCTTCAGGCAATCAATCATGTCACAGTTTAATTTGCAATCCGGATCTTTCGATAGGATCGCAGGCATCGTGCCATTTTGTCTAATGTTCTTAACAAGCTCGCGAGTATCAATATGTTCAAGAACGGGAATTCCCCATTTCTCCAAGTACTCAGTAAAGGAATGTTGTGCTTCATAATGGTAAGCAGTTGTCGCAGCCTCATAGACGACTACTGCTGCAACGTGCGGCTTTTTACTCTCAAAATCCGCATCATTTATGCCATAGTTTCCGATCAACGGGTACGTGAAAACAATGATTTGATTTTTATATGAAGGATCTGTTAGAACCTCCTGGTAGCCAGTCATTCCTGTAAAAAACACAATTTCTCCAGCAATTCCTTCTTCAGCAAGCGAACCATGCAAGTGCCCCTGAAATGTCTTGCCGTCTGCCAGATGCAAATATCCTTTCATCAGACACCTCTCCAGTTGAATATTTATTTACTTAAATTAATTTTTATGCATTATTATTCAAAAAAGATACAGCCATTACGCTGTGATTGTACAATTTTTTAACGTTTCTTCTAGTATGCAAACAGCCGTTTCAATCTCTTCTGTACTGACATTCAGCGGAGGCAGGAGGCGGATGACCTTTTCTCCTGCTGGCAATACAATCAAGCCAGCCTTTCTCAACTCTGCAAGGATTGGCTGGACAGCAATTTTCATGTCAATTCCTGCCATCAGACCAAGACCCCTGATTTCATTAACACATTCAATGCAGCCAAGTTCCTTATGGAGAAGCTCAAATAAAAGCTTTCCTTTGCTTGCGGATTCGTGTAGAAACTCTTCGTTAAAGATAATCTTCATCGTAGCTGCTGCGGCGGCTGTACTAATTGGATTTCCGCCAAATGTGGAACCATGGCTTCCTGGACCGAAGTATTCCTCCAGCTCCGCTTTGCCAACGGCAGCCCCTATTGGCAGCCCGTTTCCCAGGCCTTTTGCAACCGTTATGATATCAGGTTCAATACCAAAATGCTGAAAAGCAAATGGTTTTCCCGTACGGCCAATCCCAGTCTGGATTTCGTCGACAATCAGCAAAGCACCATTGTCAGAACAGGCTTTTGCTGCCGCTTTAATGAAATCGGAAGTGACGACATGAATTCCGCCTTCCCCCTGGACGATTTCAATCATTACTGCAGCGGTATTACAATCCATTTCATTTTGGAAAGCCTCTAAATCATTGAATGGCAGGTGGACAAATGTTTCTAGCATGCTGCCAAAGCCCTGCTTGATTTTTTCCTGTCCGGTTGCGGCCATGCCTGCGAATGTCCTGCCGTGAAAGGATTGCTGGAAAGTAATGATTTTTGTCCGTCCGGTTGCTTTTCTCGCTAGTTTAATGGCTGCTTCATTTGCCTCAGCACCGCTATTCGCAAAGAATACAAAATCGAGTCCAGAGGCTTTAGCAAGCTGTTTTGCCGCTTCTTCCTGAATACTTTGCGGAAACAGGTTGGAAACGTGCCAAAATAACTCCAGCTGATCCTTCACTGCATGCTCTACTGCTTCTGGACGGTGACCCAAATTGCATACACCGATTCCAGAAGTGAAATCAAGATATTGAAGTCCATCTTTACCATAGATTACAGACCCTGCTGCTCTTTCAGGCTCGATTTCCCATCTTTGATAGGTCGGGAATAAATTACTCATTTTAACACCCTTTCTTTTGCGGCAATAGCTGTCCCGTGCCAGCATTTATTTTTATAAAATTGCTTTTTCCCAGAAATGATCATCACTGTTTCTACCCCAGCAGCCGTCGCTGTTAATGCGGAGTTAACCTTAGGGACCATTCCGCCATAAATGTTTCCATTAGAAATATGGGTATTTATTTCTCTATCAGTCATTTCACTGACAATTTCTCCATTGATTAGAATGCCGTCAACATTGGTAACAAATGCACACCGATCCGCATTGAGAGCTTTTGCTATTGATGCAGCCGCATAATCGCCATTGATATTTAGTTTAAAGCCGTCTTTCGCTGCCGCAATTGGGGTAATGACAGGGATATAACCGTTTTCGATTGCCATCATGATCAGATTTGTGTTGACGTTAGTAATTGTCCCTACATAGCCTAATTCTGATTTATCAATATAATCAGCTTGCAGGCATAATCCGTCGCTGCCATTGATGCCAAGCGCATTGAAGCCATGCTTCAACAGCATCCCACACAGCTGACGATTCGTCTGGCCGGACAGAACCATTTCTACTATTCCCATTGTTTTTTCGCATGTTACTCTCAGCCCATCTTTAAAATTTGCAGGAATTTCATATAAGTCAAGCATCGAATTGATCGCTGGGCCGCCGCCATGGACTATGACTGGGTAATGACCGTTCTCTATCAATTCTCTTAAGCTATCAAAAAAGTCATCATTAAGCTCTTCCAAAACACTGCCGCCGCATTTAAGGACAATAATTTCCAATGAATTCGCCCCTTTATGTCCGATAACTTGCATTTATTTTCACATAATCATATGAAAGGTCACAGCCCCATGCCATTCCTTTTCCATCTCCCAAATGAAGGTCAACGAAAATTTGCACCTTGTCGTTCATCAGGTAATCCTTTGCTCCATTTTCATCAAAAGCGATTGGAGTACTGCCCTGGAGCATGGTAATGTCACCAAGGGCGATATCGACTGTTTTTGGATTTACTGTGGCCTGGCTTTGGCCGATTGCACCGATGATTCTTCCCCAATTCGCATCTGCACCATATACAGCTGTTTTGACAAGGTTTGAGCCAGCAATCTTTTTTGCGATTATGCGCGCTTCATCATCGGAGATTGCTCCTGCGACTGAAACCTCAATCAGCTTCGTGGCCCCCTCCCCATCTCTGGCAATCTGCTTTGCAAGGCTTGCACAGCTTTCTTTTAAGAGTTCGAGAAAAACCGGCCATTCGGGATGATCCGGATTCAGCGGTTTATTCGCTGCCGCTCCGTTGGCCATTACAAGCACCATATCATTTGTTGAGACATCACCATCTACTGTAATTTGATTGAAAGTAGTATTAGTAACTCCTTTTAATGCAGCCGAAAGGTGTTCACTTGAAATAACAGCGTCAGTTGTCAGAAAGCCAAGCATTGTCGCCATATTCGGGTGGATCATTCCAGAACCTTTGGCTGCTCCGCCAATATGAACGGTCATGCCATCAATCTCAGCAGAATAACAGCATTGCTTCATGACAATATCAGTCGTCAGGATCGCCGTTTGGAACGCCTCCGCATCGTCAGCTCTCTTCCCTATAGTAAGTCTCTTGATTCCTGCTTCAATTTTTTCCATCTGCATAAATTCCCCGATGACTCCGGTAGAAGCAACGGCGACATGATGTTCGGCAAACCCTAATTTTGATGCTGCAAGGGACCTCATCTTCAATGCATCCAGATAACCTTGGTCACCAGTACAAGCATTCGCGCAGGCACTATTGACAACAATTGCCTGCAGCACTCCTTCCTGGGTGATGCTTTCCTGTGTCACCAGCAAAGGTGCTGCCTGGAAGTGGCTTGTCGTATAGACGGCAGCACAGCTCGACGGAGTTTCGCTAACGATCATTCCTAAATCATGCTTATTATATCGAAGTCCCGCATGGACACCGCCGCACATGAAGCCTTCAGGGGTCAAGATGCCGCCGTTGTGAATTTCTTTTATCAGCTTTTGGTCAGTTAATGCCTGGTACATATTATCCTCCTTTATGGATACAGGGGAATCATTTCAAGACCCGCCGTTTCCTCCAAACCATACATAATATTGGCGTTCTGGACAGCCTGCCCTGCCGCGCCTTTCATCAAATTATCGATAACCGAAACAATTGTAACTCTTCCAGTCCTTTTGTCTGCATGCAAGCCAATATCACAAAAATTCGATCCTTTAACCTCTTTGACTGAAGGGAAAACTCCATTCTTCCGGACTCTGATAAACGGGTGGCCATTGTACGTTTCTTCATATAAGTCTATTAATCTTAGAGTATCCAGTTCTTCCTGAAGCTTGACATACATAGTAGCCATGATTCCCCTTGTAACTGGAATCAGATGGGTACTGAATGTTACCTTCACATCTTCACCATTCCAAAGACTGAGCTGCTGTTCGATTTCAGGAATATGCTGATGTTCATTCACTTTATAAATTTTGAAATTTTCATTCAACTCAGCGTACAGCGTTCCCATTGAAGGCGACCTGCCCGCTCCGGATACACCTGATTTGGCGTCAATAATGATGCTTCCGGGATCAACCAGCTTTTCAGCCATGAGCGGCGCCAAGCCAAGGAGTGCTGCAGTTGGATAGCATCCTGGGTTTGCCAGGAGCCTTGCGCTTTTAATTTCCTCCCTGTTCCATTCACTAAGGCCGTAGACTGCCTCAGCCAAGATAGAGTCACCGACCGGCTCATGTCCATACCATGCTTTATATGAATCTGGCTCTTTTAATCTCATATCCCCTGATAAATCGATTACTTTGATATCTTCTCGGAAAAATGAATCAACAAGCTTTCCAGAAACTTTAGAAGGAGTGGCCAGGAAAACAACATCTGCCTCCTCTGCGATTTTCTCCGTATCAATTTTCGTGAGAACTTTTTCAAAAATCCCGGTCAAATGAGGATATTCATCGGATAGTGATTTTTCATCTCTCGTTGTATGGATTGAATGGATGTCGAAAAATGGATGATTAGCAAGGATACGGATCAGTTCTCCTCCTCCATATCCGGTTGTGCCGATAATTGCTGCTTTCACTTTTTCCCTCCTTCTCTAAAATGCATAAATAATCATTCGAATTTATATTTATAAATAATGTTCTTTTTATTATAAGAATTCATTTTTGAAAACGCAACAAAATTATTAACAATATGTGAACAATTCACAATTTTATTGCTGGATAAATATGCTTTACAATATAATAATATTAATATTAGATATACGGTCAGGAGTATATAAATCTGCCGTATTTAAGGTGGTATTAACATGCAGACTGCAACAACCATGTCACCAAATCTGAATAAACTTTTCGAAAAGGTCCATCGGATTAAAAAGATTGATAAGGGCGCTTTCTTGTTTGAAGAAGGCAATATTGCAAATGAACTATATATTATCCAGAGCGGCAAATTCCAAATTAGCAAGATGATTCCTGATGGCCGTGAATTGACGATCAGAATGTGCTCTGCTGGAGAATTGGTTGGGGAGCTTACACTGTTCAGCCCAGGATCCAGACATATATTAAATGCCAGAGCGTCCGAGAGCGGGGCTGTCGCGGTAATCCAGAAGGATAAACTGGAGAATGAAGCAGCGAGAGACAATGAACTTGCGCTGGAACTCGTCAAATGGCTTTCTCTCCAGCATCGCAAATCACAAACAAGATTTCGCGACCTCGTCCTCCATGGAAAAAAAGGTGCTTTATACTCTACATTAATTCGGATGGTAAACAGCTATGGAGTAGAGGCGGAGGAAGGGATTAAAATCAATGTATCCCTGACAAACCAGGAACTTGCAAACTTTTGCGGCACTTCCCGAGAGGTCGTAAACAGGCTTTTGAGTGAGCTAAGAAGGAATCATATCATTTCAATCGATAAAGGCTTCATTACGGTGCATGCCCTGAGTCAGCTTAAAAGAGAAATAGATTGCGAAAGCTGTCCTTTAGAAATCTGCAATATAGAATAATTTTTTCATAAGGCTGTTTTCGGATAGGTTGTTTTTTTTCGCGCCAATTTTTCATGCCGTATATCTCTTGCCTTCGAGCTCTTTTCGAGGAGGTTTCTGAACTGGGCAAGCATAAAGGTTGAGTTAGCAACAAAGTTTACGAAAAGAGCCTTTCATAAAAAGCCGCCAGCAAATGCTGACGGCTTAATTTTTTTCTCAGAGTGCGAATAGCATGATGATGAAAAACAGAGCCGCGTTTACGATTTCATATATTCCTACTTTCATAACGGACACTGGTTTCCCGTAAAAAGCAACGGCTCTGATCAGGCTTGGTATTGCTGCAATTGCGACAATAGCTTCTCCAGCCGCAAGCCATAAAATTGGCACAAGAAGATGGTATGACCATGAAATCCATTTAAAATTGGCATTCTTTTTCTCCCGAATCATTGTTTTTACATAAAATGTGCTTCCGGTGAAAAATAGGATTGAAGCAGCAAACACAAGGATTGCTTCCTCGTTAATGGTACCGCCTGGCAGATAACTGCTCGCTAGACCGGCAATCGAAAAAACAACGATCGCACTGAGGTCGTTCATGAGAGCCCGATCTTTATTTTTTGCAGAAAAATAAGCATTAAGCATAAAGAAGGGAACCATTGAAAATCCAAAATAGACAATAGATGGTGTCGTTAATAAAGGAACCATTAAAAACACCAGAGCTGGAATCATGTAAATAAACGCCCATTTACGGTAGAAAGGAATCTTTTTCCTTTTGAACATCAATAATAATGGGTAGGTTCCTAAATATAATAATAGCCACCCGATGAAAAACGGGACATGCTGCCAGATCATTTCACTCGCCGCTGCTCCAAGCCAGAAAGGGATGATTAACATCGCCCATGCTCCATGCTGTTTTGGCATAAATAATTTCATGAATCAACACTCCCTTATGTTTCTAACCTAAATATAATGCAGTATTCCTGCTAATAAAGTGAAACACATCACATTTTTCAGCCCCAAAAATCAAATGACATCGAACTGTCAAAAAAGAACAAAAAGCGTAAGTGCCTCGTTCAGCCCTGACAAGCGCTTGAGGACCGACCGGTGAAGTCGTTCTTTGACTTCATTGGGCGGACCGAAATCGAAAAGTATAGGCGACTGTCCAACTCCGACAAGCGCTGGAGGGCCTGCCAGTGAAGTCGTTCTTTGACTTCATTGGCAGGACCGAAATCGAAATGTATAGCCGACTGTCCAGAAACGCAGAAACTGGAGACTCCACCAAAGAAGCGCTTTTTGCTTCTGCCGGGGGAGTTGAAGTTTCGGAGTTTCTAGGAGGCGACACTAGACAAGCGTCTCGAGGAGTTAGGAGCCGCAGCTAGACAATCGACTCGAGGGGCTAGGCGCTGGAGCTGGATTAAGAATACTACCTGTAGTTATCCACAACTAAATAATTTTTTAATTTCCTAAAGAACAAAAAAAGAGGCTGAATCCCCGGATTCAGCCTCTTCTGTCAAATTGAAGTTTCAAGAAGATTTTTTTCAAATATAAATGCGGTTTTAACAAATAGTAAATTTCTCTCGTGAAAGCCAGGCTTAATAGAAATAAAAATACGATTATATAATGGATCTTCGAGAGAATGGAAATGTTCAGGACCAGGTTAAGGTCTGGCTTCAATTGTGCCAGGCTGATAAGCCATTTCAATAACTGTACAGGTTCATTGGCAATGCTGCTTGAAAGCACAATTAAAATTCCTGTGGCCGTGCTGGCGGCCATAAGACCTCTCACCACATACACCAAGAGGCGGCTAGCTTTTGAAGTAGTCCCTTCTTCTCGAGTTGCATCATATTGCCACACGATTCCCATAGCCACAATTGCTGCTACTGTATATGGATAAACGATCCACAAAAAGATTTGAAGCATTTCCATCACTCTCACCTCACACATATCTCACAAACATTAACCCCATTAACATTCTAACTGGGCAAGTGTGAAGTGACAGTGACAAAAGTCGCCCGTTTTGTCTAAATTAAGAATTTTTTCTAGCTATTTAATGAACGACACTTCATTTAATTAGGGTTTTCACCTATTGTTTCAGGCTGACAGTGCCTGACTGCTAGTTTTGATTATTTATATAATCTGAAATCCATTTATAACCGGCTTCGTCTTCGGTATCAAATACTGGAAAGCCAGAATTAATAAGCTGGTTTCCCAGCTTCGGATCACGATGAAAAATGATTTTAATATTCGGCAGCTTTTCCAGAAGCTCCAGGTCATTTTTATCGCGGAGAATCACTGCCTTAGGATATCTCTCGTTCTTATATCCTTCGATTATAATTACATCTGGCTTAAAGAACGACAGCATTTCGATCTCTTTTGCTAGTGACCACGGTACATCTTCAGCCTGAATGATTATCCTGCCCCCTCCTTCTACAAGGGAGACAGTGGCTCCTGCCTTTATATGTCGTCCTGAATCCTTTGTTTCCAGTACATCCGGCTTTCCGCCATGTCCATGATGTTTAATGGTGGCGATTTTCAGGCCGGAAGCAGATAACTTTTCAATCAGCTTGATGCTCAGCGTGGTTTTTCCACTGTTCTGATACCCTGCTACCTGAAATAATACTGGTTTTACCAAGGCCATTCACTGCCTGTGTGGTCTTCGAGCATCAGGACATCCACTTCCACTCCCTGCTCAAAGCCTCTCGTGCCACCTGGAAGTATCATCAGCGAGTTTGCCCCGGCCAGGCTCATGATGATATTGGACTTATCAAGACCGCTAGGAGTCACAACCAGCCTGCCGTCCTGAATTGTCAATGCACTTCTTACAAATCTTGTGAAAGGATTTGCTTTCGGAAAATTGGCGTCAAGTATCGCTTTTTCCTTCCGTAAATGCGGCTGCTCTGTGAACAGCAACGTCCTGACGATTGGACGGGCAAACAGTTCAAAGCCTACATAACAGGCAGAAGGGTTTCCGGACAAGCCGAATAATAGCTTGCCATCAAGCTGTGCCACTGTCGTGACGCTGCCAGGCCTCATCGCTACTTTATTGAAAAGGACTTCAGCACCAAGCTTTGCATAAATCTCTGGAAGATAATCATAATCTCCGACAGACACACCGCCAGTAGTGATGAATAAGTCAACTTCCTCGATTGCCTTGCTGACTGCATCGAAGCATGTATCAAAATCATCAGGCAGCTGGCCAAAGTATTTAACTTCCGCTCCTGCCCGCAGTATTTGCGCAGAAATCATATAAGAATTGCTGTTCCGGATCTTTCCTGGCTCTAAAGGTTCATCAACCTCCAGCAATTCAGTGCCGGTTGCATAAAGACCGATGACCGGTTTCTTCGCAACAGGAACTTTGGCATAACCAAAAGTCGCCAGCATGGCCTGAATTCCTGGATTTATGAATGTACCCTTCTTGACGAGTACTTCACCTTCCCTGGCATCCTCGCCTCTGTATGAAACATTTTCGCCTTTATTGTGCTTTCGCTTAGTTTCCATATATTTTTTTCCATCGCGTTCTACTTCATTTGCTAATTCAAACATGACAACAGCATCGGCGCCAACTGGCATTTGTGCCCCCGTCATGATCCTTACTGCATGGAAAGGGCCAAGCTCTTTTTCAGTCAGCATTCCTGCCCCGATGTGGTCAACCACTTCAAATTCCACAGCCTGGGACTGAGATGCTTCCTGGGTATCGATTGAACGCACGGCATATCCGTCATATGGAGCCCTGTCAAAATGCGGTACATCACTAGTTGCTTTCAGGTCTTCGGACAGATATCGTCCATAGCTTTCATTGATTGAAACATATTCAGTGGAGCCAATCTTCTTGTGCTCCATTACCTTCTTTACTGCCTCTCCAATTGGAATAGGCTTTCTCTTCTCTAACATATAATCAGCTCCTATTGCAGGCTAAACTTTTAAGTTTTTTAAGTAAAACATTGTGAAAATATCATTTTAACAATATTACCCTATTCATTATAAGAGTAATGTAAAAACGAGAACATAACAAACCTCACAGTATTCTCTCATAAAATCCCGTGAAAATATGTAGATTTTTTGTGAAGTGTGATACACATCACCAAGCAGTAAAACCATTTCCTTTATGATGAGTATGTAAACAGTATAAACAAATTAATTTGGAGGTTTTTTAAATGAAAATGCCTTTCGATCAAAATTCTTTAGTAAAAGATATTGTCAATATATTCCCGCAATCAAGTGATTTATTCAAGAAAAATAGATTGGATTTCTGTTGTGGCGGCAACCGGCCCCTGGCTGAAGCTGCTGGAGAACAGAATCTCGATGTACCAGCTATCTTGACTGAGCTTGAAGACCTTTACAAAAAACATAACGGAACTGCCGAGAATATGGAAGTTTGGACAGAAACCGACTCGGCAGCTTTGATTGATCATATTAAGCATAAGTACCACCGGGAGCTTGAAGAGGAGCTGAAAATGCTCAGTCCTTATGTAACCAAGGTTGCGAAGGTACATGGTGACCGTCACGAGGAACTTTTGAAAGTCTATGAATTATTCTATGAATTAAAAAAAGAGCTGCTCGAGCATACAGGAAAAGAAGAAGCAATTGTGTTCCCACTGCTGCTCCAGCTTGATTCAGCGGATGAGGAACAGCGCTCCAAGATTCTGTCTGAAATCACTGAGCTTGAAAAAGAGCATGATCATGCAGGCTCAATCCTTAAGGAGCTTAGAATAATCACATCCGATTTTAACCCGCCAATGGACGCGTGCGGAACGTACCGTTTAGTATACAAACGCCTGGAAGCCCTGGAATCCCATACCTTCATGCACGTACATCTTGAAAATAATATTTTATTCCCAAGATACATCGCTTAAGGAAAAAAATGACCTCATCATTCTTTGATGAGGTCATTTCCCTTTTGCTCTTTACGTAAACTTTTTGCTTTCACACTCATCTTTAATGTATCCTGGTTCAGGCACTTATCGAAAAGTGCTTATAACGCTCCCGAAAATAACCTTGCGAAAGATTCCTTCGACCGTTCCCAAAAACCTCGTTTATAATATTGGACCGGACTGAGTTTTTCTGACTCCTCCATGTCTTCTTCATATTGGGCGACAAGGTCCCTTATTGAACTCGTTCCAAACAAGAATACATTTACCTCAAAATTCAGATGGAAACTCCTCATATCCATATTGGCCGTGCCAATCGAGGCAATATTCCCATCAACAATGATTACCTTCTGATGTAAAAAGCCTTTTTTATAAGAATAAATTTCTGCCCCATTTCGCAATAGTTCGGAAAAATATGATCGGCTCGCATATTGTGTCAAATAGCTGTCATTGATTTCAGGAACCATGATCCTGACTTCGATCCCTTTTGTTGCCGCTACTCTCAATGCAGTGCGGATAGCTTCATCAGGCACAAAATAAGGTGTAGCGATCCAGATTGACTTAGTCGCGCATGACATCATCGTATAGTAAAAATCGCTCATGATTCCTTGCTGCGTATCCGGGCCGCTTGCTACTACCTGGATGGCACCGTCCACTTCGTCATCGTCATATTCCTTCTTTACAGCGCGATGGTCTTCAAGGACCTTCTCTCCGCTGACGTATTCCCAATCAAGAAGGAAGACATTGTGAAGGGTATATACCGCTTCCCCGGTAAGCATCATATGGGTATCACGCCAGAAACCGACTTTTTCATCCTCGCCGAGATACTCCACTCCTACATTCAAACCGCCTACAAAACCTATTTCACCATCGATAATGACAATTTTCCTGTGATTTCGGAAATTGAATTTCTGATTGAAGAATCCATATTTAAGCGGTGAGAACGGAACAGCTTTAATACCAGCATCCTGCATCTTCTTCAAGTCTTTTACAGTGAATTTCAAGCTTCCGGCAGCATCGAACATAAACAGGACTTCTACGCCCTGCTGCGCTTTCTCAATCAGGATGTCAATGATTTCCTTGCCAAGCCTGTCAGACCGGAAAATGTAGTATTCCATATGAATGAATTTTTTAGCTTCCCTTAGCTTTTTTTTGATTTCTGAAAAGGTTTCATCACCATTTTTCAGGATCTTCGCTCGCGATGAAGTAGTAATCGGAGTCAAAGATGCATTTTTGGCATATTGCGCAAAACACTGTTGGTTCTCGATTAAAAAAGACAGGTCTCGAGATTCTTCCTTTCTCATCAATCTTACCCACTCGTCTCTATCACGAGTGCGTTTACTTTTATACAAGTATCCTTTCAGATATAGCTGCCCGGAAAAAAGGTAAAAGAAATATCCAACCACAGGAAAGAGCAGCATTACGTACATCCACATAAGCGTATGCTGTGCCGATCGGTTTTCAAGCATCAATGAATAGATGCTGATCAGGATAATAATCCCATAAATCAGTATTGCCGCACCCTTCACCATCTGGCTGCAGCCAGTAAAAAACACAACATAAATACAAGCAATCAAAATGAATACAAATAAAAAATGAATTCTTCTCTTTAACATTCAGGCATTCCCCAGATCATCAACAAGATATAGTAGATTAATGTATACCCAATATCTATTTGTTTGGAAACATAGTATGCCCAATATCAGGGGGAGATAGGAGATAAACCTGGGCTGTGGGACAAACTTAACCATATCGATAACAAAAAAGACCCCCGAAGGAGTCTTTAGCCGCCAATATAGGACATTTCAATTTTCTTTCTGTTCGCGACAGTTTCTGCAGTCCGCTCATCAGAATACCGGTCTGTACGATGGTTCCAAATGTCTGTGATTCGGGCGCGAAGCTCGTCATCTGTAGCCCCTGCACGCATGAAATCACGGATATCATGGCCGTTTCCATTGAATAGGCAGGTGAAAATCTGACCGTTCGCCGATAAGCGGGACCTAGTGCAGCTTGAGCAGAACGACTCTGAAACCGAAGAAATGAAGCCCACATTGATATCTGTTCCCTTATATCTATATTTTTTAGCGACCTCACCGAAATAATCCGGATCCACCTGTTCCAACTCATAGTGTTCATTGATCGTGTCATAAATTTGCTTCTTTGTAATGACATCATCCATTTTCCAGCCATTTGTGCTGCCTACGTCCATGTATTCAATATAGCGCAATTCCAGGCCTTCCTTTTTGCAGAATTCCGCCATCGGAAGGATTTCTGAATCATTAAGCCCTTTTTTGATAACCGTGTTGATTTTCACGCCTAAGCCAGCTTTTTTTGCTGCTGCGATTCCATCGAGAACAGGTCCAACACCAACATTCCTGCCGTTGATTTCACCAAAAAGTTCATCCTTCAAGCTATCAAGGCTGACATTTACACGCACCAAGCCTGCCTCACGCAGCTGTTCTGCATATTTAGGAAGCAGCACACCATTGGTGGTCAAGGCTATATCCTTAAGCCCTTCGATCTCGTTCAGCTTTTTAACAAGTATAGGCAAATCCTTGCGCAGTAATGGCTCTCCGCCAGTCAGCCTGATTTTTTCTACACCCAGTTCTATAAACATTTTTGCAACACGTTCAATTTCCTCATAAGATAACAGCTCGCTTTTTGGCAAGAAAGCGAAGTCTGGTCCGAATATATCCGCAGGCATGCAATACTGGCAGCGGAAATTACAACGATCTATAACAGAAATACGCAAGTCGCGAAGTGGTCTATTCAATTGGTCTTTGATTATGTTTTTTACCATATGTGTCAACTCCAATTATTATAGAAGTTATCATTATTGACATTGTAACAGCAACAACTGTAGTTAACTGTTAATATTCTCACAGTAACATCAATAGTCCTCTATTTAAATAGTAGATTTAATCCTTATATCTATATTACAACATAAAAACTGCCAGGATAGTGTTTTTTCGCATGAAATGTCATTATGTTGTCATATGTTTTGAAATGAAAAAAAACTGCATCAGGTATTTTGATGCAGTTTTTTATATTGTTTATTTGTTTTTTACAGTCAATTCACTGAACATGCCGACAAAATTCTTAATCTCGCCTGCTTCATTTTTCACAGGGCTGATCGTCAGCCACTCAGGGTAAACTGTGCCATTCTTTTTCTTGTTCCAAATCTCACCCTGCCAAAAACCTTTTTCTTTGATTGCCTTCCACATATCCTTATAAAAATCTTCTTCATGTTCACCGGATCGCAGTATGTTAGGATTTTTACCCATGACTTCCTCAGGGCTGTATCCTGTTACGGTAGTGAAAGCAGGATTAACTTTTTCAATATTCCCTTTCACATCAGTGATCATGATTCCCTCGATTGTGTGGTCAATGATATTTTTAGCAAGGCTTAATTTATCCTGGTAGTACATCCAGATTACAATGATCAGGCTTGCCAGAGCCACTTGTGATAAAGCCATGAAGCCAATCGCATAGTGTCCTGTCAGGTTGAACAGGAATGCCAGCATAAGCGGTGGGAAGAAACCACCCAGGCCACCCATCGCAGAAACGATTCCATTGACGATTCCTGCTTGTTTAGAGAAATAGAGAGGTACAAGTTTGAAGACTGTACCGTTTCCTATTCCTGCACAGATAGCCACAGCAAGGCAGCCGATCGTGTATAAAGTCAGTGATGGCATGAATGACAACAAAATCCCTGATATCGTCATTCCAGCAAATACAAACATCAAGATGATGAAAGAGTTGAATTTGTCTCCAAGCCAGCCTCCGATTGGCCTAAAAAATGTTGCCAACGCGATGAAGCCTGCTGTCCTGATTCCTGCGTCGACTTTTTCAAGATCGAAATGAGAAACGAGGAAGTTTGGCAAATAGATGGTGAATGCTACAAACGAACCGAAAGTTAAGAAGTAAAATAAACTTAAAGCCCAGAGCTTTTGATTTTTATAGACACTTTTTATTTGGTCCCCCAATGGTGTAACTACCTTTGGCTCTTTTTTATCGCCCAGGAAAAAATTGATTGCAGCGAATGCCACCAATAAGATTAGGTAAAACTTGACTGTCGTCTGCCAGCCGAACTGTGAGGCAATGACAGGAGCTGAAAAGGTTGAAATCGCTGTGCCAAGGTTCCCTACACCATAAATCCCGTTGACAAAGCCGTGGCGTTCTTTTGGAAAATACTTCGGCAGCGAAGTAACACCTACTGAGAATATTGCCCCGCCAATACCAACAAACAAACCGCCAATCAGAAGGTCAGAATAGGAATCTGCAAGACTGATGAAATAGACCGGGAACAGCAGTAATGTAAAACTGATAAAGAATAACTTCCGGGCACCGAATTTGTTCGTCCAATAACCAATTGGAATCCTTAAAATCGAACCAAGAACAACCGGGATCGCTGTGGCCATCGCTACCTGGTTAGCAGACATCTGTATGTCCTCTTTTATGAATGGCATTAATGAGGATAAAATTACCCATACCATGAACCCAGCAACAAGACTAAGCGTTTGTACCGGCAGTTGAAGTTTTTGTGTTTTCATATTTTCTCTCCCTTTCGTGCTACCTAATTTATTCCCCAATGTCAGTGAATTTGTGATAGAAGCTTTCTATGGGTAAATCGTAAAAAATTCAAAGACTTTACGATGTGATGAACTTCACACCTGTTTCTTTGTTCAATAAACCGTCACAGATGTCGCCAAACATGTAAATCTTCTACCTCTTTTTATCGATATAATAAACCTGTGCCAACATTGTTTCAGAATTGTGAACAGAAAGCTTCCTTAATGTGACGACATTTTGACAATTGATGTTTCGATATTCAGTAAACACTACGACGGTGTTATTATTGTGACAATAAAGATACTGCCACGGAATATATTGTAAAAACTCTTGTTCATTGAACAGGAGTTAAGGTGTTAAAAATAAGAAAAAGGGTGATGACCATGCCAAACACAACTAAAGTAACTCATTCAATTGAAATTAAAGAATTGCTTCAGTTCGCCGACCGGACGATCCATGTTAAAAAGGGTTCTTACTTGTTCCAGGAAGGCATGGAGGCAGAGGAGCTTTACTTGATTCTTGGCGGCAAGGTCCAAATCAGCAAGGTCACCCAGGATGGCCGTGAGCTCGCACTGAGAATTTGTGGAGAAAATGATATTTGCGGTGAATTGACATTGTTCACAGATGCTCCAAAGTACCTGCTTAGCGCCCTTATCCTTGAAGATGCAAAAATCGCTGCGATCAGAAAGGATGTCATTGAAAAAGAGATTTTCCAAAACCCTTCACTCGCGTTTGAATTCATGAAATGGATGAGCGACCATTTCCGAAAGACACAGACGAAATTCCGCGACCTTGTACTTAACGGGAAGAAAGGCGCGTTATTCTCAACTTTGATCAGAATGACCAATAGCTACGGTGTGCATAAAGACACTGGCATTTTGATTGATCTTCCATTAACGAACCAGGAGCTGGCAAACTTCTGTGGAACATCCCGCGAAAGCACGAACCGTATCCTGAACGACTTGAAACGAGAAGGAATCATCTCAATTAAAAAAGGAAAGATTCTGATTCATGACGTTGAGTTTTTACGTCAGGAGATTGGCTGCGAAAACTGTCCAGCGGTATTCTGTTCCATTGATTAAGAACAAAAAGTGCAAGTGCCTCGTTAAGTTCCGACATGCGCTGGAGCTGGATTAAGTATAATACATGGAGTTATCCGCAACTAAATAATTTTTAATTTCCCAAACAAACACAAAGAGTGAAGCACCTTGATGCTTCACTCTTTTTTTGCATTCACCGCTCACTTCGTGAAAAGTGCGGATTTTTAAATTTGTTTTTGCTTTCTCAATGCTTTAGGAATGTAAACGCAGAATGGTTCGCTCTCCAAATAATCGCCAGTCATTGCATACGCGCGTGAACGTGAACCGCCACAGACGTGCCTGAATTCGCAAACGCCACATTTACCTTTATATTCATCAGGGTTTCTTAAAGATTTGAAAACTGGTGACTCCCTGTAAATCTCGGCAAGAGGCTGTTCTCTTACATTCCCTGCTTTTACTGGCAGTAGTCCACTTGGATATACATCTCCAACATGTGAAATAAATACGAACCCATTTCCGTCATTGACCCCTTTAGGCGCCCTTCCAAGCCCGTCAATCGAACCAGTAAGCCCTTCTTTAGTCAAAGCTGTGAGGTAATCAATTTCATCAGTTTGGTCTTTGGCTTCGCGCATTTTTTGCTGTATGACAACCCGGCGATAATGCTGGGCCGCTGTTGTTTTAATATCAAATTTCACTCTTTTACTTAAATCATACAGCCAAGTAAATACTTTTTCATGCTCAACAGGCGAAATCATGTCCTTTTCCTGGCCGCGCCCTGTAGGTACAAGGAAAAATACGCTCCACAAAACACAATCGAGATCTTCAACCATTTTTGCCATTTCATCCAAATAATCTATATTGTAGCGTGATATAACAGTGTTGATCTGAATAGGGATTTCCAGTTCATGCAAATACTTAATTCTTTCCATCGTTAAATCAAATGATCCAGCAGTCCCCCGGAAATGGTCATGGATTTCGGCCGTTGGTCCGTCGATACTAAAGGCCCACCGAGAGAGCCCAACAGCTTTTGCCTTTTCAATTGCTTCCTTCGTAACATTCGGTGTCGCACTTGGTGTCATTGAAACGCGAACACCCTTTTTCACCGCATACTCAGCGATATCAAACACGTCTTCCCTCATCAGCGGGTCGCCGCCAGTGAAAACCAGCATTGGATTATTCATTTCATATATTTGGTCAATCAGCGCTTTCCCTTCCTCAAAGGACAATTCTCGCGGATCTCTTCTATATTGGGCTTCAGCACGGCAGTGCAGGCATTTAAGTTGGCAGGCTCTCGTCAGTTCCCAAATCACTATGAATGGGTCCTTATTAAAATCTCTCGCAAACATCATTTGGCGCCTCCTTTAATACTTCTATAAAAGAAGTATATAAGGGTTTCCAACATGATTAAGTGAACTACCTCACATAAAAAGGAATGAATGGGCTGATTGTATGACAATTTTGTGACCGCACTTACTTCTGATTTTATATCCTGGCCGAAAAAATATAAAAAGCAGCAGGATCAAATCCATGCTGCTTCTGTTTCATCAATTTAATCTCTCACGCCAAGAGCGATTTTTGCGTAACGTGACATCATGTCCTTTGACCAAGGCGGGTTGAATACGATATTTACTTCTGTATCCTTAACTTCCGGAAGGTCTGCAAGTGCCAATTTCACTTGTTCGACGATTGTGCCGGCAAGCGGGCAACCCATTGAAGTCAAAGTCATTGTAACAGTTGCGAGTCCTTCTTCATTCAAATCCACATCATATACAAGCCCTAAATTCACGATATCTACGCCAAGTTCAGGGTCAACAACCATCTCAAGCGCACCCATAAGGCTATCTTTCAAATCTTGATCCATCGGTGAACACTCCTTTTTAATAGCTAATACTTATTCCTATCATAACAATGATTTATAATCATTTAAAGCAGAAAGGTATTATACGTGTCTGCCAAACCATTCTGCAGCTGCCATCACACCAGCGTTCGATACAATATGTCCTGCATTCTCATCCGTTATGAATGCAAACATGTCTTCTGTACCCTCATAGCTTTTCCTGTTTTGCTCATAAAAATGATACGCAGCTTGATAAGGTACAACGGTGTCCTGTTTTCCGTGCCAGAACAGCAGCGGGCGCTTGTTCAATTTTTCTGGCTGCTGGCTAAGGTCGTATTTCTTCAGCTGATTCAGCAAAGCAGAAATTTCATCATTTGATAAGCCTAATTGTATCTTTCTTTTTTCCATTTCGTTCAGCTGCCACAATGCAAACTGTTCAAACGAAGGATTGCCCATTAAGCTTACACCAGACTTGATCCATTCGTACTTTGCAAGCGCACCTAGAGTTGTGATCCCCCCCATAGATGTACCAGCGATACCGATTCTGGATGGATCGACCAGCCCTTCTCCGACTAATTCATCCTTGATGGTCGCAAGCTCTTCAATAGAAGTGATGACAATTTCCCAAAAGTGAAATCCAAGTTCCCTTTCAGGCATCCCTTCCCCACGCTCACCATGATACTTTGCTTCTGGCATAACGACCCTGAACCCTTTTTCGGCAAATAGGTAGGCGTAATGCATATTGCGCTCTTTCGTACTCGTAAATCCATGCAGGAAAATGATCAATGGCATTTTATCTGAAAATTGCTTTTGTTTTACAATATGTAGAACGGGAATATGTCCTATGCGTTTTTTCTCGACTAAAATCAACTTTTTACCTCCTGAATCATTGCGCAGATGAAAAATTAACCCACCTTTAAGTTAGAAAAATGATTTTTTTACATTTTATATGTAAAATGGTTACCATAGTGGTTATGAGACCTATTAACCAGCATCTAATATATGTATTGTAGAACTCTTATAAAAAAAGAGCCAATCATACGCATATCATTCAAAAAAATTGTTTAAAAGGAGTATTTATGGCTGAAAAACATTTAATCGCATTAGACCTTGATGGAACCTTACTTACAGATGATAAAAGAATATCCGAAAATAATAAGCGCGTGATCCAGAAAGCTCGTGAAGAGGGCCATGTTGTGATGATTGCTACAGGGAGACCATTCCGTTCAAGCGAAATGTACTATCATGAGCTAAAGTTGGACACTCCGATTGTGAATTTTAACGGCGCGTTCGTCCATCATCCTCTGGACACAAGCTGGGGAGTCCATCATTCTCCTCTTTCGATCGATGTTGCGAAGGATATTGTCGAGGCACTCGATGATTTCAAATACCATAACATTATCGCCGAAGTAATTGACGATGTGTATGTACACTATCATGACGAGAAATTGATGGATATCTTCAACCTGGGCAACCCCAACATCACGACCGGAGACCTTAGAAGATACCTGAAGACGTCACCAACGAGCATGCTTATCCATTCTGATGAGGAGGATGTAAAAAAAATACGTGCCCACCTGTCAGAAGTCCATGCAGAAGTTATCGACCACAGAAGCTGGGCGGCTCCATTCCATGTCGTTGAAATTGTAAAATATGGGTTAAACAAAGCTGTCGGCTTAAAGAAGGCATCTGACTATTTCCAGATCCCGCCTGAAAGAATCATTGCCTTCGGCGACGAAGACAATGATTTGGATATGCTTGAGTACGCAGGACGCGGCATCGCAATGGGCAATGCCATTGAAGTTGTAAAGAACATCGCTAATGATATCACCTTGTCCAATGAAGAAGATGGAATCGGCGTTTACTTGAATGATTTGCTGAATTTAAAGGCCCTTTAAATTGAATACTGTTTGATGACCGAGTTTAAAACGTCCGAAAGCTCAAGCTCTATCGGACGTTTTTGCGGTATTTCTTGCCGAAAATGTCCTTCTTGTATATTTCATTGCTTCTTCATCTTCAAAATGTCATTTAACTTGGCTTTCTTAGACATTTCATTGCTTCTTCAACTTTAAAATGTCCTTTAACATGGCTTTCTTGGACATTTTATTGCTTCTTCATCTTCAAAATGTCCTTTAACATGGCTTTCTTGGACATTTCATTGTTTCTTCATCTTTAAAATGTCCTTTAACATGACTTTCTTGGACATTTCATTGTTTCTTCATCATCAAAATGTCCTTTAACATGGCTTTCTTAGACATTTCATTGTTTCTTCATCATCAAAATGTCCTTTAACATGGCTTTCTTGGACATTTCCTTGCTTCTTCTTCATCCAAATGTCCATTAATCTTCATTATCTTGCCAAATACAACCTGTTCCTGTACCGGTTGATTTTACACCGAAAGAGCATACTATCAGTGAAGCGGCTTTTAGCCTGTTTCAAATTCGCTCGCAGATGGAGGGGTAAACGATGGGTAAAAGCAATAAATCCAAGCGTTTTGTACAGCAAGGTGTAGATACTGTCGCCAAGCATAGTCAACGAATCCCTTACCACACCACATATGCCGAAGCTGAAGCTCAGAAGATGGCCAATGTCAGAGAATCCTCTTTAGGAGGAATTTAAAATGGGAAACAGGCTTTTTCAGGAAGCAAGGAAAGCTGTACAATTAGCTAAGACTGCGGAGCCTGCGGAACAGACTGCAGCCATGTATACTGCTAAAAATGCTCTGTCATCAGCGTACGCGAATACGACAATGGCTGAAAAAGAGCAGCTTCGGTCATTTCAAGACGAGCTGAATTCAATTGAAAACAAGTAAAAGCAAAAAGCTGGCGGTTCGTCCGTCAGCTTTTGCTTTTACTTTTACTTTTACTTTTACTTAGTTGTTATTGAACCTTTCAAGCAACACAGGATAAGTATGAATAATTTCTCCATCCTTGCTTCGCTCATACAGATTCAGGATGACGGACCCGTTTTGCGGAAGCTTGTTTTCAGGTATGGCGATATTGAGAGTAAACGGCTTCCATTGCGGGTACTTTGAATCTAAAACAACTTCTGTTTCGTTGACCAGCTGATTATGGCCATCCTCGACCGAATAAAAAAACTTTCCATTGAGGGGCCTTACTTGCCCAATCACTTTATATTTACCTTTGCTGCCTTCTGTCTTTATTCCCATAAAGACTGGATTCTGCCCGGGAACATACATTGTCTTCGCATCTGTCAGCAAACTTTGGTCTGCAATGGGTTTTCCATTCACATTAATGGCTTTTAGCTTTGCAGTTACCTGGTACTCGCCTTCTTTAACCCTCTCACCCGCTGCTGTGACATAATTCCAGCTTTCCTTCCATTTAACACTTTCCTGCGGTTTTATTGTGAGAGTTTCAAACGCCTGGGCAAATGCCTTTCCCTCAGAGTATTGGTACACTTTTTTCTTTTTTGAATCGAGCACGGTTATGTCATATTTCTGTGATGTCGGAAACTCGAACGAAAGTGGCATATCACTGTTGTTCCGGAGGACAAGTTCAAATTCTGCTAGTTCCGGTCCTGCAACAGGGTCAACAAAAAAACTAAAATCCATTTGCCTTGATGGTTTTTCCTCTCCAATGGCCAGTACAGGCGCCACGGCCATCAACAGTAAAATAATTAATAAGCTGACTTTCTTCACTTTCTTACCTCCATTCTTGAACTTTACTCCCTTCTGAAGAACCCGAATATTCCTGCCGTCTCAACAATATTCGTGAAGGCGTGTGGATCGACTTCCTTTATGATTCTTTCCAGGTCATACAATTCATACCTCGTAATGACAATGACCAGCATTTCCTTTGGTTCGCCGGAGAAGGCTCCCTTGGCAGGCAGAAGCGTGATCCCTCGTACCAATTTATCGTGAATGGCATTCTTTAATTCATCTGATTTTTTGGTCACGATCATGGCAGTCAATTTTTCATGACGTGTATGGATGGCATCAATTACCCTTGTTGATACATATAAAGACACTAAGGTATAAAGGGCATTTTCCCAGCCGAAAATATAACCCGCTGTCAATATAATGATGCCATTTAACGTGAAGAAATATGTACCAACCGGCCGATCGTTCATCCGCGAAAGCACCATCGCGATGATATCCATACCTCCAGTGGACGCCCCCCATTTCAATGTCAGTCCTACTCCGAGTGCAGCGATGACTCCACCAAACACAGCATTCAGCAATATGTCAGTCGATACTTCTTTTACCGGCAGGATTTCAAGGAAAAGAGATGAAAGCGCAACAGAGATAAAACTATAAAGAGTGAATGATTTTCCTACCTTCATCCAGCCGAGGATCGTCACCGGGATATTCAAAAGCAAAAGCAGGATCCCTGTAGAAATATTAAACGGCGCAAATTCGCCAAGTATGCTTGACACGAGCTGCGCTATACCTGTAAACCCGCTGGCGTAGACATTTGCAGGAATTAAAAAGAAGTTTAATGACATCGCATTTAAAAATGCACCAATCACCACGATGATGATTTTTTTCGTTTCCAACCAGACCATGTAAATCCCCCTTACTTTTTCTATTCTTCCTCTACCCCTATTTTGCCGAAAATCACTACATTTAATTGTCTTTTTGCGATATTACCGATAAACTATTCTTATATAAGGTTGAAAGCAGGTGAAAGTTCTATGTCAGTAAAAATCATGGCTGACAGTGCATGTGATTTGCCATTGAGTTTTTATGAAGAAAATGATGCAATACTATTCCCGTTGAAGGTCCATATTAATGACACTGAATACGAGGATTTACGAACAATCCAGCCAAAACAAGTGTACGATCAAATCCGCGCTGGCAACCTTCCAAAAACCTCACAGGCTTCTCCTGCTGGTTTTAAAGAAGTTTTTACGGAATTGGCCGAGAATAAGCAGGATGGAATATACATAGCTTTCTCTTCACAATTATCAGGAACATATCAGACAGCCGTCATGATTGCCGGGCAAGTTAAGGAGGAATATCCTGACTTCAACTTGTCGATCATTGATACAAAATGTGCATCCCTTGGATACGGCCTAGTTGTTTTGGAAGCAGCACAGAAGGCGAAAGAGAATTTTTCAAAAGAAGAAATCGTTGAAGCTGTCCAGTTCCACAGCCAGCATATGGAGCATTTATTCACTGTAGATGACCTGGACCATCTTGCCAAAGGTGGACGCGTGTCAAAAGCTTCTGCATTCGTAGGCGGCCTGTTGAATATTAAGCCGCTGCTTAATGTAGAGGATGGGAAGTTGGTGCCGCTTGAAAAAATCCGCGGAAAGAAAAAGCTTCTTCGCAGGATTGTAGAAGTAATGAAAGAACGCGGTGAATCATTTGAAAACCAGGTTGTCGGCATCAGCCATGCAGATGATTTTGAGACAGCCACAGAGATGAAGAATATGATCATGGAGGAGCTCCATGCAAAGGATGTTTTCATCACTTCTATTGGTGCCGCGGTCGGCTCCCATACCGGACCTGGTACGATTGCAATTTTCTTCTTAAATAAACTGCCATCATAATTTACATACTCCTCTCAGGTTTTAGGGAAAATAAAATGTATCCTATCCTGAAAGGAGTTTTTATATTATGCCGCATACTTCTGATAACGATAAAAAAGCGAAGGACAACAATGCCCTCCGCCACGAAAAAAACATGATGCGCGAGAAAAACCGTAAAGCAGGCAAGAATGAATATTCAAAGAAGACCGACCATATCTAAGAAGACCATAAAAAATAGAGCCAAAACGGCTCTATTTTTCTTTTTTATATGTCCAGTTATTTTCTTGATAAATCTTGCCATCCTTCATAAGCCTGCCTAATGCCCGTTTGAAAGAGCCTTTGCTCATGTCGAAGCGTTCCTGGATGTCCTCTGCCATGCTCTTGTCATGGTAAGGCATCGCGCCATTCCTCAACTCTAAATAGCTCATGATTTTTTCTGCGTCTTCATCAAGTGCTTCCTGTTTACGCGGCATTAATGAAATATTCACTGATCCATCTTCTTTTACATCGATGATACGTCCTTCTACCTTTTCACCAATTCGGGGCTCTGTCCTGCGCTGTGATTCGTGGATGAAGCCTTTGAAACCCTCCGCAGTGATGATCCAGCTGCCAACCCTTGCCGTCCGGTAAATATAGCCATGAACGTTTTTGTTGAAATCGCTCCTTGTAGCCTTTATAGAAATTTCCTGGATGACTGGGTCTGTTGCCATACGCGCATAGATCATGTTATTGCGATTCACACGGAGAGTGATATAAAGCAAGTCCCCTTTTTGAGGCCAAACCGATTTAACAACCGGTAAATCTTCCTCACCTAGCAAAATATCCTTGCTGATGCCGATATCAAGAAAAACACCGATTCCATCCTTCACATCTGCAACTGGTACCCAATCATATATTCCAACTGAGACTTTGGGTATTACCGTAGTCGCTGTCAGCCTGCCCCGTGAGTCAACAAATAGAAAGACTTCTACCGTATCGCCTTCTTCAAATGTCTGGTCAGTATCATTGGAGTGAAGAAGAACATCCTCCTCCCCGTCAGTTAAAAAGTAACCATAATCCGCAATTCTCGCGACGGTCAGCTCCACTGTCTGGCCTGTATATTCGTTCAAGGACATAATATCCCTCCTGCCTATATTTTTGACAATGATCATTTTTTTAATCTAAACTCATGATCACTGCTGTTTTACTTTAACGTCGAAGAAATAAACTTCGTATAAGGTTTATAAATCCCAAAAAATACACCTATAAAAAGAGCATGGTATCCTAAATTACGTAAAGTTGTTTGAACTGCTATATTTTACTATAATAAAGCCATAAATAAAATGTTTTTCTGGAGGTAGCCTTATGTCTAAAGAGAGTTCATTTGATATTGTATCCAAAGTTGAAATGACGGAAGTCACAAATGCGATCAGCATTGCAATGAAAGAAATCCAGACCCGCTATGATTTTAAAGGCAGCAAAAGTGAAATTTCGCTTGATAAGGAAGAGCTTGTTCTTGTTTCGGATGATGAATTTAAGCTTGACCAGTTGAAGGATGTTCTATTCAGCAAAATGATCAAGCGTGGAATACCCGTGAAAAATCTTGATTATGGTAAGGTCGAGCGCGCTTCTGGGGGAACAGTTCGCCAGAGAGCAAAGCTGGTTCAGGGTATCGATAAAGAAAATGCAAAGAAAATCAATACAATCATTAAAAACAGCGGCGTGAAGGTGAAGAGCCAGGTACAGGATGACCAGGTACGTGTAACTGGGAAAAACCGCGACGACTTGCAGAAAATCATTGCCGCGGTAAGAGAAGCGGATCTGACTGTTGATGTGCAATTTGTGAATTATCGTTAATAGAAGTGATAAAACTATATATGAAGGACAAAAGCGGACTATGGAATCATTGTCCGCTTTTGTTATATAAACATAAATGTTCATGAATGATTCACAAACCACCCAAGGTATTCTTCAATTTACAAGTTAAAATTATTGTATTGAACCAGTGTGATATTTGTCCCTGTTGAAGAGAATTTAGATTAAAACATTCACAAATCCTTCACAAAGCTCTATTGGTTTCCCCCTATTTTCGCGTTAATATACCAGTAGGGGTATAAAAAATAATCTTTAACCGAAAGGATGACTATAAAATGGGTAAAAAAATCGTAATCGTCGGCGGCGTAGCAGGCGGAGCAACTACAGCAACTAAACTTAGAAGATTAGATGAGAAGGCTGAAATCGTATTGTTCGAAAGAGGAGAATTCATTTCTTTTGCAAACTGCGGTCTGCCATATCACATCAGCGGTGTAATCGAAGACAGAAATAAATTGCTTCTCCAGACAGTTGAAGGTATGAACGCACGTTACAATCTGGATATCCGTAATTTTTCTGAAGTAACGGCTATCAACCGGGAAGAAAAAACAGTGTCCGTGAAGCATGTACAATCTGGTGAAGAGTATACAGAAAGCTATGACGTCCTGGTATTATCCCCAGGTGCAAAACCAATCGTTCCTCCAATCGAAGGTTTAAAGAGTGCAAATGTATTCACGCTGAGAAATATTCCTGATATGGATAAAATCAAAGCATACCTAGAAGACAATAAGCCAAATAACGCAGTCGTTATTGGCGGCGGCTTCATCGGCTTGGAGATGGCAGAGAACCTTGTCCACGCTGGCGTGAATGTTACTCTTGTTGAAAAATTGCCTCAGGTAATGGGACCAGTCGATCCAGAAATGGCTGCGATTGTCGAGGATGAATTAAGAAAGAACGGCGTTGAATTGATTCTTGGCGATGGAATCACGGATGTACAAGAAAACGGCACGAAGGTTGTCCTTGAAAGCGGCAAAGTGCTTGATGCTGAATTAATCATCCTTTCAATCGGTGTACGTCCGGAGAACAAGCTTGCAATTGATGCTGGCCTCGAGCTTGGCGAACGCGGCGGCATCAAGGTCAACGAATATCTTCAGACTTCTGATGAGGCAATTTACGGTATGGGCGACGCAATCGAAGTCACTGACTATATCAACGGACAGCCAACAATGATCCCGCTTGCTTGGCCAGCAAACCGCCAGGCTCACATTGTAGGACACCATATCAATGGCCGTAAAATTGCATATCCAGGTACTCTTGGTACTTCCATTGTTAAAGTATTCGAGTTAACTGCGGCAACTACAGGAAACAGTGAAAAATTGCTGAGAAGACTTGGGATTCCATATGAAGTAGTTCACATCCACCCTATGTCACATGCAGGCTACTACCCTGGCGCTGAGCAAATGTCTCTAAAAGTTATTTTTGATAAAGAGACAGGCAAGATTTATGGTGCTCAGGCAGTAGGTAAAGACGGTGTCGACAAACGCATCGATGTAATCGCAACAGCTATTAAAGGCCGATTGAGCGTCTATGACCTTCAAGAGCTTGAGCTTGCTTACGCACCGCCGTTCTCATCTGCCAAGGACCCAGTGAACATGGCTGGTTATGTAGCTTCGAATATCGTTGACGGAACGATCGAAACAGTGCAGCACTATGAAGTAGACCATTTAATCAAGGAAGGCGCGTACATGATTGACGTACGTACTGAGAAAGAACATGATCAGGGCAAAATTGAAGGCTCAAAGAACATTCCGCTGGATGACCTTCGCAGCCGTCTCGAAGAACTTCCAAAGGACGAAACAATCCTGATCACTTGCCAGGTCGGTTTGCGAGGCTACCTTGCATCTCGAATCCTCCAGCAAAATGGTTTCAAAGTCAAGAACCTGACAGGTGGTTACAAAACTTACTCCATCTTCAAAAATAAATTGAATTAACACATCAGCGGCTTCCATATGGAGGCCGCTTTTTTCTATGGATTATAAAAGGATTTCATCGAATGCATTTCGGGTTGCAGGATACTTCCTTTTACCGTTTCGCGGCTCTCGAATGCATTTCGGGCAATGCAGGCCCTTTCCTTTTACCGTTTCGCGGCTTTCGAACACATTTCGGGCAATGCAGACCTTTTCCTTTTACCGTTTCGCGGCTTTCGAACACATTTCGGGCAATGCAGACCTTTTCCTTTTACCGTTTCGCGGCTCTCGATCGCATTTCGGGCAATGCAGGCCCTTTCCTTTTACCGTTTCGCGGCTCTCGATCGCATTTCGGGCAATGCAATGCTCATTACCGTTTCTATTTTTCACTTGATAAATAGCCTTTTTAATCAAATGAAGGATTTTCCATGTTTTTTCTATGGTTTTTAAAGGAATTTAATAAATGTCGAATCAAAATATCAGGAGTGAATTAAAACATGCCAAATGAAAATAAAAAACAGGGCTTTCCGCCCCAGCATCAGGACCACCAGCCAGGAACTGAACCAGAAATGAAACCTGAACCTAAATCGGTTGATGAAAACTATAAAGGGTCTGGAAAATTAGACGGAAAAGTTGCTTTAATTACCGGTGGCGACAGCGGTATCGGGAAGTCTGCCGCAATTTATTTCGCAAAAGAAGGCGCTGACGTAGCCATCGTATATCTCGAAGAGAACAGCGATGCTCAAACGACAAAAGAGCTGATTGAAGCGGAAGGCCGGAAATGTCTTTTGATTGCCGGAGATGTTGGCAGTGAAGAATTCTGCGCGGAGGCTGCAAAGAAAACGCTAGATGAATTTGGGAAGATTGATATCCTGGTCAATAATGCTGCAGAGCAGCATCCTCAGAAGAGCTTGCTCGACATTTCTGCAGACCAGCTTGAGAAAACATTCCGCACAAATATTTTCTCGATGTTCCATTTAACGAAGGCAGTCCTTCCATATCTTAAGAAAGGAAGCTCGATCATCAATACGTCCTCCATTACGGCATATAAGGGCCATGAGACATTGATTGACTACTCGGCTACCAAAGGAGCAATTGTCACGTTTACGCGTTCCCTTGCCATGTCACTGGCATCACAGGGCATTCGAGTGAATAGCGTCGCTCCGGGGCCTATCTGGACACCGCTCATTCCTTCCACCTTCTCTGCTGAGGAGGTAGCGAAGTTTGGTACGAACGCGCCAATGGGACGTGCAGGGCAACCTTTCGAACTTGCACCTGCATATGTCTATCTCGCAAGTGACGATTCAACCTACGTCAGCGGTCAGACAATCCATGTCAACGGCGGCACAATCGTTAATGGGTAAATTCCAATCAAAAAAGCAAAGCATCGCTGCTTTGCTTTTTTCGTATTTATACTAGAGCGTGTTTATGGTCCTTCGGTTCACCGCACGAAAATCTTGGAACGATCTTGAATGGAACGATGATTCTTTTGATCGGTTCCTCAGGATTTTCGATCTTTTGAATCAGGCTTTTGGCAGCCTGGAATCCAAGCTCAAAGATATTGATATCAACTGATGTCAGCGGCGGCCTTGCCATCTCAGCGATTAAGACATTATTGAAACTGACAATGGAAATATCGTCAGGAACAGAGATTCCCATTTCATCTAGTTTATTCAAAACACCGAGAGCCATAAGGTCATCGGCAACTACCATCGCGGTCGGAGGCCTCTCAAGAGAGAGCAATTCCTTTACTGCATCCTGCCCGCTCTCACGGAGGAATTCGTCATTGACAATATAATCATCCACAAGCTTGATTCCTGAATTCCGCAATGCTTTTTCATAACCAAGCAGACGTTCTACTGTCACGACCAAATCCAGGTTTCCACCAATGAATCCGATTCTATCATGGCCCAGCTGAATTAGATGCTCAGTTACTTCTTTACCAGCCTTAAAATTGTCGTTATCGACATAGCTTGTATTTTCATCATCTTTGAAAGGCTTGCCAATTACCACAAATGGAAAATCTCTTTCCTTCAGGTAGGCAATGACCCTGTCTTCTACCTTTGAATACAAAAGGATCACGCCATCCACTCTTCCGCCCTGGACCATTGCGACAACGCCGTCGAAGATTTCATCTTCGGTCTTGCCGGTTGTCATATGGAGTGCATACTGCTTAGCATGGGCTCCTTCGCTCAAGCCCGTCAATACTGTTGGAAAGAACGGGTTTTGGAAAACTACATCGGTGGAACTTGGCATAACAAGCCCAATTGCCCGTGTAGATTGGCTTGCAAGGCTTCTGGCAATAAAGTTTGGGTGATACCCAAGCTGGTCCATAACCTCCCTGACTCTTTCTTTCGTTTTTTCGCTGATTCTAGGACTGTTGGCGATTACACGCGAGACAGTTGAAGGCGCGACATTTGCTACCTTTGCAACATCTTTGATTGTGACAGCCATAAGTTCCCCTCCCTCTTGCCAGAAAAAATTCCTTATCTATATTATAAATGAATTGTACAGGTTTTTTCCGTATTTTTTTCTGCCTTCTTTATTTCCCCATTGACAACAACGTTGGTAAGTTCTGGTGCTCCATGAATGACGACATCGATTTCCCGCCAGGCTGGTTTGAAGTCCCCCTCAACAGTAACTGCTATTGAAACTTCGCCGTTGGCAACTTCAATATCGAAGCTTTTCTGGCAGTATTCCCCGATTTCATAACCAAACGTTTTTCCATCATCATCATACATTTTAAAGTTCGTTTTGCTGTTTTCTTTGTAGTAAACATGCAAATACCGCTTGTTGTCTGCTGCTTCAGAAGAATGTCTAACTTCAGAAAGTGAAACCGCTGTGCCTTGTTTTATAAAAACAGGCAAAACTTCAAGCGGAGCTTTTACCAGATGGTGCATGCCGCCAGCAAAGACCTCATCTGTCCAGTAATCGACCCAGTCGCCTTCCGGAAGGTAAACCACGCGGTGTTCAACTGAAGGCTGCATAATAGGTGCGACAATAACATTATCACCGATCATGAACTGGTCATTAAGGTTTTGCGTGTTTTTATCATTCGGATACTCAAGCATCAACGGCCTCAATACAGGCGTTCCGGATTGATATGCTTCTGCAAATAAAGTATATAACTGTGGCAGCCACTGGTAACGCAGCTCAATATACTTTTTAATAATTTCTTCATATTTTTTGCCGAATGACCATGGCTCCTGTCGTAAAGTGCCAATTGCACTGTGGTTTCGGAAATATGGAGTGAAAGCACCCACCTGAGTCCATCTAGCCAGCAGCTCGCCGTTCGCATCGTGGGCAAAGCCTCCAACATCAGGGCCGGCAAAAGGAATACCTGACAAACCAAGATTCATCACCATTGGCAGCGATAATTGAAGGTGTTCCCAGAAACTGCGATTATCTCCAGTCCAAACTGCAGCATACTTCTGTACACCTGCAAAACCGGACCTTGTCAGCAAAAATGGCCTTTTTCCGTTAAGCTGCTTTTTCATGCCATTATAAGTGGCATCCCCCATCAGCAAGCCGTACACGTTGTGGAGCTCCCGATGGGTTTTGGGTTGTCCGTCATTCCGATGCATGACCTTCAAGTCCATCGTTTTCGACTCATTAAAAACAGCCGGTTCATTCATGTCATTCCAAATACCTTCAATTCCAAGGTCAGAATAATATTGGTGTTTTTCTCCCCACCACTCACGGACCTTTTTATCAGTAAAGTCAGGAAATGCACTATTTCCTGGCCAGACATCCCCAAAGTAAATATTCCCTTCAATGTATTTACAGAAATGATCACCTTGGATGCCTTCCTGATAAATTGAATAATCGGGATCCTCTTTCACACCTGGATCGACAATTGGAATGAGACGAATGCCCTGTTCCTTCAAATCTCTGACCAATTTTTCCGGATCGGGAAATCCATCACGATCGAAGGTGAAAACCCTGTACTCGTCCATATAATGAATATCCAGGTAAATGGCATCAAGCGGGATATTCTTTTCTTTGAATATCGCTGCCAACTCTCTGACTTCTTGTTCAGATTCATAGCTGTAGCGCGACTGATGGTAACCAATTGCCCACTTTGGCGGAATAGGAGCCCTTCCCGTCAACGCTGTGTACTGTTCAAGCACTTCTTTAGGCCCAGGTCCCGCCATTACGTAAAAATCAACCTGACCGCCTTCAGCACCAAATGAATAAGTATCTGGTTCCGTCCGGAAGTCAAAGCTCGATTTAAAGGTATTATCGAAATAGACTCCGTGCGCTTCCCCATTCCTCAATACCATAAAATAGGGAACCGATTGATAGAGGGCATCCGTTTCAGGATTATGGGGAGCATAAACGTCCGTATTCCACATCGTCATTTTTTCGCCGCGCTTATCCAGATAGCCTGTTTTTTCGCCAAAGCCATAAAAGTGGTCATCTGTTTCCATAGTGTTATGACAAATCACTTCACCATTATACTTAAACCCGATACCCTTGACTCCTTGATTTAGCAGCTCACGGCCATGAGCATCGGCAACTGAAATCCTGATTGGTGTTTTAGCAATCTTAATAGATAAAGCGTGAGTCTCAGCCAGGATCGAATCGCCATCTTCACTAACCTTCATTTCTACTTTTTCCGGAGTCAACTCCAGGGCCGGACTGCTGCCAATGCTTACCTTTTTAAATGGATTATAAACAAAGCGAACAATATCTTTTCGGTAAAATCGCACTGCGAGCTCCCCAGAATCGGTGGAAACAAAGATTTCATTATCCGTATGCCTTATAGTATGGGCATTGCCGATATCATGGAACTCGTCATTTCGATCATCCTTTTTTTGCCCAGGGTGGATCGCAAAGCTAGTATCTTCCAACATAATACATGAACCTCCTTGCTCTAGGAGTTCTTTCTCTTTTTCGCTTTTCTTACAAGAATAAAGATGAAACCAAAGAAAGCAGCATATACAGCAGTCATTGCGAGTAGGTACGGAATATTCAATCCAGTCTTATCTGCAAGGACATAGATCTCCGATTCCTCACGATCAATCGCAAGGTTGTATTCGCCATTGCTGCTTCTGACAAGGTCATTGGCAAGCAAGCCTCTTAATTCTTTATCCTCTTCAAGCTGCTCTGAAGTTAATGTGATATTTTGTGTGTTGGATGTATTATTGATTGCAATGACCGCTGTTTCATCCTTATAAGTTCGTTTGAACACGGCCATGCCTTCCTTTTCGTAAAGGACTTCCAGGTCTCCACGAGTCAAAGACGGCAGGTCATTGCGAAGCTCGCCAATTTTCGTGATATAATCGATCAATTCTTTGTCTGCCCGGAAACTCATCTGCCTGCGATTATCGGGGTCCTCCCCGCCATCCATGGCAATTTCGCTGCCATAATATACGATTGGAATCCCAGGTGCAGTATATAAATAAGTCAGGGCAAGCTTCCATCTCGTTCCCGGGTGCTGACGATTCTGGACCGCATCCCTTGTGAAACGGACAGTATCATGATTGTCCATGAAGTTCCCCATCAGTTCAGGATCTTCATAGATCGCTTCGTTTCTTTTAGCTGTCGTAAAAAGCCAGTCCAAAGTCTGGTCAGGCTTGGCAAAAGCTGTGCGTAAATGGTCATTCAGCGGATAGTCGACGAAACCGTCTATTCCAGCCTTGTCATACTCCGCGATATAATTCGGATCATTTGACCACACCTCGCCGATCAAATAAAAATCCTTTTTGACGGTTTTCACTTCTTTGGAAAACTCCGACCAAAAATCAACAGGTACATGCCGGACTGTATCGAGCCTGTAGCCGTCAATATCTGTCTCTTCTATCCACCATTTAGCATTATCAAGAAGATATTTTCTCGTTTCAGGATTTTCCTGGGCGAGATCTGGCAAGCCATACAGCCAGTTGTTCTCAAGCTGATCCTGATTATTCCAGTCGATAATGTCCTGCTTCTCATGGAACCAATCCTTTTTAGCAGGATCATTAACCCATTCATTTTCTGGGGCAACATGGTTGACGACAAAATCCAGGATAATCTTGATGTCACGCTTATGTGCTTCCTTCACAAGCTCTTTGAATTTGTCAACGCTTCCAAAATGCTCTTCGGTATTATAGAAATCATTGATCCAATAGCCATGATAGCCTTTCTCTACATTATCAAAAATAGGAGTAAGCCAGATTGCGGTAAACCCCATATCCTTAATATAGTCCAGTTCATCGATGATCCCCTGGAAATCTCCGCCATGGTAAGCCTTCGGATCATTCACATCCACCTTGAAATCATTGCTATTATCACCGTTGTTAAAACGGTCCACCATTAAAAAATAGATTGTTTCATCCTGCCAATTGCGTCCTTCTTTTTCAACAGCTCCTACAGGGAGGGCGTAAAAAAGAAGAAACGGAATCAAGATGAAGATGAGTCTTTTTTTCATCTCCGCTCCTCCTCATAATTTAAGCAAAGGCCAATATGGCCTTTGCTTAAAAGTGTTTGCCCTAATAGATTATCCTTTTGTTCCACCAGCCGTCAAACCAGATACAAAGTATTTTTGGAATGACAGGAACAAGATCGCGATAGGAACTGCAATGAGAACAGCACCTGCAGCGAATGTTGTAAATTCTGCTCCAAATTGTTTTGCTACCATATCATATAATCCAACCGCTAAAGTATATTTACTTTCAGTCCTTAACAGCACAGTTGCCAAGATAAAGTCTCCAAATGGAGCAATGAAAGAGAACAATGCGATTACGGCAATGATTGGTGTCGCAAGCGGCATAACGATTTGGAAGAAGATCCTCAGGTGCCCCGCACCGTCCATTTTAGCTGATTCATCAAGCTCTTTCGGAATTGTATCCAGATATCCCTTCATCAGCCAGGTATTCATCGGTATAGCTCCTCCAACATATACAAGGATCAAACCAAAATGAGAATCCAATAAACCTGTAAGCAAGGCAAGAATGAATATTGCAATCAATGCTGCAAAGTTTGGAATCATCTGCAGGATCAAGAAAGTCATCAAGCTATTTTTTCGTCCAACAAAACGGTAGCGGGAAAATGAGTAAGCAGTCAAGCTGACAAGGATGACTGTGAAGATCATTGTCAGCACACTTACCTTAAGTGAGTTCCAGTACCAGTATAAATAGTTGCTTCTATCTAAATCGAAGAGCTCCTTATAGTGTGCCAGAGTCGCATTTTTAGGGATGATGTTCGACCCGGAAAGACTCTGCCCTGGATTGAAAGAAGAACCAACAATCCATAGGAGCGGATAGATAATGATCGCAAACATTGCCAAAATCACAAGATAAGTCAGTGTCAGTCTGATATACTTCTGTCTTTTTATACTCATATCACATCATATCCTCTTCTTGGAATGATTTCGTTCTCTTGAACTGCCATAAAGCTACACCAATTACGATCAGTGATAACAGCATTGTGATAGCAGCAGCTTTAGAATATTGTGCAGATGTCATGGTGAGGCTGTAAATCCAGGAAATCAGGATATCTGTTCCACCAGCGTTAGCACCTGGAACTGCAGGTCCTCCGCCATTAAATAGATAAATGATATTAAAGTTGTTGAAGTTGAAAGTATATTGCGTAATCAAAATTGGCGCTGTTGCAAAAAGCACGAGCGGCAAAGTGATATTCTTGAACTTTTGGAAATTAGTTGCGCCGTCCACAGTGGCTGCTTCATACAATTCTTCCGGAATGGATTGCAGGACACCAGTAGTCATCGCGAAAATGAATGGGAATCCAAGCCAAGTCTGAATTAAAATCAACGCAATTTTCGTATACATAGCTTCTGTCATCCAAGGAATCGGATCAATGCCGAAAAAGCCAAGGATGTCACGATTGATCGCACCAAATGATTCATTGAACATACCAGCGAAAACCAGGATTGAAACGAATGCCGGGACAGCCCAAGGAAGAATGAACACTGTACGGATGAGTGCTTTTCCTTTTACATCCTTCTGGTTCACGAGGATTGCCAGGAACATTCCAAGCGCAACCTGGAAAGTAGTAGCAACGAAAGTCCAGATAATTGTCCATGATAAGACCGAGAAGAATGTTTGACGCCAAGATTCCAATTGGAACAGGTCGAAGAAGTTTTTAAGGCCCACCCAGTCTACCAGCTTCGCAGGAGGAGAATGGTAAAGGTCGTAGTTCGTAAATGCGAGCAAGACTACAAATATGATTGGAAACACTACAACGAAAATAAGCAAGAGGAAACCCGGTGACATGATCAAATATGGGAATCCATTGTCGATCAGGTTATTGTATTGCTCCTTAACGGTGCTGATGCGTTCTCCTGAATCTCTCTTTAAGCCGTTCTTGTATGCATCATTTAGGTTGAAGAGATAGAAACCGATTCCAAAAATCAAGACGATGACTGCAAGGATTCCTTCAACCAGCAAGAAGATCGAGTGGTCTCTGGGTGTTTGTTCTCCCAAAGTGAACAGACCCCATAATCCCATGTTTAGCAAGTCGGCAAACACACCGAAAAATGCACCTGTTAAAATGAGAAAAGCGATTCCTTTTAAATATTGTTTGTTGTATAGCTGTCCAAGCCCTGGAATGATCGAAAGGGCTGTTGCTATTCTGCGGTGGTTGGTTTGATAGGATTTCTCTTTCATCCTATATTCCCCTTTCTCTTTCTATGATTGATAAAACCAAAAGCATCAGATGCTTTATGAGAACGAATACATTAAATCTCTACCAGAGGTAAGCTCCTGGCAGCATCCTGCAATATTAACAAACTCTTGTTTTCACTCTCATGAAGCATCTGATCGTCATAAGTCTATTCTAGCGCAAACGTTTGCCCAATGAAAGACTTTTTTACTCCACTTTTTATAAACTTTATGACTTTCCGCTTACTAGTATGGCAGGAAACATATATTGGGATTTTCTCTTGTAAAATACAGCAGTACCCCCCGTGGGAGGTACTGCTGCATCTGATATTATTTAGAGTGGTTTTGCTTAATGTTTTGCTCGATTTGCTTAACAGCTCCATCAAGAGCTTCTTTAGGTTGAGCTTTACCAGTTACAACAGTTTGCAATGCGCTTGCCATTGGTCCCCAAACTTCACCCATTTCTGGGATGTTTGGCATTGGAACAGCGTCTTGAGTTTGAAGAGCTACAGCTTTAGCGCCTTGATCTTCAGCGATTGCTGGGTCATCAACCAATGCTACGTTAGTAGGAACTTCTTTTGTTTGTTCGAAACGGTATTTCGCATTTTCGTCGTTCGTGATGTACTCAAGGAATTTAGTAGCCCATTCTTGGTTCTTAGAGTAAGAAGAAACGTGCCATCCTTTAACACCCATGAAAGTTTTCATAGGAGTTCCATCTGCGAATTTAGGGAATGGAGCAACACCGAAATCAATGCCAGCATCTTTCATGCCGCCGAATGCCCATGGTCCATTCATTACAGATGCAACATTACCTTCGTTGAATAGTCCGTCCATAGCAGAACCGCCGCTTTCGCCAACGATACCGTTAGGGAATAACTTTTCAGCATACCACTTCTGGATGTACTCAGTACCTTTTACAGCACCTTCGTTGTTCAAGCCAAGATCTTGTGGGTTAAGAGCTCCGTCTTTTTCTCCGAATACATAACCGCCGTTGCCGCCGATTGGAGCGTGTGCGAAGTAGAAGTTATCCCAAAGTGCAAGGAAACCGTACTTGCCATCTTTAGTGTTAGCTTTAGCAAATTCGTATAAATCTTCCATTGTAGCAGGAACTTCAGTCATAAGAGCTTTGTTGTAGATGAATACTGGAGTTTCAGCAGACTTTGGAAGTCCGTATAATTTTCCATCGAAAGATTGTGCAGAGATTGAAGACTCAGAGAAAGTCTTCTTAACATCGTCGCTTACATTAAGTTCAGCAATGTGGCCTTGAACTGCAAGCTCACCGATTTGATCATGTGGAAGAGTGATGATGTCTGGGCCAGTTCCCGCAGGACCGTCTAGACGTAATTGCTCTTTCATTTTTGTAGCCATTTCTACTTCTTTGAACTCGATTTTGATACCGTTTTCTTTTTCGAAGTCAGCTGCTACTTTTTTAAGCCAGACAGACTTTTCTTTATCTTCCCAAACTACTAGCTTCTCTGGTTTTGAAGCATCTTCTGTTTTCTCGCCGTTGTCTTTTGAACCTGTGTTTTCTTCTTCTTTAGGTCCACAAGCAGCAAGAGCGCCAATCATCAAGATCAGCATCATGAAAATCGACAATGCCTTTTTCATGTGTATACCCCTCCTAAAAATGTGTTTATACTTTTTTATTGCGCAGAACGCTTACTGCCTGTGCAAACGTTTGTAATGTTGTTTGCAAGTCTATGAAAACGATTGCACAACCTACTTCTTATTATAAACCCTTAAATCAGTTTGACAACTAGTTTTTTAAAAAATTTTTTACTATCAGATATATTTCGTTAAATTTCTGTGAAGCAGCTTTTTTATAATTGACAATTTAAAATCAGTGGTCTACCCTTGTTTTAACCTTGATTTATTAATGAAAGGAATGGTTCCCTCTTGTTAAAAGAAGCGATTTATCACCGTCCCAAAGACAATTATGCATACGCTTGCACGAATGAAGAGCTACATATTCGCATCCGCACCAAAAAGGATGATATAAAAGAGGTTTCTCTGTTAAATGGCGATCCTTATGATTGGACCGATGGCAAATGGAATATAAATACTGTTCCAATGATCAAAAGCGGCACAGACCAGTTATACGATTATTGGTTTGTTTCTATTAAGCCGCCGTACAGAAGGATGCGCTATGGCTTTATCCTGAATGATGGCACTGAATCAGCATGTTTGACAGAAAAGGGTTTCTATCAAGAACCTCCAACGGATGACACTGGCTATTATTTTGCCTTCCCATATCTTAATAACATTGATGTATTCCGTGCACCTTCCTGGGTAAAAAACACGGTTTGGTATCAAATCTTTCCTGAGCGCTTCGGAAATGGTAATCCTTCCATTGATCCCGAAGGAGCTTTGCCCTGGGGCAGTGCACCGCCCGAAAAGGACAATTTCTTCGGCGGTGACCTTGAAGGTGTAATCCAAAATATCGACTATCTGGCCAATCTGGGCATCACCGGTATTTATTTTACGCCGATTTTCAAAGCTTATTCAAATCATAAATACGATACGATTGATTATATGGAAATCGACCCGCAATTCGGCGACAAAGAAACATTGAAACGGCTCATCCAGGTTTGCCACGAACACGGTATCAAGGTTATGCTCGATGCAGTTTTCAACCATAGTGGTTTCTACTTCCCTCAGTTCCAGGATGTACTTGAAAAGGGCGGAGAATCCCGATATAAGGATTGGTTCCATACTCGTGAATTCCCGTTAGTGACTGAGCCAAGGCCGAATTATGATACATTCGCTTTTGAGAAAGCAATGCCGAAGCTTAATACTGAAAACCCTGAAGTCATTGAATATTTACTGGAAGTAGGCCGCTATTGGGTGCGTGAATTCGATATCGATGGCTGGAGGCTAGACGTGGCGAATGAAGTCGACCACTCATTCTGGAGGAAATTCCGCTCCGAAGTGAAGGCCATCAAACCTGAGCTTTATATTCTCGGCGAAATCTGGCATGACTCGATGCCATGGCTTCGCGGCGACCAATTCGATGCAGTCATGAATTACCCATTCACAACTAATATTTTGAACCTGTTTGCCCGCAAAACAATCACCGTTAAAGAATTTATTGAAAACATGACGACCGTAAACCATATGTATCCGAAAAATGTCAATGAAGTTGCTTTCAACCTGATTGACAGCCATGATACTCCAAGGATTTTGACGGAATGTGGCGGAGACCTAGATAAGGTTAAACAGATCTTTACAGTTTTGCTGTCTTACATCGGTACTCCATGTATCTATTATGGCGATGAAATTGGAATGAGCGGTGAACAGGATCCAGGCTGCCGCGAGTGCATGAAGTGGAATGAAGAGGAACAGAACAAGGACATGTTCAGCCACGTCCAGAAGATGATCCAGCTGCGCAAGGAATATCCGCTATTGGCAAATGAAGGCGAACTGCATTTTATCCCTTCCGATTACCATGAAAGCTGTTTCGCATACACGAAATCAAACGGAACAACAACAATCCTGGTTGTCGTTAACATGAGCAGTGAAGAAGCAAGCTACCCTCTTCCTTTTAACTTAAAAGGCAAGAAAATAACTAACATCTATACAGGTGAAGAATACGCAGCCGAGGCTGATGACTTAACAGCGAAGATTACCGCAAACGGATTTGCGCTGTTCAAATTTTAAATTTTAATCACCCCTTTCACAAATTTTCGAGAAAGGGGTTTTTTTATTGGATGGAAACTTTCCTGAATAGCATTTGTCGTGAGAATTGCAGTAGTCTTGCCCTGATTTTCTCATAAAGCTGTTTTCGCAGTGAATTTTAGTTTTTCGTACAAAGTTTTCAACCCGTATTTCTCTTGATATTAGAGCACTTTTCGCTAAGATTTCTGAACAAGGAATGGAGTTTGACCCGTAAAATTCCAAAAGCCGATTTTTACTTTTGGTTGGAGAAGCAACAAAGTTTACGAAAGAGCCACTCATAAAAAAATATCATTTCACTTCAAATTCCTCGTTTAGTCTGTATAATTAAGGAATTACAACTTGGAGATGCATATCATTATGAAAAAAACTGCTAAATTATCATTATTTGCTATAACATGGCCTCTATTTATTGAAATCCTGCTTTATATGCTTATGGGGAATGCCGATACACTAATGCTTTCCCAGTATTCAGATAATTCGGTTGCTGCTGTCGGGGTCTCCAACCAGATTCTTTCGATGGTCATCGTCATGTTTGGTTTTATCGCTACGGGTACTGCCATTTTGGTTGCACAGAACCTTGGTGCCAAAAGAGATGACCAAGCCCGCGAAGTATCTGTTGTCTCGATTGGGGCGAACCTTGTGTTCGGATTGATTCTTAGTGCTGGTGTTTTTATCTTCAGCGAGCAATTGCTTGGAGTGATGGACCTTCCGCCTGAATTATTTGATGAAGCGAATGCCTACTTGAAAATTGTCGGTGGATTTTCATTTATCCAATCCCTGATCATGACGGTCGGCAGCATTGTCCGCAGCTATGGTTTTACAAGAGATATTATGTATGTCACGATTGGCATGAACGTGCTCAATGTGATTGGAAACTATTTATTCATTTTCGGGCCATTCGGGATTCCTGTCCTCGGTGTTGAAGGTGTGGCGATTTCCACTTCGGTCAGCAGGATTCTTGGTTTACTTGCGGCCTTATATGTCATGATGAAACGTATACCGGGTTCACTGCCTATGTCCATGCTCTTCCGGTTCCCGAAAAACCATCTTAAAAACTTGCTCAATATCGGAATTCCTTCTGCTGGGGAACACCTTAGCTATAATGGCTCACAGATGCTGATTACGTATTTTATTGCAACGCTTGGCACCCAGGCTTTGACCGCAAAGGTGTATACACAAAATGTGATGATGTTCGTATTCCTCTTCAGCATCGCCATCAGCCAGGGAACCCAGATCATTATTGGCCATATGGTTGGTGCCAAAGAAATCGACAATGCCTATAAACGTGCTTTGAAAAGCTTGAAACTGGCGATCATCATTTCAATTGCCGCCGCTGCGTTTGTTTCATTCTTTGCCAAGGACCTGCTCGGAATTTTCACGGACAATTTGAGCATCATAGAGCTCGGCAGCACTCTCATTCTATTAACAATTATTTTAGAACCAGGCAGATCCTTCAATCTCGTGCTCATCAGCTCACTCCGTGCCGCCGGGGATGTGAAATTCCCTGTTTATATGGGGATCCTGTCGATGTGGGGAGTCAGCGTAACGTTATCATACTTTCTGGGAATCTATCTCGAGCTTGGGCTCGTTGGCATCTGGATTGCCTTTATAGCTGACGAATGGCTGCGCGGACTTCTCATGCTATGGCGCTGGCGGTCTAAAGTTTGGGTCAAAAAGTCTTTTGTTACTGAACCAGAATCTGTCCAGGCGGAATAACGCAAGAAGCAAGCCCCTGAAACTGGCTTGCTTTTTTAGAACATAAAGTTATATAATTTCCACTCCGAGAATTGTCGAGCCCCAGCTCCTTGGTCAGCCCCTCGAGACGCTTGTCGGGGCTGACCAAGGAGCTTACGCTTTTCTTAGTCTGCAATATTAATATTGTAGTCCCGGAACCAAATATGGATCTGCGCTAGCTGTGCCAAGAGCTGCGGGCCTGTCATCAACTGGCCGAACCATGGGACCTTGAATGATGCTCCTTCGGTTTCTATCATTTTTTGCAGGGTGCTCCTGTCGAAGAATTCATGCAATGCACTGTTTGAATCAGCCATGAATTCGGACAGCATGCTTTGGACTGCCTGGGTATAGGCCGGATGATGTGTCTTCGGATAAGGACTCTTTTTCCGGTATAAAACTTCTTCTGGCAGTACTCCTTCCAGCGCTTTCCGCAAAATGCCTTTTTCCCTGTTGCCGTGCATTTTCATTTCCCAAGGAATGTTCCAAACATATTCAACGAGGCGGTGATCGGCAAACGGAACCCTCACTTCAAGGCTCGCTCCCATGCTCATCCGATCCTTCCTGTCAAGGAGCGTAGTCATGAACCAAATGATATTCAAATAGAATAATTGTCTGCGCTTCGCATCCTCAGGTCTTTCACCATCAAGCACCGGCACCTCGGCAATCGTGTCGGTGAATTTACCCATCATATAGTCTTCTAGATTCAATTTTTTACGCCAGTGGTCTCGCAGCATGTTTTGCCGTTCATTAATCGAACGCATCCATGGAAAACCCGGCCGGTTTAAATCCTCCTTCCTATGGAACCATGGGTAGCCGCCGAAAATTTCATCAGCACATTCCCCTGATAGACTCACGGTAAAATCCTGTTTGATTTCCCGGCAAAACCAGAGGAGCGATGAATCAATATCTGCCATGCCTGGCAGGTCACGTACATGGACGGCTTCAGTTAAGTATCCAGCCAAATCGTGCTGGGAAATGATGCTGCTATGGTGCACTGTCCCGAAGGTTTCAGACATTTTATTGATCCAGAATGCATCTGCATTTGGCTGGAATTCATTCTCTTTAAAATACTGGTCGTTTCCTTCGTAATCGATCGAATAAGTATGAAGGCTGCCCTTGCCCCCCTCCTTATAATGGTTAGCAGCGATGGCAGTAATTGCGCTCGAATCCAATCCGCCAGAAAGGAACGTGCAAAGCGGCACATCGGACACAAGCTGACGCGTCACAGCATCAGTAAACAATTCCCGTACCTTTTCAGACGTTTCATCAAGGCTATCTGTATGGGTTTCACTTTTCACATTCCAGTATCTCCAGGTCTTCAGCCCATTTTTCGAAAAAACAAGTCCGTGGCCAGGCCGCAGCTCCTTCATATTTTTAAAGATGCCTGCCCCGGGGGAACGGGATGGACCAAGCCCAAACACCTCACAAAGCCCTTCCCGGTCTACTTCGGCCTTGACATCGTGATGTGCGAGCAGAGCCTTTTGCTCAGAAGCAAACAAAAGTCCAGATGCGGTTTCAAGGAAAAACAACGGCTTGACTCCGAGCCGGTCTCGGCCAATAAAAAGCTTTTCCTCCTGCTGGTCCCACACAGCAAAGGCGAAAATACCATTTAAATGTTCAAGGCAATTTTCCTCCCATTCTATGAAAGAAATGAGCAAAACCTCTGTATCAGAATGGCCATTAAAGGAATATCCTTTTAATAGCAGTGCTTTTCTGAGGTCCTCAGTATTATAGAGCTCTCCGTTATAACAAATGGTATACCGATTATCTCCCTTAGTTCTTGTCATTGGCTGCTTTCCGCCCTCAGGATCTACAACCACCAGCCTTTTATGTCCGAGTGCTGCATGTTTTGAAGTCCATACATTTGTATCGTCGGGACCTCTTTTGCTTAAAGTTTCCGCCATTTTTGCCATGGTCTCACGTTCATGGTCCAAATTTTTTCTGAAGTCTACCCAACCGGTTATTCCACACATTTATAATCATCCTTTCAGCGGAATCTTTCTCAATAGTGATAAAGCATATCCCGAAACTTAGATCGCTTAAGCATTACTCATCTTATGCAGCAGCATCCAAACTGGTTAATTCACCTATCTTTTTAAATCATGTTATAAATTCGCCAAAATCTGTCTACAAAGAAGGTGAGCGATAATTAACGGAGGAACCAGATGAACCGACAGCAACGAAGCAATCTTATCGAATTCCAGCCCAGGGCTTTTAATGCCGGGACAGTAGAATACATTAATTCACAGTGGGTTTTTTTTGATGAAGAAACTGAAGAAGCTGCACTTGTCGATGAATTTATCCATCAGGAAGTGGAAGTGCTGCGGAACAATAAATGGTGCAAGGGATTTTTATTAGACAATGGCTGTATCCAAACTGGCAATGAGAAATTTTTTTTGCAGGACCAGGAATTGGTCAGGATCAGAAAACAGCTGATTTATTCATTTGAGCGGCTGCTCGATGAGCTGAATGATGAAGCATTTGTCCAATTCCTCAACACATTGAATTCGCTCAATTTTTCAATTTATGATTGCATTTATTGTTATAACCACCTGACCTTCCTTGATAATGAAAACGGAGTTTCAGGAGTGAATTTCTTAGTCCTCGACAATGAAGAAATGATTTGCAATGTCCAGCATCACTTTGATTACCATGAAAAACAAAATGACAGATTTGAAATTACAATGAGCACTGGCAAACGAGCGGTCATTGAAAGAATTTCCTAAGAAAAGCAGGAAAGTTGGATAAACGAAACGTAAAGAAGAGCCTGCACATCAAGTGCAGGCTCTTCTTTCATCAATTTTAGGCATATTCAGCTTTTTCAAAAGTACGGAATCCTCTTTCGAAAGCTTTAGATTCAAGTGGTTTTTGGATATAGTATCCCTGTGCGTAGTGGCAATCCAAATCTCTTAATATATTGATTTGTTCGTGCGTTTCAACACCCTCCGCGACAATTTTGATGGCAAGGCCCTGGCCCATTGTAATGATCGCCTTGACGATGGCGATATCAGAGGGGTCATCATGGAGGTTGTTGATGAAGGACTGGTCAATCTTAAGCGTATCGATCGGCAGGTTCCGCAAATAGCTTAGCGAAGAATAGCCAGTCCCAAAGTCATCAATCGAGACCTTCACCCCTATATCCTGTAAAGCTCTCATGACGGAAATGCTATAGGCAATATCTTTCAGCATCGCACTTTCTGTCAGCTCCAGCGACAAGTATTCAGGCTCGAGCTTAGAGAACTCGAGCGCATTGATAACCTGCCCAATAAAAGCATGCTGCTGGAATTGATGTGCCGAGACATTAACCGAGATACCCAGATTCGGAAATCCTTTTGACTGCCATTCTTTAGTCTGGATACAGGCAGTTGTCAGCACCCACGCGCCAATTTCCTCAATCAAGCCAGTTTCCTCAGCCAGCGGTATGAATTGAGCCGGTGATACAAGACCAAGGTGAGGATGCTGCCAGCGGATCAGCGCTTCCGTACAGGTAATCTCGCCGGATTTCAAGTCCATAAGAGGCTGATAACAAAGATAAAACTCTTCCTTCTGAAGCGCCTTTCGCAAATAACTTTCCAGTTCAAGGCGGATCATTGCCTGGTCGTTCATTCCGTTTGAGAAATAAGTAATTTTATTTCCACCTTGATTTTTGGAACGATTCATCGCGATGTCTGCATTCTTCAGTAAAACATGTTCCTCAAGTCCGTCTGCCGGAAAAGAACTGATGCCTATGCTTGCAGTCACAATGAATTCTTGATTCTGGTAATATAGTGGCTTCGAGATGAGATTCTGCAACTCCCTTGCGGTTCTCGTCGTCCGCTCGATGCTGACGTCTTTTGACAGCAGAAGGGTGAATTTATCGCCGCTGAATCTTCCCAGGTACGCACCTTTAGGAAGATGCTTCTGGATCCTTTCAGCAAGCTCCTTCAAGACGATGTCACCAGCATAATGCCCGAGGCTGTCGTTGATAATTTTGAAGCGATCGATATCAATGACCAGTACCGCGAGTACCTCTTTCTTTTTCCTGGCACTGCGGATCATTTCTTCTAGCTGTTCTGTGAATCTCATCCTGTTCGGCAAACCTGTATCATGGTCATAGTACGCAAGCTGGATGATCTTTTCTTCCGTTTTTTTCTGGCGGGTTATATTCCGCCCAATTCCATACGTGCCCACGCATTTTCCGTTTACAGTAATGGGAATATTCTTTATCTGAAAAATCTGCGACTCGCCGCTCTTGACCTGGATTTCGATTGTATAAATCTGGTCTCTGCCTCTAAGGGCCTGGATAAAATGCATTTTTGCTCGCGGCACATCTTCTTGGTTGATAAAATCCAGCGCTGATTTGCCTATGACCTCCTGCTCACTGAACCTGAAGGTTTTTAAAAACGATTGATTCACACTTGTAAAATTACCTTGTAAATCAGTTGAATAGACAAAGTCGCCATTGTTGTCGAACAGCGAACGGTAGTATTGCTCGGAAATCTTTAAGCTTTCATTCAAATGGAGGATGTCTTGTTGGGAGGTTTCTACTAAGTAGGTTAGAGTGTTTATTGTATACTGATTTTGTTTTTGCAGAATGGTTTCAAGTTCTGGCTTGCTGAATTCTGTAAAAGTAATGATAACCTGTTTTTCGGCAGCCAGATGGCCCGCTGACTCACAGCTCATCATCGCAGCATGCGGCAACTGATTTTTAATAGATTGCTGCAGACAATGAAGGTCAGGCTCATCTTCCTGCCTGAAAAAAATTTGCACCAAAAGATTGGGGCAAGTTGGGAATGAATTGCTCTCTATAAAGCTATTAAGTTGTCCGTCATTTTCGTAAACGCAGCTTTTTGTCGTAGCCATTGCAATCTCCAATATTATTCATATTTCTCCAATATCCCTACCTCTTAAAATACCATATTTCCATGGACGATGATATGACAAAAAAAGAAAAAGCTGGCATCTAAAAGCCAGCTTTTTTCGACAAATCCAATATTAAAACATGTCTGTTCCTAGTGGAAGCGAGAATCCTAAATATAGTACTAGCAGCACTGCAACGATGAATTGAATCCATAAAACAGAAGCTTTTTCGTTCTTCTTCGTGCGGATTAAAATCATTTCCAGCATGGAAATAACCCATAATCCTACTGCTGCTTTCAATACATACATCATGCTAATAGTTGAAATACCGAACAGAAGCATGAAGCCAGTCACTAGAATCAGCAGATAAAACAGTCTTAAAACCATATGTACGATTTTAGAACCTTTTTCCTTGCCGCTCTTATGTAATCCAAGTGAAACGAAAAATAAAATAAGCGCCAAAAACCACGCAGTCATATGTGCATGTATCATTTACCCGTCCTCCTAACATCAAATTCTAAAATATCATACCACATTGGCGTGGAAAATCCTAAATATAAGGTGAGGATATACGTAAAAGAAAGCCTAGCCTTTGACGGTATTCTTCAACGTCCCGATTCCCTCTACTGTTATCTCAATTACATCCCCGCCCTTTAAGAATCTTGGCGGTTTAAAGCCTTTTCCAACACCAGCGGGCGTGCCGGTTGCGATAATATCACCAGGTTCCAATGTCATTCCCTGCGAGAGGACTGAAATGATTTCCTCAATGGGGAAAATGAATTTCTCTGTGTTTGAATCTTGTCTGACCTCGTCATTCACAGTCGTCTGGATATTTAAATTGTTAGGATTTTCGATTGCAGACTTGTGCACGATCCATGGGCCCATAGGACATGTCGTATCAAGGCTTTTTCCAATAAAAAACTGCTTGTGCTTAGCTTGGAGGTCGCGGGCGGTTACATCATTCACGATTGTATAGCCAAACACGTGATCCAAAACTTTCTCTCTCTCAATGGCTTTTCCTTCCTTGCCAATAACTACTGCAAGTTCTCCTTCATAATCCAATTGCTCTGTCACATTCTTATGCTCAAGGATTTTCTCACCGTCGCCAATGACGGAAGTAGGTGCCTTCGTGAACACCATGATGTGTTCAGGAATGTCATCCTTGCTTCCCATTTCAATGGCATGGTCCGCATAATTTTTGCCAACACAGAAAATATTCTTGGATGGCTTCGGAATTGGTGCCATCAATGTCACCGTCTCCAGCGGGAGATAGAGGTCTTCATCTAGGGGCTGTTCTTTTGCCCATTGAACTATCTTCTGCGCTTCCTGAATAAATTGTTCACCTAATGCGATCGCATCAATCATTGCCGCTGGTATTGCGAATTCTCCATTCATTTTTTCAGAAGCTGACACCAGCGAAAGAACATGGGTTCCATCTTCATTGACAATCCCGATAAAGATACCAGACTCATTTTTAAAAGTACCAAATTTCATTATTTTATACCTCCTGGAAATTTATTTTTTTGGCTCTGTTAAACTAGGCTGTTGATTTTCGTTTCAGGCGCTTCGCTTTCCGCGGGGGAAGAATTATGAAAAAGTTCAAAAACCAACTTTTTCAAAGAACAAATTCTTCTTTGCTGGCGCTGAGCCTCCTCGTCGCTTCGCTCCTGCGGGGTCTCATCTGACCAGCTAAGCCCGCAGGACATTGATTAAGCTTCCTCGAACCTGCCCACGCACGATGAAAATGCGTTAGCATTTTCGGAGGAGTCTACGCGCCTTCCACTACAATCAACAGGTATTAAATACAACATTGGGCTTTAACAGACCCATTTTTTTGATAACTTTGCAATGAATTCTTCTGTTTCGAGAGGAGTTGTAAAATGATAAATTTCTTTGCCTTCTAGCCTGTACTGTTCTAATTTTTCAATGATGGCAGGAGCCTTTTTGCGTTTATATTCTGCAACCCATTTTATGAACTGCCAATCTAGCTTTTCTGGACAGCCTTCATTCATATCGGGCCTGGTACGGCCGTGATACATTATCCTTCTTTTAATGATTCCATAGAGGCATCTCGTGGTGGAATAATCAAGAAAGATAACAGTGTCAGCAGCCTGTGCTCTTATATCCATCGTGCCTCCAAAGTTCCCATCGATAATCCACGTTTCTTCCTTAATGATTTTGAGGACAATTTCTTCCCATTCATCTTTCCCTGTCATTTTCCAGCCCGGTTTCCAGTACAGTGCGTCAAGATGGTGTACCTTGATGCCAATCACTTCTCCAAGCTTCCTTGCAAGTGTGGATTTGCCCGCGCCGCCGCTGCCGATAATTATTACTTTCTTCACGATGCTTCTCCCTTTTTGAAACGCTGCTTTTTCATGTATGTACCGCTTCTCCAAAGCCATTCTACCGGGCCATAGTAATATCTTTTAACCCACCAGCTGCTTACCGCAAGCTGAAAAGCATAGATAATCAACGCAAGCATCGTTCCAGCAAAAATAGAAATTTTTCCATAGTATCCGAGTCCATAGCTATAAAAAATCAGGGTTGAGAATACAGATTGAAATAAGTAATTGCTGATGGAAAGCCTGCCAGCTGCTGCCAGCGGGGAAAGCACTCTATCAAACTTTCTGTTCTCTGAGAAAAGGGCAATGAATAACGCATAAGCCATCGCAAGCATTGCTCCGCCGAAAACATCCTGGGCATAATCTGTCATCAAATTTCTCCCACCCAAGTAAGGAAGAGCTTTTATCAGCAACCCTATAAGAGCGAAGGCAGCAGCATAATAAGCGATCTTCCGACTATTCGCTTCCACATTTTCAAACAGCCTCATTTTCGCCGCGCCAGCTCCGATCAAAAATAACGGAAGAATCGTGATAAAGTAAAAGATCAACCCCATAAGATTATTGTTTTCGTACCATTCTGATGTCCTTTGCTTAGTTACCTCAGCAAAACTGCCAGTTTGATAGACTTGAATTGCCTGATCCGCAGCTAGCTTGTCATACATTGAGAACTCCGCACCGCCACCGAGTGTGGCAGTCGCTCCCAGCATAAGCAGCAACAGCAAATTCGGAACTATGTATAAAGTCATTCCAGCTATAAGCAGCCGTTTTGCACTCCAGCCAATAAAAAGGAGGAATGCGAAGCCACAGACTGAATAGGTAATCAATATATCTCCTTCCCAGACGAGGAAGGTGTGCATAATGCCGATTACTAACAGAATGGAAAGTCGCCTTAATGCTAACGCGTTAAACTTCAATCCCTTCTCGAGACTGCGTTCTCTTAAAATAACAAGTCCATATCCGAACAGCATCGCAAACAGCGGATAAAAACTGGCCTGGACAAATAGATCAATGAATCTGTATGTAACTAAGTTAAGTCTTCCATCCCACCATGTTTCTGGATCGATATTGAAATAAGGGGAATGAAATGAAATCATGTTCACTAGAAAAATCCCTAATAAAGAAAATCCCCGCATCCTGTCAATCGATACTATCCTTTTCCCATCTGAAACTTTTAAATCCATATTCCCCCTCATTTCATCGAATAGTCTACATCTACTCTATGTATATCACACAAATCCCTTCAAGCCAAAAATATATGAAGAAGGACCGCTCTGGAAGTTGAGCAGTCCACGTCATCTCTTAATTTACGAATTTCCCTGACTTGCCTTTCGCTTCCCAATACTCATTCCTCAAGTGAACCTTTTGGATTTTTCCAGAAGCCGTTTTCGGCAATTCTTTTACAAACGAAACTCCCGTAATCGCTTTGAAATGGGCCAGCTTTTCCCTTGAAAAAGCAATCAAATCATGTTCTGAGACCTGTTCATTTTCACGCAGCACAACATATGCATGAGGTGTTTCTCCCCATTTTTCATGAGGGAGGGCAATTACTGCCGCCTCCAGGACGGCCGGATGGTCATAAAGGACACCCTCTACTTCTATAGAAGAAATGTTCTCGCCTCCGCTTATAATGACATCCTTCTTACGGTCTACGATATCAATATTACCGTATTCGTCTACTGTGGCCATGTCCCCTGTATGGAGCCAGCCATTGCGGATTGCTTCCATCGTTGCCTCTTCATTTTTCCAGTAGCCTTTCATGACGCCATTGCTTCTGGTGATGACTTCCCCAATCTCCATACCGTCATGGGCCACTTCTTCGCCATAATCATTCACCACTTTTACCTGGCAGCCAATCATCGAGATTCCTGCCTTGGCTTTCATCCGATATTGTTCATTCAAAGGAAGCTGTTTCAAGTGCGACCTTACAGTGGAAATGGTACTTAGCGGCGACGATTCTGTCATGCCGTACACCTGGATGAATTCCCATCCAAGTTCTTTTTCCACCCGTGTCACGAAGGCCGGAGGTGGTGCGGAGCCGGCAATGACTACCCTGACCTGCTGATCAATGGCCGGGACATTCTTTTCATAAAATTGGAGCAATGAATTCAATACAGTTGGAGCCATATGCATGACGCTTACTTTATGCTTTTCCAATGCCTTAAAAATGGTCTCAGGAGTCGTTTTGCGCAGGCATACCTGCGAAGATCCATTGGCTGTGTAATAAAATGGCGATCCCCAGCCATTCACATGGAACATTGGCAGAACATGGAGCAATACATCCTCATCGCTGACCCGCAAATGATGCATCGTGCTCAGAGCATGGAGATAATTGTTCCGGTGTGTGAGCATGACGCCTTTGGGATTGCCTGTCGTACCGCTCGTATACAAGAGACTGCAGATATCATTTTCGTCAAGCTGTTCGCGGTCGAAGGCTTCGGGAGAATACTGAAGAAGCCATTCGTCATAACCCATTTCATTGAGACTTTCTTCTTTATAGTGGACAATGATTTGCTGAACCGTTTCCAGCTGGTCTCGAATCGGTGCGATGAGATGGTACAAATCCTGATCAACAAACAAAAATTTCGATTCACTATGGTTCAGGATGAACAAATAATCATCTGGCTTCAAGCGGATGTTAAGAGGCACCATCACGCACCCCAGCTGGAATACGCCATAAAAACCTTCGAGCATTTCAATCGAATTCGGCGCAAGGTACGCAATCCGATCACCCTTTCCGGCTCCAAACTTTTGCAATCCATCAGAAAGCCTGTTCACCCTCTCATTCAGTTCAGAATATGTAAGCGCCTTGTCCTCAGAAAAAATAGCTTTCTTGTCTCCATATAATGACACCGCACGATCAAGAAACTGGTTCAACAGCAATGGAACGTTCATGATTCTGCCTCCCGTATGAAAATTCAAAATATATAAATATTTTACCATATTTCCATAACTGTTATATATTTTTTTATCTGTTATATAACATTCTTTGTTGATTCGATATAGGCATATTAATCACATTCTCTGGGTGGGCACATAGACTAATAAAGAAATCCAAGTAAAAGGGTGTTGCTTATGCCAGCAATTGTTGGGGTCGCTCAGGTCATTTCGCTCGGTAACAGTTCTGTCTTCCATATTGGCGACGTATACAGTATCAGCCCGGTTTCCAACGCTAAAACCTTTTCAGGAGCTGGTTCATTCAATACCGGGGACGGATTGACTGTGTACAATAACCAAAGCTCGACAAACACCTATGACCCGGATGCAGTCGATCAAGGAAATTATTTAAATGTATAATGCGGGTGATTCAATATGAATTTCTATATACAGCAATCCATTCATATTAATATGTTAAAGATTAATGGAATTACAAACTCTTCTGTTCTGCAAATTGGCAGCGCTGGAATGATCAAGCCTGTATCTTATCTATACAATACCGGAGGATTTACAGGACCTGCACCTCAAGCTATGCATCCCAGCCAAGCCTCAAGTGGGTTTACAGGAGTTTCCAACACACTTGAGTCACCAGCTGTTCCATTGCAGGCTCCGGTCCTTTAATCGTCAGAGAGTTCAAAATAACTGGTTGAAGACGAGGTGATTCGTTTGGATGCGGAATTCTATCAGTATATAAAAAGGCTGCACTTGTATGTGGAACACCAGAGCAAAAAAACAGCCAGATTGGAGAAGCTGGTCCAGGAGCTGCAGCAGGAAATTGCTGTCTTGAAGGAACGGCCACCGGTTCAAATCGGAAATATCGAGTATAAATTCGACCAGTTGAAGGTAGAAACGCTTGAAGGCACATTGAATATTGGCTTGAATCCAACTGAACTGGATGGAATCGAGGACTTCACCGTTGATCAGAAAGCTGTGAATGTCCCTGTCCCGCCGAAGCAATTGTTCAAAAGAACCATCGAAATCGAAACGGCTCTTAACCACTATCTCGAAACAGATTTAGAGGGTATTTACCGGGATGCCCAAAAGAAGCTCGGCATCAATGTTGATGATTCATATTTTACTTTCATAAAAGAAGATATAAAAAAACAACTGTCAGGCAGGGTGGCCGCACATATAAAAGAACAATCCACCAATCATCGAGGTACTGAATTCAGCCCTGAACTAAATGAACAAGTGATAGGCCTCCTTATGCAAGAAATCCAGAATGGTGTATTCCTGTTCCTGAAAAACCTGCCAGACAAAGTGAAGGAAGGAAGCTCAGAATGAATTTCCAAGTTTATAACCGTGATATTTGTGTCGGCGACATCAGGGTCATCGGGGTATCCAGTTCCTCACTGCTGATGGTTGGGGATGCTGAGACGATCCAGCTGGCAGCGACCTTCGATACACCAGCAGAATCACTGATTATCGGACCGTTTGTTCCGCTGTCACCGGATGCGTGATCGCTATGCTCCAGAGAATAGCGTGTGTGGACCATATAAAAGTGGACTCCGTATCTTTCTCCTCCATCTTCCAAATTGGAGATTCAGAACAGATTTGCGGGATCTCAAGAGCGATTGCCGTTCAGCGCGAAGCCGAAATCTTTTATACAAACGAAGGCAGTTTTGGCGCTTATCCCATTTTTTCTGAAGCGATTCCTTTTGAACCGATGACTGAAAGTCTCAACGGCTCAACCCAGAACCTCAATCCAGTTTTAAAGGTAAGGAATATTGGCATCATGGGTGCCTCCTCCTCATCGGTCGTCCACATTGGGAACAGTCGCCATATTTCCATGGAAGCGCGGGTTAAGCACATACGCCAGCTCCTGCCGCGAAGGAATCATGTTGATTAGCATATGGCCATGTGTCGATAAAAAAAAAGCGGTAGCGGTAGCCGTAACCGCAATTGAAAAATAAATAAAGGCAGAAAAGGATGTTTTCAAAATGCCAGCAATTATTGGTCCTGTACAAATAGTGAATGTTGGCGGCGGGACAGTGCAGTTTGGTGACACGCTGTTCATCTCGCCAAAAAGCAATTCAAAAACAGTAGCTGGCCAGGGTGGCTTCAATACAGGCGGATTCATCATCACCAATAATGGATTCAGTGCCAGCAATGTGCTTGATGCCAATCTGATTGACCAGCCGACAGTCGGAAATAACTAACGCTTCTTTTGTTTCCGATCATTAGATTTTGAAATCCTCGGCAGCCTTGTAGAAGGCTGTTTTTTTATCCACTTCAAAAATTTTTGTATGTCCGGATGCTGTTTCAACATCTCCACCGTGCTCAAATTCATTGCGAGTTCCTCATTGGTGAACAGAGCATGAATTTGTTTATGGCAAGGGATACAGAGGTCTGCCGTTGGCATGAAGGTGCCTCCCATTTCCTTTGGAGTCAGATGGTGAACGGTTACTTCTACCTCTTCCCTTCAGCATAATTCACACGTTCCAATTTGTTTTTTCTTCGCCATTGGGTGATTCCCTCCCCACTGGATCAAGTTCCAAGTCATCTTTACTCTCTTCATGCATATATAAAAAAACCGGTCAGGAATATTGTTCACATCTGACCGGTTTTTTTATTTCATAATATTATAGTACTTCCAGCTCCAAAAGGTGGCCTCCATCGAAGAAGTACAGATACTTCTCATCTACCGGCTGCTTCCAGACTTGTTCGATCGCTTTAGCATACAAACTGAGCTGGATTCGGTAGCGTTCTTCCAGGATGGGACTTGCCTGTTCAAAACCGCCTTTGTAGCGGTCATGGATACCATCTGTCTTAAAGTCGAGCAAGACTGTTCCTTTTTCATCCTGGAAGATGCAGTCGACAACCCCCTGGATGAAAATGGGTTCATTTTCACCCTGCCAGTCTGGATACACTTCCCTCGCTGGCAAGGCAAGGTAAAATGGAACTTCACGACGGACCTTCTGGGCATTCATGAGCCGTTTTCCGATTTCGGTTTCAAAAAAGGCAAGAATCCACTTTTTCTCGATCGCGTCTCTCTGCTCTGGGAAAAGCAGTTCCTTCTTGACCATTTGTTCAAGCTGGAGTTCAAGTGAGGCTTCAGTTACAGACTCAGTAAGATCGATGTGCTGCATGACCATGTGCATGGCCGTACCTCGTTCCGCTGGTGTCAGTTTCTTTTCCTGCATAAATCTTGGCCTGTTGAGGATTGGTTTTGTAAAACGGCGGACGATCTGCGTGCCGCTTTCCTCATCCCTTGCTTCATGGTTCCTTTTTAGTTCAGTCACCGATTGCTTGGAGCGGTGGTGCGCCGCTTCCTTGTAAAGATAGCTCCAAGAAAGCTGATTGTACACAGCTTCTGCCATATCGGATTCCATATTCACCGGTTTTCCAGCAGCGACAAGGTCCAACAAGCTTTCATGTTCTTCTGTTTTCTCCTCTGCATACGAAGCGACTTCCTCAGCTGTGATCGTTTTGATTCTCCAGCTCGACGGGTGTCTGCTGATTTCCTCACCAAGTGCTGGATGAAGACTGGATTCGCCTCCCCTTATTGATTCGCAATCATTATGGCGGATGACTGCAGGGCCAATCCAATCAATAAACCCTGTGGCTGACGCTCTTAAGTACTCATCAAGCAGCCATTCCGGACGGCTTGCTTCGTCCTGCCACTTGCTGATCATTTTTTCAGCATCCTTAACAGAACCAATCAAGTAGAGCTTTTCCTTTGCCCTCGTCAGGGCAACATACAGCACCCTCATTTCCTCGGCGAGCATTTCCATCTTATGCTTCCGTCTGAAGGCAAGCTGAGGGAGCGAAGGATAGGAAATGCGTTTTTCAGGATTGATATATTTAGCAGCAAAGCCAAATTCTTTATCCAGCATATAAAACTTCTTCAGATCCATCGTGTTGAAATGCCTTGCGAGACCAGCTGTGAATACAACTGGGAACTCAAGACCTTTGCTGCTGTGGATTGTCATGATCCTGACAACATCCTCCTGCTCTCCAAGTGCCCTTGCTGCGCCAAGATCATCGCCGCGTTCACGCATCCGTTCGATGAAGCGCAAAAAGCGGAACAGTCCACGGAAGGTGGTTGCCTCATATTGCCTGGCTCGGTCATAAAGAGCACGCAGGTTTGCTTGGCGCTGCTTGCCGCCAGGCATTCCCCCGGCAAAATCAAAGAAACGAGTCTCCCTGTAGAGCTGCCAGATCAAATCGGAAACAGAGCCCTGCCTTGCAGCTGTTCTCCATGACTTCAAGCGATCAAAGAACTGGCTTGTCTTCTCATACAATTCTTCATTATCCGCTGTTGGCTTTTGCATGCAAAAAGTGGTCAGCGCTTCATAGAAGGCGCCTCGTTTCTGGCTGATTCTGATTACTGCCAAGTCCTCTTCGTTCAAGCCGACAATCGGCGATCTGAGGACAGCAGCAAGCGGGATATCCTGATATGGATTGTCAATCACCTTCAGCAATGAAAGCATGACCGCCACTTCTGTTGCCTGGAAATAACCAGTCGACAGATTCGCATAGATCGGGATGCCCTGCTGCTTGAATTCTTCCATGATTTGCGGCGCCCATGTCATCGAGCGGAGCAGGATGACAATATCCCGATAATTGACAGGCTTCGAGGTTTTCGTTTTTGGATTATAGACTCCCCGGCGCTCCTCAACCATATCTTTAATATGCTTCGCCATCAGCCTTGCTTCAAGCTGCGATTGCTCGAGGTCATCAGCATCGAATTCACTGGCTGCTGTTTCACTCTCCTCAGCCGACTCTGTTTCTGATGAACTTCCTTCGCCCCTATCAATGAGCAAAAGCTCGACAGGGAATTGTTCATCCTCTGGATATGGGGCTCCTTTTTTCAGCTCAGCGTTTTCATCATAATGAATCTCACCGACCTTGACGCCCATGATCTGTTTGAATAGATAATTCGTCCCGTCAAGTACTTCGCTGCGGCTCCTGAAGTTCTTCGCGAGGTCGACTTTTAAGCCAGACTGCTCGCCATCAGCGGTGAATCTGTTGTATTTGCCTAAAAACAGTTTAGGTTCGGCAAGACGGAAGCGGTAGATCGACTGTTTCACATCGCCAACCATGAACAGGTTCCCGGTTGCTTCACCATCCGCCGTTACAAGCTGAAGAATCGCTTCCTGGACCAAATTCGTATCCTGGTATTCATCTACAAGCACTTCCTTGAATTTCTTCCGGTAAGCACGCGCTGCTTCTGAAGGTGTTGCTTCAGCTGACGGTAATTCGCCTTCAATGCCAGATTGGGCAGCCAGGATTTCAAGCGTGTAGTGCTCGAGGTCAGAGAAATCAACAAGCCCGCGCTCCTGCTTCACTTCTTCAAAACGGCGAGAGAATTCCTTTACAAGGTCGATCAGGACTGCAATCAAAGGTTTCATCTCTTGCATATCCTTCAGGAAACTCTCCGACCTTCTGGAAAACAATTCGCTCCTTAAATCCTGAACGATTTTCTTTGCCCTGTCCCTAAGCTTGGAAGCCTTATCGACAAGATCTTTATTATAATCGTCGCCTTTACACATCTTTGCACGGCCGAAATTTGCAAGCTGGATGGCATCATAAAGCTCAGACCAAGATTGTTCTTTGGCATTTAACAAGGTAACAACAACATGGAGGTCCTCTGTAAAATTCACTGCCCTCGGCGCAGGGCCTCCAGGCATTTTTGCAATCTCCAAGCCTTGTGCGAGAAGCAGCTTTGCTCCCTGGAGCTGAAGCTCTATATCTGCCATCAGCACCTTCATAAAAGGTAGTTCCTCAATGGTCGTGCTGCCTGCCGCATCATACATGGATACAATCGAATCGAGATATACATCCGGTGATGGGTTTGACCTTGCAAAATCAAACAGGTCAACGATGATATCCTTCAATCCTTCGTCGCTGCGGTCATTGGTAAAAGCATCGACAAGGTTGAAAAATGGCTGGTTTCCATCCTTCCCATACTCTTCTTCAAAAAGATCCTCAATGACTTCGTCCCTTAATAGCTGACCCTCAGTTTCATCGGCAATCCTGAAACCGGGATCGACATCTATTAGATAATAGTACTTCCTGATCACATCAAGGCAAAAGGAGTGGAGAGTAGAAATGGATGCCCTGTTCAACAGGCTGAGCTGCTTTTTTAAATGGACTGAACTCGTGTTGCTGTCAATCGCTTTCTCCAGTGCCTCCCCAATCCTGTGGCGCATTTCCGCAGCCGAGGCATTGGTGAACGTCACTACGAGCAGCTCATCGACATCAATCGGATTGTTCTCTGAAGTAATTTTCTTTATGATTCTTTCCACCAGCACCGCTGTCTTCCCAGAGCCGGCCGCTGCCGCGACAAGTATGTCCTGCCCCGATGCCATGATCGCCTTCCATTGATCCTCCGTCCAGGTTGCCCCTTCCGGTACAGGCGGTATATTCATTTTAGCCAAGATCCTCTTCCTCCTCTCCGATTGATGCCAGGATATCGAGCTTCTTTATTTCCTCTAATCTATCAGAACTTACAGGCAAACCATCATCTGCCTTAAGGCTTTCATCATGGCGAAGCACTTCAAGCAAATCGTCCTTCTTGATGACCGGCAGCTTCCTGAAGTCATTCGATTCCACTGCCTGGTCAAACTGGCATACTGGCTTGAAGGAACAGAATGTACATGGTGCGCGGTCTTTGAGTTTATAAGGTGAAACATCCACGATCCCGCTGACAATGCCGTTTCCAGTTTCCACATACTTTTGCCGCACGAATTGTCTCAGATTATCAAAGTCTTCCTTGCTGGCAACCTTCGAGCTTTTAAGGAGGTTTCCATCCTTCTTAAAACCAGCGGAAATGATTTGTGAGCTTCCTGTGTCCATACTCTTGTCCATTAGCCTGATGACATTCTCATCGTTAAGAAGCAGTCCATTCATTTTGAAGCGTTTGAGAATTTCCTCTTCTATTTCTTCAATCGTAAGCATTTTGGAAGCATTGACAATCGGGTTATGGACATGGAAGTACAGGACTCCAGCAGGATCTGCCTGCCTTCCTACCAATAATGGAGAATGGGTGATGATGATGTCCAGATAGGTGAGCATCTGCAGCGCTACTCCATGATAAACCTCTGTCAAATTGACATCCTTCACACTAGATTTATAGTCGACAACCCTTAGGTAAACACCATGGTCATCCTCTGCTTTATCGACTCGGTCGATACGGCCCATCAATTCCATCCTCGTGCCATTTTTCAGTGAAAACGCTAGCGGCGGCAGCTTTCCCTGGCGGCCAAAGCCGAGCTCAAGACCAACGGGGGAGAACCCGCTGACCTTCGCATGTTCACTTAACATCAGTGATGCACGGCTGATAATACTTTGCAGTTTCTGCTTGATATAATGGTGCCTGTTCGAACTGAGCAAAATTTCATTCTGCAATTTCGGTGCTAGTTTTTGCACCGCATCACGGGCTAGCTCCTCAGCCTGGGCTCTCGTCAGCTTGGCCCAGCTCAGGTTTTGTTCCATTACCGTTTCGGCGATTTCTTTTAATGCCGCATGGAATAAGTCTCCGATGTCCGGTGCCTCCAGTCGGAATATCTGCCTGTCTCGCAGCTTCAATCCATGCTGGACATAATGTGAGAACGGACAGCTGTTGAAAAGCTCCATCCGCGATACGCTTGCTTCGATTTGCTCTCCGTAGAGCTCCTTTGTGACTGCTTCTGATAGCTGCTTTGCCCGATTTTCGTAAAAAAGGCTGGAAAGTACCTTGCGGGCAGTATCCGCCCAGCGATGGTTCTTCATATAGTAATCGTACACATCCCACCACAAATCATAGACAGGGTAGTTGCGTTTTTTCAGCTGAAGCTGGGAAGTCAAATAGGATAAGGCGACATTTTCACCTGCAGCGTATTCCAGCTGTTCCTGCTCGGGCAATTCCGACGGATCTGGCAGGAAGAAATGGCGTTGATGCTCTGGGAAAAGATCTGACATCCTCTTGATGAAAGAAGAAGGCATCAATGCCTTTCCTTCCTCATTGGCGATTGGATAGCTGATATAAAGCTGCTCAGAAGGCGTAACAAAAGCCTTATAGGCAATGAAATTTTCATCAAGCAGCTTCGTTTTGCTTCCCGGCGCAAGCTTTACTCCTTTTGATTGTAAAAGCTCCCGGTCGTCATCCCCGAAAATTCCATCCTCGGTCATCTTCGCAGGAAGGACTCCCTCATTGACCCCAATGATAAATGCTACTTTGATGTCGGCGAGCCTGGTCTTTTCAAGGTCAGCGACGAGCACCTGATCAATCGCCGGCGGAATTAGCGAAAACTTCAGCGATTCGAAACCGGCATCAAGAATCGAAACGAATTGCTTAGGAGCTACCTTGCTATCTCCAAGCATCTCAACAAACTGGTCGAGCAGGTCAATAACGGCGTTCCAAGCCTGTTCATGCTCTCTCGCTTCAACAAGTCTTCCTTCCTGTTCAGCAGCCAGTCTCCAGAGCTCAAGCTTAGCTGGAATGTCCAGCTCCTCCATGAATAAATAAACAGCCTCGGAAAGCTTTCTCCCATTATCTGCCCTCTTCAGGCGGCGCGCCATTCGCAGAAGCGGTGCGGTAATCAAGAGTCTCAGGTCATTCAATTCCTTTTCAATCTGTTTTTCGGCATCTGTCTGGACAGCGCCGTCATATTCAAGGCCTCTGATTCTTCTATATTTCCAGCGTTCCTTTTTCGTCCATTTTTCGCCTTGGATACCATACGCGAGAACATAGTTTTCAAGAACATCCATCTGTTCACGCTTTTTATTTATATTTGATCCCTCAGGAAACAGCAGGTCCGTTTTTACTGCCCTGAAAATCGGTTCATAACGCCAATTGCCCAATACCGTTTCCAGGCTTGAACGGACAAGCTCGATCAACGGATGGTTCAGCATGTTCCTCTTCTTATCGATAAAGTAAGGGAGTCCATAATCATCGAAGATCGTCTCAAGCACTTCACGATATTCGCTTCCTCTCATGAATACAGCAATATCACGGTACCGATAGCCCTCCTCCCTTGCAAGTCCGCGGATTTTCCGGGCAACCCCTTCCAATTCGGCCCTTCTGTTTGCAGCTTGTGTAATATGGATTGCAGCATCTCCTTGAAATCTGACTGCCGGCCTCGAATCAAACTCTCTTTCAAGATGCCTAAGCGATTCATCCTGCCAGCGTCTCTGGCCAGTCAAAACGACTTCTTCCTCCAGCTCATACCCCTTTGTCTTAATCATCTCATGGATGGTTTGACACGTTTCACCCGTGACCCGGAACAAATGCAGTTCATCAGGCTGTTCATCATTAAAATTCTTATCAACTGGCAGCGCGATCGTTACTCTTTTGCATGTGCCGATCAATTGGTCAATGATCATCAACTCTAGAGGTGTGAAGTTGTAAAATCCATCAATATACACTTCCGCGTTTTTTAAATACTGGGAAGCAGGCACTTTTTCGGCAAGCAGCCTGAAGTAATCTTCTGAGTCGATGTATTTGCCATACAACTCATCTTCAAATTGACGGTAAACAAGCTCCAGGTCGTGGATTTTATCCTTAAGAGCCTTATTACCCTCGGTGCTGCCGTCCATCTTTCCGCCGATTTCCTCAGGTGTAATGGCATACCGCTTGAATTCAATCAGCATCTGTTCCATTTGCTGGACAAAGCCATTTTTATCAGCGGCCTTTTGGAAAATTTTCAAATTATCCTTTTTATCCTCGATAATCTTGCGGATCATCATGCTGATCCCGACGCTGTCCAAATGATGGCGCGTGAATCCCCCGGTTTCCTGAAGCACTCTCCATGCCAGACGCGGGAAGCTGTATACCTGGGCCCGAATCATTCCGCCTAACTCAGGGTCAGTGGATAATCTGTATTCGGATAAGAACGACATTTGTTCAGGAACCAGATAAATGACCGGATCGCCCTGCGGGTCAGCGATTAGCCTGTCCTTTATTTCTTTAATGATCAGCTCGGTTTTCCCGCTCCCCGAGCGTCCTAGTACCATACGCACAGACATCTGACTTCCCCTTTCTCCCTGTTAAAATATTAATCTCTTATGTTGATGATAGCATACTAATTTTTATAAAATAAAAGTCGAAAAGGCGCCAGCTTTTTTGCGCCTTTGAATAGTCTTCTTTTCGCCAAACAATTGTTCTGTATAATAATAATTATACCTTTTTTGCCTCCCTTTTTGGAAGCAATGCGCCCGTTAATTTTTCCCAAACAACCTGCAAAATGATAGGCGGAAGCATATGTTATTGTTGGCAGGTGATGAACGTGAAATCAATGACATTTTTTCATAAAGTGGCAATCTTGCTTACAATTAGCGCGATCATGGTCGCAAGCAATATTTATACGTTGATTCCCATCTATTCCTTGTTAGCAGAAGATCTGGCAATTACTGAATCCCATGTTGTCATGGCTGGCGGGCTGTTCACCCTATTCTATGCCTGCGGACTGTTGTCGTTTGGACCTATATCAGACTATACAGGGCGGAGGAAAATCCTTGTCTTCGGTCTTTTAGCATCGGCTCTGACTACGCTTGCTGTCGGCTTTTCAGCCGGTTCAATCAGCCTGTGGATTACCCGATCGCTGCAAGGGATGACTCTTGCGACCTTCGCCTCAGTCGCATTCGCTTATTCTTACGATTTATTTACTTTCCGTCAAAGAACGATTCTAGTGGTTTTAATCAATACTGGCTTTTTGATCGCCGGAATCTTTGGCCAGGTCGCCAGTGACTTCCTAGCCAATCTTTTTTCCTGGAACAGCGTCTATATTTTTTTCTCCGCGGTCTATTTCATTCTATTTGTCACTGCTTTTATTGTCCTTTCAGAATCACCCGCTCAAGCCGTGGACAGAAAACCTTTATCGCGAATCTTTTTTGAATTACTGAATGATCCTCGCTTGAGAAAGTGCTATATGATCACTTTTTCTCTTCTCTTTGCGATCATTGCCTTTTATGATGCCATCGGCCGATTTTTCTCCGGGCCTGCGTCCGATTTGCTGATGATTCGCCTTGTTGGATTGATTGGAGCTACCTTATCTCTTTTCACAGGAAAATTGATCGAAAAATGGGGAGAGCTAAAGACATTGATTTTCGGATTGGCCATCGGTTCTTCAAGCGCTGCCTTGCTGCTTTTTTTTCACACAACAGAAGCTTTGGTAGTGTTTTCTATTTTATTTGTCTCATCCATCTCGCTGGTCATCCCGACCGTGATTACGTTGATAGGCTTTTTCGGCGTCAGCCAGCGGGCCAAAGCACTTTCGCTCTATTCATTCATTCTTTTAATCGGCGCCAGTCTTGCTCCGCCTGCAGCAGCACTGTTGCCGTTTAATGGGGTTCTGCTGCTTTTATCCTTGCTGTTTATGTTTAATATTGTTTTGTGCTTATTTATAAAAGAAAAGGCATTCCGGTCGGCAGATGCCGGCTGAAATGCCTTTTCTTCAGATGCTGTTTGAAGTGGATATTCCCTATATATATTCCGAAATCAAGTACGGATATTCCTGAAAATACTCATATATTCCAAAATCCTGTTTATTAGCTAACTGGTTTCTGCTTTTTAACCAGTGCGTCTTCCTTCAGCTGCTTCTTGTCGATTTTCCCGATGTGAGTTTTGGGCATCCGGTTAATGAAATATATTTGTTTTGGAACTTTATAGCCTCCAAGCTTCTGCCTGCAATAAGCTTTGGCGTCATCCTCAGAAAGGGAGAGCCCCTCCTCCAAAACCACATAAGCGGTAACTACTTCACCCCACTTCTCATCCGGTACCCCAATCACGGCTGCTTCCTGAATCGAAGGGTGCGAATAAAGCCAGTGCTCGATTTCAAGAGGGTAGACATTTTCTCCGCCCGTGATGATCATTTCTTTTTTCCTGCCGACAATGTAGTAATAGCCATCTTCGTCTCTTTTGGCGAGGTCACCTGTAATCAGCCATCCATCCTTTAACGTGTCATCAGTCGCACCAGTATTTTTCCAGTAGTACGAGAATGAGTGATTTCCTTGAATCGCAAGCTCTCCAACCTCTCCTGGTCCAGTTTCATTGCCGTCCTCATTTAATATTTTTACCGAATTAAACAGCATCGGCTTGCCGACAGACCCTCTTTTCACATCCGCTTCAGAAGGGTCAATATAAAAATTATTCGGGCCCGCTTCCGTAAGTCCGTATCCCTCTTTGAACGCCATTCCTTTCTGCTTGAACGCTTCGTAGATTTCGAGCGGGCAAGGCGCGCCTCCTGATAAAAATATTTTCATATCCCTGAATTCTGCTTTGTGGAAGAGTTTCGATTTTACAAGCATATGATGCATCGTCGGGACGAACAGGACGATTGTACATTTAAACTTTATTAAATTCTCAATAGCCTTCTCCGGGATAAAGTCCCTCGCAAGCACAACCGTTCCGCCAGCCATCAGGATCGGGATCGAAAGAGCATTCAATCCGCCTGTATGGAACAGCGGCAAATATGTCACCGTCCTGTCTTCATGCGTCAGGTTCCAGCTCACAATCGTTGAGATACCATTCCAGATGATCGCACGGTGGGACAGGACCGCCCCTTTCGGGTTTCCGGTCGTCCCCCCTGTATAAATCATCGCAAGCGGGTCTTCTTCAACCACTGTTTCATTTTTGAATTGCAGGCCGGCACATTGGTCAATCAGCATTTTATAACGTGACCCATCAATGGGAATGCAGTGCTCCTCCTGCTCCCAGATCATTGTTACTTCCTTTGCAAAATTAGAATGAAAGGCCAAAATACTTGGCTCACTATCTTTTATAATATAGGCTATTTCATCAACGGACAGCCTCCAGTTAAGCGGAACAAAAATAGCGCCAATCTTACCGCATGCAAACAGCAAATCAAAATAACTAATCCCGTTCGGCGCCAGCAGAGCGACCCTGTCTCCCTTATTAACCCCTTCTTCCTGCAGCCAAATCGCGATTGCTTTAGCCCGATCGTTGACTTCCTTATAAGTCCAGGCTTGATTCGACTCGGCATCAGCAATTGCTGCAGCCTCCGGTGTCAATCTCGCTCTTGATTCCAGCCAATCGAGCTCACACCTCACCGCAATCTCTCCCTCTCTCGTTCTTGATAAATCCATTTTAGAAAATGAGAGTTACAGGATAGTTACAGTTTTCTTTGTTCGAAAAACAACATTTTATGCCGGAAACAGCCATAAAGAAACACCACAGCCTCTGGCTATGATGTCCTCCATTTAATATCTATTGAACTCGTCCTCTGTTAAAATTCCCATGTTTTTCACATGATTCTTTGCTTCGGCATCGCCAAGCTTATAGACCATCGCGTAAATTCCTTTCATCGTATTGTCATATTCAGCATGTTCCCGATCCGGTTCGTTGAAAGGAAGATGCGCATTGCCAAAAGTCGCCCAATCCGCTTTATAGTTTTCTCTAAGGTATTCGCGGAAATCCTTGATTTCCTCTCCGGTGGCGAATAGGGTAAAATGGCCCTCAGGCTCAGCAGGCTTGTCCAATACCTCGCCGCTTTCTATGTTAAAGTAGTATTTTTGCTTTGCTTCTTCCATGTACAGCACCTCGTTCATTTTTTAATTACTGTTTACCACTTTTGCGGGCGATTTAACCTTTTATTGTTTGGTAATTAAACGAGGTGGTGTGTAAGTCCTGAAAGTAAAGCTAATTTGCAATGCTCTCCCTCCAAACCAGTGATTATTTCTGCTCTTCTGAGATTGACCCAAGTAATCAAGCAGCTTTAATCCCGGTTTAATAGTTATAATAAATTTTCTTAAGCCCACTCTCAATCCCAAATAAAAAAAGCGCAACGAGTGCACTTTTTTAAATTACATCATGATACCGCCATCTACATGGAGGGTGGTGCCGTTTACATAATTGGATTCGTCTGACGCCAGGAATAGGTAGGCGTTTGCGATGTCTTGGGGCAATCCGAGTCTTCCAAGCGGGACGAGCATCTTCATTTGCTCTAGTACTTTCTCAGGTACTTTGGCAGTCATGCCAGTTTCGATGAAGCCTGGTGCTACTGCATTGACGTTGATCCCTTTGCGGCCCAGTTCTTTTGCCCAGGTCTTTGTCATCCCGACGACGCCTGCTTTTGTGGCAGCATAGTTGGTCTGCCCGACATTTCCATACACCCCGGATACAGAGGAAGTATTGATAATCTTCCCGGAACCTTGCTGGACCATGGCTGGCACTACAGCCTGGGCGCAATTGAACACACCAGTCAGGTTGACGTCAACGACCTTTTGGAAGTCCTCAACTGCAAGCTTGTGGAGCATCCCGTCCCTGGTGATGCCAGCATTGTTTATTAAAATATCAATCTTGCCAAAGTTGCCCAGAACGCTTTGGACCATTGTATCGACGCTGCTTCGGTCAGCGACGTTCACCTGAAAAAAGGCGACCTCAAAGCCTTCTTCCGTTAATTCTGCGGCACGCTGGGAACCTGTTGCCTCGTCAAAATCAGCCATCGCCACCTTTGCGCCTTCAACCGCAAAAGTCTTGGCCGCCGCGAGTCCGATTCCGTTCGCGGCTCCTGTAATAATTGCTACTTTATCTTTCAATCTCATAAAAGCACCTTCCTATTCAGCTAAAAATCCTTCAATTTCCTTTTGCAGCTGCTCTAAGTCATCCACTAACGGCGAATGTCCGCAATCCTTCAATTCCACAAATCTAGCGCGGCCCTCAAAATCTTCGACAATCTCAGCTGTCATTCGCTCTGTGACAACTAGGTCTCGATCGCCACGGAGCACGAGTACGGGAATTCTTATGTCTTTCACCTGGTCAGTGCCTTCCTTCAATCCATTATTGACAGCACTGATATTAAATGTGTTAAGAGAATAATAGACTTCTGCCAGATTGCGCTGGGTAAGCATATCATCGACATACTCATCATAATGGCTTTCTACGGGCTGGCGATGGGTATAGATAAGCATATTCCACATTGCCTTTAAAAACCCTCGATTTTCCTGGTCGTAAGCTGTTTGGACGGCGATTGTTTTTCCCGGATCCGCTTTTACATCCTCATAAGTCACAAGCCTGTTGTTCACATCCGGCAAACCTTCAGGGCTTGTTCCAAAGAATGGATATCCTCGTGTGGAGGCTGACGCGAGCAGAACAAGCTTGTCGCATAATCCAGGGTTATCCGCGACAAACTGCATTCCAACTGCCCCGCCTGTGGACCAGCCAATGACTGAAAAATCCTTCAGGCCAATCTCATCCACGAACCGTTTTACATCGTCAGAAAAATCCTTGATCGACATGATTGGCTTATGGTAGCTTGATTCACCAAACCCTCTCAAATCGAGAGCAACAATCTTATACTCAGGGTTCATTTCATCAATCAGCAAATCCCAATGCTTGGATGATGTCATGTTGCCGTGGATCAAAAGCACGTTTTTGACGCCGCCAGCCCGTTCCCGGTAAGCGATTGTCTCCCCGTTGGGCAAATCAATTTTTTTAATCTCAACTACCGTTGTTTCCATTACAACTCACCCTTCCCCCAGCGTATGGTTGTTGCTCCCCAGGCATAGCCGATCCCAGCACTGACGAGCACGGCTATATCGCCATCCTTCAGCTTCCCTGACTTTTCAGCCAGTTCCAGTGATAGAATCTGATCTATCTGGCCGATGTGCCCGTAATCTTCCAGATAAATTGAATTTGTGTCTTTCAGACCAAGCTCCCGCAAAACATAATCATGAGCGGACCTCTTCATATGAAGCATGCCGACGTAGGATATGTCTCGTTCTTTATAACCGCTTCTCTCAACTGAGTTCCTGATTACATCAAGGAAATTACCCATCGACTTTTTCTCGAGTCGTTCCTTCATTCCCTTAGGGTCAAGGACATCGAGCTGGTACAGTCCGCGCTCGAGATTCTCCCGAGACATTGGATTTTTCGTACCGCCTGCCACGACTACGACATCCTCGGAAAAAGAACCATCAGTAATCATTTCTGTTTCAAGCAGAAGATTCCCATCATGGCCTTTTTTCAATAAAATCGCACCGCCGCCCGCTCCAAGATTGTACATGAACCTCGTCCTCGGATTCTGATAATCTATGAAATCACCGTTGCGGTATCCGCCCGCAAGCAGGACTGTATTGATACATGAATCTGATAGCATCATTCCTTTTGCAAGCTTCAAGGCCATGACCGTCGTGCCGCATCTTAATGCGGCATCAAAAGCCCATGCGTTCCTGGCGCCGATTTCTTCCTGCAGTTTAATACCTGCGGTCCATAATGGATATTCCTTGTATTCCTCGCCTATGTAGATGACGAGGTCGATTCCCATCGGATCAATGCCTGCTTTGTCAATTGCAATACGGGCAGCCTTGATTCCCATCTCGCATGTATGGTCACCTGGTCCCGGCACCGGCTTTTTCTTGATTCCCATCTTTTCTTCCACAACTGCTTCAGGAATTCCTGCCAATCTCGCAATTTCCGCACCTGTAATATAGGTTTCAGGAAGATAAATCCCCGTACTGACAATTCCAATTTGCACCTGTACTTCCCTCCTTGAAAACCGCGACACTGCTTTTAACAGCAGTGCCTTGAGGATTTCGCAGTTATTGTAAACAGCAAAACTACGACTCTCCCACAATTTCCTTGATGAATTCCATCGCAGATTCGACGGAATCAAATAATGCTTCTTTTTCCTCCTGTACATGGGTGACCTTGACACGCCAGCATTTTGTGCCGCTGTCCGTTTCAATATCGGCGAGCTGGAAGCGAAGCACGAATGATGTGACTTGCTTCGTTACCATCATGAATCACCCTGGCTTACCGCTTCTGATTTAACCGGAGCGGACGTCTTTTTTTTCCTGCCGAATTTCAGCTTCTGCAAGGAACCGACGATGCCCATCGGGAAAAACATGACGGCCAGGATATAAATGATACCGAAAAAGATGATCCATCTTTCGAAAATCCAGTGGACTTTTGCCAGCTCTGTCAGCCAGTGATGTGAAAACTCGATGATCCCCGCACCGATGATGGCTCCGACAAGCGTTCCGACTCCTCCGATGATCGTCATCAGCAAAGCATCGAGCGTGATATCCATCGTGAACACACTCGTGTTTACAAATCGCAATGAAACAGCATATAAAATCCCAGCTATGCCGGCCAGTACTCCTGACACGACACTGGCAATGACCTTATACTGTAAAACGCTGTATCCAAGTGATTCCGTACGCTGCTCATTTTCCCTGATTGCCTGGAGCACCTTTCCGAGCGGGGAATTCGTGAACCTTTTTAACAAAATGAAAACAATCACCATTGAAGCAAGGCATATCAAGTAAAAGTCTGTCCGATCCCGCAAAAACTCTGGCACCCTGAACGTAAAACCGTCATTCCCATAAGTGACTGTCCGCCATTTTTCAGCGAGGACCAGGAACAGCCCGGCAAACGCCATTGTAAGCATTGCATAGAAATGGCTCTTCAGCCGCAGTGTCAGCAGGCCGACAATATAGCTGACAACCGCCGTCAATAAAATTGTTACCAATACAGCGAGCAGGAAGTAGCTTGTTTCGGGCTCAAATCGTTTCATGAATACGCCTACCGTGTAGGCACCAATTCCAAAAAACATCGCATGGCCAAATGAGACGATACCTGTATAGCCAAGCAGTATATCGTAGCTCATCGCCAGCACAGCAAAGATGAATACCTGAGAAAGCAGGATCAGCGTGCTTCTTGAATCATAGACAAACGGAAGCACAGCTAAAAACAATGCCACTATCATATAAAAAATATTCATCCGGTTGTTTGAAAAAACTTTTGTCATTGCCCGCTCACCCCTTTGCCCCGAACAAGCCCTGAGGCCTGAAAATTAACACGACGGCCATCAGCAGCATATTTGCCGCCAGCGCAAGGTCAGGGACATAATAGGCCATGAAAGACCCTGACAGACCGACTAAAATCGCAGCCATAACCGATCCAGAAAAGCTTCCCATTCCCCCGATAACAACTACGATGAACGCCAGGATCGCGAATTCCATGCCCATATCGGCATAAATGACGCCTGAATATGGTCCGAGAAGCATTCCGCCAAGGGCTGCCATGCCTGCCCCAATCATGAACACAAACATGAAGACCTTCTGGATGTTGATGCCCAGCGACTGGACCATTTCCTTGTTCATGACACCAGCACGGACCACGAGGCCGATTTTTGTCTTTTTAAGCAGGAATTGAACGAGCAGGAACACCGTAAATCCTACTGCGATAATGAATGCGCGGTATTTAATGATGATGACGTTGCCAACCTCCCAGCTTCCTGACAGGTAGTCTGGCGTTGTTGCCGAAATCTGGTTCGGTCCCCAAACCACTTTTAACATTTCAGATAAAACGAGCATCAAACCAAGGGTGATCAAAATTTGCTGGACGTGGTTCCCGTAAACAGGCTTAATGATCCAGCGCTCGGTAACGATACCAAGGATCATCCCAGCAATTATTGCTCCGATAATCCCGATTAGAAAACTGCCTGTGGAAGTATAAATCCAGATGCCGCTGTAGGCACCCCAGGCAAATAATCCGCCGTGGGCAAAATTAAGCACATCCATCAAGCCAAAGATCAAAGTCAGTCCGGCGGCCAGAAGGAAGATCAGCATTCCAGTGGCAAGGCCATTCAGGCTCAGGCTAATTAACACATCCATTCTTTCTTCCTCCTTCCCTATGCAATGCCGAGATATTTCCTGCGCATTTCTTCGTCATCCCTAAGGATATTCATTGAACCGTTTGAAACAGTCCGGCCGTCATCGATGATATAAAAGCTGTCGCCAATCGTGCTGGCCATCATGAAGTTTTGCTCGACAAGAATGATCGTTGTTTTTTCTTTCATTTGCTGGATCGATTCCATTACTTTCTCGACAACGATCGGTGCAAGGCCCTTGCTTGGCTCGTCAATCAGCAGAAGTTCATTGTCGTTGACATACGCCCGCGCAATCGCAAGCATCTGTTTTTGTCCGCCACTTAGAAGTCCGCCAGGCTTTTTCCAAAACTTCTTCAAGTCAGGGAAGAGATTAAGGATCCAATCCAGCCGCTGGCGTGTCTCATCATTTTCTTTTTTAACGGCCACCTTTATATTTTCTTCGACTGTAAGATCCGCAAAAATCCCCTGGTCTTCAGGAACGTAGCCTATCCCTTGATTTGCGATTGAGTAGGTCGCCAATCCCTTGATCTCTCCCCCTTTATATTGAATCGAGCCTTTTGAAGCCTGGTTCAAGCCCATGATCGTCCTTAAGGTAGTCGTTTTGCCTGCGCCGTTCCGGCCCAGCAGGACGGTTACTTCTCCCTTCGGCACTTCAAATGAAACACCCTGAAGGATATGGTACTGGCCGATGAACGTTTCGACCTGGTCAAGCTTTAGCAGTGTGCTCACTATGCAAACCTCCCAAATATGCAGACTGGACCATTTCATTTTTCATTATTTCTTCAGGTGTTCCATCGGCCAGAAGGGCACCGTTGAACAACACCATGATTGAATCGGAAAGGTCCATGATCATATCCATTTTGTGCTCGATCAAGATGATTGTCCGATCGCCCCGTTGTTTAATTTTTCGGATTACATCAAGGATCGCTGGCACCTCCTCGAGCGACATGCCCGCGGTCGGTTCATCTAGCAAGAGCACCTCGGTATTCAGGGCAAGCAGCATCGCGATCTCAAGCTTCCTTTTTTCACCGTGCGCAAGATTCCGTGCGAGCGCATCCTTTTTGTCATCTAGCAGAACGAGCTTCAGCCACTCTTCTGCCTCCTGTTCGAATTTATCGAAAGACCGGAAGTGCTTCAGCATTTGATAGCGGACACCTGCATGTGACTGGACAGCAAGCCGGACATTTTCCATTACGGTCAGATTCGGGAATACGTTGGTAATCTGGAAGGACCTGCCGATCCCTGCCCTCGTCCTTTTAGTTGGAGAGAGCTTTGTGATTTCGCTTCCTTTATACAAGACCTGTCCTTTTGACGGCATAAGCTGGCCGCTCAGGAGGTTAAAGAATGTCGTTTTCCCTGCCCCGTTCGGTCCGATGATCGATTTAAAATGGTTATGTGGGACCGCAATGCTGACAGAATCCACTGCCGTATGGCCTCCAAAAGTAATGCTCAAGTCTTTTGTCTCTAAAATTGCCGTCATCTGGTTCACCACCCTGGATTTGATTAAAATGAGTCCAATGAGATTGCGGAAAATCAGCCATTTGAAAAAACATAATGAACTCCGGCTGGTTTACCGAAGTTCATTATGATTGCTGTTAGTTGCGGACAGGAGGAGCAGTTTCTTCAGGAGAAAGTTCACGGATCAGGACCGGAACTGGATAATCTACTCCATCCTTTTTCTCAAGCTTGATTGCGTATAGTGCCTGAAGCGCCTGATGGTCTTCTTCACGGAAAGTCATCTTGCCTTTTGGCGTATCAAAGCTCATCCCTTCCATCGTTTTGATTAATTTCTTGGAGTCGGTATCTCCCTCTGTTTTCTTCAGTGCTTCTACAATGGCCATTGCGGCGCTCATTCCGCCTGGAGTAAATAAGTCTGGAAGCTCACCGTTAAAACGCTTTTTATGTTCTTCGACGAGCCATTTGTTAATATCATTTTGCGGAAGATCATGGTAGTAAACAGTGAAGCCTTCCATGCCAACCAGCGGCTGCATAGTAGCAAGGGCAGCAATATCAGGAGCACCCGTTGAGATTTTAATTCCTTTTTCCTGGACCTTCATGTCTGCAATCTGGTTCCATGGAGAATTAGCGCCGGCCCATACTACAAATAAGTAATCTGGCTTTTTATCAACAATCTTTTGAATATTAGATGTGAAATCAGTTGCAGCTGGATCTGCGTATTCTTCATGAATGATCTCTGCACCCAATTTTTCGGCAGCCTCTTTAAATGCCGCAACACCATCACGTCCAAAAGCGTAATCAGGAGCAAGAGTTGCAATCTTTACGCCTTTCTTTGCAATCGCCGCAGCTCCTGCCACTGCATCCTGCGAGGAGTTACGTGCCGTACGGAAAATATATTCATTGAATTCAGATCCTGTAATGCTGTCTGCAACCGCTGGTTCAACAACCATGATCTTTTCATATTCCTCGGCTAATGGCAGTACAGCCAGAGTGTCACCTGAACTTGATGACCCGACAAGGAAGTCAACTTTATCTTCTTCAAGAAGCTTAGTCGCTTTCTGGACAGCCACTTCCGGTTTCGTTTCCGTATCTTCTACGATGAATTCAATTTTACGGCCGGCTACTTCGTTTGTTCCGTCAGTCGCATATTCCAGCCCAAGTTCGAATCCGCGGAGCGTTTGCTTGCCATAAGCCTCAAGTCCGCCAGTTTGAGATGCAAGGACACCAATCTTGATCGGTTCGCTATTCTTTGGTTCGTCTTTTCCATCTTTCCCTGCAGTACCTCCCGATTTCTCTGTTCCCGATCCACTGCAGGCACTTGCAAACAACAAGACAAAAATTAGGATAAAAGATAAAGCAATATTCCGTTTTGCAGCTTTCATTTCCTTTCCCCCTTCAATATGATTACAAAGCTCACGAAGCTTTGACATCATCTTAAGTAACTGCAGTTACAAATGAGTTACACGGGCAAGAGAGCTTTTGCCAATCCTGAAAAGGCAGGGGAACTTGAAGACCTTTGAGCTTAAACCAGTGAAAAGTTCAATTGAATCATGTGGAAAATTCAGTAGAGTATAGGTTTATATGAAACTTACTGGGACATTATTCCGTATTCATATAAGAAGCACAAAGGAGGCAGCGGCCATGGATTCTGTATTCGTCATACTAGGGAGCATTTTCGCGTTCTTGTTTATTGTGTCAACTGCAATCATGACACCCATCCAGTATAGGTATATAAAAGAAATGAAGAAATTGAAGGAAGAACAGAAGTTGTCACAAAATGAAGTGTTTGAAAAAATGCCTGTCCAGGAAGAGGTCCTGCATATGAACCTCCAGTCGAATGTATTATTCATTCCAGCTAGTATTCTGGCAGGGTTGATTTATAAATATCGCTATCGTTAATGAGGCTGTTTTCGCATAGATTGTTGTTTTTCGACCTTTGTTTCCATCACACATTCTTCTTAACTTCGAGCTTTTTTCGAAGAGGTTGCTGAACAGGGAATACAAGATTAAAACTCATAAAAATCCATATACCAATTTTTACTTTTGGTTGTAAAAGAAACAAGTTTACGAAAAGAGCCTTAAAAAAACAATAAAAATGAGGTATGAGATGTGATTCTTCATTTACCACAGAGTATAAACAAATTTTTCTGGACTTTGTTTCCTTTTATATTTATCATCCATAGTTGCTATAAATTCTTCTTTTCTTTAGAACTTCAGATGTATGGGTTGAACGAACTTGAGGATTTAGGGAGACTGCTGTTCGAACTCGGCGTAAGTGCCTGTGAAAGTGCCTTGATGGTCATTTTTATTTGGACTTTATTTAAGGTATCGAAGAAAGTTAAGGACCATAACGGCGGAGCTCGATAAAAAAAGTATCCCCTCATATTTTTATGGCAATAATTAGACTGAATTGCCTAAAAATATGGAGGGGATTTTCTATGAAAGGTATCTATTTTATCAATGAACAGATTCATATAAACGATCTTTCACGTGATGAGAGTATTGAAATTCAAAAACAGGCTTTGCTGAATTATATCCAGGAAAAAGGTATGGAGCCAATAAAGTTGAATCCATATCAACTGAACCCACATTATTCGATCCCGCACGCCCTTCTCTATGACTTAAGACGGCATAAAAGGCAGGTCGATTGCCTGCTGATGTATTCAAATGAATCAATAGAGGACTTTGTCGTCACCTATCCTGCGAGGTGGCTGATACTCAAAAGTTATTTCGACCGGATTTTGACTGCAGTTTAGAGTCTAATAGGGAAACTTCAATAACCATCTGTGCCACCAAAAGCAATGCAGTATCCGTCCACGTCCTTAACTGCAAATTCCTTCCATGGACCATTATTTTCATCAACCCATGGCTCAATTGCGATGGCAGCGCCCTTTTCCTTGAATTCAAGATAAAGCTCATCAAGTGACTGCCAATCCTCTACATAGCAATAAACGTCGAAACCATGCTCCACACCTTTTGCAGGAGGATTTGGCTTGACATCCTTGGGATCATTTGCCTGAAGCAGCTTTATTGCCAGCCCGGTAAAATCATCCCGGATTACCCACCAATCCGTAACTTCGCAGCCTAAAACATCCGAATAGAACACCTTTGCTCTTTCAATATCTGTAACAAGTAAAACTTTCAATGAACTATGAATCTGACTTTTTTTCTCCATTAAGCGTCCTCCTGTATTTCATTCCTGGCCGCAGAGATTTACTGATTATTTCCCTCGAGGATCATCTCATACATATGCCTTGTTGGCTCAAGTGGACTAACGCCAAGCTCCTGCTCAAGCACTTCGCAGCACTTTTTGTACCATTTGATTGCCTGTGGCCGATTGTTTTTCCGGTAATAGCAAAACATTAATAATCGATAGGCTTCTTCCCATGTCCTGTCTTTCTGGAGGATTTTCTGGCACCAGTGAATACCAGAATCATAGTTTTCCCTTCTTACGCTAAGCTGTGCCAGCTTCTCGGCGCTGCGCAAAAAGTAGACGAGCAGCCGTTCCCGTTCATTGATACACCAATCTTCATATCTTCGATCCGGCAAGAAGTCACCGTTATACAAAAACAAGGCTTTTTCAAGGTCCTCAATTGATTTCTCCACAGTTCTTTCTTCTAATCCAGCTTCTGCCCACTCTTCGAACAATTGTGAATCTACATCGAGCGCTGCCTGTGGATTGATTCCGTACCCGGTCCCTTCCCTAATGATGAAGAATGGTGTCGACCTTGCCTTACGGGCTGGTTCAAGTACATTATTCAATGCATTCAAAGCCACTTTGAAATCCCTGTCAGCATTTTTTCCTTCGTGTTCCGGCCAGAGGATCTGGAAAATGTCCTCTTTCATGAGGAACTGGTTTCTTTTTGTCAAAAATAGCTGAAAAAGCTCTTTTGCCTTCCCTCTTTGCCAATCCCTTTCCTCTACTTCCCTGTCGCCAAGCCAAATCCTGAATTGTCCGAGCGTCTGGACCTTCAAGGTATAGCCTGGATGCGCACTTAGACGTGGTAGCTTCATATCCTCTAATAGTTTTTCAGCATACGAGGGTACAATCGATTTCTTTACTGCTTCAATCAGCATTGGCGCGAACACCTGCAAATCTCTTGGCCCAAAAGTAGTCCGCTTCTTCAGGAAGAATTCATATCCTCCAGATTTCATCAATTTTAAAAAGCTGGTGAACGCAGCTTTGAATTCCTGCTCATCATTGATAGTGAAAAGGAAAAATGACTTCCAAAACGAAAGCAGCATTTTCCCATATTCATCACCGCACTGGCGGAAAAGCTCCTCTGCATTCCGAAGATCCTCAACGGCTTCCTGGAACTTATTGTTATGGATCGCGGCTATCGCCATGCAAAGCGTAATCCATGCCGAAAGCCAGATATCCTTCACCTGTTCAGTCTCCAGCAGCGCTTTTCTTCCCGCTTCCGCGGCCCGTTCATACTCACGCCTGCTTCCATAAAGGATGCAGAGCCCCATGAGCGGTTCTGCTTTCCCTCTTTCCATATTGAGGCGACCCATGATATCGAGCGCCGTTTCATAACACTTTTCAGCGAGCTGGAGGTCATACTGGTCAATCAATTGTACAGCATGCCCCATTCTGATCCATCCACAGGCTTCTACAAATGGAGCCTGAACTTTGATTCCTTGCTGGATTCCAGATTGAGACAATGCCTTTGCATGAACGCCATTTCCTGTAAAAGCTTCAATAAGCGCGAGGAGTAAATCTGTCTCTCTATGCGATTGGGGCAAGAGCTGCTTATCAACCGATTCATGGACATCCTTTACAGAGGTTAAAATCCTCCTGGACTCTTCAAAACGGCCTGTCCTCAGGTAAAGCCTTGCTTCAAGATGGCCATCAATTATTGGAACTCCCATTGCCCTTGCCCGTTCGATCCATTTTTCCGCCTTCAATGCCTGCCCCGAATTGATCAGGTTTTCAGCAAGCAGTCGATAGAGCCTTCCCGTTTCCTCCGCCGAACCTTCAACGAGCGCCTTTTCACGAAGTTCTATCGCCTGCGCAAGAATCCGTTCCGCTTTGAGAGGTTGAATTGTATCGAGGTAGATTTTCGCTTTCCCTTCGAGCGCCTTCGATTTCCACTCCATGTCACCCAGCCTGTCAGCTGTTTGGATGGCAAGGTCATAGCTAGCTTCTGCCTGCTTATATAATGAACGGTACCGGTACACTTCTCCTTCCAGGAACAAAAGCGTACAGTAGCGAACTTTTTCCTGCAAAGGAATATTGGAGAGGCGCTCATTCAGATTCTCAAGTTTTCCTCGCTCGAGCAGTTCCATCCCCTGTTCATTCATGATTGCCGCTGCTGCGTCGTATTGACCGTTTTTTTCATAGCAATATAAAGCTTCTTCCCAAAGTCCCTTTCTTTCGAAGTAGCGGGCACTGTTCAGCATCAGATGCTTGTATTGCTCTGGCTGGTTGATGATCAGCCTGTCCTCCAAAAATTCACGGAACAATGCATGATACCTGAACTGATGGTCTCCAACCTGATGAATGAACAAATTTTTCGCAGTCAGCTGCTGAAGCATCTGAATTGATCCGTTCATGCCGAGGACGTTATCACATACATCTGTGCTTATTTCTTCGAAAATGCTTGTTTGCTCAAGGAATTGCTGGATCATCGGCGGCTGTTTTGAAAACACTTCAAAAACAAGGTACTGGAATAAATCATCCAGCGATTTTGAAGGCTCTGCTAATAGTTCGTCAAGACTCTGTAAATGCGGAATTTGCTGGGCGATCATTCCAATCGCAATAACCCAGCCTTCCGTTATATCATAAAGCTGGTCGATCTGTTCCTCAGTGATTTCAAGCTGATAATAGTCGGACAGCAATAATTCGATTTCTTCTTTGCCAAAAATCAGATCCACTTTTGAAAGCTCGTTCAGCTCATTTTTTACTTTCATTTTCGCAAGGATTCTCCACCCCGGTCTCGTCCTGGTTGAGAGGACTAGATGGAGGTTGCCTGGCATATGCTCCAGCAATTTTTCAACCCATACATTGATATGATAGGAATGTTCGATTGCATGGAAGTCGTCCAGGATGATGGTAATCGGTGTTTGTATTTGGAGGATTTCATTGATGAAAATTGAACAAAGCATGCTTAGTTCTTCTTCTCTTATGTAACGGTCCATCTTTTTCGTATAAGATGACAATTCATGCCCAAAGTCGGGGAACACGGTTTGAATCGAGGCAGTCAAGTAAGACAGGAATGGAAGGATATCATCATCCGATGAGGTGATTGTATACCAGCAGCACGTCTGGTTCTCATCTTTGACAAACATTGCTAGCGCAGTGCTTTTGCCGTAACCTGCACCGGCCTGGATAATTGTCAGCGGTTTTTCGGTAATCGCTTTCATTTTTTTCGAAAATTTGGCACGACGAATCCATTGATCCTGCAAGTTAGGAACAATTAATTTTGTTTTGATTAACGGCAATGTTCCCTGCATAAAATCTCCGCCCTGTTTTCGTAATATTGATACTATTCTAACATAAGAGAAATAAAAAAAGACTCGAAATCTGCCGAGTCCTTCCATTTCTTTCCCTTCTCCATTAAAATGATATATCCACTTCCTCGAGCGGCCAGTAACGGAGATTGACCTTGCCTACGACCTGGTCAGCATTAATGAATCCAAATTGCCGGCTGTCCCAGCTGCCGAGCCTGTTATCTCCGAGGACAAACAGCTTTCCTTCCGGCACCCTTTCCACACCTGTCAAATCCTCAAGGGTAAAGTCACCAGTCAGGTAGCCTCCAAGCGATTTTTCCCGGTACTGCTTCAAAAAAGGTTCGTAAACTTTCTTATCATTAACAAACAGCCGATCCTCCCGATACTCGATTTTATCACCTGGCAGCCCGATGACCCTTTTCACAAAGTCTTCTTTTTCATTGGCGTGGAAAACAATTACGTCAAATCTCTCTAAATCACTCGTGTCATACCCTAGTTTATTGACGACGACTTTATTTCCTTCTTCAAGAGTCGGAAGCATCGACTCCCCTTCAACTACATAATTTGAAAAAAAGAAAATCCTTATAAAGACAAAAATAATCATGCCCATGGCAAAAGCTTTGATCCATTCGATTCCTTCCTTTTTAACCGTTTCACTCATCGATTTCCGTCACCACCTATAATCCCTTTAACGACCATTATTGTCTTTTCCTACACTCATATTCATTTTTACTTCAATTCTTTTGCCGATATACCAAAGAATGGCGATTATCAAGAGCACAATGACAGTACGTACAGGATTAGTGATTAACGAACGCAGGTCATAGCCAACAAAACTAATCGTAAAAATCATCACCATCTTGCCTGTGATGACAGCAAGCATATATTGCGCCATACTTATGTTCGAAAGCCCAGCGACAATGTTTACTAGGGCTGATGGTGTAAAAGGGAAGCACAGCATCAAGAAGATTGGGCCAAATCCATGGCGTTCAATCCAGTTCATTCCCTTTCGGACCTTCGAATGCCTTTGTAAAAACCGCAGCGCTCGCCCTTGTCCATAATTCCGGAATATCAAAAAGACTAGCAATGCACCAAGGACAGCACCAATCCAGGAAAAAAGAAAACCGAGCCAGAGACCAAACGCGTTTGCATTTGCCATAACAAATAAAAACAGCGGCAAAAATGGCAAAAACGCTTCAAGCATTGGCAGCAATATTCCTGGAATCGGCCCAAATGACCGGTATTGCTTGAGCAAGTCCATAATATTTTCGATTGTAAACCAATCTTTCAATAATTCAAAATCCATCGAAATCTCCTTGTCCACAGCACTAAAAGCTATTCAGAAACTCTGCTTCACAGCTTTTTTTCACTTAGCTCACAAAGCTTTGCAAAACATCCTTTTTTCATATATACCTCATTGAAAATATTGTACACCCTCCATACATTATTGAGAATTGATTAGCTATTTGTCTATTTCGTTAAAAAGTCTTGCAGTGCCTGCCGGTTTTCTTCAAGATCGATGGCAAGGATTGCACCTGCACCACTCACCCTCTGATTCTCAAATGAGCCTTCAACCGGGATCCTCATCGTTTCAATATTGCGATTTTCTTTTGAAAGGAATCCTTTTCCCATGAACAGGATATCTCCTGTGTCCATATTGGTGTTGACAAATGGCATTAAGACCCCGACCAACTTCGGCAGTTTTGGCAACGTTTGAAAACTCGCGAATTGCTTGCCGACTTCCTTTATGACATTTTGCTGGCGCTCAACTCGGCCAAAATCACCGACCGCATCCTGGCGGAACCGCACATAACCCAGCAAATGCTTGCCATCAAGTCTCTGGACCCCCGGCTCGAGAGTGACTCCAATTCCCTCTGACATTCTCTTCTCTACATTGACCTCCACACCCTCTGGGAAGGCCTCATCAACCAAACGCACAAATCCTTGAAAATCCACTATGGAATAATACTGCATGCTTACATCGAAGTTATCCTTAATCGTCTGCCTTAACAATTCAGGCCCTCCAAGCGCAAGCGCAGAATTAATCTTATTTTTACCGTGTCCGGGGATTTCCACATACGTATCCCTCATGATTGAGGCAAGTTTATAGGTTCCTTTATCAGGGTTGTAGCTGGCAATCATAATCGTATCCGCACGCGATTTTTCTTTGCCTCTAGCATCACTGCCAAGTAAAAGTATATTTGTGAGTCCGTTGCGGTCTCTTTCGCCATTAAAGGTATATTCCTGCTTATCCTGGTCTGCTACCTTGGCAGAATCATTCACGCCTGACCGATATTGAAAATAAGAATAAACCGCCACCGCTCCAATAACCAGGAACAGCAAAAGAAAAACGCTCGACCATCTGATTCTTTTCTTCTTTTTGTGCTGATGCCGCTCATATCTCATATGAAAATCCCTTCCGATAATAGATATTTTTAAAAAGGCTATTTATAGTATTTTCCTTCTTTATCTATAACCTTAAACTTCTCCAGAGAAATTTTCAAAAATATGATGTTCCAGTCATGATTTAGGTCCTGTGTATTTATGCTCGCAAATGCTGCATCCAATTTGGTTTCCAGTTCTTCTCCTCAGCATAAAAATAAACCCGCGGCTCGAAACCGCGGGTGTTAATTTCACTTATCTTGCTATGGCCGTACCCAGATTTAAAGATGACTGTTGAACCAATCTACGATGTAACCCAGACGGTTTAAGCGCAGATTCGGTTTTCCGCTTCTTGAAAGCTCATGGTTTGACTCAGGAAAACGGATGAACTTCGTTTCTTTCCCCTGTCTTTTCAATGCGATAAATAGCTGTTCAGCCTGCTCGATCGGGCAGCGGTAATCCTTTTCGCTGTGGAGAATGAGCAATGGTGTCTTGATTTTATCTGCATAAGCAAGCGGTGAATGCTTCCACAATGTTTCGAGATTATTAAGGTCGGCTTTTATTTGCCATTCAGTGAAATAATAGCCAATATCGCTGACTCCATAAAAACTGATCCAATTCGAAATCGAACGCTGGGTGACGGCTGCCTTGAATCTGTCGGTATGGCCGACGATCCAGTTTGTCATGAAGCCGCCATAGCTTCCGCCCGTCACTCCAAGCCGATCCTTGTCAATATAATCGTAATGTTCAAGAGCATAATCAACAGCGTCCATGACATCCTGGTAGTCTCCGCCCCCATAATCTCCGCGGACTGCATTTACAAACTGCTGTCCGTATCCATGACTGCCCCGAGGATTAATATAAAGCACCGCATATCCCTCGGAAGCGAGAACCTGGAACTCGTTAAAATACGTATTCGCATACATCGCGTGCGGTCCTCCATGGATTTCAAGAACAAGCGGGTATTTTCCTCCTTCTTTAAATCCGGCCGGCTTCATGATCCAGCCGTGGAGCGGTGTACCGTCACTTGCCGGGAATGAAATCTGCTCCGGCTGGGATAGGGTAATTGACGAAAGGAACTTTTCATTCACTGAGGTCAGCTGTTTCAGTTCACCTGTCGTCACTTCCAGCTGGAACAGCTCGCCAGGAAGGATCGGATTGCTGATCGCTGCCACAATTCTCTGGTTTTTACGGTCCAATGTGTAGCCATATACATGCTGTTGGTCGAGCAATGCCGGATATACTTCTCCTGATAGATTTCCGAAATAAAGGACAGTATTTCCCTGGTCGCTCGCAAGGAAATAAAAGCTCTCACTATCTTCGCCCCATAATAATCCCGGACTATTTGCTCCCTGCTGGAAGTCACCGGCAACAGCATCACCGACAAGGATGTCCATATTCTCGGTTATGCATTGAACATTCCCTGTCTCCAGTTCATGGATCCAAAGCTGAGGTAAGGTAGCATTTTCATACTCCCTCTCATGGCCTGTATAACCGAGGTATTTTCCATTTGGAGAAAATGCGGCATTGCCATAATATCCTTTACCATTCGTAATTTTTGTTTTATTTCCTGACTCAATGTCGATAAGCAGTATATCGCTTTTGAATGAAAAATCCCTCTCTGGCGTTTCATCCGCTGACAATACAATCGTTTTTCCATCAGGTGACCAGCATTGCAGATGATAATCTGCTTCACCCTTTTCCAAGAGTTCCGCCTTGCCATCAGCAAGATTGATGATGGCTGTCTGCTTATACTTGCCGTCCCAGAAACCGGCGGCATCAGACTTATATTTCATTTCCACCGCCACAAATGGCTCCAGCTTTTTTTCGTCTTTCTTCTCTTCTTCCTTTTCAAGCAAATCCTCATCTGGTTTCAACCATACGGAACAGGCAATCTTGGCACCATCCGGAGACCACACAGGCCCGCTTGCGCTATTCCTGAAGCTGGCAGCCTGCTGTGCCTCTCCTCCATTGGCATCCATGACAAAAATTTGATTTTTTCCAGTTCGGTTTGAAACGAATGCCATTTTTGTCCCATCCGGTGACCATCTAGGCGAATGGTTCCGATTCTCCCCGTATGTCCACTGCTTGGGCTCACCGCCCTTTTCCAAGTCGATTATGTATAGGTTGGAAGCATAGTCATTCTTTTTCTCCAGCATTTCCGTCTGTACAAATACGCACTTCTTCCCATCCGGTGAAAACTGAGGGTCCGTCACCGATTTTAATTCATATAAATCTTCTGCTTTGAGAAACCTTTTTTCTCCCATCTTGGCAGCCACCCTTTAAAAAAATAGTTATCTTCTTTATTTCGATAGCAGAAATAATTTTCCTTCTTCGAATCTAATTTCTTTTTACCAAGCTGTATCAGGACTTTGAAAGTTTTATCGTTCGTTTGGAAATTATGATACAGAAGAAAAATTTTTTATCCTCTTGAAATTCGCTTCAGATTTCAGTACTATAATTACGAACAAACGTTCTTATTTCATTATAAAAGGGGCAGAGCAAGATGACGAGGATTCCTGAAAATGACCGCGATATAATGGAACAGGCCATTTATTTGCCGTTGGTGTTGATCGTGCTGAATCGGGATCTTTCTGTCGTTGAGAAAAGTCCGTTCAAACTGAAGAAGCCTTATTTGGAGCTAATCGAAGAAACAATGAAAGCAGTCCAGAAAGAGCTCGCGAATGTAAAAAGCTATCTGAAAAAGAATAATCTAAAAGTAGAACAAGTTAAACGGGATGACGCATTCACAATGTTCCTCTTCGTCTACCAAGGCTACGAAGAACACCATAATTATTTCAATCCCCGCATCCGCAACAAGGTACAGGAATTAATGCTATATTACCTGTTCAAGCGCTTCAAACCAACCGACTCCCCACTAGGGAAAACAGAAAAGGAATCCGGTTAACAAATCGGATTCCCTGGCATTTTTGTTCTGCTTGTCTTTTTTACACAGATGAATAAAAAGAGTCTTAATCTTTATAAACCTCACTGACCAGGTTTGCATGGGAATACCCCTGTGATTCACTGAATTTCGGACCGTGCAGCAAGTATAGGGCCTTGCGTTCGGTTTCTTTCATCCGCTGCATGAATTTCGTGCGCAGCAAGGAAGTTCGCAGCAGCTGGTTTTCAAATGAATGGTGGGATACTGGAAGGATGATGTTTTTTTTATTCCGGAATGTAACCTGTGTGCTATGGGCATCAACCTTCTTATGAAATAATACATGTTCATGTGAAACCCATATGCAGTCTGGTTTTGTAGGTGAACTCGTAGGCATGAAGTAAATGGAGCTTATGGGGTCGACTATAATGGGGATTTTATGGGTAATCCCTGTAAGCTGTTTCGTTCCTTCTTTTCTGCCCTCATAGCTAGAGCCGAAATATTTGCAGCTTTTTTTCACAACATCAATTGGCCTGAATGGGGATAAATACTCTTCTTCCAACTCGATTGCCTTAGAGTAAACCCTGCTTCCGTACACTTCAGGAAGAATGATCATTGTAAAAGGATTTATTTCATACTCTTCGACTAAATTCTTTTGGTTCACTGTCATTCCTTCATCTCCTAAAATACCATATACCCTATTTTATCATAATTGCAAAAATTTTCTTTAATCATGCAAAAAATTCTCATTTTTGCCACAATTAATATGCTGATAAAAATTTTCTAAAAATTATAAAAATTTAGTTGATTATCTTTTCCTTCCTCCATATAATATAAAAAAGGTCTAAGAGGTGAGGTCAGTGAAGGAAAAATCGTATTCTGAAATCATGAAGGCCAGTGTGATGAAACGCATAAAAGCCAAGGAATCTTTTGTTCTGGACCTGTATGTTGACATGCTAATTTCTGAAATCCAGCTAAACAACAAAAAAGAGAAACTGCTGTCGAAAATTGATAAAGCAATTGATGATCGTGACAAACTTTTATTTTTATCCCTGACAGATGAATTAAAAGATTTGAACAAACAATTCGGAACTTAGATGAGTGAAATCCCCTATAAAGGGGATTTTTCATTATTTCACCATAAAAAAGGAAGTCCGCGACCATTTCTAACGGGTTCTCTTTTGGGGTGCAATATCATAAATAACAGTACAAATAACTTAGTGAATAGTATGGTGATTAGCAAATAAATCATCACGCTTTTTCGATTCCCGATACAATCCGAGAGAATTCATATCTGTTATGAACAGTGGCACGATTCTTTACAACAGTTCTTGAGCAACCTACGATAGTAAAATAAGCGGAGGTTTTCCGGTTAAATGCTGAATAGAGCTTGTTTCGGGGTATATAAGCGGAGGTTTTCCGGTTATGTACAGTAAAGTCCTCATTTTAAGCAGTTTTCGAGCGAATAGGCGGAATTTCTCCGTCTAAATAAGCTATTTTCATTTCAATTTACCAATTAAGAGGAATTTTTCCGGCTATTTATCAGGCTGGATGCTAAGTTGATCCCCCGGCAGATAAGATATGGCATAAATACTTTTATACCAACAAAAAACAGCATGCTAAACCATATGCGATTTAGCATGCTGTTTGTGTTTTTTTTCACGTTTTGCACTTTAAAAGAGAACCCGTTACGTCATTTCGAGGACTTCCTTTTTTTATGGCTCTTTTCGTAAACATTGTTGCTTTAACAACCCGAAGTAACAATCGGCACGAGTTTTAATGCAGCCCTTGATCAGAAACACCCTCGAAAAGAGTATCAAAGTCAAGAGATATGCGGGATGAAAACTTGGTTCAAAAAACAACACTCTAAGGCAAAACAGTCTTTTTTATTCTTGTTCATTCCGCTTTTGGATTTCATAATCCTCAAGCCTTGAAATCCTCTCAAGCATGGTCGGATGGCCATACCTGAATATCTTTACCAGCAGTGGAGGATTGACCTGGCTGAGTCCTGTCTTTGTCAGCTCTTGAAAAGCAGAAATAGCAGCATTGGTATTATCCGTCATTTCAATCGCATATTTATCTGCCCTGGTCTCCTGGTAACGGGACACCATGTTTGAAACCGGGCTCGCCGCAAACATGATCATCGACAAGAACATCAGGAATAGCGGCAGTGATTTCAAATCTGCGGGATCCTTGACTTTGAATTCCTTACCCCAGCGAGCAATCGCCCAATTCATCAATCTGGAGACAAAATACAGCCCAAAAAGGGAAAGCAGCAGGTAGCCGGCAATTCCTATATACAAATGTTTTTCTACATAGTGAGCCATTTCATGGGCCATGATGAACAGGATTTGGTCATCATTCAGGCTGTTCAGCGTCGTATCCCAGAGGACGATGCGGGAATTAGAGCCGATTCCAGTAACATACGCATTAAGCGCATTTGTTTTCTCGGCCATATCCACTTCGAACACGTTCTGTGCTGGAATATTCGCCTGTCCTGCAAGGTCAAGAATCTTGGATTCTAGTTCTTTATTTTTTAGCGGATAAAAATCATTGTAAAGCGGGTCGATCACGACAGGCTGGAGGAACATGATGAATAGCGTGAACGGAACTGAAAGCATCCAGGCGAACAGCCACCAGAACCTTTTGCTTTTGTTCATCAGCCAGTACAGGACTGCGACAATCACGAACATCATCGCGTAATTGACCCAAAACTCAATGAGTTCGTCCTTCATCCATGAAGCGAATGTCTGGGTTGAAATATTATAGGTCTTCGACAGAGTGTAGCTGATATAGCTTAGCGGGAAAGTAGCAACGAAGGCAAAGAACGAAAGCCAGATCAAATAAATCGCTGTTTGGCCGTATTTATTCTTCGCTGTTTGTTCTCCCCATTTTTTAAAGGCCCTGGAAAGACCCAATAGCAGGATTAGAAAGTAAAACAGCCATTCAAATGGTGTGGACAGGAAAAATAATAAGTTCCTGATTTTCGAGTATTCCTCGCTGAGCATCAATTCCCTGCCATTCAGAAAAGTCGCAGGGTCCGCCCTCGAGCCTTGAAATTCAAACGGAAGATTCGTATCAGCAAAATAAAATAAATACCAGTAAACCGCAAACCCATAGAGCACATAGGCGATTACTCCATAAAAACCCATTTTTCTCGCCATAGCTTTTCCCCCTTTACGTACAACCCTCTCTATAACTATTTTAATCCTTCGTCCCAAAAATAGAACAAGTTATTATTGTAGCGAACAAGCTCAAGCTATAAATAAAAAAGGGTGCCAGAAACCTTACTCCCTGGCACCCTTCATTATTAGTTGATAAAGCTATAATCAATCAATGTTTTGAAGTCTGGCTTATCCTTAAGGAATTTCAAGGCATAGGATGAATCCGAGAATGCCTGGATTGCCTCTGCATCTACTTCATGTGTAAAGCCGATGCGCTCCCATGCAAGCTCTACTACATCCTTTTCAAGTTCCTGGCCAGTTGTTTCTTTAATGTCTTTGATTGTGATCTGCTGGGCTTCCTCTGGATTTTCATTAATAAATTTAACAGCTTCCTTATGGGCACTGATAATTTTTTCAACAGTATCCGGGTTTTCCTTGATCATTTTGCCTGAAGTAACCATAACAGATGCGGGAAGCGTTTCGCCAAAGGATACTTCATCCCATCCGATCACAACCTCAGCACCGGTTTCTTTTTCAATTACTGCTGCCCAAGGTTCAGGTGCAACTGCGATGTCTACCTTGCCTGATTTCAGCATCGCAGCGTACTGTGCCGGCTGACCTGTGAGGTGCTTCATTGTACCGCCGATCCGCTGTGATGTGATCCCTTCTGCTTCGAGATAAGTTTCATACTGGACATCGTGTGTGCAGCCTACACCAGGAGTGATGAACGTCTTACCTGCAAAGTCTTCGGCAGAGTTAATTTCTACTCCTTTTCTAGCTAAAACGACGGTTCCGCCTGTCGATGCACCGGCGATGATTTTGACGTCTGCACCTGTCGTATAGTTGTTCATTGCCGGTCCTGGACCGACAAGTCCCGCATCAATTTCGCCTGTTTTCAGCGCCGTCATGAATGAACCGCCTTCAGCGAAGGTTTTATACTCCACGGTAGTTCCGTCGCCAAGCTGCTGCTCGAAGTAGCCCTTATCCTTTGCTACCATTGCTGGAACATGGTTGATGTTCGGGAAATAGCCGATGATGATTTTATCTTTTTTTCCTGCAGTCTTGGATGTCCCGCCTGAACCGCATCCAGCGAGCAGCACCGCAAATGTGAATAGAAACGTTAAAACAAAAATTGCCCTTTTCATTTAATCTCCTCCTAAGTTTTTAAGATTCTAGTCCCCAGCGTTGCAGCACTGATTTTTCAATTCGCTGGAAGATCAGCTGGTCAACAATTGTGCCAATGACACCAATGATGATCATAACGCCAATAACGAGAGCCATATTACCGAAATCAGAAGCATAACGGAGTGTGTAGCCAAGCCCCGGCCCAGTGCTTAAAAGCTCGCCTGCCATAAGCGCACGCCAGGCAAAGGCCCACGCTAGTCTCGCACCGGTGACTGCATAAGGAATCGATGCCGGGAAAATCACTCTGCGGAATAGATCCCATCCGGTCGATCCCATAGTCCTTGCTGCTTTTATATATAATGGAGAAACATTTTTGATGCCCATTCTGAGATTGAGTGTCATCACGAATGTTCCGCCAAGTACGACCACGAAAATGACTGCTTTTTCATTCATCCCGAACCACATGATCGCCAGCGGGAGCCAAACGATGCTCGGCACACTCTGGAGGGCCAGCACGACAGTTCCCAGCGTCTCATCCGCCGTTTTCGATTTTGCGAGCAGGACACCAAGCGCCGAGCCAATGACCAGGGAGATTCCAAGTCCCACGGCAAGACGTTTAAAGCTTGCGATCAGGTCGTAGATCAATGTTTTGTCCTCGAAGCCAATTACTAGTGCCTCAAGAACTTTTTCCGGCGAAGGAAGAATGATCGGCAGCCACCATTCAAGCTTGGAGCCTGTATACCAAAAGGTGATGAGGACCGCGAAGAATATGATTCTTTTAATTGTTGGATTCATGCGCAAGCTCCTCCCTGACCACTTTGTCGATCTCCTTCTTCAGGAATCCCATGATGTACTCTTCAAGCTCGACCATCGCTTTTTTATGCTGCTGGCGCGGCCTTGGTATATCCACCTTGATGTCCTTAAGGATGATGCCTGGCTTCGTTCCCATGACGATGATCCGGTCTGATAGCTTGATTGATTCAGAGATGCTGTGAGTAACGAATAAAATCGTTTTCTGTGTTTCTGTCCAGATCGTCTCAAGCTGGTCATGAAGGCGCGAACGCGTCTGCTCATCCAATGCGCCAAATGGTTCATCCATCAAGAGGATATCAGGATTCATCGCAAGTGCTCTGGCAATCGCCACCCGCTGCTGCATTCCCCCTGAAAGTTCGTGAGGATAATGAGATATATAGTTTCCAAGCTGTACCATTTGCAGATATTTTTTCGCTTCAGCTTCAGCCTGCTTCTTTGTCATTTCTTTTTTTAACGGGAAAATTACATTTTCCAGTACCGTAAGCCATGGAAACAGAGCTGCCTGCTGGAACACCATTCCCCTGTCCTTCCCCGGCTTCTCAATTCGTTTTCCATCTGCAATAATTTCCCCGCCTGTTGCCGGGGTGAGACCTGCAACAATTGAAAGAAGTGTAGATTTCCCGCATCCGGATGGACCAAGGATCGATACAAACTCCCCTTTATTCACTCCAAGATTAATATCTTTTAAAATATCAACCTGGTGATTATTTTTATCTGCGTACTGTTTATGCACATTATTGATTTCAATAAACAATTTTTAACCACCCTATTCTCATAAAACATATTAGTTTAGTCGGAATTAATAAAGTTAATTATAATGTATTCCATCATCTTGTCAACATTTCATGATTATTTCCTTTTTGCTGCCTGTTTTTCGCTTTGGAGAATTGGAAGTTCCAGAGTATAATTTCCAGTTTGCAAGATTATCGCTACTTTTCGCAAAATTCCTTATTACTTTCGCAAAATAAATGGGATTTTCGCAAAAATCCGCCTCACTTCCGCAAGATTTTATAAAAAAAAACATTTGTATGAAACATTTCAAGCATTTCTACTGAAATACAAAGACTCCCTCTGCAGATTTATCTTTTATTCCGTAAAAAAAGACCTGCACGGCTCCAGATCTAGAAAAAATATGAATATAAAGTCAATACTGATATCGATCCAATTACAACGACAATTACGTTTGCTCCCAGGAAAGCTGCAATGAATGCTGCGGCTGCGCCGATGATCCCATACCAGATATCTTCTTGGATAAAAAGAATAGCTGGGAAAATCAATGCACCAAGCGTGGCATAAGGAACATTTTTGAGGATTCCCTGCAGGAATGGAGGAAGCTCTTTGCCTTTGAACATGACAAACGGCAGCATCCTCGGCAGATAGGTTACAACAGCCATGCCAATAATCATAATGACGATTTCTTTATTCATCTGCCTCTGCCCTCCTGCCATTTTTAAAAGTTTCAACCGCTTCTACAAGAATGGCAGACAGCAGTGTTGCAAGCACTATTGCCCAGCCTGTGGACATTAGTTCAGCCAAGGTAAAAATAGAATTGAAGGCCGCGGCGAGAACAGCAAGAAATACAACCTTGACATTATTTTTCATTGAGGGCACCAGCAGGCCGACGAACATCGCATAAAGAGCGACCGACATACTTTCCTGAAGTGTTTGCGGCAATCCAGCACCAATGAGGAAGCCCAAGCCTGAAAAAATAACCCAGCTTGAATAAGCTGTGAGGTTCAAGCCGAACATATACCCAGCATTGACTGTTCCTTCACGAGTCGCCGCAACCGAGAAGGTCTCATCGGTGATACCAAATGAGTATGCCATCCTGGCACCAATACTGTCTTCCTCTGCTTTTTCATTTAATGATGCAGACATCAAGAAATGGCGGATATTTACGATAAAAGTGGTCAGGACAATCTCAAATATCCCGATTCCCTGCGCCAGCAGGCTTAATGATATGTATTGAGCCGCACCCGCAAAAACGAACAAGCTCATCATAACCGTTTCTCCAAGCGCAAGCCCGGTCGTTTTCGCAATCAATCCGAAGGTAAGCGCAATCGGCATATAGCCTATCGCAATGCTGATGCCTGACTGGATCCCTTTCTTAAAATCTGTTGCCTGCTTTACTGCCAATGTACTTTCCACACGCCTACCGCCTTTCTATAACTATGTATCTATCAAAAATCAATTAAAATATATTATACATACTTCCAGGCACATGGAAAAGTATTTCTTTTATCGAAATAAAGTGGGTTCGACGATATAACTTTAATGTGGTCGATATATCCTTTAATGTGGACGATATATCCTTAAATTTGGTCGGTATATCTTGAAAGGTGGTCGATATATCTTGAAATGTGGACAATATATCTTTAAATGGAGTCGATAAAATAAATTTCTGGGGCCAATCCTATTTCAATCTACTTTTATTCAGCAAAAAACACGGCCGTGGCCGTGTTCGGTTACTTTCCTTTAAAAACAGGCTTCCTCTTCTCGTTGAATGCGGCTAATGCTTCCAGGCGGTCTTCAGTCGGAATCGTCACTTCATATGCTTTTCGCTCAATCTGCAGTCCTGTCTGCAGGTCAACGTTCATACCTTGTTTGACGGCGAATTTTGCCTGCTGCAATGCCACCGGACCATTCGCGAGCATCATATCCGCTAATTTAAAGCATTCATCTAGCAGGCTCTCTTTTTTGACTACTGCTGTGACCAGGCCATACTCCAGAGCTTCCTCTGACTTGAGCCTCCGTGCTGTGAGGATCAGTTCCAGTGCTTTTGCCTGCCCAATCAGTCTTGGCAGCCTTTGAGTCCCTCCAGCGCCCGGAATGATTGCAAGACTTGTTTCTGTCAAGCCCATCTGGGTCCCGGCTGCAGCAACGCGGAAATCGCAGGCCAGAGCCAGCTCCATTCCACCGCCAAAAGCAAATCCATTAATGGCGGCGACTGTTGGCTGCGGAAGCTGGTCAATCATTGAGAATACTTCACCGATCTTATAAATATTCCGCTTCACGTCCTCATCAGATAGTGTCCTTCGTTCCTTAAGGTCAGCCCCCACACTGAACGCTTTCTCTCCAGCACCTGTAAAAATAACGACTCTGACTTCTCGGTTTGTCCTTATTTTTTCAATTGTCTTCTGTAATTCATCAAGTGTGTCATAATTAAATGCATTGAGTGCGTCAGGCCGATTGAGCGTGACCATCGCGGTGTGCCCTTTTAATTCAAACTGGATGCTTTCCAAATGAATCAGCTCCCTTCTTTATTCACATTCTCTATCACTATAGTAATCTCCTTTTGCAATTGCTGAAAAAAGAGGCAGGCACTGGCGCCTGCCTCCTCATTCGATATTACTTTTGACCTTGTAAAACCTGGTTTTTCAAGGCTCTTCTTAGAATTTTTCCGGTTGTATTTTTCGGAAGCTCTTCCAGGAACTCGATTGCACTTGGCACCTTGTATTTTGCCAGATGCTCGTGACAGTACCCAAGCACCTGCTCTTCGGTCAAGTCCGGATTCTTGCTGACTACATAGCACCTTACAGCTTCGCCGAGATTTGGATCAGGAACGCCAAGAACTGCTACTTCGACAACATCAGGATGGTTATATAGAACTTCTTCCACTTCACGCGGGTATACATTATAACCGCCAACAATGATCATATCTTTCTTGCGGTCGACAATATAAAAATACCCTTCATCGTCCATACGGGCCAAATCCCCTGTATACAGCCAGCCATCCTTGATCGTTGCAGCCGTTTCCTCAGGCAATTTGTAGTAGCCTGCCATTACATTCGGCCCGCGGACAATCAATTCGCCTACTTCCCCAGGAGCCACATCTTCACCAAGTTCATTCACCACTTTGTTTTCGACATTGATGATCGAAGTGCCGATTGAACCAGCTTTTCGCGGGCGGTCAAGCGGATTGAAGCATGTTACTGGTGAAGCCTCAGACAACCCGTACCCTTCTGAAATCATAACATTGAACTTTCTTTCAAAATTCTGCAGCAAAGCTACAGGAAGCGATGCGCCGCCGGAAATGCAAAGACGCAATGATTTCAGGTCTTCAGAGTCTCCCTCTGGATATTGGAAAAGGAAGTTATACATCGTTGGTACACCAGCAAATACAGTCGCCTCATACTTCTTGGCAATCCTGAAAACCTCTGCCGGGCTGAATTTAGGGACAATAAGAAGTGTGCCTCCGTTCATAAGCGGTGCATTGAGTGCTACCGTCAAACAAAACACATGGAACATAGGAAGCGCTGTGATTACTTTATCGTCTTCATTCATTCTTAAATAATCACTTACATCCTTAGCATTGCTGTATAGATTCTGGTGTGTAAGCATCGCACCTTTAGGTTTCCCTGTCGTTCCGGAAGTATAAAGGATGATAGCTACATCGGCATCATTAAGTTCAGGTTCTTCAAAATCAATGTCTCCGGAACCAACCACCTGTGTAAACGGTTTCATTTTTGATCCTAAAGTAAGCTTGGAAATTTCGTCTTCAGACACCTGGCTCTGGCCAGTTTCGCAAATGATGAAGTGCTCCACCTTCGGCAGGTGCTGATGCATTTTTTCGGCAAGCGGCAGCATAAGGTCGAGACCAACGACAGCTTTTACATCGCCATTGTTCAAGATATACCCTATTTCATCTGCCGTGTAGATCGGATTAATGGGAATGACTGTTGCACCGAGCCTTAGAGCTCCGTACATACTGATGACAAAATGTGGAGAGTTTCCTAGCAACAATGCGATATGATCGCCTTTTTTTACCCCTAATTTCTCAAGTCCAGAAGCAAACTTCGTTACAGTAGCATCGAGCTCTGCATATGTGCTTGCTTTGTCCATGAAAAAATATGCCGGCTTATCGCCAAGCATCGAGGCAGTGTGATGAAGCTGTGATGAAAGATTCATTAACTCCCTTCCCCCTTTGCGGTGATAAATCATCACCAAACTCGTAAAAAGTTTTCTAAATATATTATATTGAAAGAAAATTATGTATTCAAGAAAAATGTCTGATTTTTAACTATTTAACAATAGTTAAATAAAAAACGCGATGCCACAGACATCGCGCTTCACCATGATTAGTAAATTAAATTTATGAAATCTTCCTTTGAAATATTTCCGAAATAATGTTTAATGTCTATCTCTTTTAAAGCTGACGCAATATGAGACTTCTCGTATTTGATGCCCGTCAGCTTGTCTTCAAATTCCCTCACATCGCCAACCCCAAAGAAATCTCCGTAAATTTTGCAGTTCTCAATTATTCCTTTGTTCACCTCAAATCGGACATCAATCTGCCCAACCGGGAAACGGTGTGAATGCTGCAGATTGAATTTCGGCGATTTTCCATAGTTCCAATCCCAATTCTGGTATCTCTCTTTAGAAAGCTCGTGAATCTTTTCCCAATCCTTTTCAGTTAGCACATACTCCGGAATCTCCTCCATCCCGTCAAAGATATTTTTTAACAGAAGGCTTCGAAATTCCTCGATTGTCACTTTTTCTGATAAAAACTCGGAAATATTCGCAACGCGGCTGCGAATAGATTTGATTCCCTTTGATTCGATTTTATCTTTTTTCACGTTGAGTGCAGACACTACACTCTCGATTTCTGAATCGAACAATAAGGTTCCATGGCTGAACATCCGTCCTTTTGTAGAGAACTGTGCATTCCCGGAAATCTTTCTTCCTTCTGCTAAAAGATCGTTCCGGCCGCTTAGTTCTGCGTTCACCCCCAATTTTTTCAGGGCAGTAACGACAGGTTCAGTAAATTTCCTGAAATTGTGGAAGCTCTCACCGTCATCCTTCGTGATGAAACTGAAATTCAAATTGCCCAAATCATGGTAGACAGCGCCTCCCCCGGATAATCGGCGGACGACATGGATTCCGTTTTTCTCCACATATTCAGTATTGATTTCTTCGATAGTGTTCTGGTTTTTTCCAATGATGATCGAAGGTTCATTTATATAAAATAAAAGATAGGTTTCATTGATATCAAGATTCTTCAGGGCATACTCTTCTATTGCAAGGTTTATCCGCGGATCGGTAATTCCTTTATTATCAATAAATAACATGATTGTGTCTCTCCCTTTATAATGTTAGTTCGAGTCCTTCCTTAGCAAGTGAAACAGGGCCTTCGAACTCGGATGATGCCTCTGATACAAGCTGATCCAGTTCGCCATAATGAGGAAGGTGTGTTAAGACGAGTTGTTTCACCCCAGCGTTTTTAGCGAGCTTCCCGTTATCGTAGCTGTTCATATGTCCTGCACCCCTGCCATCCTGGTTTCCATAAAAATTGCACTCGGACAACAGCAAGTCCGCCCCGACAGCAAAGGAAATGAATTCTTCCTTAAATGAGGTGTCAGCAGTATAAACAAGCGCTTTTCCGCCCGCTTCTACTCGCATCGCATAGCATGGAACCGGATGGACAGCAGACATGAATGAAATCGTAAAAGGTCCAACTTCAAGCACTTTCTGCGGATCATATGCTACGCCCCTAGTGATGTTTTTATATGTAAGCTTCGCAAACTCCTGCTTGTCCTGTGCATGGCCATAAATAGGGAGCTGTGGAGACTTTTTGCCCAAAAATCCCTGTATGAGCCTTGCATGCTGCAGTACACCAATATCTGCAACATGATCTGGATGGTAATGCGACAGCACCAATGCGTCCAAATCCTCCGGCTGAACAAAATTCTGCAATTTTGCCAGGACTCCGCTGCCAAAATCAATCATTAGTCTAAATCCTTCATGCTCCAGCAAATAACCAGTGCTTGCCTCATTGGCCTTAGGATATCCGCCCCAGCATCCTACTATTGTCAGCTTCAATGACCTTCCTCCTTCGATACGCTTTTGCTTTCACTATACTTCATTTTACCCATTTTTTCACTTTAAGGGTTTTTTTCAGAAAATTATGATTGACGATTTTCAACTGTTATAATACAATTTAATTAATGTTAAATCTGTATCAAAACACTTTGAGATTTGGAGGGAACAGCATGATCGAAAATATCGTCGAATTCTTTCGCAATTTACCTCAAAAACAATGCATGGAGTGTGGAGAACCAATCAAGGAACAGCACGAATGTTATGGAAACAAGTGCGATGGATGCATGGATCCAGGTAAACTGTAAAGTCTAAATTGTTTTCCTTCCCCGGTTTTCCGGGTGCAATACAATCCCTTTCCCGCAGAGATATTCTGCACATTAAAAGCCAGCTCGTTCAGTTGAACGGCTGGCACTTTTTTGTCTATCATTATTTCTCAGCTAAAACGGCGAATCTTCTTTTATACATCATTTGGAAATAAACTAAAGTTCCAATTGACAACAGTACAATATAAGCAGCTAAAATACCCGCATTTTGCCACATGAAGCCAATATCACCGCTTGAAATGATCGCCTTGAATCCTTGTACAGAATAAGTCATTGGCAAATACGCATTAAATTTCTGCAAGAAACCAGGAATTAATTCTAATGGGAACGTTCCCGCACTTGTTGTAAGCTGCAAAATCAAGATGACAATGGCAACAAAACGTCCAGGGTCTCCTAACAAAGTAACGAGGAACTGAATCAAAGCAATAAAGGTTAGACTCGTAAAAATAGAAAATATTAAAAACAGCGGAATATTTTCTACTTGTAAGCCTAGTCCCCCGATCACAATGGCATCAGCAACGAGTGCTTGTATGATTCCAATACCCGCTAAAATACCAAATTTACTTAAAAACCAGCTTACCCCGTTTTTCGGTACACCTGCAGGTTCCCTTAAAGGAAACACAATTGATAGCAACAATGCGCCTACAAACAAACCTAATGATAAAAAGTAAGGCGCAAAACCTGTTCCATAATTTGGGACTTCATTTATTTTTTCACTATCCAGTCTGACAGGAGCTGCAAGCATCTTGAAGGTCCGTTTGTCAGGATTAATCTCAGCTTCTTCAGCACCGGTTTTGAGTTTTTCGGCAAGCTCTGATGTTCCATCTGCTACTTTACTATTTCCTTCTGATAGTTTTTCTGCACCAGAAGCAAGCTGGCCGGTACCATTTGACATGGCTGAGGAACCTGCTGCAAGCTGATCCATTCCGCCAGTAAGTTTTGAAGTTCCTTGAGACAGCTTGACAGAGCCTGCTTTTGCTTCTCCGAGTTTATCACCGAAAAGTTCCATACCAGAGTGGAATTGTTCCTGCCCAGTTGATAGCTTGTTAGCTCCCGCTTCAAGTTGGGTACTTCCTTCTGTAAGAGCAGCCATTCCATGCTGCAATTGGCCCTGTCCTTGAACTAATTCATCCAAGCCTCCAGAAATTCGTTGAGCACCGCCAGCTAAATCCACCGCTGAGCCTGATAGAGTTTCAGTTCCCTGAGCAAGTTTTGCACTGCCCGCTTCCAGCTCCTGCAATGCTTTTCCCAATTGTTCCTGCTTATCAGGATAAGCACTTAATAGCGGCTTCATCATTTCCACTTGCTTTTGCAGCTCTTGTATACCAGCATGAAGGTCTGCCGCTCCTGCTGCAGCGCTATCAGACCCATTTTTCCAGGCTGAAAGGTTTTGCGCAAGCTGCTCGGAGCCTTGTTTAAGCTTTGTTGTGCCCTCTACCATCGCAGGAACTTTCCTGTTTGCTTCTTCTAACCCTGTTTTTACTTTAAATGCCCCTGTCTTCAATTCGTTTTGACCTGCAAGAAGTTCACTTGAAGCATTCTCAAGCTTTGCGTGACCTTCTTCCAACTGCCCGAGTCCAACGTTCAAAGCATCTGCTCCTTTAGCTAATTCTTTTATGCCTGAATTTGCTATATTCAATCCTTGATTGAACTCGATAGACTTGCTTGCCAGAACTGATAGATTTTGATAAAGCTCCTGGCTTCCACCCTTTAGTTTCCCAGCACCATCATTAAGCTCTGCTGCGCCATCACTTGCTTTATTTAGGCCATTCGCAAGCTCGCCGATTTTATCAAACATAGTCTCAGCATAGGTTTCAGACACCTTCTCAGATACAGAGGCCTTAATTCTTTCGGCAGCTGTTTCACCAATCTGAGCAGATAGGAAGTTAAAGCTTTCATTTGGCATATATACAAGCTCCAGTTTTTTAGGCTGTTCATCCATTAAGGTTGTCGCATTTTCTGAAAAATCCTTTGGAATTTTGATCAGCATGTAATATTTTTGCTGTTCCAAACCTTTTTTCCCTTCCGCTTCAGATACAAATTCATATCCGAAGTCTTTACTTTCCTTTAGTTTTTCGACTAAACCATCGCCTAATTCCAGTTCTTTCCCATCAATAGATGAACCTGAATCCTCGTTCGCGACCGCAACAGGAAGCTCAGAAAGATGTTCATATGGATCCCAGAATGCCCACAAGAACATTCCGCTGTACAAGACCGGAATAAATAAAACTGCGATAATCGGAATCAGCAGCTTCTTATTTCGGAAAATGGCAAGTAATTCTTGAATGAATAGTTTGTTTTTCATAGTTGTCCTCCTGGTTTAAACAAATGACCGTTTTGTTCATTTAGTCATTCCTGCTTTTAAAAATAAGGATCATCCTAAGTAGACAATCCTTTGAAAATATAGAATTCAAACAGCTGTGAGAGTTCGGCTTTTCCGAGTGGCTTGTGCTTTTTCTCCCAGTCAAATATAAGTGCGATATAAAGCTTCATCATGATGAAAGCAGTTATTTCCGGATCGCATTCCTTAATTTCACCTTTTTTGATCGCTAGAACAACCTTGTCTTTTATGAAATTAAGAATCGCCAGTTCTAATTTTTCCATAACCTCTACAACGGCTGGAGTCCCAATATCCCTTGCTTCCTGGGAAAGTTTGATTGTGAGCTGATGTTGTTTACGGAACTCTAGAAGTCTATACAATGCCCTGTGGACATTTTCATAAAAAGAGTCTGAATGACTTACAGCTTCATTGGCCACTGCTTTCATTTCAATGATCAGCCCGTTAATAATTTCATCGAAAAGTTCTTCTTTATTCTTGAAAAAAGTATAAATGGTACCTTTTCCGACATTAGCCAGCTTTGCTACCTGATCAATCGTTGTTGCCTTGTAGCCATAAAGGGAAAAGGAACTCGTTGCCGCTTCAATAATCTGTTTCCTTCGGTCAATTGCCATCTTATCACCTCTTATTAAATGACCAAATGAGAAAAACGGTCAGTTAGTACGAAATATAATTTATCACATTTGTTTCAAAATCACAAGCTTCTAAAAAATAAAAAACCCTTAAAGGGTTTTTTAAGAATTAGAAATTATACTGTTGATTTCCGCTCCGGTTCAATCAACTGGTGCTAAGAATTAAGCTTTAAGAACGTTAATATTTTTTCTACGGCGGCTTCGCCCTGATCGATGCAATCTGGAAGACCGACTCCTTCATAGGAGCTGCCTGCAACAAATACACCAGGCAATTCGTCAGCAAGGTCGGTTTTCAGGTTTTCAACGCGTTGCTTATGCCCGACTGTGTACTGCGGCATCGCCTCTTTCCAGCGGGATACAACCGCGAAATCGGGCTGTGCCTGGATGTCCATCGTTTTATTCAAGTCTTCAAGTGCGATTTTAATGATTTCATCATCAGAAAGGTCGACGATCGCCTCGTCGCCTGGTCTGCCGACATAAAGACGAAGCAGCACTTTGCCTTCCGGTGTTGTATGCGGCCACTTCTTATGAGTCCATGTACAAGCAGTGATCGTATAATCACTGTTCCTCGAAACAACAAATCCAGTGCCATCGATGTCTTCTTTTATGACACTCTCCGGAAACGCCATTGCCACTGTTGCCACAGATGTAGAAGGCATATCGCGAAATGGTTCAAATAGATGGTCATGATCAGAAAACATATGCAATGCTGCTTCGTGCGGAGCGGATACAAGAATGCTGTCAGCGTCAAGTGTCTCCCCGCTGCTCAATCTCATCCGGTAGCCGTTTTCTTGCTTGCTCACTTTGTCTACTCTGATTCCCTTAAGGACAGAGCCTGGCTCGAGTTTGGCTTCGATCGCATCCACGAAGGATTGCAAGCCTGTCGTCACTGTAAGGAACATCCCTTTTTTCTTTTCCGGTCCGGAGTCAGCAGGTTTGCTCTTTGGAGCAGGGGTGGTTTTTTTCGTGCCAAGAATCAGACTCCCATACTTTTGCTCAACCTTGTAGAATTGCGGAAATGTTGACAGCAGACTCATATTGTCAATGTCTCCTGCATAAATACCTGAGAGCAACGGCTCAATCAAATTCTCGACGACTTCATCTCCTAGCCTGCGGCGGAAAAACTCGCCCAAAGACTGGTCACCTTTTACCTTGGAAGGAGACATGAAAAAGTCACCTGCAGCTCTGAACTTTCCTGGCCATGAAAATAAACCAGTTGTGATGAATGGGCCGATTTGAGTCGGGATGCCCATAACTGCTCCGCCAGGCATTGGATGAAGCTTATCTTTAACAAGTACATATGATTTCCCTGTGCTGTTGTTGACCAGCTTATCGCCAAGACCTACTTCACGTGCAAGGCGCCCTGCGCTTTCCTTCCTTTCCAGGAAGGAATCCGGGCCTCTTTCAATCACATAGCCATCTTTTACATATGTCTGCATTTTCCCGCCAACACGGTGGGAGGCTTCGACTAGCTTCACCTCAAGTGGCAGCTGGCTTTCCCTGGCATGCTTCTGCAGATAGTACGCTGTCGCCAGACCAGTGATGCCCCCGCCTACGATTACAACTTTTTTCTTTTCTGTCACGGTAAATCGCCTTCTTTATATAGTTTTAGCGTGAAGTAGACAGCTTCTTTAAAATCACATCTGCCATCGCGTCAATAAATTCCGGCTCAGCATTCGGCATAGGAGGCCTGTGATAGCTCGCCCCGATTTCATCCGTGACTTTCTTGCATTCATAATCATTGTCATAAAGGACTTCCAGATGGTCAGATACAAAACCCGCAGGCACATACACAAATGCTTTATATCCATGAGCTTCGAACAAGTCGCGTGTCAAGTCCTGTACATCAGGCCCAAGCCAAGGTTCAGGTGTGTTTCCAGCGCTTTGCCAGCCTACCTCGTACTTCTTCACATTCGCATTTCCAGCGATCAAATCCGCTGTTTCTCTTAATTGGTCTGGATATGGGTCTCCCATTTGGAGGATTTTCTCCGGAAGACTATGGGCAGAGACAATCAATACAGCATTCTCTCTCTCATCAGCAGGCATGTCAGAGAATGTCTTTGCAACACGGTCAGACCAGTACTTAACGAATTTCGGCTCATCATACCAGCTCTCAACCGATACAATTTCAGGTCCGCCAAGCTTTGCTGCCTCTTCCTTGGCACGGCCATTATAGGATTTTACGCTGAATGTTGAAAAGTGCGGCGCCAGCACGATACTAACAGCCTCTTCAATGCCATCGTCATGCATTTGCTTTACCGCATCTTCAATAAACGGCTCGATATGCTTAAGGCCAAGATAAAGTTTAAATTCGATTTCTGACTGGATGCTGTTTAAATGCTGCTCGAGTTTTTCGCCTTGTTCAATCGTGATTTTTGCTAGCGGAGAAATGCCTCCGATCGCTTCATAACGCTGTCTTAAGTCCTCAAGCATTTCTGGTGACGGTGTCCGTCCATGTCGGATATGTGTATAGTATCGTTCAATATCTTCTTCTTTGTAAGGTGTGCCGTATGCCATCACCAGTAAACCCATCTTTTTCTTTGTCATGATTGCACCTCTTTTTTCCGGTTTCTAAGCTTTTATTCTGCCAAAAACCAGACTAATTTACCAATTGTAATGCTCGGAAGCAAAAAAGAGACTATCTGCCTAGCTTTGAAGCAGAATACTCATGGACAAAAGCTGTCAGTTTCTTTAATGTCTCAGGGTTTACCGACGGGAATACCCCATGTCCAAGATTGAAAATATAGCCCGGCTGTGCCATGCCCTGGTCGAGGATCGCTTTTGCCTTCTCCTCAATTACTTCCCAAGGTGCAAGCAAAATGGCAGGATCAAGATTGCCCTGGACAGTTTTTTGAATGCCAAGCGCTCGGGCTTCACTTATTTGGAGGCGCCAGTCTAACCCTACAACATCAAGCGGAAGATCGTTCCACTCAAGCGCCAGATGGCTTGCGCCAACGCCAAACATAATTAATGGTACATTTTCTTCCTTTAATGCTGAAAAAATCCTGTTCATGACAGGTTTGATGAAAGTACGGTAATCATGGACATTCAGTGCGCCAACCCATGAATCAAAAATCTGAATTGCTTTCACGCCTGCTTTGATTTGTGATTTTACGTATGTAATCACCATATCGCCCAGCTTATCCATAAGGGCGAACCATGCTTCTGGCTGTGCGTACATGAATGCTTTCGTCTTGTTATAGTTCTTTGAAGGTCCTCCTTCAATCATATAGCTTGCCAATGTGAACGGAGCACCGGAGAACCCAATCAAAGGTACAGACAGTTGTTCTTGAGTAAGGAGCTTAATTGTATCCAGTACGTATGGTATATCAGCTTCAGGATTGATTGAGCCCAGTTTTTCTACATCTGCCAGTGTTTTGACAGGATTGGCAATGACAGGTCCAATACCCGTTTTAATTTCGACATCGACGCCCATAGCCGGCAGCGGTGTCATGATATCCTTATAGAGAATCGCTGCGTCCACGCCGTATTGTTCAACAGGCAGCCTAGTAACATAAGCACATAGCTCAGGCTGATGAGTGATTTCAAATAATGAATATTTTTCCTTGATTGCTCTATATTCAGGCTGTGACCGTCCAGCCTGCCTCATATACCAGACCGGAACGTGATCTGTTTTCTCTCCTCTGGCTGCTTTTAAGAATGTTTCGTTGATTATTTTGCTCATTAGGGGAAATCCACCTTTCAGTAATGTCTGTATTCCATTGTAATATAAATAGATTAAAATAAAAAACACCTATTTTGCGCTATATACACTATATCCTTTTTAATGGCTATTTTCATATAACGTGCTTGAAAATGTCAAAAAATTGACGTTTTCTTGTTTTCAACTTCTCCATAAATGGGAAAATAGACATTATGCTTATGTTTACGCATACTTGATTAGTATAATAGAAGCAACGAAATTATTAAAATGAGGTGAAAAGATGAATGTGTATATAACTTCTGGAACAGCAGACTATCTGCTGAGATTCAAGGAAAAGCATCCCGGAGAAACCTTAGTCCTGATGAACAACAATGATTCGGCCATCCTCGTCCATGAGACAGATGGGAATAGTTTGTTCAATGAACCTAGAAGATACGAAGTCATTGATTCTGCAGGTTCCCTTGATCATGCTGGCTTTGCGGTTTTGAACAATATCCCTGTTACGGATGAAGGACGGCCGCTATTTGAAGACCGATTTTTAAACAGGCCGCGAATGATAGAAAACGAACCTGGCTTTGTGGCTATCCGCGTACTTCGCCCATTGTCTTCGAATACTTATACTATTTTGACTGTGTGGAAAAATGAAGGCGCCTTCGAAAATTGGCAAAAATCAAAAGCATACGAACATGCCCATAAAAAACGAGGAACCGAAGCTGGAATAGACAGTGCAAAACCTAATATTTTTGAAAGTGCTTCGTATGTAACGAAGTATTATATTGGAGAATAAGAAAAACGGCAGAGCCTTGAGACGGACATTTTTAATTTGATACTTTTTAAAAAGGGAGTGCGCTTTTGCGCCCTCCCTTTTATGGTTTCTTTATTAACCCGTTCCTGTTCGCGTAAACAGCTGCCTGGGTCCTGTCGGATATCCCCAGTTTGCCAAGGATATTGGAGACATGAGTTTTTACGGTCTTGACTCCTATATATAATTCTTCACTGATTTGCTGATTTGTCATCCCTTCGCCAATACATTTTAATACTTCAAGTTCGCGTTCTGTCAGTTCGTCATGCAGCTTTCGTTCTTGGCCCCGAAGTCTGTCCATCATCCTGTTCGCTACTTTTGGTTCAATGACGGCTTCTCCCCTGGCAGCTTTTTCGATAGCCTTGATGATTTCCGATGCAGTCGCTGTTTTCAGCATATAGCTGAATGCCCCGGCTTCGATGGCCGGAAAAACTTGTTCGTCATCATAGAAGCTTGTGATGATGATGATTTTGCATTCAGGATAGAAGCTCAATATTTCCCTGGTTGCTTCAATCCCAGTGCCATTTTCCATAAGAAGATCCATTAGAACCACATCAGGCCTCGTATCTTTTACTAGGGAAACAGCTTTTTTCCCGCTGTCAGCCTCACCAACAATCACGATTTTAGTTTCTGTTTCCAAATAGGAAATGATCCCTTTTCGAACCATATCGTGGTCGTCTACTACCGCAACACTTATTTTCTCCACTACTCTTCCCTCCTCATAGCCGGTATCCGTATATCAATATATGTTCCTTCTTGCGTTTTTGAACGGATGTTATATGTACCGCCAATTTGTTCACAGCGTTCCCGCATTGTCTTGAGGCCGTAAGATGCCATTCTTTCTTCATGGATGTCAAAGCCTTTCCCGTTGTCCCCGATGTACAGTTGAATATAGCCGCTCTCCTCGGCAAGCAATAATTTCACCTTTGTCGCATCGGCATGTCGGAGGATATTCGAGAGTGCCTCCTGGACAATGCGGAAAATATGCTCTTCCGCTGCATTTGAAAGATTTTCTATTTCATCTACACTCGCTTCGAATGTGAGGCTTGTTTTGTGCTTTAACTCTTGAATCAGTTTTACAATACCTTCACACAAACTCTCGCCGCTTAATTGAACTGGCCGAAGGTGGAGGAGCAGCGCTCTCATTTCACCCTGTGCCTTACCGGCAATCTCCGAAATTTGTTCCAACTGCTTCCTGGCCTTCTCGGGGTCTTGATCGAATAATCTAAGCGAAGCAGAAGACATCATGCTGAGCGCAAACAGCTGCTGGCTGACGACATCATGAAGGTCCCTTGCCAGCCGCTGCCTTTCCTCCATCGTCGCAGCGGCCATCGCTGTTTTAGAAAGCTCTGTCTTTTCTTCCGCAAGCCGCTGAAGTGAATAGACCTGCTCCTGAAGGTATTCCGCAAGCTGGTTCAGCTCCTCAGAAATCAGCCCTATCTCATCTTTTTCATAGGTTGTGATTCTCTCAGTAAATTTGCCTCTGCGTAATGTGGTGATAAACAATAATATGTCGCTAAGACGCCCTTTAATTAAGGAGCTTCCTCTTAAACTGAAATAAATTCCTGCGACAGCGAGGACAATAAAGCAATATAGCCAAAGCCAGAAAGTAAGCGTCGTCGTCAGTCCGCTATCAGGTTCAAGATATAGGTAAATCTGAAGGCCAATAAAGAGAATAAGCGAAGAAATGAAAGACATCATCAAAAATGTTTGCATAAACCATATCCTGATACTGGTCATTTGCTTCATCTTCTCCCCCCTAAACCCTGTCAATCCGGACCGAACCGATTTTAAGCTCAATTGTAATATTTAGTTTCCTGACTGCTTCATCATAATCGTCCGATTTATACGCTATAACGTGTTTGATCTGCTCAGGTGCATAATCGAACAGCTTTACTTCACCAACACTCACCACAGCATTGACCTTAACAGGCACATCTTCCGGAATGAGCATTTTCACCTCACCGACCCAGCCTCTTACCCTGATTGGAGTTTCCCTCTCTGGAATGAAGCCTTTACTGAAATCAATATAGTAGTCGCCAACCATATTGTATAAATCCATCGGTTCAACCGCCCAGTTTTGCTTCTTGAATGCCACCGTCCCTACCGATACTCCCCTGATTTTCTTCAGGGAGTTATGAGCAGAGGCGGGATGGTCATCATTATGTGTCGCAGAAGGAAAATCTGTTTGATAGATCACTTTTATTTTACTTTTCCTGAACAGCATGCTGATTCCAAAATAAATCAAAAGCAAGGGCCATAGCTTCCATATGTCCAGAAAATGAAAAGAGAGCATTCCTAACCGGTCCGTAATCAGCAATGAAGAAAAAATTAAGATGAAAGATCCCCATCCATACTGCCGCTTCAATATTTCCACCAATCCGTACAAAAACAATCCAAAAGGATAGGTTACGACAAAAAGCTCTTTTATTTCCAAGGAAATGACACCAAGGTTGACGAGTAAAAGAATAATACCGAGACCTGATAATAAGACAGCCAAAGCCACCTGATTCATTGAACGATTTCGCAAGAGCTTTCCCTTCTTTCTTCCCACTCTTATCTCTATTTCTTTTTCGGATGAAAAAAACCTCTTTTTACTTATTTTAACGGATTAATAACTTCCATTCGACCCGCTGGAGTAGCTTTTCTGCTCCGTCTCAAGACGGAGAAAAATAATATTCTGTACCTCTCACAACTTTCCGTGTTCATCATATCCTGTAGTACTCAATTAGGAAATTTGCCTATAATCCGCAAAAATGGCAAGAAGGCTGGAGTTTAAGAAAGGAGAAATTTTTATGGCAATAGAGTTAACGGCACTTCATTGGATATATGTATTATTTATTTTTTTGATCATCGGCTTCATGGTCATGAAAAGAGATACAACTTTTATATCCATCATCGGTATATTTTTATTGGCCGTGGTTGCTACTGGATCGTTGAGCGGATCGGTCAGCAGCATATTTAATAGCTTCATTTACGCGATTACTGAGCTTTTGCCTACTATTCTCGTTATTTCAATCATTGTGGCGATGAGCCGGACATTGACGGTAACCGGAATAAACGATGCGATGATCTCGCCTTTCGCAAAACTGATCAGGACACCAGCATTGGCTTATTGGACGATCGGAATTCTTATGATGGTGATCTCCTGGTTTTTCTGGCCTTCTCCGGCAGTTGCATTAATGGGAGCTGTACTTTTGCCTGTAGCCGTACGTGTCGGCCTGCCGGCGTTAGGGGTAGCAGTTGCGATGAACCTCTTCGGGCACGGAATCGCACTCTCAGGTGACTTCGTCATCCAGGCTGCGCCAAAATTGACTGCAGATGCTGCTGGCATTCCTGTCAGTTCTGTCGTGCAGGCAAGTATCCCGCTTGTCATTGTGATGGGGGCAGTAACAACGGTGACCGCTTTTTATTTGTTAAAAAGAGATATGAAAAACGGCAAGCTTAAAGCCGGAGATTCTATCGTAACTGAAATCGCAAAAACTAGTGATCCTGGCTTGCTGTCTGATGGAGCAAAAAAGTTTTTCGCCCTGCTGATCCCTATCTTGTTTGCCGCAGATGTAGCAGCCATGTCAATCCTCAATTTACAGGGCGGTGACGCTACAGCTCTTGTTGGCGGAACATCGGTTTTCATCCTATTGCTCATTTCGCTTGCCGCACATAAAGGAAAAGGACTTGAAAAAACGACCAGTTACCTTATTGAAGGATTCCAGTTTGGGTTCAAGGTTTTCGGCCCCGTCATCCCGATTGCTGCGTTCTTCTATCTTGGCGATTCCGGTTTCACTAAGATCATTGGGGAGTTTCTGCCTAAAACCTCAGCAGGTATTGTCAATGACCTAGGTGTTGCGTTAGCTTCTGTTGTGCCGCTAAGCGCTGAAGTCGGTGCTGTTACGCTGACAGCAGTCGGAGCAATTACCGGGCTTGACGGATCTGGTTTTTCAGGAATCTCCCTCGCCGGATCGGTCGCAACCATCTTTTCAACTGCGATAGGTGCCGGGGCGGCTACCTTGACTGCCCTCGGGCAGATAGCTGCCATTTGGGTTGGCGGCGGAACCCTCGTTCCATGGGCACTGATACCTGCAGCTGCGATTTGCGGTGTCGATCCATTTGAACTTGCCAGGAGGAACTTGCTTCCTGTCACAATCGGCCTTGCAGTGACTACGATTGTCGCGATGTTCCTCATATAGAGGATGACAAACTTTCTTTAAAAATGGCTCTATTCGTAAACTTCGTTGCATTCACAGCCAAAAGTAAAGATCGGCATTTGGATTTTAACGAGTTTTAAAGAATCCTCCACGAAAAGAGCTCGAAGTCAAAAAAATACGAGATGAATATTTGGCTCAACAATCTATGCGAAAACATCCTTAAAAAAATACTGGGGTTCTCTCAGACTCCATTTATATATGAAGCTTCCAATCCGGGGGCTTCTTTTTGCTGTCTAAGAAATATTTTTAACCTATCAATATATCAATGTTATAATTATTAAAATTATCAAATTACTTTTACGCGAGGAGATGAATCATTTGCAGGATCAGCTTTTTAGAAAAATAGAGAACCTTTATCATGAAATGGTCGAAATCCGCAGATTTATGCACCAACATCCAGAATTGTCTTTCCAGGAAGTAAACACGGCAAATTATATCCAGTCCTTTTATGAAAAGCTGGGAGTAGAAGTACGGGGAAATGTTGGCGGCAATGGTGTAGTTGCAAAGATTTATGGCTCCAAGCCGGGAAAAACGGTCGCCCTCAGAGCTGACTTTGACGCCCTGCCGATCCAAGACGAAAAAGATGTACCATATAAATCACTTGTTCCAGGTGTGATGCATGCCTGTGGCCATGATGGACATACAGCTACATTATTGGTGCTTGTGAAAGTTCTCTATGAGGCAAGGGAGAATCTCAATGGGACGTACGTGATGATTCACCAGCATGCCGAGGAGTATGCTCCTGGCGGGGCCATCTCCATGATTGAAGATGGCTGTCTCGATGGTGTGGACGTAATTTTCGGAACCCATTTATGGGCCACTGAGTCGACAGGAACCATCCAATACCGGATTGGACCAATCATGGCGGCGGCAGATCGTTTTGAGGTTGCCATCCAGGGCAAAGGCGGCCATGGAGCCCAGCCGCATAAAACAAAGGATGCAATTGTTGCCGGGGCGCAGCTAGTGACCAACCTTCAGCAAATTGTCAGCAGGCGCGTGAATCCTGTTGATTCGGCTGTTGTGACCGTTGGCTCTTTCGTTGCGGAAAATGCTTTTAACGTAATTGCTGATAAGGCAAAGCTAATCGGGACAGTCAGGACCTTCAACGAAACAACCAGGGATTTCATCGCATCCGAAATCGAAAAAGTTGTCCAAGGTACATGCCTTGCTACAGATTGCTCCTATGAATATCTTTATGAAAAAGGCTATCCAGCCGTTGTGAACCATGCAGCAGAAACCGAATTCCTGATTGATTGCGCCTCTAAAGTGCCAGAAGTGAAAAAGGTTGAAGAAAGCGAGCCGCAAATGGGGGGCGAAGACTTTGCCTATTACCTGCAGCATGTGAAAGGAACCTTTTTCTTCACGGGAGCAAAACCGGAAATGTCAGGTTCATATCCACACCATCACCCTAAGTTCGACTTTAATGAAAAAGCAATGGTGATCGCAGCGAAAACTCTGTGTGCAGCAGCGATTCATTATCAATCACAAGAGCACCCTAGCTACGAAAAACGGGAGACACTGGCTTAACTGAAATATACAAAATGCAAGCCTTCGATAATTTGTTTGCTGTAAGCCCCTCTTCTCCCGGGGCTTACTTTTTTTCGGGCTACACCCAAGAGAGCGATAAAAAGTATGCCTGACTTCAATACAGATCAGCTTCCCTTTTACCCAAATCACCGAAATACGCGAAAATGGGGCAATGCAACGGCTTTCCTTTTACCCAAATCCACAAAACATGCGAAAATGGGGGCAATGCAACAGTTTTCCTTTTACCCAAATTCACGTAACATGCGAAAATGAGGCAATGCAGCGGCTTTCCTTTTACCCAAATTCACGAAACATGCGAAAATGGGGCAATGCAACGGCTTTCCTTTTACCCAAATCGCAAAAAACACCCCTGCACATCAAATCTGCGGGGGTGTTTGCAATATTCTCAGCCTGTAGGCATTCATGGCGGTTTCCCCTAGCTGGTCGAGGAGATTGTAATTGGCATAGGCTCCAACAACCGCTCCGATCCCAGGCATAAGCTGCAGCATTTTAACAAAATCAATATAATCCCTGTACTCCTGCTGGAACTCCTGCCAATCCAATTCCATCAGTCTGGCCTTCTGTTCCTCCCAATTTTCAATCACATCCAAAGTTTCCTTTCGTTTCTCATCACTTGAGAAAGCAAGCTGGAAAACATAAAGAATGAACAGCCTTTCTTCGTATTTTGAAGGGTCGTAGCCATAAACCGAAGCAGCCTCAAAGAGAAACTTCATTTTTATTGATAAAAGCAGCGGAAAGTCGGCCATTCCTAGCAAGAAGCCTCCTGCTCCCGTACCTGCACCTTCTACAGCAGCCGTTTTCCTGAATCCGGCAAGCTTCTTTTGAAGGAGCTCATCTTTTTCGGCCAAGGTCAGCCCTGTCCCTTGATGTTTTTTCGTTGCAAGATTCGAACCTGCTAGTGTGGCCTTGACCATATTCTTAATGCTTTCCGTAAGTATTTGATGGACCTTTTCCGGAATCAGCTGATTGACTTTCGTCTGTGCTTTCTTGGAGGCACGCGCCAAAATGCCGGACCGTTTTTTTAACTTGCGCTTCCATTCAAGAACTTCTTCATATACCTTAAGCTCGTAGTCCTTCAATGCATCTCACTCCTTGTTGATACTATTACGGTGCAAACGGAAAAATAGATTCAAAAAAATCCTTTTCATGAAAGCAAAATGGCTTTACGAAAAGGATTCCAGATTACGACTTAAGCTTATTCTGGCTGTAAAAATAAACAAAGAACAATGAAAAGGCTATACCAGCAGCAAGCAATATTGCTCCAAGCAGCCAATCTCCTTTTAACAGGACGATTGCCGCATAAATGACCGACTGGAATATCAATATCCTCGAAAGCAGGCTAGTGAACGATTGTCTTCTATCTTTTTCAGGTATAGGATACAAATCGATCCAAAGTTTATGCTGGTGATGGTTCCATAACGGCAGCAATTGGAAACCTGTCAAATATAGGAACAACAGTGCGGTCAAAATCTGGCCAGGGCCATAGGTGAAAAAGTAGAGCGCCGCACCGCCGATCAAAGTCAGCCTCACAAGCAAACCAAAGTAGTCCCCAGCCCTTGCAAAAGTACGCATATAAAGGTGGCTGTATACGCGGTCCTGCTTGTAGGGAATTGACTTGAACAGCCAGTCAAGCCACCTTCTCCTTTTCGTGCGGTCCCGCAATTTCGGAACATCCGTGAACATATTCGCTACGCGGTAAAATGAATTCATCCGCCTTTCCTCATCTTCAATCAACTGCTCCCACTTAAGCCCTTTGTCCTTTATCTGCTTTTTATAATAAACATGAAGCAGTAAGAGAATAGCTGCTGAAATCACCGTAAAAAACAGCTGGGCCCCAGCAAAAAGGAAGTACAGAAGGACCGCATTGATAGAGAAGCGAATCAACATATCGGTTATTTTCACGCTTGTCTCAATAAAATATTGAACGTTCCATCTAATCAATATATTCAGCCATTTTAAAAGAACGAGTGTGACAAGCAGAACGAAAAATGATTTAAAATCTGCTCCATGCACCTTTACATGAAGCGGCATCAGGACAGCCAATACCATGAGCAATAAATATGACTGTAGGCTTAGACTAAATATTATCGATTTCCTGAAATACTCCGCAAGCCTTGTTTCAAGCGGCAGCAGGAAAATTTTATCTGCCTCTGTCAAAAACGTCTGGATTGGGCTATAAGTCAGCACGGCGGCAAGCACCAGCGCCATAATCCAGGCAGCTGGAAAATCCGGCTGCAGCGTTTTGATCCACTCTTGATAGTAAAAAGCGGCCGTACCAATCAAGAAAAGCACGACAATCACTAAATGACCATTGAAGATATACCGTAAATAGCTTCCCGTTTCCTTTGCAAAAATACCGAAACGTTCTTTCCATAAGTCCTGAGGATTAAACATAGTCTTCTTCCTTTGTCAGCTGGATATACAAATCGTCCAGTGTAGCTCCTGGCATCGAGAACTGTTCACGCAGCTCTTCAAGCGTGCCTTGTGCCCTTACCTCTCCATTATGCAGAATGACAAAACGGTCGCAATATCTTTCGGCAGTGGCAAGGATGTGGGTCGACATCAAGATGCCTGCCCCGCTTTCCTTCATCTTGTTCATCAAATCAAGCAATGATTGGATACCAAGCGGATCGAGGCCTACAAAAGGTTCATCAACAATATAGAGGGACGGTTGTACAAGGAATGCACACATAATCATCACCTTTTGTTTCATACCTTTTGAAAAATGAGCGGGAAACCATTTTAGCCTCTTGCTCATCCGGAACTCTTTTAACAATGCTTCTATCCTTAGCCTGTACTCTTTTTCCTCAAGGCCATAAGCCATCGCAGTTATTCTAAGGTGTTCCTCAAGCGTCAATTCATCGTAAAGAATAGGCGTCTCTGGGACAAACGTGAATTGCTTCCTGTATTCTTCCCTGTCTTCGATGAAGGTCTTGCCATTAATCTTAATTTCACCTTGATGAGGCTCCATTAGTCCAATGACATGCTTGATCGTCGTACTTTTACCCGCCCCATTCAGCCCAATCAATCCTACAATTTCGTTTGGATTGACGGTAAAGCTAACATTTTTCAAAACCGGATTTCTTGTATATCCTCCGGTCACTTGATTAATTTCCAATAATGACATAGCCAACGCCCTTCCGATACAAATTTCCTGTATAGTTATTTTAACAAAACCACATCGTTTAGGAAAATCAGCAACTTTTCTTGAAATCTTTTTGCATATTACTTGCTTATCCGGGCATCATAATCTTTGAAGGGGAACAAGCATTAATTCGAAATGAGGTGTCTGTAAAAGACATATTATTCGATTTATAAACACACTGATTTCATCGTTCAAATAAGGGGATGGTTGCATTGCGCTACGTAAATGTTAACCCAGCCGTTCAGTAACATCACTCCACATTTTGAAATGAGGTGTGTGTCGCAGATCACTTCTCCGCTTTATAAGTTGTGAAACCGACTAAAGCAGACAGGGGATGGTCCGATTGAACCAGGTATTGAATAACCCATCATTTATCTAAATTCAAATGAATTTAAAATGAGGTGTTTATCAAAGGTATACCTGCTGAGAACGCAAATGAACAGTAGTTAGTTCCCCCTTCAGGGACAGGATTCCATGCGGATCCTGTCCTTTCTTTCTTTATGTTTATTGGCAAAATGTGATAAAATACCAGAAACATAATCCATGAAAGGGTGAAATAAATGAGTGATTGTATTTTTTGTAAAATAATCAATGGAGAGATTCCTTCAGCAAAGGTATATGAGGATGAGCATGTTCTTGCTTTCCTGGATATCAGCCAGGTAACGAAGGGGCATACACTTGTCATTCCTAAGGTACATAAAGAGAACGTTTATGAATTAACTGATGAGATAGCCGCCAACGTATTCACAGCTGTTCCTAAAATTGCCCAGGCAATCAAGTCATCGTATGACCCGATTGGCTTGAATGTATTGCAAAACAATGGCGAAGCAGCCGGCCAGTCTGTCTTCCACTTCCACATGCATTTAATTCCACGCTACGGACAAGGCGATGGGTTTGGAGCAGTATGGAAAACACACCAGGATGAATACACACATGACGATTACAAGAAAATCGCAGCAGAAATCCATAGCAAGATCTAAACTTCCGCATTGCGGAAGTTTTTTTATTTGCGCAAAGATTGGAAAGCCCTATCTGGACATTGTCACGGCTTTAGTTTTTTTTGAAATATCTAATAAAAGTCTTCTTTTGGACATTTTGGCAAGCTCGTCTCCTCGAAATGTCTAATAATCCCTTCTTCTTGGACATTTTGGGCTGCTCGTCCCCTCAAAATGTCTAATAAACCCTTCTTCTTGGACATTTTGGCAAGCTCGTCCCCTCACAATGTCTAATAAACCCTTCTTCTTGGACATTTTGGCAAGCTCGTCTCCTCAATATGTCCAATAACACCCTTCTTCTTGGACACTTTGGCAAGCTCGTCTCCTCAATATGTCTAATAACACCTGCTCACTGGACATATTTACAGCTACATAATCAACAAAGCCAGTAGAAATTCGCTACTAAAATTTAATTTTTCTGAAAACATTAGAATTCACTTTGTTTTTCTGTTAGCATGATTATAACTTTAGTTCATTAATGAATGACCGTATTTTGATTTCGGGGGGATGAAGATGAAACGAGCCTATAATTTTAACGCTGGTCCTGCCTCTTTACCTGTGGCAGTGCTCGAAAAAGCAAAAAAAGAGATGATGAATTATCAAGGAAGCGGCATGGCTGTAATGGAATTAAGCCATCGCAGCAAGGAGTTCGAAGAGATTAATGAGCGGACAAAAAAATTATTGAGTAAACTTCTCAGCATTCCTGATGATTATGAAATTTTGTTTTTACAGGGAGGAGCCAGCCTGCAGTTTTCGATGGTACCGATGAATCTGCTCGAGAACAGCACCACTGCTAGCTATGTCCTTACCGGCACATGGTCAGAAAAGGCTTTAAAGGAGGCAAAGAAAATCGGAAATGCAATTGAAGCAGCTTCCACAAAACATAACAATTACAAATCAATTCCCAGCCTGACTGAAATCGACGTAAAAGAAGATGTTGCCTACCTCCACATCACAACGAATAATACAATCTTCGGGACACAGTGGCATTCTCTTCCTGAAGGGATGCCAGTTCCTCTGGTAGCAGACATGTCCAGTGATATCCTGAGCAGGCCGCTGAACATATCTTCGTACGGTTTAATCTATGCTGGTGCCCAGAAAAATCTCGGTCCTTCCGGTGTTACTGTAGTCATAATTCAGAAGGACTTGCTTAAACGTTCAAGGAAGGACCTCCCTTCGATGCTTAATTACCAGGTCCATGCTTCTTCACAGTCTCTTTATAACACCCCGCCAACTTTATCTGTATATTTCCTGATGCTGGTCCTTGAATGGGCAGAGGCGTTGGGAGGCGTTGAAGAGCTCGAAAGAATGAACAAGGAAAAAGCAGCATTATTATACGATACAATCGACCAAAGTGGAGGTTTCTATACCGGCCATGCTGAAAAAGATAGCCGTTCCCTCATGAATGTTACGTTCACTTTAGGAAGTGATGAGCTAACAGCTTCATTCCTCCAGGAAGCTGAGGAATTAGGTTTTATCGGCCTTGCTGGCCATAGATCGGTTGGTGGCTGCAGAGCTTCAATTTATAATGCCGTCCCACTGGAGCATGTTGAAAAACTGGTTAAATTCATGAGTGATTTCAGGCTCAGAAATTAACAGAATATAATCCTTTACTGGATTATGATATATGTTATAATTGTACCAAGCTTTTCGCTGCAGGCACAGAGAGCACTGCAGGAGGAGTACTAGTTTGCTAGAATAGCAGAGGAGAGATGAGAAATGAATACGAAGAATCTTGTAGCCTTATCACTTTTAGTGGGGATGGGAGCAGTCTTGCATGCCGTTGTGCCAGGTTTTTTCCTTGGAATGAAGCCCGATATGATGCTTGTCATGATGTTTCTAGGGATAATTCTTTTTCCTGACAAGAAGAGTGTTTTTTTAGTTGGAGCCGTAACTGGATTGATTTCTGGATTAACTACTACTTTTCCAGGAGGATTGGTTCCAAATATCATCGATAAACCTGTAACAGCGTTTGTCTTTTTTGGAATCCTGCTTGCGTTGAAAAAATTCAATTTTTCCATTTATACCGCAGCTGGCCTGACAGCACTCGGAACAATCGTGTCCGGGATCGTATTCCTGGGTTCAGCTTACTTCATTGTTGGCCTGCCTGGACCGTTCACTGCCTTGTTCGCAGCAGTTGTTCTTCCTGCAGCAGCATTCAATACAGTATTTATGGCTATCCTATATCCAGTGGCAGCCAATATTTTCAAAAGAGCAAAACTTGCAGAAGTTAATTAGATAGTAAAAGCCCCTGTTCTATAGAGAACAGGGGCTTTATTTTTCTTTAGGAAATTAAAAAATTATTTAGTTGTGAATAACCTCATGTAGTATTCTTAATCCAGCTCCAGCGCCTAGCCCCTCGAGTCGCTTCGGTCCGCCCAATGAAGTCAAAGAACGACTTCACCGGTCGGCCCTCCAGCGCTTGTCGGGGCTGAACGAGGCGCTTGCGCTTTTTGTTCTTTCCCATTACTGAAACGTGAAAAAAATAATTCCAATCAATAAAAATATCGCTCCTCCTCCCGCAAGCGATCCCGCCCTTTTTCGCAGAAGCGCCTTTGGTGGATACATACCCGGTTTATTTAACGCAAGGAGATTATGGACCGCCCCAACAAAGAAAGCAATGCTTAAAAGGAATATAATGCTTGTAAAAATCCCCATTCCCCTCCTCTCCTTCCTGAACACTATTCCTTACATTATCTTTATGCTGTAAATTTAAGGCTATGAAGCTTAAAACGTTTAATTGCCCGAGAATAGGAAATTAAATATAGAAGGAAAGAGGAATTTAAATCCTTTTGGAGAACATATACAGAAAATGATGAGGTGGTCAAATATGAAGTCAAAATCATTATTGATGGGATTCTTGGTTGGCGGAGTTGCTGCTGGAGTAGCTACCCTTTTAACAGCCCCTAATCCCGGATATCAAACAAGAGGCATCCTGAAGGCAAACAAAGATGAATTCATTGGATCGATAAAAGACGTAAAAGAAGCTGCTGTGGAACTGAAGGATTCAGTAGCCTACGCATCAAAGGAAGGAAAAGCAGTGATTCAATCCTTCGTTACTGATGTAAAAACCGCAATCTATAAATGGCAGCTTCACACGGAAGGTAACAAAAACGAACTTCAGAAAGATGTAAAAGAGCTTGAGGAATCCATCAAGGAACTTGAAACAGAGCTTGCCGCTTCCAGTTCAAAGTAAAAACAAAGGCGCAAGCGCCTGCAGCCCCTAAAAAACGCTGCAGGTTCCACGGCAGCTGCATCGGCTGAAATGCAGCTGCCGTGATGGGTAAAACACCGAAGCTGGATTAGATTAAATAACACCACTTATTAAGACATTCCATTGATTATTGAATCCTTCCTCAACAGTAATTTTTTTCACTGGGAAGGATTTTCCTTTTTTATCAAGAAAGATATATTATGCAAATGCCATTTTTATTATGACAATTAAATATTTACATAATTTCAACCCGACTTTAGATGGAATTTTACAAATTCAAAAAATTTTGTAAATTTATATCTTTATTAATTTTTGTTTTATTGGCATAATGAAAATAGAAACAATAAAGTAGGTGAATTTGAGAATGGGAGATAAAAATTATTCTATGAAAGAAGCAATGATGTTTAGCCAGAGAGTTGCCCAGTTAAGCAAGGCCCTTTGGAAGTCGGTCGAAAAAGATTGGCAGCAGTGGATTAAACCATTCGACCTTAATATCAATGAACACCATATTTTGTGGATTGCTTATCATTTGAATGGAGCTTCTATTTCCGATGTAGCAAAATTCGGGGTTATGCACGTTTCCACTGCTTTCAACTTTTCAAAAAAGCTTGAGGAAAGGGGCTATTTGAAGTTTTCGAAGAAGGAAAGCGACAAAAGGAATACTTACATCAAGCTTACTGAAGAGGGCGAGGGTATTTTACTGGCTTTGATGGAAAGCTATGAACCTGATAAAAATGCTGTCTTTTCAGGTGCGATGCCATTGAAGGAGCTTTATGGAAAATTCCCGGATATTATTGAAATCATGGCGATTGTCCGTAATATTTACGGCGATGATTTCATGGAAATCTTTGAAAAGTCTTTTTCAAATATAGACAACAAGTTTACTGATGAAGACGGTACGCTCAAAAAAATAGATCCAGTCGAAAAGGAGTATGCTTAATCAGCCATCTACTTTTAAACTCCGTCATATGAGGAAGGAATAACCCCTGGGACTCACAAGCATTGATCACTTCCTCTGGCTGCAGTTTAGGCTGGACTACAGCTGAAAACTTCTTAAAAGCGGATGTAAATACATATACCCTTCCGCTTTTGTTCTTTCATTATCATGCTCATTTCCTCACAAGTTTTGAGAATTCTCCCTGCCTCTTCCTATACTCAGCCGCTAAAACAGGCCCTTAGTTCCTGAAACTATTTTTAAAAGCAATTTTTGGTGAAATTCCATCAGGTTAATTTTAACCAGAGGTTATTCTTAATTCACTTAATCTACCCCAATGAGCATAGATCTGCAAAGTACAGCTTACAATTCTGCTGAATTATGTACAATCATTAGGCAGCGACTTTTGAGGGTTATAAAAAACTATCTTTTTCTTAAAATATTTGTTATTGTATTTAAGATAAAAAGATTGATTAGGAGGGATTCTTCGATGATCTCCATTTTATTCGTGTTTGTACTTTTTGCTGTCTTTATTCTTTTCTTTATAAATAAGCTTACTGATACCCTCTGTATCCAGAAAGAGATACCAGAAGACAAACATGCTAAAATTTTCAGGACGATCAATATTTTGGTTACAATCTTGCTTATTTCTTCTTTCATTGAAATTTTGTATACGTGACTACATAAATTAAGCGGTGAGGCTAACCTCACCGCTTTTTATATTTGTTCTGCTTCCCGCTTCCGGTCGCAGAGCCCATTATCCACTAAAGGATTACATCGAGTAATGCAGCATCTACTGCTTACAGCCAAGATGCACCGATGATAATCAAAAGAATGAACAAGACGACAACTAAAGCAAAGCCGCTGCCAAAACCAGAGTGTCCTCCAGACATATGGAATCCTCCTTTCTTTTTACATTTCTATTCTTGGCCGTTTTTTTAAAAATACAGGGGGCCGACTGTCCCCCTATATATGTCAGTTAATTAAAGCCAAGCTGCACCCACAATGATTAACAGAATGAATAACACGACAATTAATGCGAAGCCGCCGCCGTATCCTGCACCCATATTAACACCTCCTTCCAAAGTGGTAAGATATCTTATTCAACTACGTTCATTTACGCATAGGCATTTATCCTGCTTTATATCCTTTTTGTGGATCAGCAGAATGAAGCTCCCACGATAATCAGCAAAATGAACAAGACAACAATTAAAGCAAATCCGGAATTATATTGGCTCATAATAAATTACCTCCTTTTTTCTCTTCCCTACATCCTATGCACAAGAGCGGAGACGGTATAGATATATGCCCATATCAAGGCACACCCAAAAAAATCCAGTATATAATTTTTGTAGAAAATTGAAATTATGTTATAGTAGACTTTGTGGATTAAAAAAGACCACTAGAATTTTCTGTTTAGGAGATGTTCACCATGAAAAAAATGATTATATCCCTCTCGATTGCTGCCGGAGTTATCGGGTTAAGCGCATGCAGTGGAGATAATGGCGATTCATCAGAAGTAATTGTTGAATCCAAAGCCGGTAATATCACTAAAGAAGAACTTTATGAATCAATGAAGGAAAAATACGGAGAGCAGGCACTTCAGGAAATGTTGTACCAGAAGGTCCTTGCCAAGAACTATAAAGTGACTGACGAAGAAGTTGACAAAAAAGTTGCTGAGCTTAAAGCAGAACTTGGAGATAACTTCGAACTAGTTCTACAGCAGAACCAGCTCAAAGATGAGAATGAATTGAAGAAAGTCCTTAAAGACCAGCTTCTAATGGAAAAAGCTGCACTTAAAGATGTAAAAGTATCCGAAGAAGAAGTCAAGAAGCGCTACGAGGAGTACAAGCCTGAAATCAAGGCAAGCCATATTCTTGTAGAAGATGAAAAGACTGCGCAGGAAGTCAAGAAAAAGCTTGACGCTGGAGCAAAGTTTGAAGACTTAGCGAAAGAATATTCAAAAGATCCTGGTTCAGCCGCACAGGGCGGAGACCTTGGTTTCTTCGGACCTGGCAAAATGGTTCCTGAATTCGAAGAAGCTGCTTACGCGCTGGAAGTGAACAAAATCAGTGAACCTGTTAAATCACAGCATGGCTTCCACATTATCAAGGTGACTGAGAAGAAAGAAAAAGAGTCATACGATAAGATGAAAGACGAATTAGAGTATGAATTAAAGCTTGCACAGCTTGACGCTACTAAGATCCAAGAGGTTCTTGAGCGTGAACTAAAAGCAGCTGGCGTTGAAATTAAAGATAAAGACCTTAAAGGGGCAACAGAGTTCCCAGAAGCACAAGCACCTACACAGCCTTAATAAGAAAAGCGCATGCGCCTTGGTCATGGGATTATAGGCGTCACACCATAAACGAAAAAAACACTGACTCCATTCCGGAGCCAGTGTTTTTTTATGCTTCCATCGACCGTTCACGCTGTTCTTTTTCCCTTTCGAGCCTCTTCATATAAAGCTCACCCTCACGTTCAATGCTTTCCATTTCTTGTTCCCTTTCTTCTTTTCCTGTTTTCACTGCCATGAAAGCACTGAATACGATTCCTGCTGCGACTGCTATTACCCAGATTGGAATTGACATTGTTTTATACCCTCCAGTTAAAGGTTGTCCAAATTGAACTCTTACAAGTATTAATATGAATCAAGCTGGAGATTATTCCCCTGCAGGAAAAAAAGTTAAAAAGCAAAGAAGCCATCCACAATGGAACGGCTTCTGTATAGCATTATTTATGGAAAACCGGTTTGTAAAAAGAACGGTTATCGAGAGCAAAAACTCTTTCGGAAAACTCTCCAGGCTTTACGCGTGCCAGCGCACGGTCAAGCATGTTCATTTTTGCATCGAGATTATCGATATAATGGAGAATTTCCGCTTCTTTGATCAGCGGTGGTTTCGGGCTGCCCCATTCAGCTTTGCCATGGTGGGACAGTACCATATGCTGAAGGATCACTACCTCCTCGCCACCGATGCCCAATTCCTCGGCAGCTTTGCCAATTTCATTCACCATGATGGATATATGGCCAAGCAAATTGCCCTCAACTGTATAGGTTGTTGAGATCGGACCGGAAAGTTCAAAGACTTTGCCAAGGTCATGCAGGATGACTCCGGCATACAAAAGATCTTTATCAAGGCTCGGATAAAGTGAAGCAATTGATTTTGCCAGGTCAAGCATCGAGACAACATGATAAGCAAGGCCGGACACAAATTCATGGTGATTTTTTGTTGCGGCAGGATATTCCATGAATGCCTGCTGATGCTTCTTTAAAAGATGCCTTGTAATTCGCTGGATATTAGGATTTTTCATATCAAAGATATATTGTGTAAGCTTGCTGCTCATTTCGTCCTGGCTGACCGGGGCCGTCTCCAGGAAATCAGCAAGTTTTACAGAGTCAGCTGCGGAAGCAGGCCGGATTTGCCTTATTTTCAATTGGTTACGCCCGCGGTAGTTCTGGATATCTCCCAGGATCTTTACGATATTTTCAGCAGAGTAGATGCTTTCATCCCCCTCGGAAACATCCCAAAGCTTTGCTTCTATCTCACCGCTCTGGTCTTGAAGGATTAATGTCAAAAACGGTTTACCATTGCTGGCAATACCTTTTGATGAGTGCTTGATCAGCAAAAACAATTCTACCTGGTCACCTGTTTCGTGATTTAATATTCCTTTATTCATCTCTAACCGACCTCTCCTCTCTGCATCAGTATAACATACAGAGTCTATATTCTCTGATACTCAAAACATGGCATTTTTAAACTATGTTTGTGCTTTTTTCTTCCAGATTAACAATTTCTTCTTCAGAAAAATATTCGAGCAGGTGGCGATGGCATGTAAAAATCAAAATCTGGTTATTGGTCATTTCACGGAGCAATCTAATAATCCGTGCTGTCCTGTTATGATCGAAATTCACAAAGCTGTCATCGATAATGACCGGAAATGGGTAGCGGTCGTAATGCGCTGCAGCAAGAGCAAGCCTGATGGAAACATAAACTTGTTCCGCTGTCGCCTGGCTAAGTTCATTCGCTTCAAATAGCAGGTGGTCGTTTCTTTCAATAAGAAAACCGCTTCCTGAAACTTGGGGAATGATCCTCACATAACTGCCATCCGTCAGAATGGAGAGGAAGCTTTCAGCCTTTGCAAGCATTCTTGGCATTCTCTCATCCTTATAGCGTTCGATCGTCCTGGAAAGCAAGTCCTTGGCAATCGCATACTTTGCCCAATCTTTCGCATCTTCTGCAAATTCATGCTGCAGCTGTTTATATTTATGAAGCAATTCACTGAAAAGACCGCCTTCTTCAAGAACCACCATATTGTGCTTTACACTCGCAAGTCGTTCAAACTGGTCGGACAGTTCCTTTTTCCGCTGCTCGATGGCCACTGCCATTTCATTGATTGCGTCTTCTAGGTTCGGCCCATTTAAAATATGCTCCCTGTCGATGGAAGTAATTCCTGAAACAGCCAGCTGGTGATTCATATCGGCAAGCCTTGAAGCCCAGCCTTTTACCTTCTCATCGTTCGTTGCCTGAAGGCGGAATTCATCCTCATCTTTCGCTTTAGCCTGAGCTAACAAACTCTCGATTTCCTCAGTGAGGATCAGCTCTTCCTTCTCGAGTGAAGCATATTCCTCTTCAAGTTCTTTCATCTTGACCGTTATTTCATTGTATCTCGCTTTTTGGTCAATCGCTTCCCTTAATTTTCTCTTCAACAAGGAGGCAGTTTCCACAGGGGCAAGATACTTGTTTTGAAGGAAACGTTCCGCGAGCAAATCAAGGCTGGATTGCATATCGGTTAATGCCGCTTTAACGTCTACGAGCCTTTCTTGTTTCCTTTTTCTTTCCCGGAAAAATTGCTTTTGCTTATCGACTAACAGGAAAGCATCAAATAGCTTTATAGGGCCGGTGTTTTCTTTTATACCTAATTGCTCCATCAATGCAGTCTTTTTCTGTTTAAGCTCCGCTTCATCGGATTCCCATTTTTCAAATTGCCGTAATACCTTCTCGTACCTTGCGTGTTGCTGCTCAATCCTCACAAGTAATTCCCGATGGCGCTGCTTTAGGTCGTCATCCTTGACCAGCTGGCTTTTTATCGAAAATAAATTTCCGGAGGGCTGCTTGGTCACTAGCTCTGACAAAGCTCTCTCTCGATTCAATAGCTCTGTAAGTACTTCATCCGGGAGCATCTTATTTTCAGGCACCGAAGTTTTAAAATGAAGCGCCAAAAGGATGAGCATTCCCGCTAAACCGACCGCAGACAAAAACCAGTTGCTGTTGGCGATCCCCCAAACAGATACGACCAGGAAAATCCCGACAAGCAGAAGGAGTTGATATACGTCTTTTTTCCTTTGGCTCTTCCTTCTTGATTCCTCGTTTTTCATCCGTGCTTTTTGGGCGATGATCTGGTCTTTGATATTATTTAATTCGGACTGGATTTGCTCTTTGTTTTCGAGCACCTCCAATTCCTTCGTTAGTTGAATTCGCCTATCTTCAGCCAGCATTTCTTTTTTTATCGAAGCAGCAGTGGCCTCCAATTCAACGAGAGCAGACTTTTCCTCATCAAAGCTCGACTCCAGTTCGAGTTTTTTCTCAAATAATCTTTGCTGGCCATGCTGGATGGTTTCTGCCTGCTCTTTTAAAAAGACACTTGTATTTATTTCCTGGATATTTTCCTCATTGAAATCGATGTGCAGATTATCATTGATCTGGCTTATTTCTTCGGTAATTTCGTCAATCTTCGATTCAAGAAGTCGTTTTTCCTGCATCAATTGATCATACAAAGGCAGATTTTCGAGCCTTGATTCGATTTCTGTTTCCATCTCCAGCAAATCAGTATTGGGTTTGGAAGATTCAGCTTCCTTAATGAGAGAGTATTGTCTATCTTTAATCCATAACATCCTAGCCTGGATTGGCTTAAGATGCTGCCTGATTTTCTCGAAGCGATTCAGCCCGTCCTGAGGGAAGAATACCGGTCCATGCTCTCCAAGCCTACTTTGGAGGCCAGCCTCCTCAATAACGAGCTGCTCATACCGTTTATACTCCCGAAGTTTTGCCGCTCTTTGCTCTAATTCTCCTATTTCAGTCTCAAGCTGTGTAACTTTATTTATCAATGCATCCTTCTCTCCAAGCAGTATCGAATACCGTTCATTCTGCTGTTCTGCACTTTTAAAAGAGGCTTGGACATCCTTCAGTTCTTTCAGCTTCTCGTTCAGTGAAGGTTTCTTTCCACTAGGCTTGAAACGCTGCTCCATTTCCTTAACCAATGTGCTTTCCGTATTGAATAGCGTATCGGTACCCAGTGTTCCAGCGGAAAACAAGTACTTGCCGAGTTCTTCTCCCTTCATGGCCTGGATATTTTGCAGTCCATGGACATTAAAAGAAAAAATCGCCTGGAAAATACTCTTATCCATCCTTTGCAGCAGATCCTTCAGCAATTCTTCTCCGCCAATTGTCCCATCCTCAAGAGAGACTGTTACGTCCCCTGATGCTTTGCCCTTTACCCTCTCGATGACAGCATTGCCGATATTCGGAAAGAAGGCTTTTATTTTGCCGCCATATTTGGAATTGTTTTTTGGTTCATAGCGCAATTCTGCACTCTGTTTTGCGGGAAATCCAAACAGGATGCTGTGGATAAAAGACATGATTGTTGATTTGCCTGCTTCATTTTCCCCGTAGAAAACCTGCAATTTATTCAATGAGCCAATATGATAGTTTTCAAGCTTGCCATACCCATATATATGTAATTCGATGATTTTCATCTTGCTGCCTCCTTTCCGCTAATTTTTTAGCAGCAGCTGAAACAGAACATTTTCTGCATCACGAACAAGCTGCTCCTTTTCATTTTCAGCTAACTCTCCAAGATGCCTTCTCGCCTGGCTGTGCTGGTATAACTGGGACAGAGCAGCATTTAAGTCATCATACGTTTCAATCGTATTGAATAGTTCCTCGTAAAAATCGCTTTGCTTAATAAGGCTGGCGCGATCAAAACTTATATTCTCTGTATAAGCTAGCCTGTGGACCCAAACAAAGGATTCTTCCTCTTTTTCCCCATCCTGGAGAAGCTCAAGCAGTTCGCCATTATCTATTTTTTCTTTTACTTCCGTCAAACTTGAATTCAGCTGGTCGATACGGATAGACAGGAGAAGGCCCTTGCCCTTTCTTCTTTTTTCATCGATGGCGGCCAGGCAACTCTCATAAACCTCATTAAAGCTGGAAGCATTTTTTCCATCGATGATCATATCTTCCCAGATGACATCCGCTGTTTCAAAAAACGTAATTTCAGAGCCTGCTTCTGTAAGACTGACAATGTACGCACCCTTGTCACCCTGCTCTTTCCTGTTGCGGCCCTGCGGGTTTCCAGGATAGACAACATGGGGCTCCTGTGATAACAATATTCTTTTATGTATATGGCCCAGTGCCCAATAATGGTACCCCTTGTCCAAAAGTTCGGATAACCGGAACGGGGCGTACTTTCCATGATCGCTTGCGCCTTCAAAATGGCCATGAAGCAGTCCAATATGAAAGTCTGCACCATCTCTTCTTTCATATTTCTCAATCCACCGCTCCGTCACATGTCGTTTCGGGTAACTGAAGCCATACAGATGGACAAGTGTGCCATCGTTCTTCCGGTAGGCTGCAATTTCAAGCTGGTCCTTAAAAAAGTAGACATTCTCAGGAAAGTCGAACTGGATGGAATTGCCGCCAAGATGGTCATGGTTCCCATGGATGGCAAACACTTTTATCCCTTTTTCCGCCAGCCTTTTCATTTCGTTGCGGAGAACAGCCTGGGCACGAATGCTCCTATCCTCTCCATCATAAAGATCTCCGGCAATCACGACAAAATCCACTTCATGTTTGATCGCGGCATCCGTAATATTTTTCAGGGCTTTAAAAGTGCTTTCCTGCAGCCGATGAAAGATTGCTTTTGGCAGATGCCTCAGTCCCACCATCGGGCTATCAAGATGAAGATCGGCCGTATGTAAAAACTTCACCTGTTTCATATAAAATTCCTTTCCTGTCTGTTTTCTTTATTTTAACACTCAAAAAATACGAATGCACGTTCTTGTCTTCTTGATTCCAAAAAAAAGCTGCAGCCCACTTGGAACTGCAGCTTGAGGTTATCCTAGATATAAAGTTTGCAAGGCATCCTCTTTTAATTGTCCATCTGCCAAATGTACTTGATATGCCTTTGCTGCTGGCCTTGAACTGATTGCTATAGGCAGTTCTCCATCAATAAAATGCAAAGCTGCTCCATCATCCGCTGCAAGTCCGCCTTGAATTACACCGGTTGATACGAGCCTCTCGTAAGCCGGCCGTCTCTCTGCTTCTCCATCATAATGCGGGCAATGGCTTCCTTTTAAAAAACCAAGGCTCTTAAGGGGTTCTAGTCCATCGCCAAAGGAATCGGTAACACCTTCTTCGAACCAGCAAATCGAGCCGGCGCTTACTCCGGCCATTACGGTCCCTTCTTGCCATGCCTTTCTCAGAATGGCATCAAGTCCCCATTCCTTCCATAATGTGAGCAGGTTTTTCGTATTGCCTCCACCCACATAAATGATATCTTTATCCATTACATAGGCTTCTAAATCCCTTGTGGGGGGCCTGAATAAAGAAAGATGTGATGGTTCGCATTCGTGGGATTCAAAAGACTTGTAGAATCTTGAAATATAATCTTCCGAATCGCCGCTAGCTGTCGGTACAAAGCAAACCTTTGGCTTCTGTTTTTTTACCTGGTCTAATATATATAAATCCAGCAGCGGATTATCTGGTTCCATCGAAAAGCCTCCGCCTCCCATAGCAATGATCTGACGCATAGCTATCACTCTCCCTCAATCATCTTAATCCTTTACATTCCACATTTTCATCAAGTTTCCTTCTATTATAAAACCGCAATTCAAAGAATTGCGGCTTCCATGTAATCATTCATTTTTCGTTAACTGTAATGCTTTTTTGATGTCTTTGAAGGAATTTGATTTTCCATACATTAGTACTCCGCCACGGTAGACCCTCGCACCGAAAACGGCTAGTAAGACGATTGTCGCGACAAGAATTCCAATCGACAAAGCGATTTCCCAGAACGGGATATTGAGCATCCCTACGCGCAGGAACATTAGCATCGGTGTAAAAAACGGAATGAAGGAAGTGTATTTAATAAAGGGAGCATCTGGCTGGCCCAAACCGAACATAGCCATCATGAATCCTGCAACTACCAGCATTGTCATAGGCGTGATCATTTGCTGGACATCTTCAATCCTGCTGACCAGTGACCCAAGGAACGCGGCAATGGTCGCATACAGGAAATATCCCAGAATAAAGAAGACCACTGCGTATACGATTGTGCTGGCAGCTACATTTCCAAACCCGAAGAATTCGAAGAATCCGCCTTCCATAGTTTCAAGATTCCGTTTAATTGACACATATCCTACTGACAAAAGGACGGCCAGTTGGGTCAAGCTTAAAAGACCGATTCCGAGTATCTTCGCAAACATTTGCTTTACAGGTGAAACACTCGATATGAGAATCTCCATTACCCTTGATGATTTTTCAGTAGCAACTTCCATTGCAATCATATTTCCATACATGATTACCGCAAAGTAGATGATGAACAGCAAGACATAGACGAGCCCTCTCGCCTGGTTTAGCTCCTCTTCCGTCTTCGCATCTTTTTCCAGAGCTGTTTTTTCAAATTCAACTGGCGCATACAATTTTTCCAGCTCTTCCGGCGCGATGTTACTCTGGGTTGATGCCATCACCATCTTCAGCTGCTGCAGCGCGGCCTGCAGGTCGGCCGGAATGGTTGAATCCGCAATGGTCATCGCTTTATACGAGGCGGCAGGCAGTTTTTCGCTATTTAGTGATAGTTCAAGTATTCCTTTATATTCGCCTTCCTCAACATCTTTTATTGCTTCTTCTGCATTCCCATCATATTTTTCAACAAAAAGCTCTTCGTTTATCGCTTTCATTTGCTCTTTCAACGGTGCAAAAAGCTGACCTGTTTCATCAACGACGGCGATTTTGTCAGCCTCGCTGTCTTTATTGAAGAAGTAGATGATGTTCGTCATATTCGTCAAAGCAAGCATGAGTACAACCGTAATGATGGTCGTTACCAGAAAGGATTTCGTTTTTAACTTACTCAAGTAAGTATGGAATAGGATGATGAAGAAATTATTCATATGAATCACCCACTTTTTCTATAAAAATATCATTCAAGCTCGGTTCTTCTAAAACAAACTTGCGGATGAAGCCCTTTCCGACAATCTGCATTAGAATATCTTCCGCAATATGCTCTCCGACAATCTGCAAATGGATTCCCTCAGTTGTCTGCTTCGCTCTCGTTACTCCAGGATAATCCTTGAGAAACGCTGTATCGAAGTCGGCATGAATCACTAAATTCTTTTTCCCGAATGACCGTTTGATTTCCTTCAAGGAACCATGTACGACAGGGCTTCCTTTATGCATGATGCAGATGTGCTCACACATTTCCTCAACATGCTCCATCCGATGGCTGGCAAATACTATTGTTGTTCCTGCATTCTTTAGGTCGATGACCGCTTCTTTTAGTTGTTCTACATTCACAGGGTCAAGTCCGCTGAATGGTTCATCAAGAATTAACAGCTTTGGTTTATGTAGGACTGCGGCAATGAATTGGATTTTTTGCTGGTTCCCTTTTGAAAGTTCTTCAACCTTTTTATCCGCATACTCAGGCACCTTGAAGCGGCTCAGCCAGTAGTCAAGCTCTTTAATGGCAGCTTGCTTTTGCATCCCTCTTAATCTCGCAAGATAGACAATCTGGTCGCGCACTTTAAGTTTCGGATAAAGTCCCCGTTCTTCCGGCAAATAACCTATGATGCTGCTTGTATCATAATTGATCGGCTTGCCGTCCCAAGTCACCTTGCCTTCAGATGCATCAAGCAGGCCAAGGATCATCCGGAATGTCGTCGTTTTTCCTGCCCCGTTCGCACCAAGGAATCCGAACATTTCTTTTTCAGGTATATTAAGTGAAAGTCGGTCCACCGCTGTAAATTCACCGAACCGCTTTGTAACATTGTCGAGTTTCAAAGCCATTTTATCTCTCCTCCTTTTCCATTAACTTACTACGAATGATTATTGGAAATGGTTTCATATTTTCGGATATAATATGTTTTGCATAATTAAAAAAACTATGCAAAAATAATAGTAATCATCAGAATTTTATAACAAAGGGGATTTTGTTATGGAAACTTACAAGCTGACAGCCTTTGAACCAAATGGCGAAAAACTGATCGACGAATCCTTCAAGGCAGGGAACGATGACGAAGCAAAAGAAATCGGCGCAAGAATGCTCGAAGAAAAAAACCTTAGCGATAAGACGCACCGCTGTACATCTCCTCGAGGAAAATTGATACTTTTCCATCCATAAGAAAAGCAAAGAGGCCAGCCTCTTTGCTTATTTCTTTGCTTATTTTCCTTTGTATTCAGGTTTTCTTTTCTCAAGGAATGCCTTGATCCCTTCCTGATGGTCTTCTGTCTGGCGCATTTTAAACTGGCCGTATTTTTCAAGCTCAAGAATTTTCAATAGAGATGGCCTGTTCTTCTCGGCTAGGATTTTCTTCGTCTTAATCATCGCCTGGACAGGTTTGGCAAGCCATTCTTGTACCCTTGCCTCTACCGACTCAGCAAAATCTCCTTCCGGAACCTGGTCCACAAGTCCAAGTGTCAAGGCTTCATTGGCTGACAGTGTTTTCCCTTCCCAAATCAGCTGCTTTGCTTTTGTTTCGCCAAGACGCTCCTCCATGAAGAAGTGTCCACCGCCATCGGGAATCAAACCGATCCCAATGAAATTCATCGCAATCTTGCTCGATGGCTCGGCGATTATGTAATCCGTTGCAAGTGCCAGACTGAAGCCCAGCCCTGCTGCAGCGCCAGTTACAGCGCTGATTGTCACTTTTGGCATGCTGTATAATGTCACGATCATGTCGTGGATATAATCCATTACATGATAGAAATCGCTTTCATTTGTATTCGAAAGCATCGTTTTAATATCCCCGCCAGCAGAAAACGCGCGTCCGGCACCTTTTATCACAACGATGTCAACATCATCCGATTTGCATATTTCCTTCAAATTCATCGTGATTCCCTTAATCATCTCAACATCAAGCGCGTTCAATGCTTCCGGCCTATTCAGCTCCAGAACCGCAATACGGCCATCGATCGCCAGCTTGACTGTTTCTGTTGAAGATTCAATGGTCACTTAAAATCCCCTCCTAAATGTCCTTTTATATACATTATATAGGGTAAAGTTATATTTAAAAACTTTTTTCTTACTATTTTGATTTTTTAAGAATTGGGTAAGTTCTTTCGGAATTGGAAAAAAACCGTGATATTTTCCAGTTCGCGTGATTTCGACAAATAATCGCGGAATCTAGGCGTAATTTCACAGAATGAAGCCTAATCTTCGCAAGGGAGTTATACTTTTCCCCGTTTTCATAGAATATTAGTCATGGCAGACGGTAACTAAATAAAAAAGCTCCCGAAAAATAAAATTCGGGAGCTTTTCGCGACTATATTTTTGCCTTATTAAACAAAGAATCGAGGATTTCAATCTTTTTATCTGCGTATTCGGCGAAGCTGTCATTATATGACTTTGGATCCTTTGGATTCGAGAATTGCGTGATTACGCCCGTGTCTGGGTCGATGAATTTGCTTGATGCGCCGCAGCCCAAACCGATGATTGTCTGCTGCTCTTCCATGATAATGATATTATACAAACTCTCTTGCTCTGGCAGGGCATAACCCACGTTTTCCAGGTTGCCGAGGATATTCTTTTGCCGGTAAAGATAGTATGGCACATAGTTGTTCTGCTTCGTCCAGTCTTCAGCCATTCCCATCATTTTTTCGATTTCGCCGCGGTCTGCGACTTTATATTTGGCTTTATTCCTGGTCATTTCGGAAGCCCTTTTGAATGAAAGCGTATGGACGGTCAATGATTCTGGCATTAACTTTTCCGTTTCAGCCAGGGTGTGGGCGAATTCCTTCGTTCCTTCACCAGGAAGTCCGATGATTAAATCCATATTGATATTATTCATGCCCATTTCACGAGCAAGGTGGAATTTTTCAACCGTTTCTTCCACTGTGTGATGGCGGCCGATCGCCTTCAACGTTTCCTGGATATATGACTGCGGATTGATGCTGATCCGGTCGATATTCCACTTTTTCAGCACTTCCAATTTTTCTGGCGTGATCGTGTCAGGCCTTCCCGCTTCGACTGTTACTTCCCGGATATTCTCCACATCCGGGAAAGACTGCTGGACTTCTTCATACAGCATATCCATTTCCTCGGCGGTAATCGATGTCGGTGTGCCGCCTCCATAATAAACAGTCGTTATTTTTATATCATTCTTCTTCAGCCAGTCGCCAATTTGCCTGATTTCATAATGAAGTCCTCCAAGGAAGGAGTCCACCGAACCTTGTCGGCCGTTGATCGCGTATGCCGGGAAAGTGCAATATGCGCATTTCGTCGGGCAAAATGGGATTCCGATATAAATGCTGACGCCATTTTTCAAATCGTACAGGTCAGGTAATACTGCCAGCTGACGGTCGACAATTTGCTGCATTAGCTGGATTTTTTCGTCTGAAATCAGGTATTGTCCCTTTAGCTCTTTATGGGCTGCTTCCTGTTCCATGCCTTCGCGGAGCTTTTTATGCAAAAGCTTTGTCGGCCTGACGCCGGTGAGAATACCCCACTTCTGGATGATTCCGGTCCAGTCCTGGAGTACGGTCAAATAAGCTCTTGAGACAACCGTCTTCAGCAGCGTGAATTCTTCTTTTTCGCTCAAGCCCGCAGGAACTTCTTTATTCGCCTCCGCTGTAACAACTGCCCCGTCTTTTGCCAACAACACCGCTTTTACAAAAATGGTCTCTTCAGCCTTAATATCGAAATCAATAATCGAATCGGCTTCTGAAGCAGATTCACCTAATACCACTTCTGATTCTTCAAAAAACAAATTCGCGATCAATCCCAAAGGCCGCTGGAATCTGTCATTCTCTATCCCTTTTATATGAATTCTCATGAAATATCACCTTTTCAATTAAACATGCTTCAATTAGTGTAATAGATGTTGGTTTCATAGGTCAAGACAGTGCAAAAGCTACCAGTTTTTTAAAACTACAGTCTTGTTGCTGGATTTGCTCCTGACTCCAATGTATTTTTTAATATTTTCCTATATCTTCAGGACATATTCCTTAATGATATGATTTATTCCTAAATACATAAAGCATGCCTGCGATGATCACAGGCATGCTTTGAAATCTACATTTTAATAATATTCATTTTACGCAGGAATTCAATCGGCTGTTGCTTGCGGAAATGTTCTTTGACCATATAGCTGACCCCATGCTGGTTATTGGAGCGGGTTACCCAGTCGGCAGCCTTTTTCACTTCTGCAGGAGCGTTGCCCATTGCGACCCCAAGACCGCATGCTTCAATCATTTCAATATCGTCCTCGGCATCGCCGATTGCGACCATTTCCTTAAGCGGTATGCCTAGATGCTCGCCAAGGTGAATCAGGCCGCTTAATTTCGAGACACCCTCCGGCATCACATCGAGCCTGTAGTCGTTCAATTTGGAAAGCGACACTTCGGAGAACATCCCCTTAATCGCCTGCTGGGCATCTTTCAGGTCTTCCTCGTATTCGAAATAGATTTCAATTTTAGGAGGGGCGATTGGCTCATTAACTAGTGTTTCACTGATTGAATCCGTGAATTGCTGGGAGTAAAATATCGGGTCTCCTGTAGTGAATACTGTCTTCGCCAGCAAGTTGTGATTCAATTTATATTTGTTGGCCAGCGAGAATTTTTCATGGACGATGCGAATTTGGCAAGGAAAGCTTTCCAGGAACCTGACCAGCTGGAAGGTTACATCCTCCGGAATCCTTTTTTCCAATAGAGGATCCGTTCGGAGGTCTGTAGAAATATAGGATCCCAGGTGCGTAACTAACAGGGAATTAATTTTCAGCGCTTTGGCCACTTTCTTGGCCGATGGGAAACTTCTGGAGGTTACTAGAGTCACATAAACTCCTTTTTGCTGAACGTATTCGATTGCATCTCTTGTTGATTTATGGAGCCTTCCATTTGATTGAATAATCGTGCCATCTACATTAAGTGCAAGAAGACGGTAAATCATTTTTATGCCCCCATTTCTTCGGTGTTTTTGTCCTTATTTAACTTGTATGATAGAAATCGAAAGAATAGAACAAGGGTCGTATCAATGATTGGACTCCGCCTAATAAACGCAAAAACTCCCGGCACTTCTGCCGGGAGTTCGATCACACTTATTATTGCTGCTGGTTTGGGGTTCCGTAAAGCTCTTCAAGAGGCTTCATGATGATCTGGTTAAGCTCGGCGATAACCATGCTCATTCTTTGCTCTGCTTCCATCAGCTGCGAAATTTTTTCATGCTGCTGCACCAGGGCAACAGTCTTTTGAGCCTGCTCTACTTCTTCTTGCGTAATTTCCTGGCCCATCATTTGTTTTTCCTGAAGCTGCATTTGGATGTTGCGGAAGCTTTCGAACATTTTTCTTGCTGATTCATCGCTGTTCACAGCATCATAAAGATTTTTCAAGTTCGTGTATTCCGAACTGTTCCTGATTGCCTTTTCAAGATCATACGCTGCATCGTAAGTATTGACTGCCATGTAAATCACTCCTTCTACGTTAAACGCTCCACTCCACTATAACAAACTATGCACCCAATTGCCAAAAGTTCGATATGGCGATATTCTGGCGCCTTTTTCTTAAAAATCACCAATAACTGACCATATTCATAAGATGCAATATGTGTGTATGCCTATTTTAGAAGAGGCTGTTTCGCGATGATTGTGTTATCGAGCTTACAGGACCGATGCCTCGCCAAAGAGCCTCATAGAAAATGAGGAGAAGCTATGACGCCAGCAAAAACACAAGGCCATTATATCAACCCGGTCATCGCTTTGCTGACTGAAATAAAAGAAGATAACGGACCAGACTTCGGCAAAGTCCACTCCTTTTGCGAAGAGCTTCACCAGGGGATTTCAGAGCTTGGCGGAACCTTTTATGTCTTTTCGCTAAAAGGCTTTTCTGACGAAGGAGTCGAGGGGTTTTACTACGATGACGATGAATGGAAAAAAGGATCCCTGCCTTTCCCTAATGTAATCTACAATCGGGTTTCGTCGCGCCGCACCGAATATAGCAAAGGATTTAAGGGATTTTTAAATAAATTGGATTCTCTAGGAATAAAGATATTTAATCACCGGTTTCTTTCAAAATGGGATATCCATGAATTTTTAATGAAGGAAGAGCATTTGCACCCGTTTATACCCGAAACGCATTTATACACCGAGCAGCTGCTCGCAAGTATGATCGCCCAGCATGAGGAGCTATATATTAAACCGGTCCATGGAAGCCAGGGCAGGAATATTATCCAGCTTTCCCGTGAGAACAGCTTGTTCCATGCATCTTTGTCTTCCTTGCCTGCCAAAGACCTCCCAGCATTCAGCAGCATAGCTGAATTAACCAGAGCCATTTCACCAATAGTGAAAAAACAGTTATGCATCATCCAGAAAGGGATACAGCTGTCTGAACTTAATGGTAGAAGAATGGACTTCCGGGTACTCTGCCATAAAAATGCACAACATTTCTGGAAGGTCACATCGATTGTGGCAAGAGTATCCGCCGAGCAGTATTTTGTTTCAAACATCGCTCGCGGCGGTGAGGTCATGAAGCCAATTCAAACCCTTTCATTAATCTTTGGCAAAGAGCAGGCAAGACAGCAGCTCGCGCTGATGAAGGAGTTGGCGCTTGAGACAGCTGAAGCAATTGGCCAGCATGCTGAGGGACTGACCGCGGAGCTGGGAATTGATATTGGAATCGACATTAAAGGAAACCTGTGGCTGATCGAAGCCAATTCCAAGCCCTCCAAGAATTTTGAAGAGCGCGGGACGAAAATAAGGCCGTCGACAAAAGCCATCATCGAACATTGCTATGGACTTTGCCAGCCGTAAAGTCCTGAAGGAGAATGTATATGATTTCATTTGGAATGATGTCACTTAATTTAAACAGTGAGCTTCCCTATTTCACTGAAATTGCACGGCGAGCAAATCCGCAGGTTTTCACCTGTTTCAGATTCGCACCCTCAACAATCCACCCATTAACACAAATAGCCATGGGTGAACGGTTTGACCATGAGAAAGATAGGTGGGTAAAGGAGGAATTCCCTATACCCGAAATCTTATATGACCGCTGTTTTTATACGGATGACCTTGCCTCAAAACAAACAATGGCAATTGTTAAATGGCTTAAGAGCAGGTCGGACATCACCTTCCTCGGAAACGGCCTCCCAAACAAATGGGCCATTTACGAAGTATTGTCTCTTTCCCCCCTCGCACCTTACATTCCGAAAACTCTGAGGGCAACTGGCGGGAAAATGGTGACGGCCCAGCTAAAAAAATTAAAAAAGGCAATCCTTAAGCCTGCCTTCGGATCAGGCGGTGCCGGTATATACAGTATCGAAAAACAAGGCATGAACTACGTAGTCTCCGCTGACCAAGGAGTTAAGCTGACAGGAAAAACTTTTCATTCAACAAGTGAAACAGAGGAATGGCTGGATCGCCTTTTCAGCAAAAAGGATTATCTTATCCAGCCATACCTTGAACTGGCCGATTCGCAAAACTGCCCTTTTGATATAAGAGTTCTTCTGCAAAAAGACGATACCGGCAATTGGGCGTTACGAGGAAAAGGAATACGCCGCGGAACCAAGGATGGGATCCTTTCCAACTTACATGCTGGCGGAGAGATTTTACCTTTCGAAGAATACGTTAATTCTCTTAATTTCAAATCAAAAAAATTCATTTTGCATGAATTAGAAGAAATTCTTTCGAGGCTTCCAAGAATTCTTGAAGAATCTTTTCCAAGGCTTTTCGAGCTTGGCGTAGATATCGGCGTCTCCAAGGACAATGCCCTATGGGTACTGGACACAAATTCAAAGCCAGGCAGGAAAGTAATTGCCGCCACGAATCCTGAAATGAAAGATACTCTCTATAAAGCTCCACTTGATTATGCCAGCCTGCTTGCAAAAAATCTGTCAGAAAGAGAGGAACAGCACTCATGAGAAAAAGATATCCGATCGAAATCATCCACCACTCCAAGCAAATCGTTTTTATTCCTGATGATCTTCCAAATGGCAAGGACATCAGCAAAATCGCGTTCGGAAATAAGGTGATTGATGTTACGTGCGCTCCTCACCCTAAAGGCCGCAAAGTGATCGTTCTGAGCGATGATGTGCAAAAGGAATTATCGATGCCAAACCTGTCGGGTTCGCTCCATGTATTTACCGACCAGCAAACGCTATTCATTGGGCCCTTGATCGGTATCCTTACATCAGGTTTTACTCCGTATCCTTTAAGGCCTATCGGTGAAAGGTCGATGTTTTTTGCCAAGCTTCTTTCAGTCAACAAAATGGTCGGCGCCATTCCTTTTGTTTTTGGCGAAGAACATATTGATTGGGATACCGGCTTGATCAGAGGATACTTCTTTGTGGATGATGGCTGGAATACGATGGATGTCCCATTCCCGAATGTTGTATATGACCGGCTGCCGAACAGGCGGACAGAACGGAAGTCAGAGCTCCTTAGCCTGAAATCGAGGATGCAGACAGATTATCTGATTCCCTGGTATAACCCTGGATTCTTCAGCAAGCTGGACGTTTTCGAACGGCTGCAGCAGGATGAACGTGCCGCCGAATACTTGCCTGAAACCCATCAATTTTCATCTTTTTCCGTCATTGAAAGGATGCTTTCAAACTATGGAAACATTTATGTAAAGCCGGCAAATGGCAGCCTCGGTCTTGGAATCCACCAAATCCTGTTTGATAAGCATAAAGGCGACTATTATTGCCGTTATCGCGATCAGGATGGCATAAATAAATTGACGAAATTTGACAGTCTTGAAAAACTGATGAGGAAGATTTTTCATAAGCGTAATCTTGCGCACATGATCGTCCAGCAAGGAATCAGCCTGCTGAGATCTGAAAAAAGGCTGATCGATTTCCGCGTGCATACAAATAAAGATGAATACGGTCAGTGGCAGGTGGCGGCCATCGCTGCAAAGATTGCCGGCCAAGGAAGCGTCACGACCCATGTTAACAATGGCGGTGTCGTAAAATCACTGGATGAATTATTTGAGGATAAACAAGAACGAGATATGTATGAAAAAAAATTATCTGACGTATCACTGCTGCTTAGTTCAATATTGGAAAAAAACATGGAAGGAATCATCGGGGAGATTGGCTTTGACCTGGGCATTGATAAAACCGGCAGAGTATGGCTTTTTGAGGCAAATTCCAAACCTGGCAGATCGATTTTCAAGCATCCTAAGCTGAAGAACTTCGATTTGCTCACGCGCAAGCTGTCTCTTTCATTCGGCATCTTTTTAGCTGAAAAAGCTATAACGGCACCTGAGGATATCTTCAAATGATTCTCCGGTACAATACTGATGCAAAAGAATGGACACATGAAGCCAAAGCTGAGGAAGACATCAGCTTTGGCTTTAATAAAATCAGCATGCCTGCAGCATCGGCTTCCTCCCTGCCAGAAAACAGCCACCGGTTCATGATGAAAACAAAAAGTGGAAACACCGGCCCCTTGATTGGCATCATGACTTCAATGAGTAAAAAGATGGCCCTGGCAGGCAATGGCCCACTGTTTCAAGCACTTCAGGCCGAGGCGTTGAACCGGGATGGAATCGTTGTTGTATTCCCTCCAGAAACACTCGTGAAGGATGGCCTCACAGGAGTTGCCTATTTGCCTGATGCGCAAAAATGGATTCCAATAAAGACGCCGCTGCCCCATCTTGTTTTTAACCGTGTACCTTTCCGCAAAGCAGAGCAGCTGCCCGCTTTTAACGATGCAGTGAAATTTTTGTCCGCATTGGGAATCCCTTTTTTCAATCCTGCGTTTATTAATAAAAACAAATTGTATTCCCTTTTCACGAGGCATTCATCATTGCGGAAACTAATGCCTGAAAGCATAGCGGTGAAGTCGATGATCCAATTAGCAACTTTCCTTGAAGAACACCGCGGCATTTACTTGAAGCCGGCTTCTTCCTCTAAAGGAATCGGCATCTTCCGCCTCCGGGAAAAGGATGGACATATCGAATTTTTCAGCCATTCCCACCACCATGTTTATCCGAGCATGAAAGAATTCTGGAAAGTGAAGTCCAGGCAGCTGTTGAAGCATGAGTACATTGCCCAGAAGGAAATCATTCCAGAAGCTATTGACGGAAAGAGGTTCGATTTCAGGGTACATGCTCACGACGGTCGCAATGGCTATGAAGTAACCGGAATTGGCATCCGCCAGTCGCAAAAGCAGGACCTGACCACCCACCTTCCAAATGGCGGAGTAATGCTGCCTTATGTTCAGATAAAGAACGAGCAACACGATCAATTCTTTGCCTATACTGTCAAAGAAATAGGAAAATTGCTTACAGAGGAATTAGGCTACTTTGGAGAATTCTCCATTGATGCTGGAATATCTGATAGTGGAGAATATGTAATTTATGAAGTGAATTCCAAGCCAATGAGCTTCGATGAGCCCCATATCGAAGAAAAACGCATATCTGCACTGTGTGATTTATTTTTCAGAAAAGCAGGGTTTAAATAGTGAATGTCTCCATCATTACATGCGCCGCTTTTCATCGCGGCGCTTTATTTAGGTTAGGCTGTTTTTGCATTGATTGTTGCTTTGGTACATAACCTCTTTCGCGCATTCAGATAAGTTGTGTGGTTCTTTTCTTGTTACTCCTTAACCCACTTTGCCATATGACTCGTAAAAATCAGAGGCGATTTTAACTTTGTTTGAGAAAGCATCAAAGTTTAGCAGTCTCCTGGCTGCCTCATGTATTATATAATAGAAAATATAAGTATTAATCAGGAGGAAGCATATTGATTACTCATTTTCAGTACAAGCCATTATTCGAAAATAAAGATATGCCTGGGTGGCATTTTTCATTTTACTTTAAGAAATTGAAATATGCAGGGATCTATCATCAAAATGGAGATATTGATTGGACATCAGACCATCCATCAGCGGAGTATATCGAACAATTAAAAGCACAAATCCATGAACTCATGCTATTTCACGTTTACGATAAATAAGTATTGAATCATATGTATGTTTATTCTCCTTTTCCGGAATTCTAAGCATAAACGCCTGGAAGGAGAACCTCATCATGAAAGAAAAACATGAAAAACAATTCGCTGAAGACCTGCAGCACGAAGGGCGGGACAAGGTGTATGTGGATGTTGACCGTATGATCAATGAAGGTATGGCAGGCGGTACTGTACACAGAATTGACAGTACACCGAATATTGAGGAAAGCCGTGACTTTTATCCTGAAGATCCGCCAAATAAATAAATTTCGAGCCAAAAAAAAGACACCAAATCTTATGGTGTCTTATCTGCTTTTTACGATCATGTTTACCGCTTCTTTTATAGCTTCATCGGCGTCTTTGCCTTCTTGGGCTGCCTCTGTGATACATGATTCAAGATTCTTTGCCACAATGAAACCAATTGCACGGTCAACTGCAGAGCGGACTGCCGACAACTGGGTAACAACATCCTTGCAATGGTTTTCTTCCTCCATCATGCGGATGACACCACGAACTTGGCCCTCTAACCGCTTCAAACGATTTTTCATTTCTGCTGTGTATTCCATTTCCCTACACCTCTTCCTCTTACGGTACCCCGTATTGTATCTATTATACCAATATTTTTTCCTTTTTTCTACCAGTAATAGCCCTTGGGCGATTTAACAATTATGAGCTACACCTGTTATAATAAAAGATATGTCAGCTTTTATCAAATTAAATCTGAGGATACTTATATGATTAATAAAATATTAGCTTATTATCCTGGTTCTGTCACGCAGGAATTTGCTCCCACTGCTGCTGCTTCAGCATATTATTGGTTCCAGGAGAACCCGGAAATCCCATTGTGGGCAGGCATTCCAAAACATAGTTTATCTGATAGCCAGCTTGAACTTTTAAAAGCTTTGTTTCATTTTGTCGAACAGGAAACTACATCCACTATATCAGGCATAGCCAGAGCCTGGAACCAATTCCTGTTTCATGAAGGCGACGTACCTGACGTAGATTGTGATGAAGTCCGGTTCATCCAGTTCCAGCTTCATGCAAAAGAAGTTGAACCTGAGGAAATGACGGAAGCATTGCAAGGTTTTTTCCCAGACCATACAGTCATTTGGCTGAAAGATTCATATGGACTGCTCGTTGAAGAAAGAAAGGAAGTATCAGAAACTGCTGAGGAACTGGAGTCCATTTCTTCCACTTTCGAAAGTGACTTTTATACTAAAATGACCTTTTATATGGGTAAGTTTCAAAAAATAACTCCACAGCTGCCTGAGTTTTTTAACAAAGAAAGACAGATGTTCCAGCAAGCAGTGAAACATCCAACGCGCAGTAATGTATATACATTCGAAAAAACTTTCCCAGTCGTTTTAGCTACAAGTCTTCCTGCCCAACTTAAGGATATTCTCACGTCATCTGTCCTTGAAGCCTTCAAAGAAGATAAGGAATTGATGGCGACCATCAAGATATTCCTTGAAAACAATTCCAATGCCTCCCTTGCCGCCAAAAAGCTTTACGTCCATCGGAATACGCTGCAATATCGGCTGGACAAGTTCATGGAAAAGACAGGCATTCATTTAAAAGACTTTGATACAGCGGTAATGGTGTATCTTGCATGCCTGTATGAAGAGATGAGGTAATCTTAGTAACACTTTTATAAAAGCAGTGGATATTTGGCTATCTGCACATAACATTTCGGAACAACTCACATAAAGCCAATCCGCCGATTGAACAACTTGCATAAAAGGGCTTACATTTTTTTGTGCATCCTGCCGATGATTAAATCCATTGCTTTCCGGTAAACTGTTTTTGTAGACAAACATTCAGGGAGGCTTAAAAAAATGGCCGAGTTAAAATTAGACAATATTTATAAAATTTATGACAATAAAGTAACAGCAGTAGAGGATTTCAACCTTCATATCCAGGATAAAGAATTCATCGTATTTGTTGGCCCATCTGGCTGCGGAAAATCTACTACACTTCGTATGATCGCCGGCCTTGAAGAAATCTCTAAAGGCGATTTCTACATCGATGGAAAGCGCGTTAACGACGTTCCTCCAAAAGACCGTGATATTGCGATGGTTTTCCAGAACTATGCACTTTATCCGCATATGACAGTTTACGATAACATGGCATTTGGATTGAAGCTTCGCAAATTCCCTAAGGATGAAATCGATCGCCGCGTTCAAGAAGCTGCCAAGATCCTAGGTCTTGAACCTTACTTGGACCGCAAGCCAAAGGCTCTATCTGGCGGTCAGCGCCAGCGTGTTGCTTTGGGACGTGCAATTGTCCGTGACGCTAAGGTATTCTTGATGGATGAACCATTATCCAACCTTGACGCCAAGCTTCGTGTACAGATGCGTGCTGAAATCGCAAAGCTTCACCGTCGTCTGGATACAACAACTATTTATGTAACGCATGACCAGACTGAAGCGATGACAATGGCGACCCGCCTTGTAGTCATGAAGGATGGTATCATCCAACAGGTTGGAGCTCCAAAGGAAGTATATGAAAATCCAGAAAACGTCTTCGTGGGCGGCTTCATCGGCTCACCTTCCATGAACTTCTTCACTGGAAAACTTGAAGAAGGCAAATTCACAAACAACAATTCTTCAATCGCTATTCCTGAAGGAAAAATGAAAGTCCTTCGCGCACAAGGTTATGTAGGTAAAGACATCATCCTTGGCGTAAGACCTGAAGACCTTCACGACGAGCCAGTATTCATCGATGCTTCACAAGGTGCGACTGTAAAAGCAACTGTAGAAGTGTCAGAGCTTACCGGTGCTGAAACGATGATTTACTCTCAATTCGAAGGCCAGGACTTCGTGGCACGTGTTGACTCTCGCACTGATGTTACTCCAGGTCAGGTAATTGAACTTGCATTTGACATGAACAAAGTCCACTTCTTTGATGCAGAAACAGAAATGAGAATCCGTCCATAATAGCCATAATAGCCATAATAGCGATTATAGAAAAGCAACCTTAGCTTGTGCCGGGGTTGCTTTTTTTGCGTTTAAAAATTAAGTCTGCAAATCAGATCGACCTTATTCCTTAATTAAATACACCTTACTGGCTCCGCAGTCCGGGCAATTAAAAAGATGCGGGCACTCCTCATTCGCTAAATCTGCAGGATAGCCATCCTCGAGCTTCAACTGGTCAATCGGCATATAGGGGCTGTAATCATCATAAAAATCTGCTTCTCTGCCCTTATTCTCCATACTGCCGCTGCAATTTGGACAGGCTGGAGCAATCGTGCTGAATCCGTTGCAAAGCGGACACATTCCCATTTTCTTCAGTCCTTTCTGCCTTCTGCTAATAATAGTAGTTTGTGTTGTTTAAAAACAGATATGTAGCATGTTTCTTTTGGTATTAATTACCTGTAATTTGCAGCGCATAAACTTTTTCAAACAAAACATACTAGTTATTAATAAAACAGCAACAAAACAACAACGCAGCAACAAACAAGGTGCAAAAATATTGGGTTAAGCCTTAGAAGGCAGCAAATCGTGCGCGCCGGTGCAATTCCGGCTAGCCCAGCCAAAAAATTCTATCATCATGGGTTAAACCAGGCGGCATGGCAGCAGCCATGATTGGTTCAATTCCAAACTAACCCAAAACAACTATGAAAAACACAAAGGAGGAAATATTAATGGCTAGCAGTAACAACTCTAATCAATTATTAGTTCCTGGTGTTCAACAAGCTCTTGATCAAATGAAGTACGAAATCGCAACAGAATTTGGTGTACAGCTTGGTGGAGAAACAACTTCTCGTGCTAACGGATCTGTTGGTGGAGAAATCACTAAGCGTCTTGTGCAAATGGCTGAGCAACAACTTGGCGGTTTCCAGCGCTAAATTGCAGTAAACAATAAAATAGAATGGCTTAGGCCCCCTTTCAATAGGGGGCCTTTTAATTTGTCGCAGGGCTATATCATTTTTTCAGGCTTTACCCATTCGTCGTATTGCTCTGAAGTTAAATAGCCAGTTTGAATCGCCGCTTCTTTCAAAGTCGAGTTTTCTTTGAAGGCAAGCTTGGCTATTTGTGCTGCCTTTTCGTAGCCGATATGCGGATTCAGTGCGGTAACAAGCATTAATGAACGCTCAACATGACCAGAGATGACTTCGTGATTTGCCTCAATCCCGACAGCGCAGTTATCGTTGAATGATCTCATTCCGTCCGCTAAAATCCTCGCGCTTTGCAGGAAATTATAAATGATTACTGGTTTAAATACATTTAATTCGAAATTCCCCTGGCTTGCCGCAAATCCAATAGTTGCATCATTTCCGAACACCTGGGTCGCAACCATTGTCAGCGCTTCACTCTGTGTTGGATTGACTTTCCCTGGCATTATTGAACTTCCCGGCTCGTTTGCAGGAATCGAGAGTTCCCCGATGCCGCTCCTTGGGCCGCTTGCCAGCCAGCGTACGTCATTGGCGATCTTCATTATATCTGCAGCGAGTGCTTTAAGAGCTCCATGAAGGAACACGATTTCATCATGCGAGGTCAACGCCTGGAACTTATTAGGGGCGGAATGGAATGTTCCACCCGTTTGTTCAGACAGCTGCTTTGCCATTTGGACGCCAAAGTTTTTTGATGCATTAATTCCTGTACCTACAGCTGTTCCGCCGATTGCTAAATCCTGAGCATATTTAAGCCCATCAGAAATCATCCGTTCATTTTTCTCGAGCATCGCTCTCCAGCCGCTGATTTCCTGACCCAGTGTCAATGGCGTTGCATCCTGAAGATGGGTTCGGCCAATTTTAATGATATCGTTAAATTCATGTTCTTTTTTCTTAAGTGTTTCCTTGAATAGTTCGAGTGCAGGCAGGACTTCTCCTGTCACTTTTCTAAAAGCTGCGATATGCATCGCGGTTGGGAATGTGTCGTTTGAGCTCTGGGACATGTTTACATCATCATTCGGATGGACCTTTTCATCTAAACCTTGCTCTGCAAGCAGTTCATTCGCCCTTCTAGCTACTACCTCATTAACATTCATATTTGATTGAGTCCCGCTTCCTGTCTGCCAGACAACTAATGGGAAATGTGTATCGAATAGCCCATCAAGAATTTCGTCGCATGCAGCCTCGATTGCTTTCGCTTTTGTCTCAGATAATTTTCCTGAAGCTGTGTTCACCCTGGCTGCGGCCTTCTTTATTTCTGCAAAAGCATAAATAACTTCAATTGGCATTTTTTCAGTGCCGATTCTGAAATTCTCCTTGCTCCTCTGGGTTTGTGCCCCCCAGTATTTATCCGAGGGCACCTTGATTTCTCCTATAGTATCCTTTTCAATTCGATAATCTGACAAAACGATCCCTCCTCAATCTCATTATTAACTTATCAAAAGATTTAAAACATTTTCGCCTTTAGGATATCTTTTTTTATAAAGATTTCCCAGAAATGTGCATCTAAAAAACAAAGGAAACCGATTCCTCAGGTATGCACTGTTTTTTTGAAACGCAAAAAAAGCGGAAGCAGTCATTAAAACCGCTTCCGCTTTTCATTATGGTATTGCTGGTTATGCCTTATAAATTGCATAACCAATATAATATCCCAGAATCATGATGCTCGCGATGCTCAATGTTACTGTTAACTCCGCCATCGTAAAACCTCCTGATTTTATCGTTCAATTATTTTTAAAATAACACAAGAAGCCAGGAACAAATGGGAGGAATTCGTAACATTCTGTGACAAAAAGATTAATCTAGGTGAGCTTTATCATAGGCAATTAATTCTGCCTATTTATGTAAACTAAATAGCCGCACCAAAGGGTGCGGCTATCATTTTAACCAGCTTTAACCTTGTTGCCAAGCTGAAGCTGATACATTTGAAAGTACTTTCCTTTTAACTCCATCAATTCTTCGTGATTTCCTTTTTCCACAATCCGTCCGCGGTCGAGGACAAGGATTTGGTCGGCATTGCGGATGGTCGACAGCCTGTGGGCAATGATAAAGGTTGTTCTCCCTTCTTTAAGGACATCCATCGCTTCCTGGATGATTGTTTCTGTTTCGGTATCGATGCTTGAAGTCGCCTCATCAAGGATCAGGATGGCCGGATCGAATGCTAATGCTCTAGCAAACGAAATCAGCTGGCGTTGACCGCTTGATAAAGTGCTGCCCTTCTCAATAACCGGCTCATCGAAGCCTTTTTCAAGATTCTTCAACACTCGGTCCGCCCCAACACTGGCAAGAGCTTTCTCAACTGTCTCTCTTGTAATATCAGGATTATCCAGACTGACGTTGGAAGCGATGGTACCTGTGAACAAGAACGGGTCCTGGAGAACTATCCCCATATGCTTACGAAGCGTTTGTCTCGGGATTTCCGCAATGTTCATACCATCAATGATAATTTTGCCTTTCTGTGGATCATAAAACCTGAACAGCAGGTTCATGATTGAGCTTTTTCCGGAGCCTGTATGGCCGACCAATGCTACTGTCTCACCCTGCTTTGCTTCAAAACAAAGGTCCTTAAGGACATACTCTCCTTCCTTATAACCGAAGGAAACATGGTCAAAGACAACATTTCCTTTATAGCGCGAAATTTCTTTTTCACTGACATCTATTCCATCCTCATCCATCAGCTTAAACACTCTTTCACCGGCAACAAGCGCCTGTTCGAGGTTTGCCAGCTGGTTGACGATTCCCTGTACAGGATTGAATAAACGGTTAATATAATCAACAAATGCATATAGCACACCTAGCGAGATGACCGAACCAGGCTGCAGGGCCTCTCCCCCGAAATACCATATGAAAGCAACAAAGACAAGGTTCCTTAACACCTGTACCAAGTTATGAGATGTTGATGAATTTAGGTTCAGCAATTTATTTTGAAAGGTGTAGTGCTCTTTGTTAAGCGTTTCGAACTCCTGGTGCGTTTCCTTTTCCCGGCTGAATGCCTGGATGATGCTCATGCCCTGGATTGATTCATTAATTATTCCATTTATATCACTTACACGTGAACGAATGACATGATTGTACTTTGAAGCATATTTGCGATAAAGTTTCGCCCATACGAAAAGAATTGGCAGCAGCAGCAAACAGATTGCCGCAAGCTTTGCATTCAAAATAAACAAAGCGATGTAAATCCCGGTGATATAGATAAAACTCGTGAAGAACGTGGACAGGACGGTTACGTACAATTCACGTATTGCCTCGGTATCATTCGTAATCCTCGCAACGACCTTTCCAGCAGGTAGATTATCAAAATACTGGATCGGAAGCCGCTGGATTTGCCTGAACACATCCTCACGAAGCTTCTGGATGATCCGGTTAGCTGACTTTTGCAGAAAAAACCGCTGTCCATACTGGAAGATGGACGCAACGATCAGCAAGCCAAAGTAAAATGCCAGCAGGTCAATGATTTTAGGAATTTCCGGCTTGTAGAAATTCAGCAACTCATCTCCTGATAGGATTTCCGCTTCATATTGCGCGGCCTTAGAACCTTTACTGATGGTTAATAGCCCATCCTCAAAGCTGCGGTTTCCATCGAACTCAATCGCGTTATCCACGAAGACAAAATTCCGGCCTACCTGTAGAATCCGGGCTGTATCACCAGTTGTTTGCTCGCCAGCTTTAGTGTAAAAGCTGCCGCTATATTCAACCGCCCCCGAACTCTTTTCGGTTTTATGCCATTCTGATTCGATCCCAAGAATATGGTCATCGATCAGTTTTTTTGCGATGAACGGCCCTGCCAGATCCGCGACGACGGCAACCGTCAGCATTGCGAGGGCGATGATGATTATTCTTTTATAATTTAAAGCATATCGAAACAATCTTTTTCCTGTACTCATATGGAGTGCACCTCCTCTTCGACTGTTTCTGCCTGCTGTTTGATATATTGCTCGCTATACCAGCCTTGCAAAGCCATCAATTGTTCATGGGTGCCTTCCTCGATGATTTTCCCGTCTTCAAGGACGACAATATGGTCAGCATGCTCAACTGCAGACATCCTGTGAGTTGTGATAATTGTTGTTTTCGCATTCCGCTCCCTGCGGATATTATCTATGATTTTTTTCTCTGTTTTAGCATCGACGGCCGAAAGCGAGTCATCAAGGATTAAAATTTCCGGATCCTTAATCAAAGCGCGCGCAATGGAAATACGCTGCTTTTGCCCACCTGAAAGTGCAACGCCTTTTTCGCCGACAAGTGTTTCAAGACCTTCAGGAAGCATCTCCAAATCCTTGCGAAAAGCCGCAAGGTCAATGATTTCCTGCAATTCTTTTTCCGAAGCCACTGGGTTCCCGAACAAGATATTCTCCTTGACCGACCGGGAGAAAAGGATATTTTCCTGGGGGACATACCCCATCCAATTCCGGGTTTGTCTCAGGCTGTGCTCCTGGATCGGTACACCTGATACAAGCAAGTTCCCGCTGCCCTCAGGATATTCTCTGAGCAGCTGTTTGATCAATGTCGTCTTGCCGCTTCCCGTCTTGCCGACAACCCCCAGCGTTTCACCGCGATTTAAGTGCAGCTTAATATTCTCCAGATTGTTAACATTGGACGTTGGATACTTGAACGTTAACTCGGACATCTGCACATGCTCAGGTTCATTTCCTTCTACCGGTTTTTCGGGATCGGCAACATCCTCTTTATAAGATAATGTTTCATTCAGGCGGTCAAGCGACGCATTGCCACGCTGCATGACATTGATCAACTCGCCAATCGCGAACATCGGCCAAATCAGCATCCCAAGATACACGTTAAAGCTGACCAGTTCCCCCAGCGTCAGCTTCTGCTGGAACACCAAGTAAGCACCATATCCCAAACCGATAAGATAGCTTAACCCAACAAGGATCTTAATCGTCGGTTCAAACAATGAATCAATTTTTGCTACTTCGATATTTTTCTTATATACATCCTCAGTAAGCTCATGGAATTGTCCCTCATCCGCTTTTTCCTGAACATAAGCCCGGATGACACGTACTCCTGAAACCGATTCGAGCACCCTGTCATTCAATTCGCCGAACGCATCCTGCGCAGCCGTAAATTTGGAGTGAATCCTCTTTCCATATATATTGATCAGCACCGCCATGATCGGCAGTGGAATAATAGAAACAAGCGTAAGCTCCCAACTGATGAAAAAGCCCATTGTGAATAAAATCGTCAGCATGAAAATACTGGAATCTACTAAGGTCAGAACTCCAAAACCAGCAGTAACCGAAATCGCCTTTAAATCGTTCGTCGCCCTGGCCATCAAGTCCCCCGTCCGGTTTTTCTCAAAAAATGTCGGGGTCATTTTTAACAAATGCTTCATAAAGCGGGTCCTGAGCTTCCGTTCAATCAGGAATGCTCCGCCAAATAACTGGTACATCCATATATATGTGATGAAATAGGAGACAACCGTAACGAGCAAAAGGCTGCCTACATACTTTAAAATCACAGTTTGCGTCATCGAACCGATCTGCATCGAGTCAATTGCCATCCCAACGATTTTCGGCGGCAGCACATCCAGTACGCCTGCAATTATCAGCAGGCCGACCGCAAGGCTGTATCGCTTCCAATTTTCTTTAAAAAACCAGCTTAACTTTGATAAAACTGATAACATCCAAATCACTCCTCTCTCTGTTGTAAATCTGACTAGCCGCTTTCCAGATTATCCTTTATTACTACTTTCTTAACAATTGCATTGACCATCTCGTTTCCTCCTTAGAATTAATTGTGAATGGAATAGATTTTCAGCTGTTTCGTTCTGAAGACGAAAAAAAACATACCGCGGCATGCGATATGTCTTGATTCAAACGATAAAGACAGAAAAAGGCACACGTCACGTGAATACGCAACCCATGCCTTTAATCAACAGAGCAAAATTTTTTAAAATTACTCAGTTATAGTAAAAGGACAGGTTACGGTTATTAAGTTGTGCGTATCTTGCGATTTTCACAATGTTCATGTTCGTAACCCTCCTTTTTAGCTTATTTTTCCATTCCCTTTTGTAAGGTTATCACCTTAACTGCCATAATGTCAATTCTAATTTTTCTAAAAAATTCATCATTTTTAAACATCATCAAATTTTTCTCTGCCATATTTTCCGGACAAAAAGTAAATAAAAAAGCAGCGGCATTGGAGCCTGAATCAATCCGAGAATTCCCCATAGCCAATAATTATGTCCATGCTTCCGTGCATTTGTGAATAGAAAAATGCTTTGTGACAAAAGGATTAAGGCAATTAAAGCCAGCATTGCAGGTGTCAGTTCTCCATTCATCGGCCATCCACCTGCTTTTGCACTCCTTTATAGCTGAAGAACACTGTCACTGCAACTGCGGCAGCCTGGAGAATAAAGAAAATCTGAGGAAGCTCCAACAGAGTGAACAATACTGCACTCAGGATCAACAGAGCGCTTAAGAAGAACCATCCGAATTCCCTTCTGTATTTCTTTTTTTGAATCTCCTGTTGATTGAGCACCATTTGTTCAAACCATTTTACATCGGGTGTGTACGCATCTATAGAATCCAGTTTTTCCAGTCCATTATTGATTGCGCTGATAGTTTCAAGAAAATCTTTGTCCAATTGTTCATGTGCTGGCGAGACCCCTTTTTGATTTTTCATCTACTTTCAGCTCCTTTCTTACTGCTAAAAGTCCATGATGGACTCTAGACTTTGCCGTACCCGTAGCGATATTCAGGATTTCTCCAATTTCATCATAGGAATAGCCATAATAATGTTTCAGGATCAAGGGAATACGCATTTCCTCGGTCAGCTTTGACAGGGCTGCAAGTGCGTCTGTCCATTCTTCATTTCTAGACTCCACATGCCATTGCAGCTTGCGTGACGCAGCTTCCCCTTCATTCCACTCTCGTTCCCGCTTTTTCTTCCGGTGATGGTCAATATACAAATTTGTAGCTACACTGATCAGCCACGATGAAAATTTGGAATTCCCATTGAACAAATGAATTTTTTCTACGCATTTGGCCATCGTTGCTTGTGCTAATTCTTCTGCGGTATCAGGATTCAATGTTACTTTCATCAGGTATTTTACCAGCAGGGGGTAATGATCCCGAAAAAGAACAGCAAACGACCGATGGTCACCTTTTTTAGCGCTACTAATTAACTCTTTTTCATCCATAAAAGCATGCCTCGCTTTCCCCGCCACCCCGAAATTCTCTCTCTATTTGATTATTTATTAATAAGACGGCTGAAGTATAGAATCGTTCAAAAATTTTCAAAAAAAGAAAGTCCATAAAGTGGACTTCCTGTTAAATTCCTTGCTCAACTGCAGACTCTTCAACTGCGATTTCGTTTTCCTCGGCAAGCTTAGGCAAAACAATCATATAAAACACGCCCACTATCGCCAGGCAGCCGCCAACGATCCAATACAGCATTTCTATCGAAAGAATTGCTGGGAAGCTGTACGCGATAAAAACAAGCGTCAACGTATGCGACAGCATATTAAGCGGGCTGATCAATCCCTGTACCCTGCCCATCATTTTCGGGTCAATGATGCTTGGCAGCCAGCCGCCGATGCCTACATTAATGAGTGGCAGTGCAAGCGCTGAAACAAACAAGAGCGCAAGAAAGATAATAATATTGTTTGGCAGTGAAGCCAGGGCTGTGAAGCTGCCGGCGATAATCAGTCCTATCGAAATCAAATGATAGAGCTTCATTTTTTGCGCCAGCAGTGAGGCTATGAAGCTGCCGATCAACACGCCAATGCCAAATACGAAGCCGATGACAATTGAATATTCCTCATACGTATCGGGGGCAAGTTTATATTTCAGGATGAAAATCGGCATAACAGAGAAACCGCCATTGACGATCCCAAATAGGAAAAATCCGATAATCAAAGTAAATAACAATTTGCTGCTGAGTACATAGCTAAAGCCCTTTTTGAAATCCTTTAATACCATCCTGATATTTAAGTCATTCAGTTCATGCGGCCCGTTTGGCAGGCGGGCTTCCTTCGGAACATTTGTTGTTTGAATCAGCAGCGCGCTAATAATGAACGATATGGTGTCCACTACAATCGCCCCGTATATTCCGATTGACCAATAAGCCAGAACGCCTAGCCCGTTTCCGAACAGCATGAACAGGCTCATCACCAGCTGGTTCAAGCCGGCGGCAGTTGTGTAATCATCCTTTTTCAGAATTCCCTGGACCATCCCGTGCTCCGCTGGAAAGAAGAATTTTTGGATCGCGCTCCTTAGGAAAAGGGTGCCAAACACAAACGGCATCCAGCCAATATAAATCGCCGCAATCAGCATGATCGATAAACCCGCGCTGATCCAATCACAATAAACAGCAATTTTTTGACGGTCCAATCGGTCAGCAAATACACCGATCAGGAAAAATACCGCAAGCATGGGAAGTGAGTACATCAACTCCGTAATCGTTGCGTATACTGGCTGGGAGCTGAAACGGTCAAGGAGGTAAAACATGAATGCGGTCAATCCGATTGTACTTCCCATTTGGGAGGTGAAATTGGCCAAGAATAATTTAGTGAAACTCCGGTTCCGGAAAATCTCTGCGAATTTTTTCATTTTATATACCCCTTGTTACTCATTTGTTATCTCAAGAATAAAGAGATTTCCTGGAAAAAATAAGCATCTCCTGACCGTTTTATTCTCCACCCTGAGACGGAGTGATTTTTCCCTCTGGACTTATCTTAATCTTCAAAAGTCCCTTTCACTACAGCAACCCCGTCCTCGACCATGAGCTTTCCCAGAGCGATCACTGTTTTGATCGTTAAATCGTCTTTATTAAGCAAAACAAGATCGGCATCCTTCCCCGCCTCTATTCTTCCTTTTTGATGGAGCTTAAGTATTGCCGCAGGATTTTGGGTGATGACTCTTAAAGCTTTGCTAATAGAGACGCCTTCTTGCTGGATGGCGTCTCGAACTTCCTTAAAAAGCGATGACACTTTTCCTATTTTAAGCCCGATTAATTCTCCTTCATTATTAAAGTCAGGGAGACTTGCCTGGCCGTCAGAAGTAAAGGTAATTTGTGAGATATCGACTCCCTGGTCAAGCATTTTTCTCAACCCAAGGCTGCATTTCACTTCTCCTTCTTCTAAAAATTTCGGTATCGAGCTCGTTGTAAAGTCTACATAGCCGCCCTTTTTAGCATATTCAATCCCTTTTTCGAATAAGTGCGGGTTGCGGTTAATATGGGTTGGATGAAATTGCCGTATTGGAATGTCCGTCTTTTCGACGACCTCCTCGATTACCTTAAGATGGTCATAGCTGTCACCTACATGGACATTGACGACACCTGCTTTTCCCGACAGCATTCCGCCAACCCTGGCCGCAGATGCGATCTTTGCCATTTCCTCATAAGTTGGCTGTGAAGAGCGATGGTCAGCAATCGCGATCTCCCCAACTCCGATAATTTTATCGATTAAGATTAAGTCATCCTCTATTTTGCCCGTCAGCGTCTTGACGGGGACTTGATAGGATCCAGTGTGGACGTAACATGTAATACCCTCTTCTTCAAGGGCACGGGCTTTTGCAATCAGGCTTGGCATCGTCCGTGTTGTTCCGTCCGTGCCGATGACGCCTACAAGTGTGGTGATTCCAGCAAGCGTAGCATCGGTCAGCTGAAGTTCAGGCGTCCTCGTCTTGTAGCTGCCTTCTCCACCTCCACCCATAATATGTACATGTGAATCGATGAACCCTGGCACTACATACATGCCGCTCGCATCGATCACCTTCATTTCCACGAATTGTTCAGGAACCTTTATTTCATCATCAATGAAACCTATTTTATTATTAAGGATTAATACATCCTTCTTGCCTAAGTATTCCGGCGCTAAAACTTCGCCATTTTTTATAAGGGTCAGCATTCCTGTCACACCTCTCAAACAAATAAATTCTATGTGTTTTCCATCATAATACATAAGGGATATTCTGCAAATCACTTCTCCTAATTTTCAAGCTAGCTGCCAACTTAGCCCAATCTGCTATTAATAGGTTTCCATATCAGTTTAACGGGGTAATATTCTATTAACCTAATAAAAATAAATAACGCATCCAAAAGGAGATTTATATATGAAAGAAATCATGTCTTCAAATGTTATGGTACAAAAAAGGTTTACAATGAAAAAAATGCTTGAGATTTATCAGGCAGCAAAAAAATTAAATGGCACTACCTATTTATACAGCCGCCAAAAAGCAGTAGAGGCAACATCTCTTTCCAAGCTTGTTTCCTTCCTGTTGACAGTTGAACCAAACACAACTTTAAAAATTATTTTGGAAGGCACAGATGTAGAACCACAATTGGAGCAGCTGACTAAATTGCTTACAAACGAAGCTTCTGTTTTGGGTGTGAACCGCAAACGACTTCTTGAGACATCTGAATCATTCCAAATCTAATCACAGCACAATCCAGAATTCATAGATATAGAGGTGAAGTATCGTGGTAAGAACTATCCTAATGATCGTAGGCGCTATCGTCGTAATTGGTTTCCTATTAAGAATGATTTAATTTATGTCCAGTTAAGGTCTGCTTTCGAGCAGGTCTTTTTTGTTTGCTGTGAAATAGGATGCTTAATATCAACAATCTCCATATCAAACTATAAATCATATATACAACAGAAGGCACTGGGGAATCCCAGTGCCTTCTCTAACAATATGTTTAGTTGCCGCCATCCTCTTCTGTATCTCCGTCGTCAGATCCGCCGGTGTCGCCACCAGTATCTCCTCCGCCGGTATCTCCATCTGACCCTCCTGTATCACCTTCTCCAGATCCACCATCATTACCGCCAGCATCTCCACCACCTGTGTCACCAGTTCCACCGGTATCACCAGTGTCTCCTTCAGACCCGCCAGTACCGCCTGATGTATCTCCAGTATCTCCAGTATCTCCAGTATCTCCAGAATTCTCACCATCTTCACCATCATCACTGCCTCCATTGCTGTTGCCTGCCTGGGTTGTGTCAGTGTTGGTTTCAGTGGTTGTTTCCTTTTTTTCTTCCTTTGCCTCATCTTTTGGCTTTTCTTCTTTCTTGGTCTTAGCTTTCTCTTTTACTTTTTCCCATTGTTTCTTAAGCTTTTCAGCTTCTTTCTTTACCCTGCCTTCAAGTTCTTTTACTGATTTCGCGCGTTGTGATTTCTTATGTTCCTCAACATACTTTGAGATTGGAGGAACGTTGAATGATTCTGCCTTTGTATCCTTAAGTGCCTCTGCCATAAAGTCCTTGAATACTAGCGCTGCACCTTCACTGCTCGTAGTGGTCAAATAATGGTCTTTATCGGTTTTATCATAACCAACCCAGACAGCGCCAACGAGCTGTGGTGTATAGCCAACGAACCATTGATCTTTTGTACCTTTGATGCCTTCAATCGGGACTTGGGTAGAGCCTGTTTTCCCTGCCAATTCTCTTCCGGGGATTTGAGCACCTTTACCCGTGCCTTCCTGAACAACTCCGAGCAGCATAGTCGTCATTTTCTCTGCTGTTTCTTTAGATATTGCCTGGCTTTTCTCACCTTTGTATTCGGCGATTGTATTGCCTTCTTTATCAACGATTTTCGTGATGGCATGGGATTCTTGTCGTTCTCCTTCATTTGCAAACGCAGAGTAAGCTTCTGCCATAGTAACAGGGGAGACTCCAGTTGAAAGCCCGCCGAGCGCTAAGCCCAGATTCCGATCCTGCTGCGGGTCCAGATCAATGCCAAATTTCTTAACAGAATCCATTCCCTTGACGATGCCAATTTCATTCAAAAGCCAAACAGATGGAACGTTCAATGAATCTTTCAATGCTTCATACATTGGGACTTCGCCTTTATATTTCCCATTATAGTTTTCAGGTTTATAATCCTTGAAATCTAATTCCTCGTCCTTCAGCATATCCGTTACTTCCCAGCCTTCTTCAATTGCCGGGGCAAAAACGGCAAGAGGTTTCATCGTTGAACCCGGCTGCGCTTTTAACTGGGTCGCACGGTTGTATCCACGGAATACATGTTCACCGCGTCCGCCAACAAGGGCACGGATGCCGCCAGTCTTCGGATCGATCAGTGCAGCGCCGCTTTGGACGATTTGTTTGTCCGTTCCTTTTGGGAAAATCTCATCTTTTGCGTATGTTGCTTCTACTGCTGACTGCATTGTCACATCAAGCTCTGTATATATTTGCAGGCCGCCTGTTAAAATTTCTTCCTGAGTAAGCCCGTATTTTTTGATCGCCTCTTCAATAACATGGTCTAAGTAATATGGATATTGGCCGCGCAGAGGATCTCCGCCATTTTCATTAAGCGCCACCTTCTCGGCCACTGCTTTCTTGTATTCTTTTTCCTTAATGAATCCATGAGTCTTCATCATAAGAAGTACGACATCTCTTCTTTCTGCCGCTTTTTCATAATTTTTATACGGATCCAGTGAAGATGGTGCCTTGATCAATCCTGCCAGCATAGCTGCTTCACTGATTGTAAGGTCTTTTACGTCTTTGCCAAAGTACCCCATGGCCGCACGTTTAATTCCCCATGAACCGTTTCCAAAATAAATACGGTTTAAGTACATTTGCATGATTTCATCTTTGGAATATTGTTTTTCGATCTCTCTTGCAAGGAAGAATTCTTCGAGCTTTCTTTTGTATGTCTTTTCTGACGACAGTAAGGCATTCTTTGTTAATTGCTGTGTAAGCGTGCTTCCGCCCTCAACAATACTTCCCGCCTTGACATTTTGGACAAACGCTCTCGAAATACCAACGAGATCGACACCATCATGCTCATAAAAACGGTGATCCTCGATAGCAATGACGGCATTCTTCACATGGTCTGGTACCTCATCAATTTTGACGCCTTCATTTTTCAGCGCCGATATCTTGCTGGCCACTTCTCCATTTGAATCGTAAATGACGGTGGACTGAGCCAAATCATCATTCAAGGCGCTAATGTCAGCCCCCTCTGAATAAACGTGAAAAAAGCTTAAGAAAGCCAATACAGCTGTTGAAACGGATAAAACCAGCACCTGGTTCATATGGAGCCGTTTCCAGCCTCTAAGAAAACGAGTTGCTATTGAATTTTTGCTCACTGAGCACCCCAACCTTTAAAAATAGTTTATAAATATGACACTTTCTTTTACCCATTTTTTAAAGGGATTAACACAAATTGCCTGATAACAAGGAAAAAAGACATAAAAAACATTTTTCGATTTCTTTATCGCGGTGCCGGGGTGACTATTTGGAGTAAAGTGCCACTTATTAATAGTTAAATATGCCCCAATTAAAAGGGGTAAGGTCGGCACATATCGGTTGGGAAATCAGGTTAAACACCCGATCTGATAAATAGACGGAAAAATTCCGCTTAAATAGTAATTATTATTAAAAAAAACTAAAATAAACGGAGAGATTCCGCCTATTGACTCAACAAATTCAAAAATGGGCGATTTTGCTTTGCATAACCGGAAAATCTCCCCTTATTTCCCTCGAAACGAGCTCCATTCTGCATTTAGCCGGAAAATCTCCGTTAATTTTCCTTTTGCTGGTTACTCAATTAAGGACAAGAGACATCATATTTAAAGATCCAAGAGAACCTCATTTTGATGCATTAAGGCGAAACACTATCACAAGTAAGTGAGGTTTAGTATAAATAAGGTTTTTGTATTCCTAATGAAGAAACTCGCCAATTACTATAGCGAGTTTTACTTATATATAAATCATTAGTGATGACAATACGACTGTCATTTCGGCACGTATTTTAAGAATAGCACCTCAAAACGGAACCCTTTATACTTTTAGCCGATTGGTCATTTATTGATTATGGAAATTGGCATTCCTCTTTATTCTGCTGCTGTATGGTCAATGCCATGTCCCTCGAGGAGGAGTATTTCCATATACATACTTTTGGTTGTGAAAGCAACAATGTTTACGAATAGAGCTGAATTGAGAAATTTCATCACTAAATCCGCTAAAATCTGTGAACTCTTTAAGGGTATTGCTGGCATTTTTCAGTGCAATGATTTTATTAGTCGAAAAAGGGTATTAAATAGGAAGAAGTTCATTATCTTGGAGGGTGATTCATATGCCAGAAATTAAAAAAGTGGTCCTTGCTTACGACGATTCTGAAGGCAGCAAAAAAGCATTGCAATTAGCAAAGGAGCTGACAAGAGACCTCGGTGGGGTTCAGTTGTACGTGGCGCATGTATATGATGAAAAGGTGAGAAATGAGACGGTTGAATCCAATGAACATTCAATTGCCCCTCTGCCAATCAACAACTTTCCAGCAGACGGAATCCAGGTTCCTCCTCTGGCATTTGAACAAGGTTCGATCGATAAATCCGAACATGCTATTATTACCAATAGTTCTGAACAGGCTTTTAACAATGCAAAAGCTGAGTTGGAATCCCTTAACATAGACACTGACTTTTCAATTCTGGAGGGGAATCCAGCTGATAGCATCTGTGAATATGCAAGAGATGTAAGTGCCGATATGATCATTATCGGCCAATCTGGCAATGAAGGCATTAAACGCAAGTTGCTTGGCGGCGTCAGCCAAAAGGTTGTCAATAATGCCCCATGTCATGTCCTGATTGCTAAATAACATAAACTTAAAGCCGGGTTTCCACCCGGCTTTTGCTTTATTGCCTTAACATCCGCTGTTCAGCAGCGAGTTCCTTAAGGCGTTCCTTCGTTTCCTTTTCCTCAAAACTGCTGAAAATGCGGAAATCATCCTCATCAAGAATTCTGAAATGCTGGCTCAAAATATTTTGCTGCATAATGAAACCTTCAGCCCTTTCAACTTCGCGCCACCAGACTTTACCGCCCAATGTTTTTTCCTTACGGTAATCTGTACCTTCATGTGCGATCGTTTCCAGGACCTCCAAAGGTTCATTGCCGAATAGAAACTGGATTGTCTCGGTTTCACGGAACAAAGCGCAAATGGTCACAACTGTTGACCATCCAGCCTGTGCCCTGCCCTTTTCAATCTGCACAAGCGTCTTCTTTGAAATGCCGATGATATCAGCCATCTTGTCCTGAGTATAGCCAACTTCTGCACGGAGCACCCTTACTTTTTCCGAAACCCTGTTGATGATTTCATCCCTTGTCATCAGCTTCATCCCTTTAAGTTCTTTTAGTGTAATTTTACACATATATTGATGGAATTCAAAATATTATTTACTTTTATATGAAAAGTATTTTAGTTACTAGCATTTCCGGGAACTATTTCAAACCAAATAAAGAGGAATGCTCGATCGCATTCCCAGTTGATTCATTTTAAATTTTCATCCTGATTCACGCTGCAATTGCTTGAGCATGAACTTTGAATTGAGCAGGCAGCACATTTTCCCTCTTTTGATTTCTTGATAAATCGGTAAAATGCCCAGCCAGCATATCCAAAAATGGCTCCGCCGATGATAAGGTTTGCTAACATTTAAGTTTCCCCCTTCCCTGATTCAGCTAAGCCCAAAGAGTTTGCCACCTTGATATATGGCTAATGACAATAGATAAGCAATCAAAAGCGCATAGCCAATGGAAAAGGCTGTCCACCGCTTGGAACCTGTTTCCTTGTATATCGTAGCGGTTGTCGCCAGACATGGGATGTACAGCAGGATGAATACCATGAAGCTGTACGCTGCCAGTGGGGTATAATGGACTGCCATCAGACCCTGCAAGCTTGCTTCATCTGGAACATAGTAGATGATGTTCATAGTTGAGATAATGGATTCTTTTGCAAGGAAGCCGGTAAATAAGGAAGCACTGGCTTGCCACGTTCCAAAGCCGATTGGTGCGAACAAAGGAGCGAAAATCCCTCCCAGTGCAGCCAGATAGCTGTCATCCATGCTGATGTTTGCACCTTCCGGACCAGCGTATGCGAGCAGCCAAATGAGTACAGAGCCGGCAAAAATGAATGTTCCCGCTTTTTTCACGAATCCTTTCCCTTTATCCCATGTGCTTCTCCAAAGAGCTCGTGCCTGAGGCATCCTATATGGCGGCAGCTCGATCACAAACAATGATGTTTCACCTTTCAATAGTGTTTTTGAGAACACTTTGGCCAGAATGAGCGCGACAACAACACCTAAAACGTACAAGCTTAATACGACAAGTGCCTTATGCTGGATAAAAAATGCTCCAACGAATAAGGCATATACCGGAAGACGTGCCGAGCATGACATCAAAGGGGTCAGAAGGATGGTCATAAGCCTTTCCTTTGGTGTCTCAATCGTCCTCGCCGCCATGATGCCTGGGACATTGCATCCAAAGCCGATCATCATCGGGATAAATGCTTTACCATTCAAGCCAACCGCTTCCATCAGGCGGTCCATGACTAAGGCAACCCTGGCCATATATCCAGAGTCTTCCAACAATGAAATAAAGAAAAATAAGATGAAGATTTGCGGAACAAATACGAGTACTCCGCCTACTCCGGCAATAATGCCATCAAGGATCAGGTCGTTGATAAATTGCGAACTACCTGCAGCAGCAAGTGCTGCAGTAATCCCTGCGGTTACCGGCCCGGATAAAAATGCATCGAGTGCGTCGGACAATGGAAATCCCAGCCAATCAAAGGTAAGCATGAACATAAAATACATCATCAACAAAAATATCGGGATCCCGAGAAACTTATTCGTCACAATCATGTCTACCTTCTCAGTTAACGGCACCTTTTTGTTGTCTTTCCTTGAGGCAGAAGCAGCAACTATCTTATCGATTGTTTCACTGCGTTTCCGATAAATGACCTGCTCCAGTGTTTGTTTGTCCCCTGAAAGCTGAAAATGGGAATCAGCAACTGATAGAATCAATGATTCAATTTCTTCGATAGCCACATATTTTACCAGATAATCTTTAACATATGAGTTTCCTTCGAATAACTGGAGGGCCAGCCAGCGGATAGGCAGCTTTACACGTCCATCCAGCATATTAGCAAGCCTAAGGATGCCATCCTCAATCGCTTTTCCGTAGTATACAAGATTTGTCTTCCCCATTCCGACAAAATCGCCTGTCACCAATTCTGCAAGTTCATCACAGCCTTTTCCTGACCTCGCAACCACCGGAGCGACGGTAACTCCCAATGCTTCTGAAAGTTTTCCAATATCAATCTGAATGCCCCTGTTCTTAGCAACGTCGAGCATGTTTAACCCGATGATGACAGGGGCGCCATATTCCATTAGCTGTAACGTAAGGTGCAGGTTGCGCCTTAACTGGGAGGCGTCCAGGATATTAAGCAATTTCTCGAAAGGTTCATTCAGGAAAAAGTTCGTGACGACGCCTTCATCCTTCGAAAGAGGATTGAGTGTGTAAACGCCGGGAAGATCAATCAGCTGGTCTTCTCCATTCTTGAATACACCAACCTTCTTCTCGACGGTTACACCGCTCCAGTTGCCGACATATTCATATGAACCTGTTAAATTATTAAACAACGAAGTTTTTCCGGTATTTGGGTTCCCGATTAGCGCAATATTCATCATGCTCGCTCCACTTCGATTCGGAGTGCTTCCTTACGGCGGATGCCGATGCATTGCCCGCAGGATTCAATCATTACTGGACCTCCAAATGGCAGGATGCACTTCACGCACACCTCAGATCCTTCTGCGATGCCTAAGTCAAGCAATCTCCTTCTGACAAATTTATCAGCCCCTGAAATATTCATGATCCGGCCTTTTTCACCAGCCTTTAATTTTCCCAGCATAGCCATCACCTTTTTATGATTAGTAGTTTTGCACTGTGATTAATAATTGAAATGTTTTGCTTCTAAATGAGAATGATTATCTTTATTTAACCAATAATCCGCGACTTCTACTGTGACATAAATCACAAAACATACTTCAAAAGCATCGAATTAGTGCAAACTCCATATAAATGACAATATTTTTTAGGATGGCATAATCCGGTTTTTTGTGCCGGTACTTTTACATTTCACCTTACTTCGGGCACAGAATTCCCTTTAAAGGTGGGGTATAAAAAAAGAAGAGCTTTTCAGCTCTTCTCCTGATTCACACTGTTTTTTTACTTACATTAGTGGATTGAACCATTCTGGATGGCGCATAGCTAATGACAAGAATAACGATAATCGCACTTAAAATCATGCTTGGAAGCATATAGGTGCCATTATAAAGAAAAGAATACAATGCAACTGGCTGACCTGGAGGTGCATAGCTTCCGAAGAATACCCAGCCTGAGATAAAATGGGCGATGAAACGAAGCACACTGCCGATGAATGTCCCGGCAATAACATAGGCAATCCATGTTTTCCTGCTGTCTTTTTTCATGTTTTCTTTTATCTGTACTGCAAATAACCCGGCCGTTCCCAACAATGCAAACGCTACAAGGTAATCAAGAATCCCTTGTATCGGATGATAAATTTGAGACATTCCAAGGATGAATTGCAATAGCCCGAACAGGAAGCCGGTAAGCATCCCGCCTTTTACTCCCCAGCGGAAAGCCATAAGGAAAACTGGTACCATCGCGATGGACACCGAACCGCCCTGTGGCCAGATACGTGAAAATAAAAATCCTGAAAATAAGTCCAGCAAATAAGCCAGAGCGGAAAATACCGCAACTTCCACTAAAAATAGAGTCCTTTTTTGTTTCATTATTGTTCCTCCTTCTTTCCAGAATGAGGTCCGTTTCCAACACGCCTTTTCTGCTTCAGAAACAAAAAAAGCAATCTGGGATCGATGCAGGATTCCCAAGATTGCTTTCCTATCGCATCCACATTCCTACGCTAGCATTAACTAACAGGTTCAAAGGGTAAGAACTCGGCCGCTCACTCTCAGCTGCCTTTATGCAGCTCCCCTTGTGGTCATATTTAATTTCTCAACTATGAATATACTACTTCTCACTATTAATAACAAGCAAAACATTGTTGTCATCATCAGTATTTCTCTTTCGCTGTATCCCACATAAATCATTGTTGTTTTATCAATTCAGCTCATTCCTTCACTGTCAGATAGAGCACTTATTTCTTACCTTTCAAGCTCTATCTGTTTGGTCAGATAAACCCTTTTCATCTTATCATTCGAGCTCCTTCACAAATTGTTCAGTCAGATAAATACCTTATATTTCACCCTTCGAGTTCTTTCATTCCCTTTAATGTCAGATAGACCATTTTTATATTCCCTTATAACTGCAAGAAATCTCAGACTTTAGTCATATTTTTAGCTATTCGACGTGTTTCCGCGAATCTTCTTAAGATTCGACAAAGGGTTTTCGTATTTTCCCCCGAATCTTTAATACGGAAAAGTAAAACTGGGGGACTCAATAAAATGCTGCCAATTACCGACAATCGATTGCTTAGCTTCCTGACTAGTGAAAAAGAAAATCTGATCGCCGACTGGACTGAAAATATATTAGTATCTGAGGATGACCCATATAAAGTAAAAGTAAGCAAAAATGCTGAAGAAATGTATGGAATCATAATTTCTGTGTTCTCAAAGTCAAATGAGGAGCTAGATGAGCATTTGCAGAAGCTCGCTTTTATCGTAGGAGAAGAACGGGTGCGTGCGGAAATCAATATTGGAGATTTTGTTTATAACGTAAATTCCGGCCGCTCCATCGTCTATAAGCATCTCCATAAGCTCAACATGGAATGGGAAGATCTTCAGGATGCCATCAACCGAATCAATTACTGTTTCGATACTTTCCTGTATTACGCTGTTTCTTATTATAATGAACAAAAAAATAAGATCATCGAGGAAAAAGACGAGTTCATCGATTCGACCCATAAAGACAGATTGACTCTGCTGGGGCAAATGACATCAAGCTTTATCCATGAATTCCGAAATCCACTCACTTCAATCCAGGGTTTTATCCAGCTATTAAAATCTGATCATGAGGATATGAAGTATCTAGATATTATCTCGAGCGAATTGGAGCAGTTAAATTTCCGCATTTCGCAATTTTTGCTACTATCCAAGAAAGAGCTGATTGGAAAAGAAAAAAGTCAGTTCTCCTTGAATAAAATGATTGATGAAGTATTGAATTTCCTTTATCCCAGCATACTCGATACGAATGTAAGGATCACCAAGAATGTCGCAGATGATATGGAACTGTATGGGTATGCCGATGAAATCAGACAGGTGCTCATCAATATCATCTTTAATGCAATCGATGTATTAAGCCAATACCGCGATGATCCTAAAATTGAAATTAAGGGATTTTTCGTCAATGACACTCATATTAAAGTAGAAATCTCAAATAACGGTCCAGTCATTCCAGATAATTTGCTCAAGACGATTTTCGAACCTTTTGTTACGACAAAGACACTCGGGACCGGGCTCGGCTTATTCGTCTGCCGGGAAATCATCGAAAAGCATAAAGGAATCCTGGCATGTTCTTCAGAACCGGAGAAAACATCGTTTATCATGTTGCTGCCGCTTACGGGAATTGAAAACTAATGCATGAATGAATATTATACAAACCCTTATCGAGAAGATTTCTGAACAGGGAATGCAGTAAAACTCTTCAAAATCCAAATTCGATTTTCACTTTGGGTGTAATAGCAACAAAGTTCACGAGAAGATAAGCAAACAAAAAGACCCAGCTGGCAACCGCTGGGTCTCTTGCTTTTTATTCTGAATACTCAAGTGAACGGTTATCTTTCATACTGTTCACTTTCTTTTTTTCGGTTCTTACAACATGCTTCTTCTCAGATTCAGTGACAATTACAGCACAAGCTGCATCGCCTGTAATATTGACAGCAGTACGAGCCATGTCCAGAAGACGGTCAATACCTAAAATCAATCCAATTCCTTCAACAGGCAATCCGACAGATTGCAAAACCATCGCGAGCATGATCAAACCTACTCCCGGTACACCCGCTGTACCAATGCTAGCGAGCACTGCAGTTAGTACAACTGTCCCAAGTTCTGCAAGTGTCAGGTCAGCACCGTATACCTGGGCTATGAAAATAGTCGCAACCCCTTGCATGATTGCTGTTCCATCCATATTGATTGTTGCTCCCAGGGGCTGTACAAAGCTGCTGACTGATTCAGGAACACGAAGGTTCTTCTGCGCTGTTTCCATTGATACAGGAAGTGTAGCATTACTGCTTGAAGTACTAAACGCGACTCCCATGGCAGGAGAGAATCCTTTGAAAAACGCAAATGGGTTCATTTTTCCAAGAAAATACACGCTGGATCCGTAAGTGAAAAGAGCATGGATCACCAGAGCTAATACAACGACAATCATATATACTCCCATCGCCTTGATCGCATCGATTCCCTGGCTGCCGATCGCAGTCGCAATCAAGCCAAAAGTTCCGTATGGCGCAAACTTCATTACAAGACCGACTAAATACATCATGATGTCATTTCCTTGTTCGATTAAGTTCAGGACACCTTTTGTTTTCTCTCCAAGTGCAGTTAAAGCAATCCCGATAAATAGAGCAAAGACAATGACTTGCAACATGTTTCCAGAAGTCAGTGCTTCAAATGGATTCGCTGGAATAAGATTTAAGAAGGTTTCACTTACCGGTGGAGCTTTTTCGGCTTTGAATTCAGCTCCGCTTGTATCAAACTCTCCCATTAAGCCCGGCTTAATAATGTAAGCCAATGAAATGCCAATGATTATCGCAATGGCTGTTGTCGCTAAGAAGTAACTTACCGTCTTAAATCCGATCCTGCCGAGTTTTTTCGGATCACCCAGTCCGGCAGTTCCGAGAATAATAGAAAACAAGACAATCGGCACAACGAGCATGCTGATTAAATTAATGAAAATCTTGCCCAGGGGCGTAAATAAAAATTTATCTAAAACAGTGAATAATTCGGGTGAAAAGATGTTAAGGATCAATCCTGTCATGGCACCAAGCCCAAGACCAATCAATATCTTTGTAGTTAATTTCATATTCTTCCTCCCAGATAAAAAAGTGTAAAAAACAATGTAAGGTTTTATTCCCTCATTCAAAAGGAATAAACCCCATTGATTAAATTGGATGATAATACCAGAGGAACTTCAGGAGGCTAAAATGTTTTATTTAAAAGTGGATTCTGACCTTGAACTCCGTCAATTCGAGCAGCATGAAGCTGGGGAGCTTTTCTGGCTGGTTGATTCCAACCGGTTCTATTTGCGCAAATGGCTGCCGTGGGTTGACGGCATGCACTCCGCGGGACAATTTTATACAGTTATCCAAATGTGGCATAGGCAATTCTATGAAAAGGACAGCTATCATTTAGGGATGAGGTACAGAGGGATTCTGGCAGGCAGCATCAGCCTTCATGGGATTGATTGGAACAATTCCCAGGCAAGCATTGGATATTACTTATCTGAAAATATGCAGGGAAAGGGAATCACGAGCAAGGCTGTAAAAGCAGTAATCAATCATGCCTTTCATGACCTTGGTCTTAACCGCATTGAGATTCGTTGCGGTAATGACAACTATAAAAGCCAGGGAATCCCCGAACGCCTGGGGTTTTATCGAGAGGGCATCATTCGTGATGGGGAAAATTTAAACGGAAGATTTCATGATTTAATCGTATATGGTCTCCTTTCAAGAGAATGGGCAAAGGAAAAACGCTCTTTTTCATTATAGACTCATCTACATCTATTTACTTACCGGACTGGGAGAAAGATGGTGAACGTCGTCCCTTCTGGACTGGAACTCAACGCAATTTTGCCCCCATGCTCTTCAATGATTTTATAGCAGATCATCAATCCCAGACCGTTCCCGTTTTCTTTTGTTGTGAAAAATGGCTTGCCGACTTTGTCTAGACATTCTGGCGGGATCCCTTTGCCTGTATCGATGATCGAGATGATGAAATTATTCTCGGATTTTGATAAAGCAACAGTTATTTTACCAGGAAGATCCATGGCATCAATTGCATTCATCAATAAGTTGATTAAAACTTGTTTGACCTTATTGCCATCACAAAAAAAACTTCCATCATCAAGACTGGAGTGCTTTATAATCTCGACACATTTCTTTGCTGCTTCTGCCATTAGCAGGGTAATAGCATGATCCACCAAATTATTGATATCAAAGGATTTGAAATCTGATTTATGCGGCTTTGCCATCAGCATCAATTCCTGGGAAACAGCTTCCATTCGTTTTATTTCCTCATCCATGATCGCTAAATAGTTATGGTTCAGTTCTTGCCCCGCTTTCATCAGCTGAATGAAGCCCTTCAAGCTCGTCAAAGGGTTCTTGATTTCATGAGCGATGCCGGCTGCAAGCTGTCCAACGACGTTGAGTTTTTCATATTCAAGGATAAAATGTTCCGACTTAATCCTTGCCGAGACATCGCTTGTAAAAGAAACCAATTCCAGTGGTTGATTCGTCTCAGGATGACGGCTCAAAGAGATTTGTGAACGGACCCATATAAACACACCGTCTTTCCGCTTTATACGGTAAGTCACGCTGCATAATTCCTCACCTTCAGGCATGGCTAGACAAGCGATTCTTTTGTAATCCTCAGTATGGACGAATAAAGTATATAGTCTGCCGATCAACTCAGAAGGCTCGTATCCGAGCATGGCGGTTACAGACTGAGACACATACTTAATAAGACCTTCAGGGGTGCGCTTGCAAACGAAGTCCATCACTGTCTCAACCCATATATTTTCGTTTGGTTTCGCAAGTTCATTCAATTTCTCTTCCAAGCTGGACGTAAAAATACTCATAGACAGCCTCCTTTTTTAAAATTTTACAGAATATTTCAATTTGTTTCAAACATTAAATGTTAATTTACAGTTAAAAGAGGATGATTTTCCCATTGGGAAATTTTTCAGTGAGACAGATTAATGTATATTTGTTAAAATCAGAATTTTCCAATATAATTAATCATAAACTTCATACTTTATGTGTAAGTTTCATACATTATTATCAAACCGTATTTAATCTCACCTTAACTTCTCACAATATGGTATAATTAATTTTAAATTAAAAAAGCTGAGGTGGTATGATGGGGCAATCTATCGTATCAAGAATGTAACAGCCATAGCTGCGGATGCAACAGCATAACAGGATTTTGGCCCTGGCTGCCATAGCCGCACGGGAACGGGCCGTTTTAATTTCTTGGTTTATCAAATTTATTCAAAAAATCGAGCCTTTGTTTCAGGCTTAATTTACAGTTTATCGGGAGGTGACTCCTTACCCGTATAGTTACGGGCTAAGGGAATTTATTTGGACATATTTAACTTGGTTATGATAGCCATTTTAATTGCTTTAACGGCATTTTTCGTCGTATCAGAATTTGCGATTGTTAAAGTGAGAAGTTCCAGAATTGATCAATTAATAGAAGAAGGCAACAAAAAGGCCATAGCTGCAAAAAGGGTAATTTCAAATCTGGATGAGTATTTATCCGCTTGCCAGCTTGGAATTACAGTTACCGCTCTAGGAATAGGCTGGCTTGGTGAACCGACGATTGCTTCAATGCTTCGCCCAGTGTTTCACAGTCTGGATATTCCAGAATCATTTAGCCACGTTTTGGCAGTAGGAATATCGTTTGCCATTATCACATTTCTGCATGTGGTGGTCGGAGAATTGGCCCCGAAAACGTTAGCGATTCAAAAAGCAGAGTGGGTTTCACTTAACACAGCTCGTCCACTGATCTTGTTCTACAAAATAATGTACCCTTTCATCTGGGCATTGAACGGATCTGCACGACTGGCTACAGGCCTTGTTGGATTAAAGCCCGCTTCTGAGCATGAATTGGCACATTCTGAAGAGGAACTTCGCATCATCCTTTCTGAGAGCTTTAAAAGTGGTGAAATCAACCAGTCAGAGTTTAAGTATGTAAACAAAATCTTCGAATTCGACAACCGGATCGCCAAAGAAATCATGGTGCCCCGGACAGAGATCATTTCTCTTTCGAAGGAAGATACACTGGAGACATTCCTCCAGGTTGTAAAAGAAGAGAAATTCACACGCTACCCGATCATTGATGGCGACAAGGATCACATCGTCGGGTTAGTCAATATAAAAGAAGTCATGACAGATCTAATAGATGAGCAAGGCCGCAGCGAAAAAACGCTAGAATCATATATTCGTCCAATCATCAGGGTTATCGACAGCATTGCGATTCATGATTTGCTTGTCAAAATGCAAAAGGAACGTATTCATATGGCCATTTTGATGGATGAATATGGCGGTACTTCCGGGCTTGTAACCGTTGAAGATATTCTTGAAGAAATCGTCGGCGAAATTCGCGATGAGTTTGATATGGATGAGATTCCAATGATCCGCAAGATTAAAGACACCCAATATATCATTGATGCGAAGGTGCTTATAAGTGAAGTCAATGACCTTCTTGGCCTTGATATAAATGATGAAGATGTCGATACACTCGGTGGATGGATGCTAACCGAAAATTATGAAGTAAAGCAGGGCGACATTATCAGCTGCAGTCCTTTCCTTTTCAAAATTCTTGAGATGGAAGATCACCATATCAAATATATCGAAGTAACAAAACAACTCGAATCAGAAAAACCAGTGGAAAATTTTTTGCTGAATAAGACTGAAGTATTGTCATAAAATTTCATTGATAAACCCGGCCAGGATTATATCTGGCCGGGTTTTTTGATCCATCTAATTTTCAAGCTTCCATGTTTGGATGTCGTCGGCTTCTATAATCCCCATTACTACGTCGTCAACATCAGGATCAGTGAGCACTTTATCCCTTACCCTGTACTTTATGTCGTCTGCATCTGCCAGAGTCAGTCCTTTACGGAGTTCCAGATAGCTTTCAACGTGATAATGTCTTCCTTCCTGAATAATCCTTAGTTTATTGATATCGACTACATCAGGATCTGAAAGGATGGTTTGGGCAATTCTGTCCTCGAGTTCCTTCGGGGCAGCAACTCCAATCAGTCCAACCGTGTTCTCATAGCCAATTTTTAGAGCGATGCCAATCAGCAGCACTCCAATAAGAAGAGTCCCTATTCCATCAAGGAAATAATAACCTGTTAAATCAGCCAACACGATGGTGACTAAAGCGAGCAATGCCCCAAAAGTTGCAATCAAATCTTCATAAAATACCAGCCTGGTAGGCGGTGCGGCCCGGCTGACATTTTTGAAGGCATTAGCGATAAGCCCGGCGCCTTTGGCCTCTGTTCTTGTTTCATGTGCGATTTCTTTCATAGCCTTAAAAAGGATAGCTCCATCTACCAGCAGTGCCAAACCCATTATGGCTATGTTAAGCCAGAGGTTCGTTGACGCCTTTGGATGTTGGATTAATTCCCAACCTTTTATTATGGTTTCATAGGCCATAATCGAAATAATGATGACCGCAACCAGGACGAACAAGTTTACAACTCGTCCAAATCCCATCGGAAAACGTTTTGTAGCCTCTTTTTCAGAAATCGAACTTCCAATAAAAACAAAGAATTGATTCAATGCATCTGCAACAGAGTGCAGGGTGGTTGCCAGCATCGTACCGCTTCCGCTAGTGGCCGCAGCAACTCCTTTAACTACAGCAAGAAACGTATTCCCGATTGCCGCAATCCCGGAAGACTTATTGCCTCTCTTAAAAAATTTTATTACGGATGACATTCCTTCACCTGCTTTACTGTTTTCTAATTTAATTTTCTCTTACATTTTTCACAATAATGAGGTCTTTAAACATTTAATTTTTCCGAACCCAAAATGCCCATTAGGAATTTACCTAATGGGCATTACTTTACCTGCGTTTATGTCCTGCCTTTTGTCGCCTCAGCAACCCTTCTATTATATTCATGAAAGCGCTGCTTCACATTTACAAAAATATCTTCAATCAGCAATTCAACACCTATTGCAGTAAGCGAGAATATGTTTGCGTAATGTTTTTTCACTTCCCATTTCAATTCATGCTTTCCGCAAATGCTGTATTTATTCACCTCTTCCATTTCTTTGCTTAGCAAGGCAAGGTGATGTTGTTTTTCCTGTTCAGGGAGGGCGATGATCTCATCAATTTTTTCGATATATTCAAGGGACTTATTTATTTTTTCGTTTACTTCATCATGTGTCTTCTGGTCAACGAGTGCGTATTTTAGCTTGAATGCATTCAAATTCTTAGCGGACTCATATGTTGATTTCACGATGTCATCCCTGGTCATATAATCAGTTTCGAAGCTGAGCATATACTTCCATGAAGGCTGGGTAATTGCTCTTCGATGATCCTCAATCGTGTGGCAGAATTTTTTATACCCGTGCTTTTCGGGATTTTCGAAAGCAGGGCTGGCTGGGTCAAGGAACGGTGCAAGCGGTGCGACAAAATACGAAAGTCGTTTATCCTCTCCGCAAGCAATGTGAATATCTTCGCAAAAACCAACATTATCAAGAGCACTCTGATAGTCCTGATGCGGAATACCGACCATAAAGAAAATATCAATCTTTTTGCAGCTATGCTTCAATGCAGACTGCAGCGTTTCGATTACTTTTACGTTCGTACAATTGAATTTGCCATTGTAGCGGCGAATTTTTTCATCATGGGTTTCCAGAGTCAGCTCAATACTATACTTAGGGACAACCCTTTCAATTTTCTCGAAAAATTCCTCATTCGCATACTGGAACAATTCGAAAACAAGTTCATTTTTAAGCTTGATTTTTCCGAGACGATCAAAGAATTCGTCAACATACTCTTTGCCTGCCTGACGAATATCATGCAGGATAAAAATTGGTGCCCTGCTGAAGCGCTGGATGAAAACTATATCTTCAACGAGCTTTTCTGGCGACCGTTTCGCCAGCACTTTCCGATTGCAATTATCCTTATAAGATTGCTTTGATCCGCCGCAAATCAAGCAGCCCTGTGTACATCCCTTCGCTGTCAAAATCGCTGTATTGGGGTACTGAAGCCAGCCGTTATAGGGAAGCGGATCCAGAAAGTTTTTATATTTAAACACCGATTTTATCGTGTATCGATACCCCGGAATATCAAACTCGTCCAGGCTGTCAGGGACATGGCTTAACGGATTATATACAGGCTTGCCGTCTTCCTTCCATGTCAGGTTCGGGATTCCGCCGAGCTGGTGCGTCCCGTTCCTGAGATGATTGATCAGAAGGAGCATTAATTTTTCGGTTGAATCACCCCTCATGACAAAATCAATGAACGGGTACTCAATCAGATCTTTATGGTAATAGGTGGCGGATAGACCGCCAAAAATCATCGGGATATCAGGATGGAGATTTTTGACAATCTTAGCAAGTTCAATGCTTCCGTGTGCATGTGGCAGCCAGTGCAAATCGATGCCAAAAGCCCTTGTCTTGATTCTTTTCAGTTTCTTTTCCACATCAAACTTTTCATCCATCAGCATACGGTTCGCGATGTTGATGATTTTCACACGCAGCCCTTGCCGCTCAAGATATTCAGCTATACTCGTCAAACCAATTGGATACATTTCAAACACTGGTGAGGATGGTACAACATCACTGATCGGACCAGCAAGCAGCGCATTTTTCCTGAAATCGTAAACACTTGGAGCATGGAGCAGGACTAAGTCGTATTTCAAAGGAATCACCTCGAATGATATTACTCTATTAATCTGCCTAATTAAGGCAATGAATGATTACACCTTAATCATAACTCTAGAAGACTTTGTCCAACTGTATGAATGGCAACTTTTTTGTGAACAACTGAACATGAATCGTCAAAAAAATGCACGCAATGCATATATTTAAAGGTTTAGAGGATTTTTTGTATATTTTGTGATAGCGTTGCAGCGGAAACGACTCATGCGGTGCTTTTCAATTATATATATATCTATTTGTCATGGCTTTGATAGTTAGTCCTGAAACCTATAAAACTTTAAAATTCGCAGAAGTCCATAAGCCTTTTTTTACTATCGACAAATTTTTAAGTTCGCTGCATTGCCCCTATGCGGGAAAGAACCGAAAACGGTAAAAGCAGGTCCTCTGCATTGCCCGAAAATGTAGGAAAGAACCAAAAACGGTAAAAGCAGGCCCTCTGCATTGCCCGAAAATGCGAGAAAGAACTCAAAACGGTAAAAGCAGGTCCTCTGCATTGCCCGAAAATGTAGGAAAGAACCAAAAACGGTAAAAGCAGGCCCTCTGCATTGCCCGAAAATGCGGGAAAGAACTCAAAACGGTAAAAGCAGGTCCTCTGCATTGCCCCTAAATGTAGGAAAGAACCAAAAACGGTAAAAGCAGGTCCTCTGCATTGCCCGAAAATGCGGATAAGAACTCAAAACGGTAAAAGGAGAGCTATCGACAGATGGAAATCCTAGTGAGAATCTTTATCCAAAAACAAAAAGGTTCGGAATGACCATTTCCGAACCTTTTTGACTCCCAAGTCAATTATTTTTCTTGCTGTACCATCAGGATTTCTTCTTCGACTCGGCCCAGTTTCAGCAAATGTGAATCGAGGCGTTTATGAATGGTGCTGAATTCTGAATTGTTCTTCACTTCGGCCTTTGCCAATAACTCCTGAAGTGCATTTTCAATCTTGGCACTTTGCATTTCTTCCATGCGCTCAAGTGCTTCTTTTATATCTGTTATATCAATCTGGTTAGAAGTTACTCGATGTTCGATGCTATCTACTTTCTCAAGGCGTTCGAGCCTTTTTTCTATTCCCTCTGCCCTTTTATGCAATGAATCAATTGAATTTTCAATCCCCTTCAAGAGACTGATTATTTCAGAAAAATTCCCTTCCATCATCATTGTTCTTGCTCCCCTTTATATGACTTAATGATATTTTATCATCATTAAATATATTGATATGTTACAAAACTGGGAACAAACGCAGCTTTTGTCTACATTTTCGTCATAAATGCTTAGATTAATTTATCTCCAAATTCAACAATAACTTTTCTGCATTTCTTTTGGATAGATTAATCGAATTCCATTTATCTTCTGAAATTAAGGCTTCTTGCTTCCGCCTCTGTAAAAGCTCCTTTAACCCCGGATGGTCGGGATTCAGCTCATACAGATCCACGAGCCCCTCAACTCCGTCATATGAAAGTGAATCCAAATAATAGATATCTATCTTTCCGGTTTCCTTGTAGCGCTGCAAATTTTGCTCCACGACAAAGCGATCGAGTTGTACTGTGTTGACCAATGTGTAAAAAATGATTGATGAAATAATGTAGAATCGCAAAAGTGATAGCTTTTCCAGCCAAATTCGCATACATGAATAGATGAGGATCACCAGCAGGAAAATCATGAAGGAATGGGCCAACACCCTTGCGAATGTAAATCCATACGCCTCTTCATAAATGAACAATCTTATAAAGGCAGAATATAGCATGACTCCACTGAAGAATACGAGCAGTGTCAGCAAACTGCGGACCAACAGCTTAATTGTTTTTGAACCCATATCGACAAATGACACGAAGGTAGAAATTATCAATAAATTTAACATCGTTACAAAAAGCAATTCAAAGAATCCTCTGCGCGCAAACTCAGCATACGTATAACCACCCTGCAATGTCTGGCTGAAAAAATACTTGAATTGGACGACCACAAAGAGAAGGTAAACGATATTCAATAGAATAAGAACGGTTAAACTGACTACACTGTCCCAGGACATTTTAGCCTTTTCCTCGGCAGAAGCTTCAGGAATGGGCTGCTTTTTCTTCAGCACCTGCAACAAGCCGAAAATCGCAAGGGCATAAAATATGATTGCAGCCGTTCTTAAAATTTCCTCTTCGATCCTCAATCCCGTTAGCCAGCGCGGGAGAGTTCCCAGTATCTCGCCAAACTGCTGATCAGCTGAAACGAGGAGGTTAATGATGACAAACAACAACGGAAATGAAATAGCCACACCAATTAATATCTTCTTAAGGATCGCGCTTGTCTTTTCATTGAGTCCCCTGCTGGCCAGCTTAGGCCCATGCATCAAAAATCGTGCAACATACATAAATGCAGCTCCTGCTGACAAAAAGAGCTTCTGGACGAACGGCCATTTATGCCATTGGTTATGCAGCGGGTAAGTAACAAGGACTAGCTGGACTAAAACCAATACCGGGATCACAAGGATGTTAAGCATATAAAAAATCATGTTAGACCTTAACAAAAAGCTTGAAGACAGCATCCAAATAGAAGCGATCATTAATATTCCCAGCTTTTTGTTCGTGAATGGGAATGATCTGAACCTCCAAAAAAACACACTATAAAAACAACTAATGAACACAAGATAAGACAATCCAATTTTTCCATGCAAAAAAGATCTTTCTGCTACAACCCCCAGCCCCAAACAGACTATGAAAAAAATCCAATCCCCTTTTTTCAATCTGAATTCCATAATGACACTCCTCTTCTTTTTATTACCTAGTAATACTAGGTATACTTATAAAAAAAGTCACTAAAAAATGACTTTCTTATTACTTTATTTGTCTATATACATAGAAATTCTATGTAACCGAACAAAAAAAACTAAATCGATGCTTTCTTGCCCCATTTGTAGCCAATCCAGCAAATCGGGTACAGCAGAGCTGTAAATAAAATGCAGATAACAATAAATGACGGATTCAGCAATGGCTGGAACCATCCATGCGGGATGACCTTAAATAATGTAAGGTTCATTAAGAGGATGTTAGGCAGGATGGAGAGGACGAATGTCTTCTTCATCAGGCGTCTTCCTTTATGGCCGAAGCCTTTGCCGATTTCATATCCCAACAAAGCCCAGAACACAAGATAAAGAAGGATGATAACAGATGGGATAGATGTCAGGCTTCTCCATGCCAAATCCACCAATGGGAAGTCAAACAGGTTATGGACCAAGGTCAGCACAGAGCCTCCGACAAAGAATACAAGATTCGCAATGATGAAAAGCCATTGTGTTTTCCTGGGTGTCACTGATAATTCTTCGCGCCAGCTTGCCGCAATTTCTTCTGGGGTGCCAAGCCTGTTATAAATCTCAGCTATTAGATCCTGCACTTCTTCGTCACTGCCAGATAATTCATCAAGCATTTCTGTTATATGGTTGTCGTATTCAGATAGAATCTGCTCTTTTTCAGGATGTTTCCCCAATAGCCTATCAAGCTCGCTAAGAAATTCTGATTTAAACTGGATCATTTTCCGATCTCCTGATCACTTTGTTCATGACGCTGACAAATTGCTGCCATTCCTCTGTTTTCTCTATAAGGACAGATTTGCCTTCATCGGTAATCCGATAATACTTCCTTGCCGGACCCTTTTCCTGCTCCTGCCAGTAAAACTCGATGTATTCTTGCTTTTCTAACTTATGAAGCGCTGGATACAATGTACCTTCTTTGACTTGGAGACTATGCTCACTGCGTTTATCAAGCTCTTTAACAAGTTCGTAGCCATACATATCCCGTTCATTCAACAGCTGTAGCAGCACCAGCGACGTACTGCCTTTCAACAGTTCCCGATTAAACATTTTTTCACCTACCTAGAATTAAAAGGTATCTATTCGAATCATATAACAATTAGCAAATATATGCAAATAAAAGTTAAAGAGCAGGCCTGTGCCTGCAGCCAATTTGTTAGAGAAAAATCTAACAGAGGTACAGTCGCGGTGCCTGCTCTTTTTTATCAAGGGTCTTTTCGGATTTTAGTTATTACCAGATGTAGCCTTCAAACCCATGATTCCAACTAATATGAATGCCACAAACATTAATCTTAAAAGGTTTCTTGGCTCTCCAAACAGAACCATACCGAGAATGACAGCTCCAGCAGCCCCAATGCCAGTCCAGACTGCGTAGGCTGTACCGATTGGCAATGTTTTCACTGCCATAGATAAAAAATAAAAGCTTATTGCCATTCCAATTACAGTTATCATGGAAGGATACAACTTAGTGAAACCCTCTGTATATTTCAAACCGATCGCCCATACGACCTCAAAAATGCCTGCAATGAATAAAAAGATCCAAGCCATTTTAACAGCACTCCTTTTTCATGCAAAAACCCGGGAGATATCTATGGATATCTCCCGGGTTTTTGTCCCTCCGTGTACACAGGTGTTCCTGTGCGTCCTCTCTCGGACCAGACCAGCATGCTGCGGAACCCTAGAGGACTTTTCATAATAGGAATAGTACCATAATCAGAAAGTGCAGTCAAAACAACTCTTATGGTGAGGCTTGGAGCTCTCTGTTCATCTTTGCTTCATATTCTTCAGATGGCAAAGGCGGTGAGTAGAAATACCCCTGGACTTCAAGACAGCCAAGTGATTTCAGCAAGTCGATCTGTGACTCTGTTTCGACTCCCTCAGCGATGACCTTTAGCTTCAAGTTATTCGCCATTGTAACAATAGTTGATATGATTTCCCGATTCTCCTGCGAATGGGAAATGAAGCTTTGATCAATCTTCAAGCGATCGACAGAGAGTTTGCTTAGATAGCTCAATGAGCTGTAGCCTGTTCCAAAATCATCAATGCTGACTTCTATTCCAATCTCCCTCAATGCCTGAAGCTGAGTATTGATGCTGTCTTCCTTCTTTATCATGATGCTTTCTGTCACTTCAATTTCGATCAGTTCACCATACAGATTAAATTCTTTTATCGTTTGCTTCATGAATTTAACGAAATCTTCCTGGTAAAAATGGATAATTGATATGTTAATAGAAGTGCGCGGTACATCAAAACCAAGTTTCTTCCACTCGCTCAGCTGCTTAAATACTTGCCTGATAATCAACCTTTCAAGCGGAACAATCAGATTGGCTTCTTCCGCAATCGGGATGAATATTCCTGGCGGAATCATGCCGTGGCGAGGATGCTTCCATCTCGCCAATGCTTCTGCCCCGGTGATTTCATTGGTATTTGCATTATATTTTGGCTGATAAAAAACGCTCAGCACTTGATTATTGATCGCAATCCGCAAATCGTTCTCAAGTTCGAACTTGTTCAAGTTTTGGTCCACCATGCTCTGATCGAAAAATTGAAAATGGTTCGAGCCATTTCCCTTTGCTTTATACATTGCCATATCAGCATATTTCAAAAGCAACTCCAGATCATTTGTATCCTCTGGGAATTTTGATATACCGATGCTGGCAGTAATAAGGAACTCCATTCCTTCCGTATATATCGGTGTTTGGAATGCCTTCACGATATCGTGAGCGATTTTCTCAGGCTTGCAATTTCCGGGAGCAAGGATGGCAAATTCATCTCCGCCAATTCTGGCTACCAGGAAGTTTTCAGGAACGACTTCAGCCAGTTTTTTCCCTATTTGCACCAAAATTTTATCACCAAATGAATGGCCGAATGTATCATTGATTCTTTTAAAACGGTCAAAATCGAGATAAATCAAGGAGAAATTCTTTTCCTCGATAAACATTCGCTCCATCATCTTTTCTAAATTCCGCCTGTTTGGCAAATTAGTAAGCTCGTCATGGTAGGCAAGATACTCGATCAGTTTATCCGCTTTTTTCTTTTCAGTAATATCTCTTACAATTCCAAAAACCCCAACAGTTGTGCCCTTAACAATTATTCTTACAGCAGTGATCCGTACTTCAGCTGTGCTTAAGTCTTCCCTCTTCAATGAAGTTTCGATTACTTTTGTTTCACCGCTCAACACTCTTAAAAAGTAGTCTCGAATCTTCTTTTCCTCTTCGCTGCCGCCAATCAACTGGATAAAGTGGAGTCCTGCCAATTCATTCACAGAGTACCCTGTTAGCTCTGTAGCTTCTTTATTGACATTTAAAATAAACCCTTTAAGATCAACTCTGAAGACAGCATCCGGGTTATGGCTGAATAACGATAAATGCGACTGGACATTTTTCATAATCAATTTTTCACCGAGTAAATCGGGAACGAGCATGAACAACAAATTAGCAGCTGCCATAAAAATGAATGGAGCCAGATAGGAGTATTGCCCTGCCCCCTCAGGCAATGCCACCATCGAGGTGAGAATGATGTACGGAACACCTGCCATTGCCATGCCGCCTAATACACAGCCAGCATATTTATACTTTTTCAAAAACTCATATATATCTTCATTCGTTATCTGCATTAAAAATCTCATTACAGAAAAAGAGGTACCTATTATTAAAAGAACCGAAAAAGCAAAAATGACAGTGTGGACATCGATTGCCTCTTTAAAAATAATCGAGAATACAATGAAATCTGCGACTACGATACATGCGGCTAGCAAAATGCTCGTCATGGCATATTGAAGGGTATTCGCTATTTCCCTTTGCGCCAAGCTTAATGCAGCATAGGATCCTCCGGCACAAATGCCAAAAAATAATAAGGAATGCACATAAAAATTAGTGGTCGAAAAGGGGATCCCCGCCGATATGATCACAAATAAATGAGTAAGCCAGACTGTTAAACCTAGAAGAATGGAATATATCGCCATATTTCGTCTCTTTCGGTATGACTGCTTTTTTACTTGCCGGCTGAATTCAGTCGCCATAATAGATGTGATGATTGAAAACACGATTGTCAGGGCAACACTATTAAAATCAAATATGTATATACGGGGAATATCCATCCTGCCCCTCGTTTCTGTCTGATATTTTCTTGATTAATTCCTTATTATTATACAATATTCGCCACAGAGTATTGGCTTGTTTCTGAATATCATTCCAAAAATTCTAATATTTTTGTAATTTTGCAACATTTTATATGCCGTCAAATGGAAATTTGATTATAATTAGAGTAGAAGTTCCTTATTTTCACTGCCCGGTTACATCCCCACTTACCAAACACTTCCAATTTAACAGTGATTTCTCCATTCATGACCCTATAAAACTTCCCGGCTTCCCATACTCTTTTATCGACAAAAATCTCTGCAGGTTTAAGAGCTTTTAGCAAGTTCATGATATCGCTGGACTTACTAAGGAAACTTTTGCAAATTAACAACATATTTGGAGATTATCTGAAGGGAGAGATGATCATGAAGTCAAAAACAGAACGCCATCAAAACACATACCATTCCTGGAGTTTATTTGTAAGAAGAACAGGTTTCAAGCTATTTTTAGTAATCGCTTTTATTATTGTGCTTCTTATTAGTTATAAGCTCGGTACCTCACTGGCCAATCTTCTCGTCCTTACTCAATGGGTTACGACAATTGGTGTACTAACGGTTCCTGCGGGGATTCTCTTCATATACAATCTTGTACGATCGAAAAAAAACAATAGAAAAGTCTCTTTAAAGGATGAGCATGCCTGGCCTGTCATTGAGCCGTCGATTGAGGATGTAAGGAAAGCTGTTCGTGCTTATTCAGAAAAACTGCCAAAAGGTGTGTACCGCACCATTCTTGTAAGGGAGGATAACAGCATCAATTTTGAACAATTGGCACCAATAATGAAGGGCATTCCATCGAGGAAATTTTATATGTCAAAAGAAACATACGATATTTTTAATGAGGATGAAAAAGAGATAGCAATCACAATTGATACAGTTCAAAAAGCTGTTGACCTCTATGTAAAGGAAAATAAGCAATATCCTAAGCTCCAGTATGACCCGCTCAACAGGGTCAACTATTATCAGCTGATGCAAGCTCACTGCCTTAACTTCACCCCTGAAATCGAGCTTTATATCACGGATTATGACGGTCTGGTAACCCACATAAGGCCAAAGAAAAACAGCACCGGAGATTGATGCTGCACGTATCAGTCTAGCAGAAGCAATATAAGGTTTGCCTAACCGCGTCAGGATATCTGGCGCATTTTTCCTTCGCCATGGTACTTTTCACAGACCAATCGTCAAAATAAAATATTCATCAAATAGAAACCAAGCAATATGAAAATAAGAAAAATGATGATTGTTGAAATCTTGATTAAATTATTTGCTGAGGCAAAGGTCTGGCTGTTAATATTTTTTCTCACAGCAAAATAATGGACGGTCGCAAAAGACAGTATGATCAATCCTATCAGCAAAGAGAAGATGCTTACAAATACTGCCACTGTATCGGCTGCATGGCTCACGGTCCGGATATTATTGAAATGAAGGCTTGATGCCAGAAAGCCAATCCCTATTATCGCAATCGATGTCCTGACCCAGGCAAGATAGGTCCGTTCATTCGCAAGATGCTGCTGGATGTATTTCGATTCAAGGCTTTTATCCTCTTCCAAGCTCTCCACTCTCCTAAAATGTTTAGTTACTTTGAGAATCTGTTTTTTCAGTATCCAGTTTATCATTATAAGTTTATATTTTACTTCTCTAATGCTCACTTCCAACTGCCTGTTTTATCTTATCTCCTCTTTGTAACTAGTTATTCATCCTTATTTATGAGAGGTGAATGTATTGGTTTAACCCATTAATGACAAGAAATACTTTAATGGACTGGTCATCCTGATCGTAGTTATTATCAGAGGCGTTTTAATTTTATATTCTGCTTCTTAAAATAATTAGTCATAAAAAATCACGGCTGCAAAAGCATACCGTGATTTCTTCCTGATAAGTTATAATTACAATAGGAGGCTGATTCTGTTGGATAACGAGAAAAAAGATATCCCCGAACTTGAACTGGATGAAGAAACACTATTTATGGTTTCACAGACCTTTAAGGCCCTTTCTGACCCAACACGCCTTAGGATTCTACACCTGCTGTTCCAAGGTGAGCATTCAGTGAATGATATTGCCGATAAGCTTTCTTTACTGCAATCGACTGTTTCACATCAGCTAAGATTTTTAAAAAACCTGAGGCTGGTCAAATTCAGGAGAGAAGGTACCACATTATTTTATACGCATGACGACGAGCATGTCATTGACCTTTTAAAACAGAGCATAGAACATGCCAGCCATCATTGATTGGCTGGCATTTTTCTTCTTTAATTGCAAGGTCCATGCGCACATGGACAGCCATTTTCTTCTCCTTCAACCTGTAAAGTGCTGTGATCAATTCCAAAGTTATCGTGTAACAATTGCTGCGCTTGATGAAGGACACGATCGTGAAGTCCTTCTCCGGCCACGGCAATATGTCCGCTTAGCATGAAAACACCCGATGTAATTGACCAAACGTGGACATCATGGACGTCAGTTACATGAGGGATTTTCATTAGCTCATCTTTCACGTCATCCAATTTAATTTGTTCAGGCGTACCTTCCATCAAGACATGAAAAGATTCCTTTGTAACCCTCCAGCCACTGATGATAATAAGGATTGCGACAGCGACACTGGCGATTGGATCAGCAATCCCCCAATCGAAGAAGTAAATCAGTAACGCGGCCGTGATAGCACCGACGGAACCAAGCATATCCCCAAGCACATGGAGAAAGGCACTCCTTACATTCAAGTTGTCATCTTTGTCTCCGCGCATCAATATCCATGCCGCAATGATGTTGACCAGCAATCCAATGACTGAAATGGTCAGCATCCCCATGCTCTGGACTTCTGGCGGATTGATGAATCGATGAAAAGCTTCATAAAAAATATAGATTGAGATGACAATCAATGTCAGACCGTTTAAAGCGGCCGCGATAATTTCAAACCGTTTATATCCGTAGGTTTTAGAATGAGTTGCTTGCCGTTCCCCGAGCTTCATCGCGAACAAACTCAGGCCTAATGCAGCCGCATCGCTAAGCATGTGCCCTGCATCTGAGAGCAGCGCAAGGCTGTTTGTTAAGATTCCACCGACGACTTCCACAACCATGAATATTGCTATTAAAAGGAAAGACCAGAACAACGCTTTTTTGTTATTAGTATGACTATGGCTATGTCCATGACCGTGGCTATGTCCGTGGCCGTGTGAATGATGATGGCCCATTTTAAATCGCCTCACTTTCTCTCTTTATATGAATATATGCTCATATATATTATTATGACTTAACAGTGAAAATGGTTCAATCTTTATTTATGTAAACTTCCACTTCTTTTATAATTAATACCTTAAAATCATTGGTTTTACACTTTAAAAATATTCTCCCTTACTTGATTTGGCAATCCAGTTATTCATCCAAACTGGCCCATATGGAACAAAAGGACGTTATTCCAAATAAAAAGATCAAAATAAGACAAATTAAAAAACCGCTGAAATCAGCGGTTTGTTTACTATGCTATAAATATTTTCGATGGATTCCCTTACCATCGTATGTGTACAGCATCGCCCTGCCTTCGACGATTGTCTCGATATGGCATTTCCGGCCCCATAACTGGTGAATATAGGGGAGTACCTTTTCAAGGTATTTTATATCCAGCTCAATCCCTTCAAAGCCATGCTGGATATATACCTCTCCATTTTTGAGATAGTCGCCATCAATCACATTCAAGTATGGGAAACCGCCATTCACCCTCATGCTGACAAGCTGATCACGAACCTGCTCCCATGCTTTGTCGACCACTTTATATTCCCGGCCCTGCTTCTGGAAAAGATACATATCCTCGCGCATCACGAGATCTTTATTTAGGTAATTGCGCAGAAATGAGATATCCGACTCAACTTCACGGACCTCAAACATTTTTTCACGGCCTGAGCCAGGCTTTACACCACGCCTCTTCATTTCCTCTGTAGGATTGTTGTAGCGCTCCTCTATATCTTCAAAAATTTTGATTCCTAAATAATATGGATTAATTCCGGTTTTTGACGGCTGAACGACGCCAGCATTTAACTTCGCAAATTCAATCGCTTCGCCGCTTGTAAGATCCATTTCACGCAAAATTCTTTGATGCCAGTAGGATGCCCAGCCTTCGTTCATGATTTTCGTTTCAAGCTGTGGCCAGAAATAAAGCATTTCTTCACGCATCATAGTCAGGATATCCCGCTGCCAGTCAGTCAGGTCTCGGCTGTAGCTTTCAATGAACAGTAGTAAATCTTTCTCTGGCCGCGGCGGAAACTTCTTTTTCTTCTTAGTCTCGCTTGTTTCAGTCTTCTTTGCATCAAGTCCCCATAAATCATCATATGGTGATGTTGCAGGAGGGTCTTCATCATCCACTTCATCATCCATTGACCATGCGAGCTTAGGCCTCATAAGCGATGGATCAATATGCTCTTCAATCGCCAATACGGCATCAAGGAAGGATTCTACTGCCTGCTTCCCATGCTCGATTTCGTATTTGCGGATTCGCTCTGCGGTGGCTGCCATGCTCTCGACCATATCACGCTTCGTATTCTGAAACCGGACATTATTTTTGAAAAAATCGCAGTGTGCCAGGACATGGGCTACAATGAGCTTGTTTTGTATCAATGAGTTGGAATCAAGCAAAAAGGCATAACATGGATTTGAATTGATAACAAGTTCATAAATTTTTGAAAGGCCAAGATCATAATGAAGCTTCATTTTATGAAATTGCTTCCCGAAGCTCCAGTGCGAAAATCTTGTCGGCATTCCATAAGCACCAAATGTATATATAATTTCGGCAGGGCATATTTCATACCGCATCGGATAAAAATCCAGCCCGAATCCTTTGGCTATTTCGGTAATCTCAGAAATGGCATATTCCAGTGACTTTTGATCTTCCGACACCATCTCTCCCCCTTTCACTTCTTACCACAATGTATGAGCAAAAAGGAAGAAAGATGAACGGGTTATAGCCTTTCCGAAAAACTTTACTGCTGTCTCTGTTCTGTAACTGTAAGGTTCAAGAGCTTATTGTTCTTTAAATCATGAGTAATTTGAACGGTTGCGAGCACTGGTTTCCCCTGATCGGTCAGCTTGAATTGGAAGGAATCCAGGACTTGGCCATCACTCAATTGCTTCCTGCCCATATATTGATAATCCTTGACTGGTTCCCCAGGAAAATCTTCCTTGATGACAGCAGTGGCAATCCGTCCGTATTTTTCATAATCTGGTCTTTGCGCGTTTGCATAGGTTCCATTGAGACTCACCAGCAAAATCAGTAAGGCAGCCACAGGGGCAATCATTTTCTTCATAAAAAAACCTCCTTTTATTTTTTCTTTAGTTTCCTTCGCTTCCATTTTGAATATGTATCAATAACATTGCGGAAAAAATATCCTGTTTATAATGCCTGTAACGGGGATTAGATTTATACAGGTAAATGTTGAAAAACCCTGTAAACAGGGACGTCCAACATTTTCTGAGAAAGTTCGCGTCTCAACTCCATATAATATAATCAACTCCTTACAAGGAGGAACGGATATGACCAAATCGGATTATGATCGTGCTTTATATTACACGCACAGATCGCAATGGGATAACTTGCTCATCCTGATGGTCAGGACAGAGGACCAGTTCCTGGCTAAAAAGATTGAACATTTTCTCCACGCTTACAACTTTGAAAAAGACTATTCCGTCATTGAAAAACACCTGTATTCCCTGTTAAGATACATCGACTACGCAAACGAAGCCGCCGGCGAGGACTTCCTGGAAACCGCTGTAAACGGCTTGATTTAACAAGAGAATTCCACCAAAAAACACGGCCACCTTTATTAAGGTGCCGTGTTTGCTGTTTTTTATGCCAGGTTTGCTTATGAAGATATTGGTATTTAGGTGCTCACATGGCTCCTGTTGAAGCCTGGCTGGATGGCGTTATAAAGTCTTTATTTCCTGTTTACGCTTCTTGACTCGTTTGGGCATTACACAGTCTTTTTCTTTCCTTTTCAATCTTCTTTTCAGGAAACTCAACTGACCGTGTGACATCCATACCGTTAAGCAGATGGCGGTTCCTGCTCTACCAGCCGATTCCGAACGGCATACAGGGCTGCCTGTGTCCGGTCTGCGAGCTCTAGCTTTGCAAGTACATTGGATACATGGGTTTTAACCGTCTTCTCTGTGATGTATAGCGTAGCGGCAATTTCTTTATTGCTCTTTCCGCTTGCGATTTCCTTCAATACTTCGAGTTCCCGTTTTGTCAGGTCATCAATTGCTTTCCGTTCTTGCCTGTTATTGCTTGATAAATGCTTTAAAACTAAGGAAGTGGCCTTGGGATGGAGCTGATTTTCTCCTGCCATGATTCTTTTGATTGATTTTACCAGTTCATCTGGCTGGATGTCTTTCAGCTGGTAGCCGGATGCTCCTGCCTCGATCGCAGGGATGACATGCTCCTGATCAGAAAAACTCGTCAGCATCATGATTTTTATTTCTGGTTGTGCTCCTTTGATAAGCTTCGTGGCTTGAATCCCGTCCATTTCTGGCATGATCAAGTCCATTAGGATGAGATCTGGATTCAATTTCCGGGCTAGTTCCACTGCTTCTTTTCCGTTGCTTGCCTCTCCGATTATTTCAATCGATTCCTGTGTTCTTAAGAAAAAAACTAATCCTCTTCTGACTACGTGGTGGTCATCAGCAATCAGGATTTTTATGGTCATCCCCTGTTCCTCCCCTGTTTTCATATTGGAATTTTCACTATAATCAAGGTTCCTTCACCAGGTTTACTATGCAGGTCAAGCTTGCCTCCAAGTGAGGAAGCCCGTGTTTGCATACTTTTTAATCCAAGAGACGGAAGCTCCTTCCCTGGATCAAAGTTAAAGCCGCAGCCATCATCTTGGATTCTCAGTTCAATCATTTCACTTGTCGTATCAAGCGTAAGTTTCACTTTTTCAGCCTGAGAATGCTTTTTGCAGTTTGCAAGTGCCTCTTGCCCAATCCGCCAAAGCGCTTCTTCTACTTTTCCGGGCAGGCTGGAAACACCTTTTATATTTGTTTCGAGGCGTACCCCCAGCATTTCTGCATAGCCTGCAAGCGCGCAAATGATGCCATTTTCCAGACCTCTCGGGCGAAGCTGCCAAATCAACGCCCGCATTTCTCCCTGTGCTTCCTGCGCCAGATCTTGAATGTATGCAAAGGTCTCCTTCATTTCAGGGGTCGCTGCCATTTCGGCGCCTGCCCTGGCCGTCAAGCTTAGCGAAAATAAAAGCTGGTTAACCGAATCATGAAGATCCCTGGCAAGACGGTTTCTCTCGGCAGCTAAAGCAAGCTCATTTTCCTGTTGTGTTAGCTTAATTCTTTTGATTGCTGTTCCACTCTGGAATGCGACTGCCTCAAGCAGAGCAAGTTCTTCTGCTTTAAAATGGGTCTTGTTAGGCGACCCTACATTCAGCACGCCAAATTTCTCCTCACCCGCCCTCAATGGAACCGTAGCATGATGTGTTAACCCATTTGTAGCGCCTGTATTGTTGGTGATTGCATCTTCAATTCTTTTACATTCAAATATATTAGTCGCCTTATTCAATCTTCCGTCATTATAACGGTCTACACACCAGCACCCACCCCGGCACATTGGAGAAAAATCATTCAATGAAAGCGCTGGCGGCAGTTCCGACTTCGCAGCAAGCTGATAATTCCCGTGTTCATCAATGAGAAAAATCCATCCGGTCTCAAGTCCCGTTATATGTAAAAGCCTGGTTAAAACCTCAGTCAAAATAGGATTCAGTTCAGTTCCTTCATTCAATAATTCGGCTATTTCCTTTAAGATGCCGACCTCAGAATTTGTGTTCTCACTCGCCATCCAAATCCCCCCATTTTATTCATTATATCTTTATTGGAAAAATTCCGCCTTCAAAAAAAGTATGAAAGTAATTCAGCCTAAAGTCTCAAGAAAAGCGCAAGCGCCTTGGTCAGCCCCGACAAGCGCTGGAGGGCATGACAGTGAAGTCGTTCTTTGACTTCATTGGCAGGACCGAAATAGAAATGTATAGCCGACTGCCCAGAAACGCAGAAACTGGAGACTCCGACAAAGAAGCGCTTTTTGCTTCTGCCGGCGGAGTTGAAGTTTCGGAGTTTCTAGGAGGCGAAACTAGACAAGCGTCTCGAGGGGCTAGGCGCTGAAGCTGGACATTTCTCGAAGTTAAAGACATATAAATTCTGATACTATAAAAAAATCCGAAGAGAAATGTTCTCTTCGGATTTTTAAGTTAAGCAATCGGATAATTTTGAACAAGAGGATGAATAACGATTTCATCTATCAGCATATGCTTAGGCGCAGATGCCATATATACTACTGCGTTAGCGATATCCTCCACCTTCAGCCAGTCATGCTTTTCAGGCAGACCTTGCTCGGAGTCCGCAAAATACGTATCAACCATACCTGGATTTATTGTCCCAACGCGGATGCCAAACTCTCTGACTTCCTGGGCTAGAGAACCACAGAATCCCTGTACGGCGTATTTCGTAGCTGTATACGCACTTCCGTTTGGAATCGTGTATCGACCTACATCTGAAGAAATTGTGATGATCGTGCCAGACTTACGTTCTTTCATGTGTGGCAGCACGGCTGTCGCACCAAGGAACACACCTTGTACATTCACCTCGAACAGCTTCTTCCACTCATCGACCGTCACTTCTTCGGCAAGCTTGAAGAAGCCGATGCCTGCATTATTCACAAGTATGTCGATCTGACCGAATGCATCAAGCGTTTTTGCTACTAGATTTTTTACCTGCTGTTCTTCACTAACATCTGTTTGGACGGCGATTACATCCTGGAAACCTTTCTGTTTCAACTCTTCAGCTGTTTGGTTGATTTCTTTTGAGCTGCCTGCAAGAGCAAGCTTCATCCCCTGCTCAGCCAGTTTGACGGCGATTTCCTTGCCAATGCCCCTTGATGCACCAGTTACGATTGCAACTTGATTTTTTAACATGTAGTTAGTTCCTTTCTATCTGCTAAAACATAGTTGTTATTATAATTTTTTCGCAGCTTCCATTTTCTTATCCACTAATTGCATGAAATCCTGCTCAAGCTTTTGGAGCTTTTGCTTGCTATCTGCAAGGCTCTTGTCATTCACGCCAAAATAGAACTTGATTTTCGGTTCCGTTCCAGATGGGCGAAGGCACATCCATGAGCCATCCTCAAGAAAATATTTAATGACATTTGATGGCGGAAGCTCAATCTTTTCTTCCTCATTATTATCGTTCAGCCTTACTCCTGTTAAATAATCTTCTACAGCAGCCACTTTCAATTCACCGAGATTTTTGATTGGCTCCGAACGGAATACTCCCAGTGTTTTTTGGATCAGCTCCGCGCCTTCCTTACCTTTTAAAGTGAGTGAACGCAGTCCTTCCTGGTAATAGCCATATTCTTCAAAGATACTTTGAAGAGCTTCGTACAATGACATGCCCTTCTTTTTATAGTACGCGCACACTTCAACAGCAAGCATGGCGGCCTGCACTGCATCTTTATCTCGCGCAAAGTCGCCGATCAAATAACCGTAACTTTCTTCATAGCCGAAAAGGAACTTGTACTCTCCTGATTCTTCATACGCTTTAATTTTTTCAGCGATGAATTTGAAGCCTGTCAGCACATCGATTGTATTGATGCCGAAAGAGGCAGCAATATTACGGCCAAGCTCAGATGTAACAATCGTCTTCAATACAACACCATTTGCCGGAAGTGTGGCTTTTTCTTTCTTTTGTGTGAGGATATAGTGAAGCAGAAGCGAGCCAGTTTGGTTCCCCGTCAGCACAATATATTCTCCGTCTGGATCCTTCACGGCAATACCAAGGCGGTCAGCATCCGGATCTGTTGCGATCAATACATCCGCATCGATTTTCTTTCCTTCACGGATTGCCAGCTCAAATGCAGCATGCTCTTCCGGATTCGGGCTTTTCACAGTTGAAAATTCCGGATCAGGAAGCTCCTGTTCCTTAACTACCGTGACACTCTGGTATTTAAGATTCGTCAAGATATTGCGAACCGGCATGTTCGCAGTACCATGCAACGGCGTAAATACTACTTTTACATCCGTTTCGTCTGACAAGGTAGGATTCTCTGATATCGTCATTAACTTCTCAAGATATGCGCGGTCCACTTCAGGTCCAATCATCTTGATCAAGCCTTTTTCCTTTAGCGCCTGCTCATCCATAACCTCGATCGACAATTCATTTTCTATTTCGTCTACCTTTGCGATGACCTCATCCGCACTGTCAGGCGGCAGCTGGCCTCCGTCTGAGCCATATACTTTATAACCGTTGTATTCGGGCGGATTGTGGCTCGCCGTGATCACGATACCAGCGTATGCGTGCAGATGACGCACCGCAAATGATAATTCCGGTGTTGGTCGTAACTCTTCGAAAACATATGTCTGGATACCGCGAGTTGCTAGAGTTTTTGCAGCCTCCATCGCAAATTCAGGTGATTTGTGGCGAGAATCATAAGCGATTGCCACTCCGCGCTGCTTTGCCTCATTTCCGTGTTGTTCTATGTATGCAGCCAAGCCGGCAGACGCTTTGCGGACAGTATATAAATTCATCCGGTTTGTACCTGCGCCAATTTCCCCGCGCATTCCGCCAGTTCCAAATTCAAGATTTTTATAAAATACTTCCTCTAAATGTTTTTCATTTTCTTTAAATGTTTGCAGCTCAGCTTTCAGCTCAGAATCCAAGCCGGCAAACCCTAGCCATCTTTCGGCTTTCATTTTCCAATCCATTGAATGCCCTCCTGAAATTAAGATTTCAATCTTACAGCTAATTATAAAACAATATTGGCCAGTGTTCATAATTTTTCTTGATTTTCATCAGTTATTAAGTAAATTATCTCTCCAGAGCATTTAAAGGTTTCACAAAGTCTCAACAAAAGCCTGCCAAAACTGGCAGGCCTTCGGGTCTATTTTTTATACTGTATCCGATAAATATCGTGGCGGCGGTCTTTTAATTGGCGGACTGTGCCGTCCTGACGCTGGCGTCTCAATACTTCAAGGTCGACATCGCCGATCATGACCATTTCGATATTCGGATTCGTTTCACCGACGATTCCGTCCCTGGCGAATTCAAAATCGGATGGTGCAAAGATGCCGGACTGGGCATATTGGATATCCATATTTTCTGTTTGCGGAAGGTTTCCGACTGTTCCAGAGATTACGGTGTATATCTGGTTCTCAACTGCTCTTGCCTGTGCACAATAACGGACTCGTAAATATCCCTGGCGATCCTCGGTACAGAACGGAGTGAAGATTATTTTCGCTCCCATGTCTGTTGCGATCCTTGCAAGCTCAGGAAATTCAATATCATAGCAAATTTGAATTGCGATTTTGCCGCAATCTGTATCGAATACCTGAAGCTCGTCGCCGCGGCTGATGCCCCACCATCTTCTTTCGTTAGGTGTGATATGAAGCTTGTATTGTTTTTCTATTGTTCCATCACGGCGGAAGAGATATGAAATATTGTAGATTTCCTCATCATCTTCCTTTACAAAATGTGATCCTCCAATGATATTCACGTTATAGCGGACGGCAAGGTCGGTGAATAGTTCAATATATTGCTCGGTGTATTCTGTCAGCTTGCGGACCGCAAGCGAGGGTGTCTTCTCATCCAGGAAAGACATAAGCTGTGCTGTGAAAAGCTCTGGAAAGACCGCGAAATCTGAACCGGCGTCCGACGCGACATCAGTAAAATATTCAACTTGGTGCGCCAGATCATCAAATGACTGAATTTGCCTCATCATATATTGGACGACACAAATACGGACTGGATTACTTGTCTTAAAGAACCGCTTGGACATTGGCTGGTAGTCGACATTATTCCATTCCATCAACGTTGCGTATTTATTTGACTGCAGATCATCCGGCAGATAGTTCGGATTAATCCGCATCAGTGTGAAGTCATTCCTCAGCTGGAAAGAAAGAACAGGATCGTAGATTTTATGTGAAGCTACCTGCCTTACATATTCGCGCGGCGACATTTCCTCGGCATGAAGGTGGTAGTTCGGAATCCTGCCGCCGATGATGATACTCTTTAAATTCAATTGCCTTGCAAGATCCTTTCTTGCTTCGTATAAACGGTAGCCAACCTTCATCCTCCTGAACTCGGGATGGGTCATGACTTCGATTCCATAAAGATTATAGCCATCGGGATTATGGTTTGTGATATAACCGCTATCCGTGACATCATCCCAGCTGTGGCGGTCGTCATATTCATCGAAATTTATGATCAGGCTCGAACATGAGCCAATAACTTTGCCGTCATACTCGGCTACGAATTGCCCCTCAGGAAAAATTTCGAGATGGCTTTCCAATTGCTCGCGCTCCCATGGCAGCATACCAGGGAAGCAGCTATTCTGCATTTTTATGATTCCATCAATATCTTCCTGCTTTGTATTGCGGATGATCATTTTCTTCTCAAATTTGGACAAATCCAATTCAGTCATACGGTCTTACACACCTTTCATTCACTAAAAAGATAAATACCATATTTCCTATACCCTTAATCGTCTCAATATATTACTGTGTAATTAGCTTCCCCTTTTGCTAATTTAAAAATCTGTGAATTATTAATTTAACCTGTAGGATAATTCACATAATGTTAATTGAAATATTTCTCTTTATTCCTTAAGATGTAATCAGAGATAGGCTATTTCTGTTATATGAAATGTTTGAACAGAGAATACATTGTTTTTAGGGGAGAGATTGTACATGGTTCAAAAGAAAAAGGATACTAGGGAGACGTTTTTATTTGCGGCTTGGGCTACATCCATCCTTGCCATGTTTGGAAGTCTGTATTTTTCAGAAATTCGCCAGTATGAACCATGTATGCTGTGCTGGTACCAGCGGATCTTGATGTATCCATTCGCATTGATCCTTGGAATCGCCGTTGTCAAAAAGGATTACAGGATTTCCTTTTATACCATGGTTATGTCAGCGGTCGGCGGATTAATATCGCTGTACCATTACTCCCTGCAGAAAGTGCCGTTCATGGCTGACAATGCGGATACTTGCGGGAGAGTGCCATGTTCAGGCCAATACATAAACTGGCTTGGTTTTATCACCATTCCATTCCTGGCGCTGACAGCATTTATCATCATCTTTTCGCTAAGCTTTATTATTTGGAAAAAAACTAAGGAGGAAGCGTGAGTTGAAAAAAGTAATCATATTTCTATTAATTATCGTTGGTTTATTCTCGGCATTATTTTTCATTAATAAGGCTCAAAATGAAGAAAAAGCAGAGGGCAACCCATATGGAAAAGAGACTTTGCATCCTGAGACCGTAAAGCAGCTTGAGGATCCAAATTATCAAAACATCATCACTCCAGATGATCTCGACAAAATAATAAAAAATGGGGAAGATGCTACAGTATATTTCTACAGTCCAACATGCCCGCACTGTGTCCGTACAACCCCTGTTTTAGCTCCGCTCGCTAAAGAAATGAATGTAAATATGCTTCAATTTAATCTTTTAGAGTATGAAAACGGATGGAATGATTACGGAATCGAATCAACTCCAACACTAGTCCAATATAAGGATGGCAAAGAAGTAAACCGAATTGTCGGCTATCAGGAAGAGCCAACTTTTGAGGAATGGCTTAATGAAAACAGTCTTAAATAAAGTCTCTTTTAAAAACCAACAGAAAAAACGCCTGCTGACCGCAGGCGTTCATTTTTTTTCATCATTGGTTTCATGTCCTTATAAAAGAAGGCTGTTAGCTGCTTTCGTGTAAGTACTGATATAATTTAAATGGACATGCTTTGAGTCTGAAAATTGGCTGTAGTTGAATGGAAAACAAATACCGTAATCTGTTAATGTCTGTACATTCCTGCGGAACATTGACTGATATTTTTCAGGAATATGGCCAGACTCCAAAATAGAGATCAAAGTTTGCATACTTGTAATGACCTGGAATGCATCCCCCAGCGTGCTGAACCTCTCGAATTGCTCGGGTCTAGTATGTAATACTTCAAGCCTCTCAAATTCCTGTATGTCTTCATCACTAAAATACAATGGAAAAACATCAGTATAAAAATACCTGGCCAGCTCCAAAATTTTCTCTTCTTGTCCGGGTGTAGACGCAAAAACAATTTTCAATGATGGACCCACCTTTTTTAACCCTTTGTAATCTGTTCGTAATATATACACTTAGAATAACATATCCCTTCCTTGCAAAAGGGTGGTAATTTTGCCCATGCATGCGGTAAAAGTTGACAAAAACTCATAGTGATGGAAACACATTTTTAAAATTAAATATACACATGACAGGAGAAAAATATGATTCAATCTACCAAAAAAGGCGACTGGTTTGAACTGCTGATTCCCGAAGAGTGGCAAACGCATACTCTTGAAACACTTTTTAAAGAAATATGGCAGGCACCTAAAAAGTTGGTCCACAATTTCCGCATGGAAAAGAAAGTCTTCATTAATGGCAAAAATCCGGATTGGACACTTCCTTTAACCAAGGGAGAACGCGTGCAGCTGAAGCTTTTCTCTGAAGAAGAAATCAATGTCGTTCCCGAATACCAAAACGTTGATCCTATTTATGAAGATGACCATCTGATTGTCTTCAATAAGCCAGCCGGGATGGATACACATCCAAATGTCCCCGGACAGACAGGCACACTCGCGAATGCGGCTGCTTTCCATATGCAGTCGAACGGTGAAGTTACCGGCCCTCGCCATGTTCACAGGCTCGACCGGGATACTACAGGCGCAGTCCTATTCGCCAAAAACGCGCTAACTGGAGCGATACTGGATAAGATGCTTGAGGAGCGCGCTATTAAAAGAACTTATTTGGCAATTACTGACGGGATGATCAGACAGAAAAAAGGAACTATCAATAAACCGATTGGACGCGACCGTCATCATGCAACACGAAGAAGGGTATCAGAGACAGGCCAGCCAGCAATCACTCACTTCAAAGTGCTCGAAAGAATAAGAGAAGATAATCTTACTCTTGTCCAATGTTCCCTTGATACTGGAAGAACTCATCAAATCCGCGTGCATTTCAGTGATTTTGGCCATCCGCTCGCAGGCGATTCGCTGTATGGAGGCAGCGATGCTTTTCATAGGCAGGCGTTGCATGCCGTAAAACTTGAATTCACCCATCCCTTTACACAGGAAAAAATAATCTGCCATGCACCTTTTATCGACCATCCGCCGATATTTTTAAATATCGACCCATATGAAATTTAAACTTTTTTTGCCAGAACAAAAAGCGCAAGCGCCTCGTTCAGCCCCGACAAGCGCTGGAGGGCCGACCGGTGAAGTCGTTCTTTGACTTCATTGGGCGGACCGAAATCGAAATGTGTAGCCGACTGTTCAACTCCGACAAGCGCTGAAGGGCCTGACAGTGAAGTCGTTCTTTGACTTCATTGGCAGGACCGAAGCGTCTCGAGGAGTTAGGAGGCGCAGCTAGACAAGCGACTCGAGCTGCTCAAAGCTAACGCTTATCGCAAGATACTCGAAGAAGTACTCTCGGGGTTGAAAACTGGCTAGGCGCTGGAGCTGGATTTAGAATACTACATGTAGTTATCCACAACTAAATAATGTTATAATTTTTTAAAGAACAAAAAAAATCCTTCCGAATCGGAAGGATTTTTCATTCATTATTAATGACGGTCAGCTTTACGCATGCTCTTCATCACAAGGCTTACGATGAATACCAATGCAATCGCACCGATCAATGCTGGAAGGATAGCAAAGCCACCTACAACTGGACCCCAATCTCCTAAGATTGCTTGTCCAATCCAAGCACCAACGAAACCTGCGATGATGTTACCAATGACTCCGCCTGGAATATCTCTACCTAGAATTAGACCTGCTAACCATCCGATAATACCACCAATAATTAATGCCCATAAGAAACTCATAATTTACGTCCTCCTTAAATTTTAGATGTAATGTTATCAAGTAGTAGAAGTGCAAAGGGGTTTTACACCCTTTTTAAAGAGATCAACTGCAGTAATTTTTTAAAATTAGGCTGCACTGAATTTGATAGCTTCCCGGGAGCTGTTCAGCTTGCTCTAATCTTAACTTACCTCTTATTTGGTATTCTTAAACCATCTTTTTTCTGCAGCCTTACAAGCAGCCTTTCTTGGTGTGAACTTCTAGTTGCTGCCGCTTGTACACCTACATTACCACTTATCTAGATAGTTAAAACATGAGGAGGGAAATTTTCATTTACAACCTCTTTTACTCGCAGTTTACAACTCTTATTGTTAATGTATCCATTTTTATAAATAAAAAACGGATTGAATTAAATTCAGTCCGTTTTTACATTATTTTTTTATTCCAACCACTGCTTTACCCACGCAGCTGACTGAATCGTACGTTGCGCCTGAAGCTTAATATGCTTCCTATCGGACATTTTACTTGGTTCAGATCATCGTTTTGTCCGATTAGGCTAGGGTGCGCTTGCATCTTATGCATGTGGCCCGTCAAAAATCTATGTGATCTGGGTCTGCACCAAAACGTTGGTTCTTGTTTAATCCGTTTATAACCTTCATCTCTTCCTGGCTCAATTCAAAATCGAAAAGCTCGGCATTTTCCTTCAATCTCGATGGGGTCACGGATTTTGGTATTGGAATGATATGATTTTGCAGATGCCAACGCAATATGACCTGTGCTGATGTTTTTCCGTGGCTCGCTGCTATCTGTCTCAGGAGAGGCTCATCGAGGAACCTTCCCCTAGAAAGCGGCGACCATGCCTCCACCCTGATGTTATGCTTCTGACAATAATCCCGCAATTCTTGCTGGGATAACAACGGATGCAGCTCCACCTGGTTGACAGCTGGTTTTTCACTGCATTGACCAAGCAGATCCTGCAAATGATGGACTTTAAAATTGCTCACACCAATTGCCCTTACTTTGCCTTCACTGTACAGCTTTTCCAAAGCACGCCACGTTTCAATATATTTTCCTTTTACAGGCCAATGGACAAGATACAGGTCAAGATATTCTATGCCTAGCTTTTCGATGCTGTCCTCAAATGCCTTTAAGGTAGATTCATAACCTTGCTCAGAGTTCCATACCTTTGTGGTAATGAATAAGTCTTCCCTCGGGATTCCGCTGCTGGAGATAGCTCTGCCAACTCCTTCTTCATTCTTGTAAAAAGAGGCGGTATCGATCAGCCTGTAACCTAGATTAAGTGCGGTGTTGATTGTTTCTTCGATTTGACTGCCTTCCTCCACCTTATAAACACCAAGCCCAAAAGCCGGCATCTCTACTCCATTATGTAAATTCACCTTGTCAAAAATGCTTCCCATTACCTCACCCCTTTTATTCATTTTACCGGTCAAGAAGAGCTAAGACAAATTCAAAACGGCTGCCATAGTTGGCAGCCGCTGATCTATATAAACGGCTTAATGCCGAAATTTTCTGTCTGGTTTCTCAAGAACCCTATTGTTGATGAAATACTCTTTTTCTCCAATAGAGATTCATCCGATTGGTGACCTGGAAAGCAGTTTCTTTCCAATAGACAGCAGTTAGAACCCTTCTGACTTGTTAATTAATTTCTAAGTTCCCGGCAAAATTTTGTCCTAAACAGCGGGACAAATCATTTTTTAAAAATGGGCTTATCCTATTTGAGCAGTTGTTTTACGAGTGAAAAAGAAACTTATATTAACAACATGTAAAAGTGTTAATTTCGCAACCCCTGTTTTATTAAGTTTTTGTAAATTTTTCAACAAACATCTTCTTATTTCGACATTTTTAAGCTAAAATAATTCTCGCTCTAATATTTTTAATTTGGATAATCGTGGGGGTAACATTATGGTGTTCAGGAAGAAAGACAAGTTTGCAGGATTACTTACAGACATCTCAGTAAACTTAAAGGAAAGCAGTGAATATTTCGCAGATTATAAACTCAACAATGCCAGCGATTTAAAGATTTTCACTGAAAAAATGAAGAATATGGAAACAGCAGGGGATTCTTTAATCCACGAAGTCATCATGCAACTGAATGATGCTTTCATTACTCCTATTGAAAGAGAAGATATACTTGCCCTTTCCATGAGTATGGATGATGTTCTTGATGGCATGGAGCATTGTGCCAACCTTTTTGATATGTATTCCATCACTAAAGCGGATGACTTCATGATGCAATTCGTTGCTGCTATTAAAAGCGCATCTTTCGAAATCGAACAAGCAGTACAGCTGTTAACGACAAAAAAATTAAAGCAGATCAGGGAACACGCAATACGAATCAAGGATCTTGAATCGAAATGTGATGGCATTCTTCGCCAATCAATTAAGCATCTATTTTCAGTTGAAAAAGACCCAATAAGAATCATTCAATACAAAGAAATATACGAAGGTCTTGAAGAAATCGCTGACAGCTGCCAGGATGTTGCAAACACCCTTGAAAGCATCGTCATGAAAAACGCGTAAGGAGCCTGAAAAATGGATGTAGTATTTATCGTAACAGCGTTAATCGTTATCGGTGCGCTGGCATTTGACTTTATCAATGGTTTTCACGATACAGCAAACGCCATCGCCACTTCCGTATCTACGAAAGCCCTGAAACCCCGTCACGCCATTCTGTTGGCCGCAGTCATGAACTTTGTTGGTGCAATGACCTTCACAGGGGTAGCTAAAACAATCACAAAGGATATTGTCGATCCATTCACACTTGAAAATGGCTCTATCGTAATCCTGGCAGCATTAGTCGCTGCGATTTTCTGGAATCTTTTAACTTGGTATTACGGAATTCCAAGCAGCTCATCACATGCAATTATTGGGTCAATTGCCGGCGCAGCCATTGCAGCAGCTGGACTTGATGCTCTTAACTACACTGGATTTTTGAAAATTCTTCAGGCTTTGATTTTCTCACCTTTGCTTGCTTTTGGACTAGGTTATATTGTATACAGCATTTTTAAAGTGATTTTTAAAAACAACAATCTTACAAAAACAAATAGAAATTTCCGTTATTTCCAAGTGGCAACAGCTGCGTTACAGTCGTTTACACACGGAACAAACGATGCACAGAAAGCTATGGGTATAATCACTATGGCGCTAATCGCCAACGGTTTTCATTCAACTGATGATATCCCATTCTGGGTTCAATTGTCATGTGCGATTGCAATGGGTCTTGGTACATCTGTAGGCGGCTGGAAAATCATTAAGACTGTCGGCGGGAACATTATGAAAATCCGTCCAGTAAATGGGGTCGCAGCAGACTTAACTGGAGCGATGGTTATTTTCGGAGCCACTTTCATTCATTTGCCGGTAAGTACGACTCACGTAATTTCTTCGGGAATCCTTGGGGTAGGTACTGCACACAGAGTAAAGGGTGTTAAATGGACTACTGCTCAGCGTATGCTGATCACTTGGGTGATCACGCTGCCAATTTCAGCAACTGTGGCTGCAATTTCATACTTCATCTTAAATGCAATTTTCTAATAGACATTAAAGAAGCCCGAGGAATAAAATCCTTGGGCTCTTTTAAAGTGGCTTATTTAAGGCTGTCAATGCTGCCAATCAATCTTTTTTCGATATCTGCGGCAATTGACTGAAGCTCTTCATCTTCAACAAGTTTAATCAGTTCCGTTGGCTTTGGAAGGCCGACTTTTGTAGCACCGTTCTCTTTATATACAACAATTTTACAAGGAAGGAAGTAGCTGACGAGCGGGCTCTTTTCTAGCACTCTTTTCGCTTCATGAGGATTGCAGACTTCAAGTATGATGTAATCCCCATCAAGTTCTACACCTTTTCCGGCAAGGGTTTCCTTCATATTAAGAGACCAAAGAACACCAAACTTCTCGTTTTTCAAACTTGCTTCAAGTGCCGATACAGCCTCATTTAATGACTTGTCCACTTCAACAGTATAATGAAACATGTTCATCTCCCCTTTCACTTTTAAAGAATACCTCTATTAAATGGATAATAAACCACTATAGGTATTATAAACATTGTGCCATAGTAAAAAACCGCCGTACACTAATTTGCATCCCGGCGGCATAAAGATTCCCATTCAATTATCTTTCCAGCAGTTCCGAGATTTCAACAGTCGACCTTTCTTCCAATGGTCCACGCAAATGGACAGTTGCAGTCCGGCCATCTTCGTTTAACTGGTCAATCCACACTGACGCACCATTGTAGACCACATCAATTTCAGCAGTTGAAGAGAGTATTTGTTTCACTCGTTTAGCATCCATATTGTCTAAACCTCCACAGTCAATTTCCCCTCTATTTTTTCTATAAGTATTTCTTTTTATTCAAGGCGTTTTTTTTGCAGCTAACATGATTTTTCAATTCAACTTATAGCTCACTACAAAAAGTCCCTTAACAACTGGAAATTTTATACGTTAAAATAGAAGAAGAACTACTTCACGAAAAAACGCAAAATCTTGGGAGGAAATTATGCCTGATTGGTCATATTATCCATTGTTCAAACCATGGCTGTCACGTCTTCCCGGCAATGCTGGCCGTGAATTCATCCATCGAGGGATGTCCACTGTTGCCAAAATTCCTGGAGGCAAGCCATTTATAGAGTTTCTGGGGCATCTGTCTGCCTCTGAGAAATTGTCGCGAAACCTGTTCGGTCTGGAATTTGAAAGTCCAGTAGGTTTGAGTGGGAAAATCGATCCCCAGCTATCGGGAATCCATGCATTTCCCCAGCTGGGATTTGGTGTGATTGAAATCGGGCCAGTCACAGCAACATCCTGTCGGCCCGAAACCACAGCATTCCATTCGGAATCAGATGCTGCCCTTTTTTTACCGGAAAAAGCGGAGTCGATCGGACTGGATGCAACGATCGGCAAGCTAAAAAAACTTAAAAATCATCGTACTCCGCTGATGGTCAGGCTTGGTGAACCCGCCAAAATCACTGATGATTTGAAGGATTATGGCGATGTATTTGTAGTAGACTTTAACTCAATCCATGGAATTCAGGAGCTATCATCGATTAAAGCCATTTTACAAAAAAAGCCTATCCTCTTAGCGGTAAAGCATACCGAGGTTGCTGAAAATCTGTCTGAAATTACTACATTAAGTGAAATTGCAGACGGAATCGTAATTGATGAGGATTCAATATACGCGGAAGGAAAATTGAAGATCCCCTTAAGGCAAACGGAAGGGATGCTTCAGGCCCTTAATCTTTTAAAAGAAGAAACCAATGTGCCTTTGATTACATCGGGCGGGATTGTTGAACCAGCAGATGCCCTAGCCCTTATTTCAGCAGGAGCAGAGCTAGTTCTTTTATCAGGTGGCTATGTGGCTTCAGGGCCTGGCCTGCCAAAAAGAATACATGAGGCACTGCTCGATACGATGACAGATTTGCCGGAAAATATCCCTGGCTGGAGATGGTATTGGCTGTTCGGATTATTGATCCTGCTTGGCGGAGCGATTATATTGTTTTTCAGTTTTACAAAGGTCATCCTTTTCTATGATGAAGCTTTTATGCAGATGACCAGATTGGAATTGATCGCCAGCAGTCCTAGCCTTTACAAATTCATGTCACATGATCGGATGACGCTTGCCGGCACGATGATTTCAGGTGGTTTTATTTATATGCAGCTTGCGAGGCACGGAATCAGATATGGCATTCATTGGACAAGAAAAGCATTCAACATAGCTGCAATTGCTGGATTCCTGGGAATACTGCTCTTCCTCGGCTTCGGTTATTTTGACTGGCTCCATGGTTTATTCTGGCTTATCTTGCTGCCTTTTTACATTTTGGGGTACAGGAAAACACGAACTGCTAATCAATCTCCTGCTTCGAAAAATCGCACAAACCATGCCGCATGGAAAAAAGCAGTATATGGACAGCTCTTGTTCGTCATTCTTGGCTTCTCTTTCGTCCTTGGCGGTGTAGTGATCTCAACAATCGGTGCAACGCAAGTTTTTGTTGAAACTGATCTTCAATATATTTGCATGACCCCGGATCAAATGTATGAGCTGAACGAAAAGCTTATTCCCGTCATTGCACACGACAGGGCGGGCTTTGGAAGTGCTCTATTCAGTGTAGGGCTATTAGTGCTGATGCTCGCATTGTGGGGCTTCCAGGAAGGAGCTGCATGGATATGGAGAACCTTCCTATTTGGCGGAATCCCTGCATTTTCTACTGGCATATTTACGCATCTATATATCGGATATACCGACTTTATACACCTGTTGCCGGCTTATTTTGCTTTTGCGCTATATATAGGCGGATTGTTGCTAACCAAAGATTTTTTTATAAAGAGAACTTTTTAAGGACTCAATCGAGTCCTTTTTTGTTTTATAAGCGAATTATTTCATCTAAAAAGAACAAAGTAAATGATAACAGGCTTGTTAAACTTTCCATCTTATCTAAGCGTTTTTTTTTATATTCTACTTGTAATATGAGTTAAAAACGAATATTATATTATTTGTGTTTAAAATCGTTCGTATTTTTGGAGGAACTTTAATGTTTAAATTGAAAGAGAACAACACGAATGTAAAAACAGAAATGATGGCTGGTATTACGACGTTTTTCACTATGGTCTATATCGTTGTCGTCAACCCGATCATCCTGGCTGATGCCGGTGTCCCTTTTGACCAGGTTTTTACAGCGACAATCATTGCTGCTGTAATCGGTACATTATGGATGGCCTTGTTTGCTAATTATCCGATAGCCATTGCACCCGGAATGGGGCTGAATGCTTACTTTGCTTATTCAGTTGTCGGCAATCATCAGAACATAACGTATGAAACAGCATTCGCCGCCGTATTCATCGCGGGTTTAATATTTGTTATCCTTTCCCTGACTCCGTTCCGTGAAAAATTGATTGAAGCTATTCCAGTTAATTTAAAGCATGGAATCACCGCCGGAATTGGTCTTTTCATTGCGTTTATCGGTTTGCGCTTAACAGGAATCATAACTGATCATCCAACGAACCTTGTTGGGCTCGGCAACCTGCACTCACCTTCTGCATTGCTTGCTTTGACAGGTCTTGCAATTACACTTGTGCTTTTAATGCTGAAAGTAAATGGTGCATTGTTCTTCGGAATGGTCATTACCGGGTTCATTGCCTTTTTTACCGGCCAATTGGATTTTAAAGAAGGTTTCATGTCTATGCCTTCACTTCCAGAAGGCATGATTGTCCTCAACCCTTGGACAGCATTGATGGATGTCGTTCAAAACAGTTTATATGCTGTTGTCTTTTCTTTCATTCTTGTTACGATATTTGATACAACTGGTACGATGATCGGTGTGGCTCACCAGGCTGGACTAATGAAGGGCGATAAGATGCCCAGGGCACGAGAAGCCTTGCTTTCTGATTCAATTGCCACTGCTGCTGGCGCAATGTTCGGTACAAGTCCGACGACGGCTTACATCGAATCGTCTTCTGGAGTTGCAGCTGGCGGACGTACAGGTCTTACCTCACTTACTGTAGCGGTTCTTTTCATTGTTGCAGCATTCTTTGGTCCACTTGTCGGAGCTGTTTCCGGATTAGCAGCGATTACCGCACCAGCACTGATCATAGTCGGCAGCTTGATGATGGGGAGCATATCAAAAATCAGCTGGGACGAACTTGACGAAGCATTCCCAGCATTCCTGATTATTTTGAGCATGCCGTTAACGTCAAGCATCGCGACTGGAATAGCACTTGGCTTCATATCATATCCTTTGCTGAAAGTAGTTAAAGGAAGATGGCGCGATGTCCATCCATTACTTTATATTTTCGCGGTGCTGTTCTTCTATCAGCTTGCATTCCTGCCGCATTAATTGAGAACCCGCATAATTGCGGGTTTTTTTATGTCCAAATATGAAAGCAGTATAATTTTGAATCCGGACACTAGGGTTCTTTTTACATGGAATGTTCTAATGCTTGTCTTTTTTCATAAAAATAATGAGAGAAGGACAAGGTTGGTGATCATTATGTTAGGTAAGGTTCTCGCTGTTTTGATAGGCAGTTTGTTATTGGGCATTGGAGTCAACGGATTTTTAGTCCCCCATCATTTGCTCGATGGCGGAATGATTGGGCTCGGTTTGATCATGCACTATTTTTATGGCTGGCCGACTGGTTTGACCATTATCTTCTTAAGCATCCCTCTCTATATTTTAGCGTGGTTTCTTGAGCGTAAATACTTTTTCCACAGCCTTCACGGCTTGATGGTTTCAAGCTTATTCATTGATTTGTTCGCACCTGCAGAAAAAGGACTCGATCTTGGCATCTTGCCAAGCGCGATATTAGGCGGCATACTCGTCGGCTGCGGAATCGGCTTGATGCTCCGCCATGAAACAAGCACCGGCGGAACCGATTTGCTTGCACAGCTCATTAATAAATTCATGTCAGTAAATGTTGGCATCCTGATATTTGTGATCGATGGCCTTGTGATCATTTCAGGATTGAAAGTCATTGGCATGGAGAAGTTCGCTTACTCCCTATTGACAATTACATGCGTCGGCTTGATGACTTCTTTATGCGTGATTAAACGGGAGCAGATTATTTAGTGGGCTTATTGTAGAGGATTTAATTTTAATGCACTCGCTTTTTATCTATACAATTATTAAAAGCCAGCCAAATTCTCTTGGCTGGCTTTCTTCTTTGCTTCTATTTTTTAAGCTTCTGCTTCTATTTTCGCATTCATGTCAGTATAGACGGCAGGATCAATTTCCTTAGTAATCCGGCTGGTAAGAATCCCGGAAGTCATCGATCCGCTGACGTTAACTGCAGTGCGGCCCATGTCAATCAGTGGTTCGATTGAGATCAGCAATCCTGCAAGAGCTATTGGAAGATTTAATGCTGATAGGACGAGCAATGCCGCAAAGGTTGCTCCGCCTCCTACCCCAGCGACTCCAAATGAGCTGATTGCTACAATTGCAATTACAGTTGCAATGAATGAAGGACTAAGTGGATCTATACCGACTGTCGGTGCAATCATGACTGCAAGCATCGCCGGATAAATTCCGGCACAGCCGTTTTGGCCGATTGACAATCCGAATGATCCAGCAAAGTTCGCTATGCCTTCTGGTACGCCTAGAGAACGTTGAGTTTTGATGTTCAGCGGCAATGCTCCTGCGCTTGTTCTGGATGTAAAGGCGAATGCAAGTACAGGGAATGCCTTTTTAACATACGTTACCGGATTCAGCCCGGCAATCGTCAACAACAGCAAGTGAATGATGAACATAATTGCTAGTGCTACATATGAAGCAGCGACGAATTTCCCGAGTTTTAGAATCGCATCGAAATCACTTAAAGCGACCGTCTTAGTCATGATCGCAAGGACGCCATATGGTGTCAGGCGCAGGATCAGAGTTACAACTCTCATAATGATTGCGTAGAAAGCATCGACGATTTTAGCAAAAAGCTCTGCCTGGTCAGGTGATTTCCTTCTTACTCCAAGATAAGCGATTCCTAAAAATGCCGCGAAGATTACGACGGAAATTGTAGAAGTCGGGCGTGCACCAGTGAAATCAAGGAATGGATTTGCTGGCAGCAAGTCTAGGATTTGCTGCGGCATAGTGCGCCCTTCTATTCCTCCATATGTCTGCTCGAGCTGCTCAGCACGTGCCTGTTCAGCATCGCCCTGTGTGATTTGCACAGCTTCCAGGTCAAATCCAACGGCAGTTGCAATGCCGACTGCTGCAGCAACAGCTGTTGTACCAACAAGCAATCCAAGGATCAGGGTGCTGATTTTACCGATATTATTGGTCAGCTTTAATTTTGTAAAAGCAGCCAGTATAGATATGAATACAAGCGGCATGACGACCATTTGCAGGAATTTTACATATCCGCTTCCCAGGAGGCTGAACCAGTCAGCACTCTTTGAGATGACTTCAGATCCAGCTCCGTAAACTAGTTGTAAAGCAAAGCCGAAAACAATACCGATTCCAAGTGCAAGGAATACACGTTTAGAAAAGGATATATGCTTCTTTTGCATGTAAAAAAGTCCGGCTACTAAGCCTAGCATAATAGCAATATTTAAAATAACAAGTCCAGTTGTCACTTGTTTTCCCTCCTAAAATTATCTTTCTGGAAATAATATATTACATGTATTCCAATAAGTCAACTCGGAATTAAAACGGGCTCTCTCCTCCCAAATGGATTTATATATTATAATTTATGTAGAATACAAAAGTTCCATGACATTTAAATATTTGCTGGCATGTACATGCAGGCTGACAAGCAACCATCATAAGCTATAAATCATACGATAATAACAGGGCAAAAAGATGATACGAAAAAGGGGGCCTACCCACATGGCTGCAATTTTCATCCTGGTCACTTTATTATTTTTGATTATTTTTCTTATGATGGGCTTTACATCACGAGCCAAAAAAGCCAGGCATACTTTTCTTTATTTTGCTTTGGCGGCAGTCAGTTTATTAATTTTGATTACCGTAATGTTTTTCAGCGCTGGATTAAGTACCCACGCGGTCACCGCTTTTCATTCAGGAAAACAGACAGCTTCTTCTTTTGGTAGAGTCATACCCGCCAAGCCAAAACCAGTAGAAAAACTCCCAGCATCAGAAGATAAAGAAGCCGAAACACCACCAGAGAATGAGAGCCCTAATGACGGTAAGCCGGATTCCTCCGATAAAGAACCACATCGCGGTAAAATCGAAGTTCCTTCAGATAAAATCGTTGAATATACGGTGGTAAAAGGAGATGGCCTCTGGTCCATTTCAAGTCGTGCGGGAGTTTCTTCAGAGGCTTTGAAACAATGGAACGGCCTTTCATCTGACACAATATATATCGGGCAAATTTTAAAAATCTATGGAAAGGACATTGCCCCTCCCCCTGCATCACCTGTCCAAGATTCACCACCGGCGACAGGCACACCATCGGTTCTTGTATCCCATGGCAGCCAGCAGAAACAGCAAATCGCATTGACATTTGATGCAGGCAGCGATTCAGTTGGGATTTCCATTCTCGATGTCCTGAAAAAACATAATGTAAAAGCGACCTTCTTTTTAACAGGAAAATGGGTAGAAAAGTTCCCTGACTATGCAAAAAGAATCGTGAATGATGGCCACAGTCTTGGTAATCACACTTATTCTCATCCAGACTCATTAGCAGTAAGCAGCCAGGTGTTCAAAGAGGATATCTTGAAAGCAGAACAGGCCATCCTGGCCGCTACCGGCCAATCACCACGCCCATACTTCCGTTTTCCTTATGGTTCATATGATGATAAGGCACTGGAAACCGCGGGGGAAGCTGGCTATAAATATAGCTTTCACTGGACGATAGACACAATTGACTGGAAACAGCCTTCCGCTGAATACATCGTTAACAGAATCATAAATGGCGCAAGCAATGGTGACATCATTCTCATGCATATTGGCGGTATCAATACTCCAGCTGCGATCGATGAGGCCATCCCAATTCTAAAAGCAGATGGATTCGAGCTCGTCACATTGGATGTAATGATGAAATAGCAGGTTCTGTCATCCTCCACCAAGGCGCCCTACTTCCGAATACACATCCTTCAACAAGTCATAAATGAGAGTAAAATCAATGGCTGCTTCCATCTTACGGACTAAATGTTCCTGAGGAACCAGTTGGTCTAAAGCAACCATTTCTAATTGATCTCGTTGGATTGGATTGTTCTTCGAAAGCATCTTTATCACCTCAAGTGTTATATGTATCTATTTCAAATAGACTTATGTTTAGTTCCACGCTAAGTTTAGAAATCCTGTTGATTGGAGTGGAAGGCGCGTAGACTCCTCCGAAAATGCTAACGCATTTCCATCGTGCGTGGGCAGGTTCGAGGAAGCTCAATCAATGTCCTGCGGGATCAGACGGACAGGTGAGACCCCGCAGGCGCCAGCGGCGACGAGGAGGCTCAGCGCCGGCCCCGCGGAAAGCGAAGCGCCTGGAACGGAAATCAACAGCCACATTCCAGCACAAACCCAAAAAAAGACTGTAAACAAACACGATTTTCATCGAGTTTGTCTACAGTCTGAGCCATCATAACGATGGCTTTTACTTTTTAATGCTTTTTACAAGCTTTTCAATTTCACTTCTGTTATTTTCGAAACCAATCAGGACTTTTTTCTGCTTCATGAACACAAGCTTTGCGGTTGTGAAAATAAACGCAGGAACAATGATGGTTCCGCTCAATTCCTTAAGCTGTTTTTCTTTTTCCGGTTCACCCTGTACATTGATTTCCTCATAAAGAACATTATGTTGCGAAAGAAACTCCTTCGCTTCCTGGCAGTCTGTTCACATTGGCCTCGTAAAAAGAGTTAGCGTATTTTTTCCCATGTCTGTGCCTCCTCATTTGTATACTGTTAAAGGTATTATACCTCCACAAAGGACAGACCATCCAGAAATGCGCCTGCGAGCCGCTTAACAATATATTTGAAAGCTTTTGGACAATTCCTCTCGTTCGACTCCATTGGTCCGGCTGAGGCTTTCTAACATATTTGTCTGCTATGAACCAGACCTTATTATTCCCTCATAGCAAGCGATGCTGCCTGCAATGGCAATGATATGATGAATGTGCTCCCTTTCCCATATTGTGACTCTACGCTAATTTCACCGTTGTGTACATTGATAATTTCTTTGACAATGGCAAGGCCTAGTCCTGTGCCGCCAATGGACCTGCGGTCTGAATTATCGACTCGGTAAAACTTTTCAAACACTTTGTCAATCGCTTCAGGCGGGATGCCCAGGCCTTCATCCTTAACTTCGATGTTTACCATTTGATCTTTTTCAAACAGTGAAATCCTGACTTCTCCGCCATCTGGTGAGTATTTTATCGCATTATGGACCAGGTTTGTAAATGCCTGTTCCAATTTTTCTCTGTCTCCGATTATCGTGTTGCTTCCTCCGACAACTTCGAGGATGAGTTTGTGTTTATCGGAATGCACTTTCTGTAATTCAATGACCTTTTGTATGGTAGGCAGCAGCTCAACCTGCTTGCTTTCATAGCATTGATTTCCAGCCTCCATGCGCTGGATATCTAGAAAATCATTGATTAATGCAGTAAGCCGCCCTGCCTCACTATAAATCGTGGATAAATATTTTTTCTGGCGATCTGGCTTCAGTTCTCTTGTCATAATCAGCTCGGTAAAGCCGAGAATGCTCGCAAGCGGCGTCCGCAGTTCATGGCTGACCGTGCTGACGAATTCAGACTTGATCCTGTCCACCTCGAACTCCTTCGTAATATTGCGGTGGACAAAGATCGTGCCAAGCTTCGTGTTGCCATCGTATAGCCCTTCACAGTAAACCTTAAACACCTGTCCACTGCTGCCTTTATAAATATATTGGCGGTCTGAGGAATTGAGGGGTTCAAGGCTGGATATCTCTTCCCTAAGGAAATCAATGAATTCTCCAGGGTTTGAAATATGCCTGGCAAGCAGGCCAGTCCACTCATCCCAAGAACAGCCTCCCATTTGCCGAATCTTGTCTGGACAACCAAACAATTCGCAAAACTTCTTGTTAACTTGAATGATTTCCCCTTCGGCATTAACGAGCTGAACACCTTCCTGGATTGTATTCAGAATATCCTGGTTAAGTCTCCTTGATTCTTCAGATTTCTGGTATAGATTGATTTTATCAAGGGCAATGCCAATATTTTTCGCAAGTGCTTCGTACTCATCCATTTTCTTCGAATCAAAAGGTGAATTCGATCGGCTGAATGCCATGACTGCCACCAATTTTTTTCCTGATAAAAAAATCGGTAGAAACAGATCATATGAAAACAGTTGTTTCGTATGAAACCCTTTCTCATTATCCGCTGCTTCTCGTTTTACCAATAATGGTTTTCGTTCCACCATCAGACTTTCTGTTATGTCGCTGAACCACAAATTACTCCTGAATTGCTTTACCCCATCAGGCGATATTCCGTATGATGCATAGGAATCATCATTGATGAAGGCAATGATGCCTTTTTCAGCACCAATGATCGGGCACATATTCATGACGACACTTTCGAGCACTTCTTGTTTATCCAGCGAATTGGCAATTTTGTTAATAAGTTCATTCCGGCTGTTAAGTTTCTCCTCATTGCCCTTTACAATTTCGAGCGCTTCCTGAAGCTCTAGCTGCTGTGCGTGAAGCTCATCCTGCTGGGCCATCAGTTCTTCATTTTGTGCCAGAAGATCTTGCTCATTTTCCTGGATGCTCGCAACCATTCTATTGAAAGCAACTGAGAGGACACCCAGTTCATCATTGCGCTCGTCATCCACTTCAATGACCGCCTCCTTGCCACTGGCAATTTCATCCGCGGCTGAGGCAAAGCTTGCAAGCGGTTTGGCTATTTCGCTGAACATCATTCTTGTAATCCGGAGCAAAACAATTAAAAAGACAAGAATGAAGGATACAAAAGCAATCTGGACGTAGGTCTGCATTTTAGTCAATTCCTGAAAATTCGCATCAATCTGCTTGTTTAATTCCCTGTTATACCCGTTGATTTCTGTCTTGATGCTGTTGATCCTATATGTCGCGCCACCATTTGCTGTTTCTTTGACAGCTTCTAAGTTGTCATTCTCATAATTCGCAAGAGATTTTGGCAATGTAGAAACGAAATAATAGTCAGTGAAAATTTCAATATGGTTAAGAAATTCCTGATCCTGATAGTCAGAAGCCGTTTCGGCAAACTGCCTGGACAGCTCACGTATTTCAGGTTCCTTTTTAAGGGCCTTTTCTTTTAATTCCTTATTCCCATAAGCGATGTATCCCCGGACATCCATAAAAGCCTGATCGAAGGCTTCACTGATTTCCTGTACAATACGCTCCTTCTTCTCCAGCTCCTCGTTTTTTGAAGTATAGTCCTGATTCAAATCATAAAAGGAATACAACAAGATAGCAGCCAGAAACAGGAATGCTGCGATGAAGAGGCTCATTAAGTAAATGTAGCGCCGTGCAAGGCTGTTTTTATTGAATTTTATTTTTTTCATCAAGTATGTCTCTCACTTTATCCAAAAGTTCCAGCGGGCTGAATGGCTTGGCGATAAAATAATCTGCCCCCGCCCCAATCGCTTTTTCTTGCTCGGACAGCTGGCTCTTAGCCGACAGCATCAAAATCGCAACATTTGTGTTGATGCCCTCCTGGCGCACTTGTTCAATCACTTCTAATCCTGAATAGGCTGGCATCATATAATCGATTATGACTAGATCATATTGCCCTTCCTGTAAAAGTCCTAGCGCCTCAAGGCCATCCACTGCTTCATCAACTTGGCAGTCTTCATCCTCAAGAGTATCAACGATCAGCATCCTTAAAATTTCATCATCCTCTGCCAGCAAAATCCTTTTCACTGGTTTTCCCCCTTGCTCCCGAGATCACAGAAAGTTGCTCTCATTAAAAATCCTGTCAGACTTCATCGCTCGTTAATAATAGTACGGTTTACTCCACTCATACTTATATCGGCCAGAGATTCGAATTTTTCATCAGCAGGATTGAGAGTACCAGATTTTCAATAGGCATTTACCATAGGTTAAAAAAGAGTTTCTTGTTGCTTTTAAAATATAATCATAGACCTTCATAGAGAATTCTCTTCATCATCGGAACGTAGGTTGACCAGTAAAATGAATCATCACCTTCCGTTTTCTTTCTCCATAAAGTTAGTCCGACTGTCTGATATATTCCCGGCACTTCTGCCTCATCAGCATAATCTCCCGCAAAATAATAGGAGGAGTAATGCTTATTCTCGTAGTGAACCACCGCAGGGAACTGAATGGGTATTCCATAACCAGCTAATTTTCCAAATGCCTTCTTACTGACCGGCAATTTGTACTCTGCCAAAACCTCATCGTCATTCAGCGGCTGAATAATATCAAACCAATACCTATATTTTGAACCAAGATTTTCTTTAAAAAAATTATTGCCTTGCTTCGTGAGTACAAAATTAAGTCCTTTGCCTGTAAGCTCCTGCTCACCTAGTACAACAATTTCGTTTTCCACATTAACGAAAACAAAGCCAGCACCTTGAAAATCCCATTTACCCGTTTGAAGGTTGTATTGATCAATAATCCATTCAGGGACTTCTTGTCCATCCATTTCGGAAAAATAACGACCTGTCCAGCCCGTCCAGTGTATATTCAGCAGATTAGTCATCTGCTTACGAACAGCCTTCTCAGTTGGACTGCCAAAAGTGTTGAATTCTGCGATCAATGTTTTTTTTCCATGTACCAGTGCATTCTCGAGCTTATCTACATCTTCCTGCAGAAGCCCGCCATATATTAGTCCGGAATTACTTCCAGCACTATTTCGGATACTGCCGTAAATTTCCTCTTCATACACTCCGTACAAGTCGGCAAGGTATATGACTTTATATTGGTCTAATTTTTCAGGGAGTCTTCCTTCTGAATAAGAATGTGCAGTTTCATGCTTAAAGCCAATGTAATCTTCCTTTGCGGAATACGGCTCACCGTTTCCCTTCGTATATTTCTCGTTATTTAAAACCCATGTAAGTCCCTTGTGTTCCCGATAGCTTTGGTCAGGAACAGTTTTATCGACTATCAATATATCGAGTGTTCGTTCTGGTTTGAACTGCCACAGCCAAAACGGGCTTAAAATGAAGGCAACCACCAAAAATACGAATAGAAGGACGGCCACCTGAGGTTTATTTTCAAAAAATGACTTCATTCGGATACACCTTTTCTTTTCATTTCTCCCCAGCCTGTTTCGCCCCTGAGCATTTGCCAGATGCCCTGACAGCGCCAGAATACAGTAAGCGGCCGGTACCAGATGGTTTCTGTCAGCGAATAGAAGAACAGCTTCAGCAAATCAGAAATTCTGGGGTATTTTCTCAGGCTCCATTCCTCCAGCAAGATTGCAAACGCTGAAAAAAGCGAGCCGTACAAACAAGACAATAAAAATATCAATATCGCAAACTCTAAATAGATTCCACCTGCAAACAGCGAGATCACAATATAAAAATAGCCTGAAAGCTCGACGATTGGTCCTAAGAATTCAACGATCCAAAAGTAAGGAAAGGAGATAAAGCCGATGGGTCCATACTTTGGGTTGAACGTCAGCTTCCGGTGAATCCATAAGCTCTCGAATAATCCCCGATGCCAGCGGCGCCTTTGCCTTCTCAAATACTTCATGCTCTCCGGAACCTCTGTCCAGCACACTGGATCAGGGACATAGACAATCCGTTTTTTCGTCCGGGTTTCTTTTAACAGCCGATGGATGCGGACAACAAGCTCCATGTCTTCACCGACCGTATCCCTTCTGTAGCCGCCTGCCTGAACGACCCATTGCTTGGAAAAAACACCGAAAGCGCCGGAAATGATCAGCAGCAAATTATGTCTGCTCAGACCGATCCGGCCCATTAGAAAGGCCCGTAAATACTCGATAACCTGCATGATGACCAGCGGGTTCTTGGCTAACCCTATTTTCAGTACCTCGCCATTCCTGATTTCACATCCATTCGCGATCCTGATGCTTCCACCTGAAGCAATGACCTCTTCATTTGAATCGATGATTGGCTTCATTACCTTTAAAAATGCATCTCTTTCAAGTACAGAGTCACCATCCAATGAACAAACATAAGGATAATGGGAAAAATTCAGACCGGCATTTAGCGCATCAGCTTTGCCTCCATTATCTTTATCGATCAAAAAAAGTGAAGGGAGCACCTGCGACTGATAGACCTTTTTAATAGGATTCGATTCTACTTGTTTGCGGATCACCTTTTGAATTTCTTTCATATCATAATGTTCAATCAATCTTTCCATCGTTCGATCTGATGAGCCATCATTCACGACAACAATCTCGAATACAGGATAATTGATGCTAAGCAGAGAACGGATGCTATGAACGATTCCTGCCTCCTCATTAAAAGCCGGAACTATGATTGAGACGGGTTTTGTATAGATATCTTCCGTATAGTCGTTGTAGGACTTTTCCCTGTCAAGCTTATATTCTTTTCTTAGCTGGATGACCGAAATCAGCATGACTACCGAATAAAAAGATATGACGATGATCATATAAACCATGATAAACCAGGCGAAAAAGATGCTTATGTCTTGCAGATTCATGACTGATTTACTCCTTTGTTGATCCATTCCCAGGCCATGTCCCTAGCAAAAGTATCACTGGTTTCATCCATTACACCCTGAAGAATATTTTTCCCTTGAGGAAACATCGTGATCGCTTGTCCTGCCTGTGACCGAACCCACCAGGATGGATCCTGTAACAACTTTACAAGGTTCGGCAGTACCGCTTCTGCCTTCATGGCCCCAGCCAATCTGGCAGTCAGCATTCGTTCTTGCCAGTTGCCTGATTCAAATAAAGGCAAATATCGCTCAAGCTTTCGTACATGCCCTATTGACGAGAGTGCTTTTAATGCCCGTACTCTTTCCTCTCCTGAACTAGCTGAAAATACACTCTCAGCAAAGGATAAATACTTCAAATCCTTTTTCATCCCGACAAGGTCCAATATCGCAAACTTTAACTCAAGCGGGCATGAATGATAACCGAGCACGAAAAGATCAAATCCTCCACTATCAAGCCTGGACAGTATATTTCTAAACTCCAGATAGGATAGACCACAGTATTTTACCGTCAATAATTCAAACATCTCCCGAGATTGAAACTGGGATAAAATTGTCAGCGTCCTTAATTTTTCTTCTTTTGTCACTCTTCGTCGCTCTAACATTCTGAACACTTCATCCTTGAGGCCATCCATCCGAAAGGCTTCAATATGGAAGAGAGCATTCATTCTCGTGCTCCATTTGAGGCTGCGCAAATTCTTGCGGTAATGGCTGCCCAGCCGGCTTTCGGCCAGCCTGTTTAAATTCACCTTTTCCTCGGTTCCTTCCAGAAGTTCTGCATAATGACTGAGCAGTTCTTCCATAGCCAGCTTTTTTACTTTTGTATCCGTCTGTAAAGACCGCAAGAAATCACCAGTAAGAATGGAATGAAGCATTTTTTCATTCATTGACCGTTTAAGGCCCTCAACTCTCTTCCGGAGTCTGTTTTCTGCTGCTTTCCTGCCAATTAAATAAAAAAGCATCACAATCAGGATTGCTGACAGCACAGTGAAAGCTGTAACAAGAAATTGGATCTCGTCCCTTATCATTTAAAACATCCTTTGGATCAATCGCTGGATCCTCGCCTGCAGTTCGGTGATGCTGAATGGCTTTGTGACATAATCATCCGCTCCAAGCTTAAGTGCACGGGCAATATCATATTCAGTCTTTCTGCCAGTTAACATCAGCACATGTACTTGCCCCCAATTAACGTTGTTCTTCACCTTGGTGAGTACCTCTATTCCATCCATCACAGGCATTACACCATCCAGGACCAGAAAATGCTTGCCCTTTTGTTCGAGACGCCCAGATCCAAGAAATTTCTCTCCATTTTCATACGATTCAATATCCAGTACTACCTTGCCAGTATCAATGGTTTTCAGAACCCTTACAAGCAAGGTCCGGATAATGGCATCATCATCGATGACCGAAACATTCAGGATATTATTTACAGGCTGAATTGCTTCGTTCGCGCTTTCTACGCGAGCCCGTCCATTTTCCTTTGCTTCATACAGGGCCTGATCTGCCATTTTGAGTATATCAAGGCTGCCTTCCTCAGGTTTGCTGACCATATATATACCTGCGGAAAAGCTGATATTGAATGACTGGTCATGTTCTTGAAAAGCTATCTTTGAAAATTGATCGAGAATCCGGTTGACTACTGCCATAGCTTCTTCATCATTCGTCCTTGGAAACAGGACAACAAACTCTTCTCCTCCATACCTGAAGACGATGTCTGTACTCCTGAGATTTTCTTTTAAGAATGAGGCGAAAATTTCAAGTACCTTGTCGCCTGTCAGATGCCCGTATGTATCGTTGACATTCTTAAAATAATCCAGGTCAAGTAGCGCTACTGAAAACGGAATTTCTGACCGTTCGAAATCTTTCAGATACCGTTCCAGCAAATCAAACAAAAACCGACGGTTGTACACCTGTGTCAATTCATCGATCAGCACTGATTGATCAAAGATTTGTTTTCTTTGTAACTGGCGGTTGATCCTGACTATGAACTCTTCGATATCGATTGGTTTTTCAATGAAATCGTCAGCACCCATTTCATAGGCATTGATTCTTGTCTTGCGGTCATTTTGGATACTGGTGATCACTTTAGGAATGAATTGTTTATGGTTATGCTGCTGTATGTCCTCCAGTAATTGAAATCCGTTTTTCGCTGGCAAATCGACATCTATTACGAGGCAATCAGGCTGGAGATCGTAATATTGAGAAACTGCTTTTTCTGGCTCAGTGTTCGTTATGACCATCCAGCCCTTTTCCTCCAGAGCTTCTTTCAAAAGAATCAGCATCGACACATCGTCATCGATAATTTGCACCAAAGGGATATCCCCACAGCAAGGCTCTTCTTTTTTCAATTCCGTTTCCTTGAAATGCTCATATTCATAGCTTAGACTGATCAGTTCAAACAGGAATTCCCTAAGTTCGAATTCCCTCCATTGGCCCTCCCCGATCGCTTCAAGCTGGGCAAGCAGTTTGGATGATACTAGAAACAAGCCGCCAAGCTGGACTGTTCCAGATGTGCCTTTTATGGAATGTAAAAAGCGGTAAACGTCATCGTATTCGACAAAATCATGTGAATCATCCTCGAACCATTGCGATATTTGCTTTTTAATTTTTTGAAATAATAAATTTTGATATTTTTCTAATGCCACGATTATTTACCCCTCATTAATAAGTTCCACGCAACTATCCACTATGAGTGTAGGCATGGCACGAAAAACTCCAATTGAGCACATCTTAAAAACGGTCTTACCAGCAGTCATATTGCAAAAAGTATATTGTAGTTTTTATTTTGATTATATATCAACAATAGCCAGGCTAGTAAACAATTTCAGCTAATCTCATTTCCTCTTTATTCCAATAAATTCAAGGCGAATTTGTGTTAATAAAGCTAAAAAACACATATTGTCTACCATTCTGTGTTAAAGTGAAGGAAATAAATCCGAATAATTTGTCAATTATTGAAGTTCCTTATGCATCAGACCGGCATTAGGAATCCTAAATATGACTGGAGATTTTGAATATGGACCTACTTACCGTTCTCGTATTGAATCTTATTTTTATTCTGATCACTACGTTTGCATTCCAATTTATCATCGTCAACCGACATACGAGCATGTATCGGAAATACGCAAAAGCATTAATCATTATTTTATCGGCAATGCAGATCCTGTTCTGTATGTCCTTTACTCTTATAGGGAATGAGAACTTCATTTTTGACCTTCGGTTGATCCCGGTGGTATTAGGAGGATTATATGGAGGTCCGATTGTCAGCATCATCCTGTTCATCATCGTTGCTGCGGCAAGGTTCCCATTGGGCGGCAATGGGATATGGGTGAACTTCTTCAATATGCTTACGATTACTGTTTTTATTTCCTACATATCAATAAGATTCAGAGAGTATCCACTAGTTAAAAAGCTGTATACGGTTGTGGGAATTGCCATTTCCTATACAATCTTGATTTTCCTGATGAAAACTGCCATCTTCAGAGATCCCTCAGAATTAAAGTTCGTTATCATCTATGGATCGACTCTCACTGCCGGCATCTTTTTAGTTACTTACTTTATTGAAATTACAAAACAAAATCATTTCTTGCATAACGCAATGATTAATTCAGAGAAAATCGAGGTGGTTTCACACCTTGCAGCGAGTGTCAGCCATGAGGTGCGCAATCCGCTGACTGTAACCCGGGGCTTTCTGCAAATGCTAAAGGACCCATCTATCCCCGAAGAAAAAAGGCTGTATTATCTTAATACCGCGATAGACGAACTTGACCGCGCAGAAACAATCATCAAAGATTATCTCGCTTTCGCTAAGCCACAGTCGGAAATTACATCTTCCATCTCCGTTAATGATGAAATTGAAAAAGCGCTCGAATTAATCATTCCATACGCGAATCACTTTTCGGTCAACATTAAAAAGGATTTGATGTCAGGCCTGCACGTTACTGGGGAAGCTCCAAAATTCCATCAATGCATCCTCAATATCATCAAGAATGGAATTGAAGCAATGCCAGAGGGCGGCGACCTAATGATCAGTTCACGGGAAAAAGAAAATGGCTTTGCCTCCATTGTGATCAAAGATACAGGCTGCGGCATGTCTGCCAGGCAATTGGCTAAGCTTGGGGAGCCTTACTTTTCTACAAAAGCTGAAAAAGGTACAGGGCTCGGCATGATGGTCGTATATAAAATCATCCATGAAATGGGCGGAACAATCGAAGTGAAGAGCAAGCTTAATGACGGAAGCCAGTTCACAATCACGCTTCCGCTTTATAATCCATAAAGACGTAAAAACGGGAGACATATTTATCTCCCGTTTTCTTATTCTTCTATTAGATTCAACACTGGAACATCTCTTTCCAAGTCTGGCTCAGTCCTGGAATAAATCCTTGCCATCTTCGTTTGCTCATCAACATGCTGGATAATGACTGGCGTCCCTTCATAAGTCACTTTGATGCTATCTGCAGATTCTGTGATTTCCTTTGCGCGGCCTACGTTCATCAAGACCTTCCTCCTTCTTGTTAACAATCATAATTTACACTTATTAATGACTCGCTATCCAAAAAAGGTGTGAAAAATTATATCTTAAAATTCATTTGTATGACATTCGCTTTTCTTAAAGTATCAAAGATAATGACAAGGATCGGACCGACAAAAATTCCGGCAAGCCCGAGCAGCTTAAGGCCGATATACATGCTGATTAGCGAGGCAAGCGGCGATATCCCGAGATTTGAAGAATATATTTTAGGCTCGATGACCCTCCGGACGATCGTAATGACGAAAAACAGGATAATCAGGCCTATTCCAAGGAAGCTGTTATCCTGCAAAATAGCGATAACAGCCCAGGGGACAAGTACCGAACCTGTTCCGAGGATCGGCAAGATATCAACAATTACAATCAGCAAAGACAGCAATCCAGTATATTTTACGCCCAGGATACTCAAACCCACCATAGCCATGATAAAGGTGACTAAACTCAAGATGACCTGAGCTTTTAGGAACCCTAATCCCGCTTTATTCAGCTGGCTCCCGACAAGGAATACCTTTTGCCGAGTCTGCTCCTTTAAATGGGATTCCAGCTTTACCTTTAGCTTCGGTAATTCAAGACTGAAGAGGAATAGAGCAATTAAATAAACGAGGAACTCTATTAAGAATCCTGGTATTGCCGTCAATAGATTTATTGTGCCAGCAATCAGCTGCTGGAGGAAGGAGTCGAGAGTATTGACATTTTTTTCGATCGTACCTTCGATTTGTGTGATCACTTCGAGCGGGAAATTTTTAGAGTAAAATTCCCACTTTCCCATTAATGGCAGAATCGATGTCCGATAAAAATCCTTCATGAATGTGGGCGTCCGCTGAGATAACGAGACTGCCTGATGGGCAATGATTGAAACTAGATTATAACCTATCACTCCAAGCAGCACTACATAACCTATGAATACGCCAATAACCGCTTGAAGCCGTTTAAAAGAAAACCGTCTGATGATCCATTGAACCATCCCTTCGAGCATAACTGCTGTTAAAAAAGCAAAAATTAGCGGAAGGCTGTATGGTACAAGGAAAAGAACCAACGCAGCAATCACTGCTGTCCATACCCATTTTTTCCACATGAGATTCGTTACTCTCCTTATATATGTAAAGTTTTTTTGTTTGCAGAACTCTAAAAATAACTATAAACTATCTTGATTTTTATAGCTATTTATTTAACAAGGTTCTTTAATTATATGGCTTTGCAAAGTTTACGGATGTCTCATGCATCCTGCGGGTATAAGAGTATAAAAGGTATTCGAGGAGGCTATATGGAAGTGAACATCAATCTTATCAGTGCTCTAAATGAAGATTTTCTACTTCAGCCGACACTCCAGCTTGCACCCTCCCTGCTGGGCTGCCTGCTTGTAAAAGAAACCGAAGAAGGAACAGCTGCCGGAATCATCGTTGAAACGGAAGCCTATATCGGTCCGATGGATAAGGCGGCGCATAGCTATAATAATCGAAGGACGAAACGGACTGAAATTATGTTCCACCATCCAGGGGTGGCTTATACTTATGTCATGCATACACACACCCTCTTCAATGTTGTCAGCGGAGAAGAAGGGAAACCAGAGGCTGTGTTAGTCAGGGCGGTCGAGCCTGTGGCTGGCATTGATTTAATGATCAATCGGAGAAGCATGTCCGATTCAGTGAATCTCACGAATGGTCCTGGCAAGTTAACTAAAGCACTTGGCATAAATATGGAGGATTACGGGCATCCCTTAACAAAGAAGCCGTTATTTATCGCAAAAGGCACCTCCCCGGAAAGCATCTCCTCTGGAAAAAGAATTGGAATTGACAATTCCGGCGAAGCAAGAGATTATCCGTGGCGCTTTTGGATTACAGGCAACCGCTATGTATCCAGGCACCAAATCGCGGACAGCGTAAAGTTATTGAACAAATCCTAAAAAATGGAGGACAAAATGAAAAAAGCTATTTTCCTGGACAGGGACGGTGTCCTGAATGAAGTGTTATCAGATCGTGTAAAATTCGTTAACCGTCCGGAAGAGCTCTATCTTCTCGAAGGAGCAGCTGAAGCTGTAGCAGAATTAAGCAATGCCGGCCATGAAATTTTCGTCGTCACCAACCAGGGCGGCGTCGGCCTTGGGTTCCTGAAGGAAAAACGTCTTCATGAAATACATGACCGCATGGCAGAAATGATTAAAGAGCATGGAGGCCATATTAAAGAGGTTGCCTATTGCCCGCATAAACCGAAGGCAGGCTGTGAGTGCCGGAAACCGAATGCCGGTATGCTGCTTGACCTTGCAGGCAGGCATGGCATCGACCTTACTAGCAGTGTTATGGTCGGCGATCATGAGCGCGATATCGAAGCGGGCAAAAAAGCAGGCTGTAAGACTGTCTTCATCGGTGAAGATGACACAAGTGCGGATGAAAAAGCGCCTACCCTTCAGACTGCTGTTCCATTGATCCTTGAACTGATTGAATCCTAAAAAACGCTGCCTTGACTCCGGCAGCGTTCTTTCAGGCTCTTGGTATCCATGCACCAAAGCCCGATTAGCATTATTCAAATTCCCACTTTGGTTGATAATCTGCCAAGCTCAAGCGCCCGCTTATTGATTTCAAGCAATGAATGCTTTTCGGGAGAAAGAACTTTTTTCAATGCTTCCAGGATTGACTCGTCTGAAAGGATGCCCGTTATCTCCAGGAATGCGCCAAGCAGGATCATGTTGGCAATCTTGGGATTGCCTAACTCATTGGCGAGTTCAGTTGCTTTTAAATTCATTACCTTTATATCCGTTCTCTCCGATGTTTTGGAGATGAGCGATGCATTGACAATCAACAGCCCCCCAGGCCGGACTGTTGGTTCGAATTTATAATAAGACGGATTGTTCAGGACAATCGCAGTAGTAGGCTGGGAAACAAGCGGCGATCCTACTTGTTCTCCGCTTACAACGACTGCACAATTCGCTGTTCCGCCACGCTGCTCGGGTCCATAAGAAGGCAGCCACGATACATATTTCCCTTCTTTCATTCCGGCATAGGCGATCAGCTGCCCCATCGACATGACTCCCTGGCCGCCAAAGCCTGCTATCAAGATTTCCTCCATCACTTCTCAGCCTCCTTGTGGACATTTTTGTAAATGCCAAGAGGATATGCTGGAACCATATTGTCCTTGATCCAGTCGAGCGATTCATGAGGATCGAGCCCCCAGTTTGTCGGGCAGCTTGACAATACCTCGACCATCGAGAATCCAAATCCCTGCTTCTGGGTCTCGAAAGCTTTCCGGATCGCTTTCTTCGCTTTAAGAATATTCGGCACGTCATGTGTTGATACCCTTTCAATATAAGCTGTTCCATCAAGAGTCGACAGCATTTCACTCACACGGATTGGGAGCCCTTGAAGGCTGGCGTTCCTGCCAAAGGGGCTTGTTGCTGTTTTCTGGCCTATCAAAGTTGTCGGAGCCATCTGGCCTCCGGTCATGCCGTAAATGGCGTTGTTAACGAAGATAACAGTGATGTTCTCACCCCTCGCCGCTGCATGGACAGCCTCGGCAATCCCAATGGACGCAAGATCACCATCCCCCTGATATGTGAATACAAACCTGTCCGGCAGGACGCGCTTGATGCCCGTTGCGACTGCCGGGGCACGGCCATGTGCAGCCTGCGTCATATCACAGTTGAAATATTCATATGACAGGACGGAACAGCCTACAGAAGCAACACCCACTGTATCCTCGAGAATGCCCATCTCTTCAAGCACTTCCCCAACCATTCTGTGGATTATCCCATGTGTACAGCCGGGACAGTAATGTGTCTGGGTATCTGTCAGGCCAGTCGTTTTCTCAAACACAGTTTTCATTGTCATACCTCCACACCCCCGGCAACTTTCATGATATATTCGTAAATCTCCTCTTGAGTAGGCACGACACCGCCAGTCCGGCCGAAGAAGGTTACAGGTGCCTTGCCATTGACAGCCAGCCTTACATCTTCCACCATTTGGCCTGCACTCATTTCGACAGAGATATATCCCTTCACCTTGTCACGCGTCTCGATAAACGGCTGCTCGGGGAATGGCCATAAAGTAATCGGCCGGATCATCCCAATTTTCAGTCCATCCGCGCGGGCATTATTAATTGCGTTCATCGCGATTCTTGCAGCTGTTCCGTACGCGGTGACGATATAATCCGCGTCCTCAATCTCGTACGTTTCATAACGGACTTCATTCTGTTTGATCAATGCGAATTTATGTTGAAGCTTTTCATTCCGCTTTTCCAGGGCATCCGCATTTAATTCAAGCGATGTAATGATTCTTGGCTTTCCGTCTCCTCGTGTACCTGTCGTTGTCCAATCCTTCTCCCCTGGCTGTCTTTCAGTGAGGTTCTTGAATTCAACCGGCTCCATCATCTGGCCAAGCATACCATCACCGAGCAGGATGACAGGAGTACGGTATCGATCGGCAATGTCAAATGCTGCCTCTGTAAGTTCAATGATCTCTTGCAGTGTGGACGGCGCTAGCACCGGGGTATGGTAATCTCCATGCCCGCCGCCTTTCGTAACCTGGAAATAGTCCGACTGCGCCGGCTGGATATTGCCGAGTCCCGGGCCGCCGCGAACAACATTCACAATTAGTGCTGGCAACTCTGCCCCGACTAAGTACGAAATTCCTTCCTGCTTTAAGCTGAAGCCGGGGCTTGAGGATGAAGTCATCACACGCACACCGGTTCCTGCTGCTCCATACACCATATTGATTGCCGCAACTTCACTTTCCGCTTGTAAGAACAATCCGCCAACCTCAGGCAGCCTTCTCGCCATATATGCAACAAGCTCACTTTGAGGAGTTATCGGGTATCCGAAAAAATACTTGCAGCCCGCATGGACTGCTGCTTCCGCGATAACCTCGTTCCCCTTCATCAGTACTTTCCCCATTGTCATGTCTCCTTTGCTATACAGTTTTTCTTATCTTTTCAGGCCTGTAGACAGTGATTACAGAATCAGGGCACATTTGTGCACACTTACCGCAGCTGATGCAGCTTTCCTGGTCAGTCACAACTGCTGGCCGATACCCTTTTTCATTCAAATAATCTGCCAGATAAATCACATTTGTCGGACATGCTTTCACACACAGCTGACATGATTTGCACGTCTCCTCATTAAAAACAACTCTCTGCTCCACAGTTTTTCCTCCTTTACCTTTCCCATGGCAATTTTATATATCTAGAAATCACTTTCACTTGGGACACAGGCAGAAATGAATCCGCATCTGCTGATAAGTGTTGTGATAAGGTAGTGCTCAAAAGAGGGATGTCCAGTTTTTCTGATAAAGCCCTGCTTAAATCAAGCCCCTTTTCTACATCTGCAAGCGTTGTCTCATTTCCTACATTGGAATTGTTGATAATGCCAGTGATTTTTAGCCTCGAAGCTTTTTCAATTTTAAGCAATGTATCCACCGCGCCATCCAGTGTGCTCACATAAGGTCTGTTGGCATTCAATATGAACAGAACTTCAGGGTCCATGTCTTTCCAGTCGTTGTAAAATTGCCCTAAGGCCGTTGCCCCGTCCTTATCCCCGCCTGCATCGACAATAACCTTGTATGCTGGATCATAGATCACCCGGTAAATATCACCTGAAACAATCGGCAAATCAGAAGCTGCAAGCCTTTCGGCGGGTGCAATCAGCTCGATTCCATTTTCTGCAAAAATAGCCCTTGCATCTCTCGCCCTGTAATAGGGGTTAACGATATCAAGATCCGCAACAGCGACTTTTTCATTAGTTCTTCTCGCTTCAAGGGCAAGATTGACCGACATTTCGGTTTTGCCGCTGCCAAAATGGCCAGTGATAATGGTAATGTCCGCACCCTTTTTCAAAGCATCTCCACCTCTCCAATGAAAGCGTTTTCAATTTATGTCAGTTTCATTATATAAATTTCTTGCGGCTGTCTCTTTGATAAAAGTCACGTTTTGAACTAATAATGGTAAAAAAAAGAAGTTCATTATAGAACTCCTTTATATTTCTCCACTATTATAAGACGAAGCTTAGGATTACTTTTTGCGGCATGTCCTGCTCTTCGTAAACATCTTTTCTCAATCTCCCGCATGATGGCATTTCATATGAAAAATCTTCTACTGCTTCAGGAATAAGGCCCTCTTCTTTCAGTGTGATAAAGACTTTCTGCATCGCCTCGTCTGTTTCAAGGCATTCTTCTGAACCTTCATATTTAAAACAATCAACGCAAGTCTCCACGATATTTGTATCGATCTGTTCCTGGGTAAATACTAATTTTGCGCCAGCCATCTTCTCCACTTCACGATTTTCCAATTCAATAATCGTTGTCACGTTCATTATCGGCACCTCCGTTTGTATTACACTATCATTATAGTAATTTAGATTCCAAACAGGGGTGTTTTGCCATTTAGTTCATTTATTCTTCACATATTTCCGTCAAAAATTTGTCAAAAACTCGATAACAAAGGGATTACGAATACTCCATAAGGCATTTGGATACAGGAGATTGACTACCAGGATTTCGAAAAAAAAATTGGCGGAATAAAAATGAATTATTGCGGATGTGGAAAACGGTGTATAACTATAACAATCATCAACCGATTCTCCAATAGACTGAAAAAATCAAATAGATAAACATTAACGAATCCAATTGACCTTGCTGAAAAATGCTGATACTATCACTAGTATTATTTAATTCTATATATTTTTCCTTGTATATGTTCAAGAATATGGCTTGAACGTTTCTACCATGCTTCCGTAAAACGCGTGACTACAAGGGACTGGATATTTGCTATTTTTTTGGCTTAGCATCTATTTGTCCTTTGTGGTACTCCGGCAGCATGACCTGCCGGAGTTTTTTTATTTCCCCAAAACATCAACCAGGAGGACAGCACATATGAAAAACTTTTTCCAGTTCGCAGAACGAAACACAAATTATAAACAAGAGTCTCTTGCCGGGATTACGACGTTCTTATCAATGGCATATATCCTTGTCGTCAACCCAATGATCCTGAGCCAGGCCGGAATGGATAAAGGAGCTGTATTTACAGCTACTGCACTTTCGGCAATCATTGGCTCTCTGTTGATTGGACTCCTCGCAAACTTTCCGGTCGGGATTGCACCAAGCATGGGCTTAAATTCATTCTTCACCTTCACGGTCAGCATCGGGATGGGTGTTAAATGGGAAATTGCCCTGACTGGTGTCTTTATCGCAGGCGTTTTATTCGTCATTCTTAGCCTTCTTAAAATCCGGGAGAAAATCATCAATGTCATCCCTCAGGACCTTAAGCATGCAATAGCTGCTGGGATTGGTTTTTTCGTGGCATTTATCGGCTTGAAAAATGCGGGCATTATCATCGGAAGTGAAGCGACATTTGTTTCAATTGGCAATCTGACATCCGGCCCTGTTCTTCTTGCCCTGTTCGGATTTGTCGTCAGCGTAATCTTGATGGTACGTGGTGTAAGCGGCGGAATTTTTTATGGTATGGTGATATCTACTGTTGCAGGAATCCTGACAGGATTAATCGATAAACCGACCGCAATCATCGGTCATGTTCCCGATATCTCCCCTACCTTTGGCGTCGTCTTCAATCATCTGGGGGATATTTTCACGCCTGATGTGCTAGCCGTTATTTTCACGTTCCTGTTTGTGGCTTTCTTTGACACTGCAGGTGCATTGATTGCTGTAGCCAGCCAGGCTGGGCTGATGAAGGACAATAAAATCCCAAATGCTGGCCGGGCTCTCCTTGCTGATGCAGCATCAACTGTAGCCGGCTCGGTACTGGGAACTTCAACAACAGCTTCATTCGTTGAATCCTCTGCTGGTGTCGCTGTCGGCGGGCGGACAGGATTCACTTCCGTCATTATCTCGGCTTGTTTTGCAATTGCTCTATTTTTCTCGCCGATCTTATCGGTAATAACGCCTGAAGTGACCGCTCCAGCACTGATTATCGTGGGAGCCCTGATGGCATCGGAAATCAGCAAAATCAACTGGAGCAATCTTGCTGTCATAATACCTTCATTCGTGACGATCATCATGATGCCGCTCACCTTCAGTGTCGCAACAGGAATAGCGCTTGGATTCATACTGTATCCATTGATGATGCTGGGAATGGGCAAGGTGAAAGATGTCCACCCAATCATGTATGTTCTCGGCGTCTTGTTTGTTGGTTACTTTATTTATGTATAGAGAAAAGCCCCGCTTCTCATAATTTGAGAGCGGGGCTTCTATTTTTATAATTCTTCTATTTCCCTGACAATCTGCTCACAAATTTTATGAGTTGCAAGACTATCCCCGGCTGATATTAAAGTTGAAGAGTTATTGCTGACAGCCTGAAGGAAATCAAAAATAATTTGTTCGAAGCCACGCTTGTGAAGTGTTGGCTCCCAATCACTGCTGCCTTGTTTTGATTCATTTCGATTCTCTTGAAACACCAATTCCGAAACGTTCAATGCTGTTCTTTTTTCATCGGAATGGAACACCTCGACCTTTTCCTCAACAACGCCGCTGTCCCGATTCATAATGCCGACCGCTATTCCCTCATTTGCGATGAGCTGGATCACGACATGATTCAAAAATGGTCCGTGTTTCTTTCCAGTCACATTCAATTGCTTGATGGGATAAGGAAATAAGAATCTAAGTGTATCAACAACATGGATAAAGTCATCGAATATAAAATTGCGTATTTCTCCTGGCAGGGATCGCCTGTTTTTTTGCATGATGACCATATCCGGTTCTTTCAGCTCTGCCAATCGCTTATAGACAGGTGCGTACCTCCGGTTGAAGCCGGTCATTAAAATTAAACCTTTCTCTTCAGCAAGTTCCGTCAATTCCTTCGCCATTTCATATTCATAGGCAATCGGCTTGTCCACATATACATGGATCCCGGAAAGAAGCAGCTTCTTGACAATTCCGTAATGCGATTCGGTCGCGCTGTGCACGAACGCGCCTGTTATTCCGCTTGCTATGACATCTTCAAGGGTTGAATGTATCTTTGGAAATCGATATTTTTTAGCAATCGCTTCAAGCTTTGAAAGATCGCGGGTAAAAAGATGGAATTCTATGTCTCCCTTTTCTGCAAAAACTGGCAGGTATGCCTTTTGTGCGATATCTCCTAAACCGATTATGCCTATTTTCAACATTCCGCTTCCCCCTTTTTAATAGTCCTTCTTGTTATATTAAGTTTACACATGGTCTTTGACAAAAAAAAGAAATCAGCGCTGTTTATGCTGACTTCCTTGTTTATCGATGCAAAGTTTTCGAAAAGTGCCTTATTCACTGATCCAGGCGAGGCCAATCGTTCCCTGTCCTGTATGTGTACCTGGTACCGGACTGAAAATAGTCGTGGAAAAAGAAATTTGCGGGAATCGCTGCTGTAATTCTTCGCGCCACTCTTCTGCTATTGAACCTACATTGCCATGAATGACACTTGCTTCCTTTATATTGGAAGAAGCTTCTTCAAGAATCTGGAACAGTCTTTCCTTTACCTTTTTTTCCGTCCTGATTTTATCAAAAAGAACGACTTTGCCATCTTCGAACCTGACAATCAACTTTAACTTGATTAAGCTGCCGATAATAACTTGTGTCGTTGATAGGCGTCCGCCCTTATGAAGCTGCTCAAGACTGCCCGGGGCCATATAAAGATTCGCCTTATCAGGAAGTGTTCTCAAAAGGGAGACAATCTCCTCATATGACTTCCCTGCTTTTTGCATCTCGATTCCTTTTTCAATCATCCGGCCTAAGGGATAGGAACCGATTTTAGAGTCAATCACTTCCACCTTATAATCCACCATGCTTGAAGCTGCAACTGACGATTGATATGTACCAGTGAGCGCGCTGGAAGCATGGATTGCAATCGCATGCTTGTATTCTGCTTTTAACTTCTGGTAAAGCTCGACAAATTCCCCAATCGCAGGCTGGGAAGTTTTAGGCAGCACCTTGGAAGCAGCAAGCTTCGGATAGAAATCCTCTGCAGTAATATCCACGCCTTCCAAATAGGATTCTTCGCCGAAAATAATGCTCAATGGGACTACATATATATTGTTGTTCCTAATAAAATCATCTGAAAGTGATGCTGTACTGTCTGTTATCCATGCAATATCTTTTTGTGTAGTCATAATTTCTCCTGTTCTTCGTCAAAATATGGCTGTATATGCTTACATTTCTCATCATATATGATGAAGGCTTATAAAACTATCTATAATTTTTAAGAATACAATTTATTTGATATCAATAATGAAAATGTTAAAAACATAGACACATGTTTTTGATCTTGAAGCGAGGGAACAATTGTATATAGAGATCAAGTCAGGAGGACAATTTTGTATGGACCCTTTTATCTACGCTTTATATTCCCTCTCCTATTTGTTTTTATTCCTTTTGGGAATGAAATTGTCCACGCGCATAGGATTTTTTACGCTTAAAAATATTCTGATGCTTGTTACATTCGGCTTAGTGTATGACAACAGTGTACTGGCACTGGGAAGCATCATAGGGGAAGGGAGTTTTCTTAGGGGACTGAATCTTATGCGGTACTGGATTCACGCTTTAGTCACACCTGCTCTGATTTTGTTTTCGTTGGCATCAGTAAGCGAGACAGGTATCAATTGGTTAAAGGGCAGAGTCGCTTTCATTTCAGCTAATTTGCTTACTGTTGCAATGATTATTACAGAGATGCTCCAAAACACAGTAGGCATTGCCATCGAGCCCGCGCAAAAATATGGAGTACTGAGCTATGAGCCTGCTGTTTCAAAAGATCCGCCGATTATGATCATTGGCGTATCAATTGTCATGCTTCTCGCCGGTCTCATATTGTGGAAGAAGCTGAAGTGGAAATGGATGGCAATAGGAGTTCTCGTCATGGGCATTGGGAGCGCTGTGCCCCTTCCGTTAAAAAGCGAAGCAGCAACCAATGGATTTGAGCTAGTCCTCCTTATTTCGCTTTGGGCCACAAAAGCGTTCCTTGATAAGAAAAGCGCAAGCGACTCAAGGGGCTAGGCGCTGGAGCGGGACATTTCTCGAACTGATTTCTTATCTTGTAAGGAAAGTGCAAGCGCCTTGGTCAGCCCTGACAAGCGCTGCCCGGATTAAAACGCTACGTCCTGGGGCTGGCGGGACTAGCAAATCGTGTGCCACGGAGGGCCGGCCGATGAAGTTGTTCTTTGATTTCATCGGCCGGCAGAGAAATCCCTTCAATCCTCAATCAGTTTTAGAACTGTAAAATTTGTATTAACAAACCAATTTCTTTGTCTCACGGAAGAATTATGAGAAAATATTAAAGCAGTAAAACATAAGGGAGGATTCAGTATGCCAAATAGTCTACAGGATACTACTACATTACATAATGGCGTCAAAATGCCTTGGTTTGGCCTTGGGGTGTTCAAGGTTAAGGAAGGTTCAGAAGTTGTTGAGTCTGTAAAGGCAGCGATTAAGAATGGCTACAAGAGCATCGATACCGCAGCCGTTTATAAGAATGAAGATGGCGTCGGACAGGCTCTTAAGGAAGCAGACGTTCCTCGTGAAGAATTATTCATCACGACAAAGGTATGGAACTCTGATCAAGGTTATGAGTCCACTCTCCAGGCATTCGAAACCAGCCTGGAAAAACTTAGACTTGATTACCTTGATCTTTATCTGATCCACTGGCCAGTGGCAGGAAAGTACAAAGAAACATGGAAAGCACTCGAAAAACTTTATAAGGATGGACGCGTTCGCGCTATCGGCGTCAGCAACTTCCATGTTCATCATCTAAAGGATCTAATGACTGATGCCGAAATCAAGCCTATGGTCAACCAGGTGGAATACCACCCGCATCTTGCCCAGACAGAACTTCTGGAGTTCTGCAAGGCAGAAGGCATCCAGATGGAAGCTTGGTCACCTTTGAAGCAGGGCGAGCTTCTTTCCGAGCCTACAATCGTTGAGATTGCCGAAAAGCATAAGAAATCGCCAGCACAGGTCATCCTGCGCTGGGATCTGCAAAACGGAGTAGTAACAATCCCGAAATCCATTAAAGAGCATCGCATCATCGAAAATGCGGATATCTTTGATTTCGAACTTTCTGCTGAAGATATGGATGGTTTGAACAGCTTAAACAAGAACGAACGTGTCGGTCCAGACCCTGACAATTTTGATTTTTAATTAATAATCTAAAGAACGTGGAGCTCAACTCTGCGTTCTTTTTTGTTGTTCAGCATACGCACCAAATTATTATACCTACTTTTATTACTTGGTGCTAAAAATCACATCTTTTATTTAGCACTCATGTTACACTTCAATCGAATAACAATCGAAAGGGGTTATAATATGGTGTTTCCTCAGCTGAAAATTGGTCATATGGTTCCAAAGGTTCCAATCATGCAAGGAGGAATGGGCGTAGGAATTTCACTCAGCAAATTATCTTCTGCTGTAGCAAACGCAGGTGGTATAGGGATAATTTCTGGTACTGGAATCTCTGTAGAAGAGCTGCGTTCCCATATCAGAATAGCTAGGAAGATGATTAACGGTAATGGCTACATTGGGGTAAATGTCTTGTTCGCTATGAATGATTTTGCCGAGAAAATGAAGACGGCATTGGAGGAAAAAGTAGATTTCATTATTTCTGGCGCAGGGATTTCACGGGATATGTATTCCTGGGGAAAGCAAGCCGGGATACCGGTCATTTCCATTGTTTCTTCGGCTAAATTGGCTAAGATCTCTGAACGCCTCGGTGCCGCGGCAGTTGTTGTTGAAGGCTTCGAAGCGGGCGGGCACCTGGGGACTGACAAGCCCCTTTTCGATATCCTGCCTGAAATCGTTGACTCTGTCTCGATCCCTGTCATAGCTGCTGGGGGAATCATGACTGGCGAGGATATAGCAAAGGCGATCTCAATGGGTGCATCAGGGGTCCAGATGGGAACACGATTTGTTGCCAGTGAAGAGTGTGATGCTCCTTTATCATTTAAAGAAAAATATGTTCAGGCAACTGCTGAAGATACCTTGCTGGTCAAAACAACAGTTGGTCTGCATGGCAGGGCAATTGCCAATAAGTTTACCGAGTTAATAACCACTTCGGATAAACTTAGGATCAAGAAGTGCAGGGACTGCCTGAAAAATTGCTCTTACCGCTTTTGCACACTCGACTCTCTTCTTACCTCTGTTGCCGGTGATGTTGAAAATGGATTGGTGTTTGCAGGTGCAAGAGTAAGTGAAATCAAAGAGATATTGCCAGTCCAGAAGATTATTGATAATTTAACAGCGGAATATAAAGCAGCCAGCAATCAAAGATTGGCTTAAAAACTTTTAAAGACAACCTTTAACGGGTTGTCTTTTATAGATTTACAAACTTATTAAAAATTCCTTGTCAGCCCTTTTTTCACCAGCGTAAACCCGTTCCTTGAAGAAGATCTCCTTATCATTCATGAGGATGACAGTCGAACTTCTCGTCCCATACCCCTCACTCTTGATAAACATCGGTGACAATAACCTCTCCCATTCAAGGCTGACTCCAGTTGATGGCAGCAAGTGGTCCGGAGCTGGGTCCACATTTTCCATATGGAAAAATAACTGGTCCACCATCGTTTTTTGATCCTCCGCTATGACCCTGGCAAGTCCTTCTTTTCCATGCTCTACCTTGGGCCAATTTGTGTTCAGTAAATGATTGCTGACTCCGTGAATGCCTGGCTCGACCTTCTTCAAGGTATCACCTACATTGGAATAGTAGAACAGCTCATCAAGATTCCCAGCCAAAAGATTGTATCCCGGGTATTCTGCGCGTGTCTCGCTCTTTTTTTTCAGGTATGTATGTGGATGGTCTATCCCTTTTAAAAAGTCTGCAACTAGCTCTCCTCGTGTCCGTTTGCCAGCTGTAATTTCACTCGGATTACGGTAATTGGTCAGTGCTGCAAACCTCCCCGAACGTGTCACTCCCATCCATGTCCCCATTTTTTCCAGGTCCCGCCCCGCAAGCAGTCCAGGTTCATCCTCCCAAAAGTCTGCAGGCGCAGTCGCTCGGCCATATGCTTCATCACGATTTGCGGCAACAATCAGCTTATATTTTGGATGGGCTTTGTAAGCTAATAAAATTAAACACATCAAAATCACGGCCTTCACAAAGATTTCTTATAAGTTCTTTTCGTATCCTTTTACACACTTTCTAACGCTTTCTTGGTTCAGGAAAAACTCGAAAATAGCTTATGTATATGGGAAAGTCTTCGATATACGAAAACAGCCTTCTTTTATTATAACTTACAAATGAAAAAATAAATGGCACCCTGCTTTGGCAGAGTGCCTTAAAGTTAAATTGCGTTCAGCTTAATTTTTGTTTCAATATCTTTATGAATTCTTTTGTTATCACCAATCAAAGTGATTTCGCCAAAAGAATGCGCTGTACCAATTTTTACCCCATGCTCAACGACCGTGTCGCTTCCGATAACAGCTCTGTTGATTAAAGCATTATCTTCTATCACTGTATTTGGCAAAATCACAGAATCTTTGATAACAGCTCCTTTGCCTACCTTTACCCCATAAAATAACACCGAGTTTTCTACCCGGCCATTAATCGCACAGCCCTCGCTTACCAGTGATTGTTGAAGCTCTCCACCTTCGTCCAGATACATGGGAGGCTGCAGAGAATCTGCCGTGTATACCGGCCAATCCGGATGCTGGAGGATTGGGTTCGTCTCCGTTGAAAGCAGGTCCATATTTGCTTCCCAATAGCTTTGAATTGTCCCGACATCCTTCCAATATCCGTTAAAATGGTAAGCGAAAAGTTTCCGGCCCTCTTCTAGCATCGCAGGGATGATGTCCTTGCCAAAATCCTTTGAGGAGTGGATATTTTTTTCTTCTTTCTCCAAATACCTTTTTAATTCTCGCCAGTTGAATATATAAATACCCATTGAGGCAAGGTTGGATTTTGGTGTTCTCGGCTTCTCCTCAAACTCAATAATCCTTTTTGTGCCATCCTCCACATTCATGATCCCAAATCTGTTTGCCTCGCTCCACGGTACGTTTATCACTGAAATCGTTGCATCTGCTCCTGTAGCTATATGCTGGTCTAGCATTATCTTGTAATCCATTTTATAAATATGATCGCCGGAAATAACCAGCACATATTCTGGATCGCAGCTATCAATGTATCTCATATTTTGAAAAATCGCATGTGCAGTACCTTCGTACCAGCGCTCCCCAAGTTCGCATTGATACGGAGGCAAGAGCGTTACACCGCCATTTTTATGGTCCAAATCCCAATGCTTGCCGTCCCCGATGTAATTTTGCAAAACATGAGGATGATATTGAGTCAGGATTCCAACTGTATCAATACCCGAATTGCGGCAATTGCTTAATGTAAAATCAACGATCCGATATTTCCCGCCATATGGAACCGCCGGCTTGGCAATATACTGTGTTAACTCCCCTAGCCGCGATCCCCTTCCACCCGCTAAAAGCATGGCAATACATTGTTTCTTTGTCATAGCTGCCTCCTCAAACATGTAGGTATTAATATAGTTTCGTTAAGGTTTTATCTTCAGCGTGAAGATTTTTGAAAAACCAATAACGTAAATTAATTACGGTCATCTTCCCATAGCTTGTAATATAGCTCTTCCTGCTCACATTCTTCCCTTTCATCTATGTAGGAAAGCACTTGCTTTTCGATCTTCTTTTCAATGGTTTTTTGCTCCATCTGATCCGCTCCTATGCTGGTTTTAGTGTTATTGAACAACGTTTTCTCATTTTAACAAAACAATCCAGCGGCTAAAATCAGAATCGTTCGCCCTTTATCGCAGCATTTGACATAATGAGCGCGTCTTATAAAGTAAACGGGAAAGTACTTATGATTTTTTGGAGGACTCTTTCGATTCTCCTATAATCATGTCGAAAGTATTTTTATGGTATTTCAAACAAATGTGACTGTTGTTGGAAAATAAAAAATCTTCAATTAAATTATACGCAAAAAAGGAGAAGGACTAATGTCCCTCTCCTTATTCCTTAACTTATAGAAGCATTCCGGCCATTGCAGCGCTTAATAATGATGCTAACATACCCGCAATAACTGATTTAACCCCTAGTTTCGCAATGTCGCCGCGTCGGTTAGGAGCCAGGCTGCCAAGGCCGCCAAGCAGGATTCCCATTGAAGATACGTTAGCGAATCCGCAAAGTGCGAAACTGATGATTGCAACAGTTTTTGCTGACAGTTGATCGATTTGTGGTGCAAACGATGAGTAAGCAACAAACTCATTCAGGATTAACTTCTGGCCGATAAAACCGCCTGCCTTTACCGCTTCTTCCCACGGTACGCCGATTGCAAAAGCAAGAGGTGCAAAAACAAAGCCTAGAATTGTTTCTAAAGTCAATCCTTCAATATTGAACAAACCGCCGATACCGCCAAGAATACCATTGATTAAAGCAATCAAAGCGATGAAGGCCAAGAGCATTGCACCGATATTTAAAGCTAGTTGAAGACCAGTGCTTGCTCCACGTGCAGCAGCATCAATCACATTAACTGATTCAGTATCTTTTTCCATTTGCAGATCATCTGATGTCTCAGATTTTTCCGTTTCAGGTACCATGATTTTAGCTAGAACCAAACCTGCAGGAGCAGCCATGAAGCTTGCTGCAAGCAAGTATTCTAAAGGTACACCCAATAAAGAATATCCAATCAAAACAGAACCAGCAACAGAAGCCAATCCTCCAACCATAACAGCAAAAAGTTCTGACTGAGTCATTTTTGCAAGATATGGTTTTACTACAAGCGGTGCCTCTGTTTGACCAACGAAAATATTTGCCGCTGCGGATAAAGATTCTGCTTTGCTTGTCCCAAGCAGCTTAGCAAGTCCGCCACCTAAAAACTTAATAACGATTTGCATGATTCCCAGGTAATAAAGTACAGAAATAAGTGAAGAAAAGAAAATAACGACTGTCAATACTTGAAAGGCGAAGACGAAACCGATATTTTCAGCTTGGAATAATCCACCGAACAAGAATTGTACACCGGTATCTGCGTAATTTACGATTTCATTTACACCTAGTGACAGCTGCTTCAATGCAAGCTTTCCAGTCTCCCATTTTAAAACTGCGAAAGCGAAGATAAACTGGATTGCCATCCCGCCAAGAATTGTCCGTAAATTGATTGACTTACGGTTATTAGAGAAAAGCAAGGCAATTCCCAATACAACCAAAATCCCCATTAAACCCCACAAAATATTCATTGATGATCCACCTCTTGTTGTTAATTTGTTGAAAAAAGTGTTAACGTTTACAATTATACTGAAAAAAATTTCAATAAAACGTTTACATTTGTTTAACTTGTAATTTCTATAGCTAATATATCAAAATCCCAGAACCTTTGTAAATACGTTTTTGAACAAATGTAAAATGAAATTTATCCCTTTTCACTATTTCGACAAAAAAACCCTTAAGGCTGGGGACCTATAGGGGATTTGCTTGTTTTTAAAATAAATTGTTATTTATCCACTAAGAATTTTGCTGTGAATTGATCGGTTACTAGTACGTTTGTATACTTCCCTTTCAAAGCTCCATAAATACCTTCGATTTTCTGAGCACCGCCGGCTACCAGGATTGAATACTTTTTCTTTTTTAATTCTTCTAGTTCAATGCCCAGTGTTCTGGCGTTAAGGTTTTCATTGCAAACATTTCCGTCTTTATCAAAAAACCTGGAGCAAATATCACCGACGGCCTTTGAATAGATTACTTGAAGGTCTTCTTCTGTAAAGTAACCTAACTGGAACAATAGGGATTCAGATTTAATTGGTCCGATCGTATAGACAGCGATGTTTGCCTGCTTACCCATTTCGAGGATTCTTTTAATATGCCTGTCCGCCTCCATGGCCTGCTTAACGACGACATGGTCTACAATTGCAGGGAGCGGCAAATGGTGCGGTGCACTATTGAATGCTTTACCGAACAAATATAGGATTTCGTTAGCGTACGTATTCGTTTCTGAATGGCTTACTCCGCCCTTCAATTGGACTACCTTAACATTTTTCAACGCTTTCTGCTTCAATTCAAGGGCAACATGATAAAGTGTTGTTCCCCAGGTGACCCCAATGATATCGTCATGTTCGACCACTTCATTCAGGAAGGCTGCTGCTTTCTCCCCCAGGTACGTTTTGATTACACTGTCTTCGTATTGGGGAATATGCGTGACGATGGCCTTTTTCAACCCAAACTTTTGCTCAAGCTGGGCAGATAAATTCTCCACATCCTCGGTCGGGTCCATGATTTTGATATCAACAATGCCCTCCTGCTTTGCAAGCTGCAGGAATCTTGATACAGTCGGCCTTGATACACCAAGCTCCTTGGCAATATCATTTTGATTATAATCAAGTAAATAGTACAGCTTTGCAGCTTCGATAACCTTTAATAACTTTTCTTTTTCCATTCATGATCACCTTCGGAAACGACATAATTAATAATTCCATTTTAGCAAAAAAAACGAATGAAAACATTTACATTTAAAAAAAGAACAAAATGTTCATAAAACACCATATCTTTACATTTGTTAAATAGTTATTATGACATTAGTCAAACACATTAAATTCAAGCAGGTCTAAAGCCGCTATCTCTAATTGATCTCGTTGGATCGGATTATTTTTCGAAAGCATCTTTATCACCTCAAGCGTTATATGTATCTATTTTAAAATAGACTTTAGTTTAGTTCCACGTTAAGTTCGTAAGTCCTGTTGATTGGAGTGGAAGGCGCGTAGACTCCTGCGGGATCAGACGGACAGGTGAGACCCCGCAGGCGCCAGCGGCGACGAGGAGGCTCAGCGCCGGCCCCGCGGAAAGCGAAGCGCCTGGAACGGAAATCAACAGCCCCGTTCCAGCACCAACCAAAAAAAGACTGTAAACAAACACGATTTTCATCGAGTTTGTCTACAGTCTGAGGCATCTTCTATTGAAGATGCCTTCTCCGTCTAAATCATTGAGGCTTTCGCTTAGGGATTTTCCCTATACCAAGTTCCTTCGCCTCCTGGTTTAAAGCTTTGATCAAGCTGGTCGCCATCAATGCCATAATGATCGAGAATGGCAAAGCAGCCACAATCATTGTGTTTTGCAATGCCTGCAAGCCACCCGAATAGAGCAATACAAGTGAAATTACTGCAAGCATGATTCCCCAGATGAATTTTATTTTATTGCCTGGCGTCAAGGACCCATTTGTAGTCATCATTCCTAAAACAAACGTACCAGAATCAGCTGAGGTAATGAAGAATGTCCCTACGAGAATCATTGCCAGAACGGATAAGAATGAGCCTAGTGGATAATTAGCAAAAACACCAAACAGTGATTCCTCTGTTGCCAGTTCAGAAATTTTCGCGATTCCTTCATGCTCCATCATTATTGCTGAACCGCCAAAGGCTGAAAACCATAGGAAACCAATCAAGGACGGGACGAGCAATACGCCAAATACAAACTCCCTGATCGTTCTCCCTTTAGAAACTCGAGCTATAAAAATCCCTACAAAAGGCGCCCAGGCAATCCACCATGCCCAGTAAAAAATTGTCCAGCCGTTAATCCATGTACGAATCTCCTCATTCAAAGGAGAAATCCGGAAGCTCATGGCCGGTAAATTTTGCAGGTATGAACCAATGGTATTGGTAAACAAATTCAAGATGAATTGTGTCGGGCCTAGAATTAACATGAATAAAAGCAATAATCCAGCTAGCAACATATTCACATTACTTAAAATTTTGATTCCTTTCCCCAATCCTGTCCACGCTGAAATCATAAATAATACAGTTACGATCAGGACAATCAGCAATTGAGTCATAAAACCTGTAGGTATTCCAAATAGGTAAGATAGTCCCCCATTTATTTGTACAGCTCCAAATCCTAAAGTAGTTGCTACACCAATTACAGTTGCGACAACTGAAATGATGTCGACCACTTTCCCTGTAGTCCCATTTATCCTGTCACCCAAAACAGGTTCAAGGGTCGCACTGATCAAACCTGGCTTTCCATGTCTAAAATTGAAATAGGCTAATACTAACGCTACAATCCCATAGATTGCCCATGCATGGACGCCCCAATGGAAAAATGTGTATCTCATCGAATCACGGATTGCCTGGTTTGTGCCTGGCTCAACCCCGGTTGGCGTGGATATCATGTAGTGGCTGATAGGCTCCGCAGTTCCCCAGAAAACAAGCCCGATACCCATGCCGGCGCTGAACAGCATGGCATACCATGTCAGTGTCGAAAATTCAGGACGGTCATCCTGTCTGCCCAGCCTGATTCTTCCTAAAGGACTGATCAAGAAATAAAGACAAACAAGAACAATAAGCGATACAAGTATTAGATAATACCAACCAAAAGAATTAGTTATGAATGCTTGTACATTAGCAGTGACAGTTTCCAGCGTCTCAGGAACAAATACGCCAAACAGGACCATCAACAGCAGAATCCCGGTCGATATGTAAAATACTGATGAATCTTTCTTCATCTAAAAACTCCCTTCTATTTATTTCTAACTGATTTAACACTTTAATACCCTAACATAAATACATCGCTTTTAAAAAAAGAAAGTACTTATAACAGATGTAGTATTCCCATTTTCCTGCAAAATAATGTTCTATGACGTCGCAAACTTTGTAGTCCCAAAAGAAAGACAGGGGCAATTTCATGTCTAAAACAGTATTTTCCCAATAGATTCCTAGAATGTTGCTATTAGTCTATTGAATTCATGTCGAATCTTGTTTAAAATTGTTAAAAAGCATACCAGCTGAGGTACATAAGCAATTCGCGCTATGTTAGGAGCAGATACTTTGAATAAAAAGATTCTTATCAGAACATTATCATTTGCCTCAATATTCCTGATCACCTTTCTGGGAGCCGAGAAAATTCGATCAATTGAAAATCCAACAGCTGAGACTCAGGCTGCAGAAGCACCGAAAATTACACGGACAGAAGCTGAGATTGTTACGAAGGAACCTATGGACGAAGGAAGCCTCGGAAAAACTCCAATTTCTTCAAAAACTGACGAAAAAGCAAACGACGGCGATAAGAAAATAATTGATGGTGTCCCTCACATAAGTCAGCTGCCTGAATTACAACGCGGCTGTGAAGTAACAAGCTTAGCGATGCTTCTTCAATATGAAGGAATAGCAGCCGATAAAATGACATTGGCAAAGCAAATACATAAGGTTCCTTTCCGCGACGCAAATTATGTTCGCGGCAACCCATATGATGGGTTCGTCGGCGATATCTATACATTCAGCAAATCGGGATACGGGGTTTACCATGGCCCAATAGCGAAGCTTGCGGAGAATTACCTGCCCGGCAAAATCAAAGATATAACAGGCCAGACGGTGGATGCTGTATACAGTATGATTGACAGCGGCTCACCTGCTTGGGTCATAACAAACTCAACATTCGCGCCGCTTCCAGAATCCGAGTTAACCGTTTGGGATACAAACACCGGAAAAGTCAAAATCACTTACAAAGAGCATAGTGTTCTAATTGTAGGTTACGATGAACAATCCATTTATATTAACGATCCGCTTGCAAACGGCCCGTATATAGCAGTTCCCCGAAAAGCATTTGAACAGGCATGGGTACAGATGGGCAGCCAGGCGATCGGGATTGTAAAATGATAGATTAATAATACGTAAGACTTGCGGAGTGCCATTTATAACGGTACTCCTTTTGGTATTCAAATTTCATTATGGGTAAAGTTTATTTTTAGGTTCGAATGGAGGATCACGTGGATTTACATAATGGCAACCTGCTTTTGGAAATAGCTGAAGATGAATGATCACGCTGAGATTGTGAATCTGGATCGCTGAGTATACTCAGCTCCCTGAGGGAAAGAGTGTGAAAAGTCACAGGTGATTATGACATTAAGAGCTATATTTAACTTATAGAATAAGTTAAATGGGGTGTTTTTATTGAATAACAATATTGGAAAAATCGATCAAATCATTCGTATCATTCTGGGATTAGCGCTTTTATCATCCTTCTTTCTGTTAGACGGTGGAATGAAATATATAGGTATTGTTGGAATTATCCTTGTTCTGACTTCCGTTATTAAATTCTGTCCGCTATACACGTTACTAGGCTTCAATACAAATAAAGCAAAAAATTCATGATAGAAACCAGCCGAGCAACGGCTGGCTTTTTTTATTTTTTTAATATCTGATTTCTAAAATTCGCAAATTCTAATAACAAGCGTCACAAATAAAAAAGGAGTGAAAAATATAAATTAAGGGTATAAAAATAGGATATTGATATCATGTCTAGGAAGTGGTCAAGGGTGAGGTATAAAAGTGCACTGTTAATCTATAACGGCAATGCTGGCCAAAAGGATATTGAACATTTAATCGGGGCTTCAGTCCCAATTCTTTTATCAGGCATTCAAAACCTTTCGATACATAAAACTAATAGACCAGGGCACGCACGGGAGCTTTGTAAGATTCATGGGCCTCATGTCGACTTAGTCATTATTCTCGGAGGCGACGGTACCGTTCATGAATGTATCAACGGGCTCGCCAACTTGGACAAACGTCCGGTAATCGGCATTCTCCCTGGTGGAACATGTAATGATTTTACCAGGACCTTGCAGATTAATCAGGATATTAGAAGGGCCTCAGAAGAAATCATCAATGGAGAAGAAGTGCCAGTAGATGTATTGAAAGTTGATGACCAATTCAGCTTGAATTTCTGGGGAGTCGGCTTAATCGCAGAAGCATCTCTTAATATCGAACAGACTGAAAAAGATCGGTTCGGAAAAATCAGCTACCTTCTAAGTGCATTTAGAACGCTAAGAGAAATGGATCTGTTTGAATATGAGTTGGATATTGACGGAGAAAAAATTACCGGCGAGGCACTGATGATCCTTGTTTCAAATGGAGAATTCATTGGAACTAATTCATTGCCATTCCAGTCTGTAAAATATGATGATGGTTTAGCCGAAATCCTGATCGTTAATAACATCAACCTGTCGCTGCTTAAGGAAATCTCAACATTGAATCTTACCCAGGATATTCAATCATGCAAGGAAATTGACCATTACAGGGGCAGGTCCATTACAGTCTTAACTCCAAAAGATATGGACGCGGATATGGATGGAGAAGTATATATGAAAACTCCCAGTCAAATTACTGTTCTTAAACATCATTTTTCAATATTAAGACCCCAGTACCAAAACTAAAAAAACTTTAACATGAGAAAAATTAAAATCGGCAGGTCCTGACCTGCCGATTTTTTGGTTATGCATACATCTTATTTTCTTCTTGTTTGAAAAAGCTCTTCATCGCATGGAATACGTCGGCTTTCTGCTTGAGGATAAAGTAACGGAAGTTTTCATCTTTAATGTTTTTATACGCGGACATTAGGGTCGAGTGGCGGTTGTACTGATTAACTTCTCCATAGCCAAACATATTGGAGACCTTCATCAGCTCTTCAACTAATTTCACACAGCGGGCATTATCGGAGGTCAGGTTATCACCATCGGAAAAATGGAATGGATAAATATTGAACTTGCTTGGATTGTACTTGTCATCAATGAGTTCTAATGCTTTTCGGTATGCGGATGAACAAATCGTTCCGCCGCTCTCGCCTTTGGAGAAAAAGTCTTCCTCAGATACTACCTTTGCTTCAGTATGGTGGGCAATGAATTCAATTTCGACAGTTTCATATTTCGATCGAAGGAAACGAGTCATCCAGAAGAAAAAACTTCTGGCCATGTATTTTTCCCATAATCCCATCGAGCCGCTTGTATCCATCATTGCCAGGACTACAGCTTTGGAATCCGGCTTTACGACTTCATTCCACGTCTTAAACTTAAGATCTTCCTTGTAAATCGGATGGAATGCTGGTTTTCCGGTCATTGCATTCCGCTTATAAGCAGTCATCATCGTCCGTTTTTTATCAATATTGCCCATTAAGCCTGTTTTCCTGATATCATTGAATTCGATATTTTCCACGAGGTGTTCCTGCTGCTCTTTCTTCTTAAGGTTTGGCAGCTCCAATTGTTTAAACAACGCTTCTTCAATCTCCATCATCGAAACTTCTGCTTCATAGTAATCTTCACCGGCCTGGTCTCCAGCGCCCTGCCCTTTTCCTGGGCCCTGCTGCCCGGATCCATCACGTGCAACGACATCTCCCACTTTACTGTCGCCGTTCCCCTGGCCAACATGTTTGTTCTTATCATAGTTATAACGGATTTTGTACTCATCCAGTGACCTTATCGGAATCTTTACGACATCCCTGCCGTTGGACATGATAATGTTTTCTTCTGTGATCAAATCAGGCAGATTGTTGCGGATTGCTTCCTGCACCTTTTCCTGATGGCGCTGCTGGTCATCATGTCCTTTGCGGTGGAGGGACCAATCTTCCTGGGAAATCACAAACTGGTGACTACTCTCATCGGTCATTTTTAACCCCTCCTTTTAATTGTCAATTGACTGTAACACAATAGAATTTTCTGTCATACAATATCCCGATGGCTTTTGGCCAATAGGGAATTGTAATTACTCTATCTTATGCAGCAAGCCGGAATAATTTACAAATAATTTTGACAATTATCTATTCTAAACCGGCTGGACAAGCCTATTTTATGCAAATCTCTTGGAAACTCTGTTGTCCGTTAACATTATTATGTAACAGATCCTTTTGAAAAAAATAGCCTCCGCTTTTCAGCGAAGGCTATTCTTTATCCTTTTCAAATTGAACCGGATCCTGTACTTTATCATATTCTTCCTTAAGAACTTCACCAGTACGGCGGTGCTCCATCTGTTTACCTAAATTCTCCATCTCTTCCTCATTACGGGCCATGGAACTATTTTTAGGGACATAGTTTTTCGGCAATTCTTTATTACTCATTCTTATCACCTCATGCCTGTACTATTCCCTCAAAACTCCATTAATAAACCAGAAAAGGCCTGCATCACTGATACAGGCCTTCTGGTTTTACCTATTCAACAAGCTTCCAACATAGCGCAGCAACTCGTTTGCTGAAGTGGAGTTGTATCCATGCTCATCGATCAGCCTAGCAACGACATTGTTAATCTTCTTCAACTGCAATTCATCAGGAGTCTTTGCAGAAGTTGTAATTTTAACAATATCCTTAAGATCGGCGAACAGCTTTTTCTGGATGGCTTCGCGCAGGCGGTCGTGAGAGTTATAATCAAATCTCTTTCCTTTTCGCGCATAAGCGGAAATCCTGATAAGAATCTCTTCACGGAATGCTTTTTTCGCATTCTCGGAGATTCCAATTTGCTCCTCAATAGAACGCATCAGCTTCTCATCCGGATTAATTTCCTCACCTGTGAGCGGATCACGCATTTTGGCTTTATTAGCGTAGGCTTCAACGTTATCCAGATAATTATCCATAAGTGTCTTTGCAGATTCCTCGTACGAATATACAAATGCTTTTTGAACTTCTTTCTTCGCAATATCATCATACTCTTTACGCGCAAGTGAAATATAGTTCAGATAGCGTTCTCTTGTCTCTGAAGTAATCGATGGATGCTGGTCAAGACCTTCTTTAAGCGACCTTAAGACATCCAGCGCATTAATTGTCTTTATTTCTTTCCTGATAATAGTAGAAGATATCCTATTGATGACATAACGTGGATCGATTCCGCTCATGCCTTCGTCCTGATGTTCTTTCTTCAGCTCTTCAACATCGGCATTGTTATAGCCTTCAACGTTCTCGCCGTCATACAGCCTCATTTTCTTGATCAGGTCGATATCGCCTTTCTTCGGATCCTTAAGGCGGGTAAGAATCGTGAACATCGCAGCTACTCTTAATGTATGCGGAGCGATATGGACGTCATTTACATCACTTTCACGAATCATTTTGTCATAGATCTTTTCTTCTTCGGACACCTTTAAGTTATATGGGATCGGCATGACGATAATACGTGAATGCAGGGCTTCATTCTTTTTATTTGAGATAAATGAACGGTATTCCGTTTCATTTGTGTGCGCGACAATAAGCTCGTCGGCACTAATTAACGCAAACCTTCCCGCTTTAAAATTGCCTTCCTGCGTCAAGCTCAGCAAATGCCAGAGGAATTTTTCATCACACTTCAGCATTTCCTGGAACTCCATCATACCGCGATTGGCTTTATTTAATTCACCATCAAAACGGTAGGCCCGTGGATCGGATTCAGATCCAAATTCCGCAATCGTGGAGAAGTCGATACTTCCAGTCAAATCCGCAATATCCTGCGATTTCGGATCAGAAGGACTGAATGTCCCGATTCCCGTTCTCTTATCCTCTGAGAAGAAAATCCGTTCAACGATCACATCCTCAATTCTTCCTCCATACTCCTGTTCAAGCCTCATCATATTAAGCGGCGACAGATTGCCTTCAATGCGGATACCGTATTCGTCATAAAAATCCTTACGAAGATGGTGCGGAATCATATGGAGCGGATCTTCATGCATTGGGCATCCTTTAATGGCAAAAATCGCTCCTCTGTCTGTATGGGAATACGCCTCAAGTCCCCTTTTCAGCATTGTTACCAGAGTAGACTTCCCGCCGCTAACGGGTCCCATCAAAAGCAGGATCCGCTTCCTGACGTCAAGCCTTTTTGCCGCTGGATGGAAATACTCTTCTACAAGCCTCTCCAACGGTTCCTCAAGCCCAAACAGCTGGGCATTAAAGAAGGAATAGCGTTTCTTGCCTTTTTCGCTTTCAATTCCAGCATCTTTGATCATATTATACACACGCGAATGTGCCGATTGAGCAACCCATGGCTGTTCCTTCACAATTTCAAGGTACTCCCTGAACGTCCCTTCCCACTTCAGCTTCTCTTCATCCTGGCGATACAACTCAATCTTTTTTAAAATATCCATATGGACCTCCCCATGTCGCGTTATCAAGAGACGATTAATAAATTCTATGCAGCAAACAATTTGAACATGCGTAAACGTTCAGTCCCGATGATTGTCCTTTTTTATTTCTCCTCACAAAAAATGAGGCCATTCCTTCACAGTTGTCACTTAATAGGCTATAATAAGTCCTATATGGACAAAATCGATTAAAAGGGAGGCTTACATACATGAAATTGCTATTAATTCTGGGTGTAACTGCTGCTTTCTTATCTGCAATATTCACTGCAGGTTACGATGATAAGCCGGGAATCACGAAAAAATAAAAAGCTGCCAATGGCAGCTTTTTATTTTTGAAGCTTATTTTTTATTTAAGTTCTGTTTTTCGACAAACTCCCTCATATACAACCTTGATTTACGCCCAAGCATCTTGGCCATTTGCCCAGTCCATGTATCTTCCCGTTTGCCTTCTGTTCTCGCGCGATAATAATCAGAAGTGGTTTTGTTATAATCCCTAAGCTGATCCTCAAATACATTCCGGTTCTGCTCATATTGATTTTCCATATATACATGTTCAAGCGGCAGACGCGGCTTTATATCTGTTTCCTGGTCGGGATAGCCTACGGCAAGTCCAAAAAGCGGCACTACGTACTCCGGAGTTTTCAGAACCTCTTTCACTGCACCCAGATCGTTTCTGATTCCGCCAATGTAGCAAATGCCAAGTCCCATCGATTCGGCTGCTACCGCTGCATTCTGGGCAGCCAGTGCTGCATCGATCAATGCCACCATAAACTTCTCTGTGCTTTCGATCGATTCATTCAGATTGGCATTTTCTATATTGCCTATTATTTTATGCCGATGAAGATCTGCACAAAAAACAAAGAAATGGCCATTTTCCGCTACATAGGGCTGGTTGCCGGCAATTTCGGCCAGCCTCTCCTTCTTTTGCTGGTCAGTGATGCCAATAATGGAATATGCCTGAATGAAGCTTGAAGTAGAAGCAGCCTGCGCGCTTTTTACAATCGTTTCAATTTGCTCCCGCTCTAGAAGCTTGTCTTTAAATTTGCGGACAGAATGATGCTCGAGAATCGTTTCGATAACCTGATTCATAATATCTACTCCTTTAAGGATTATGTATTGCGTAATACCACTGCAACCTCCTGCAATTCTTTTTTTCCAACTTGAGTGGTTTAACAAATAATACTCATCATAACCTTCTGGCTTTGCTTTTTACCACTCCAATAACGTGAATAGAACCTTCCAGTTATGGTTGATATCCCTTAGGTGGTTTCAAAATGGAAGGTAATTGGGCCATTTGACTAATGCCAAAAAGGAGACCGGCAATATGGCCTCCTCAATATTTCCGCAAATCCCGATAGTCCTGCTGGCGCAGCGCTTCATATATCAATATCGCTGCTGTATTAGATAAGTTCAATGAGCGAATGTTCTCATTCATCGGCAGCCTCAGGCATCTCTCGATATTCTCATCAATCACTTCTTTAGGAAGCCCTGTTGTTTCACGGCCAAAAATAAAGAAGTAGTCCTTTACATTAGCACTGTAATCAAAATCAGAGTGAGCCTTCTTGCCAAATTTCGTTACATAGAAAAACTCCCCACCCTGATTCTGACCATAAAAATCCTCGAGCGAATCGTAATAATGGATCTTTACGTGCTCCCAATAATCCAGACCTGCGCGCTTCAACATTTTATCGTCAGTCGAAAAACCTAATGGCCTGATCAAATGGAGTTCGGTATCCGTACCCGCACATGTACGTGCGATATTTCCTGTGTTTGCTGGAATGAGCGGCTGGTATAATACAACATGCAATGCCATGAATTTCACCTCTAATAAAAACTCTAAAGGCTATTATACCACTACAAACAGACACTACAAAAGAAAAGCGGACGAGCTATGTTCAAACTCAGTCCGCTAATGAAAGTACTTTTCCCTTTAGGATTGGAAAAGACAAATGTTTTATTGATCATCAGTAATCGTAAAGTATTTATATTTAATATTCGGAGTATAAGCTGTTGAATCCTCATAAGCCCAATACCTCATCCGGCTGTTATACGTGTGGGCATTGACGAGTGGCATTCCGCTGGCATCATGACCTGTAACAATAGTCGTATGATCGAAACGTCCATCTCCCTGAAAATCATAGCAAATAACATCTCCCAGCTTTAGCTTCTCTGCACTGTCCACCTCTCTTGCCTTTAACCCAAATTTTGAGGCGGGGAGATACCAGCGCATCGCGTTGGCTACTGTCCAGCTGAAGCTCCAATTATCGTTTTGCATCCACCAGCCATTGCTTCTGTTTGGAAATCCGCGCATCGGAGCTCCCCCGGTATGGAGACATTGTGAAATATAGTTCGTACAATCAACTTCAAACTTTTTATATGCAGGGTTGAATTCATTCCACCATCTTTCAGCATATTGAACGGCCTTTAGCCTATCATATCGAAATCCCTTCCTATGATGATGCTCATTTTCTTGGTCCGCAAACGCAGGGATGCCTGCTCCATGCTCTTTGGCAGGCGATATTTCGTTAAGTTTCTGATCTTTAACAAGAATTCCCTTATAAAATTCGGCCTGCCTCTTTTCCACTTCCTCTTCCAAGTAAAATAAGCCACGCTGCTTGATCAAGTATTGAAAGTGTACAGAATACAAAACAGTTGCATTATCCTTATTTTCAATTTTCTTTTCAATATTTCCTTTTGCTTTCGCTTTTACTATTTCAGCAGATCTATTAGCGCAGCTCTGCTTCTTCTTCTCGATTTCAGGACATTCATGCAGTAAATTGCGGGGCATAGAAACACATTGAAGGACACGCTGTTCAAGTAAATCCTGCAATTGTTCACGCATGCTCATCTCTCCCTTCACCATACATATTTATGAAATGACTTGGGATTTAAGGCATAAAAAAAAGAATGGATTTTTTTAATCCATCCTTTCTTAAACAGTAATGTTGGTTTCACTGTCATCCCTGAAGAACTTGAGCCCTTTGCTTATTTCGTTAAGCACTTCTCCATCTTTTTCAGTATCTGCTGCTCTATTCAATGCAGCCAAAGCTTCAGGTCCGCCTATCTTGCCAAGTGCCCAGGCAGCTGTTCCCCTTAATACCGGACGAGGGTCTTCCTTCATTACGCTGATTAACTCAGGGATAGCAGTATTATCCTTGTAATGTGCCAGTGCAATAATCGCATTGCGTTGGATTGGCTTCTTGCCTCTCCAAGAGCCAGATACATGGCCAAACTTTTCTTTGAAGTCACGGTTGCTGATCGTCAGCAAAGGTTTCAGTTGCGGCTTGGCAATCTCAGGATCAGGCTCCATTTCTGGATGAAAGTGAAAATCCTTCCCTTTGTTTTCTGGGCATACCGTCTGACAAGTATCGCAGCCGTATAAACGGTTGCCAAGCTTCTCTCGGAACTCCTCAGCAAGGAAGCCCTTTGTCTGGGTCACAAAGGCAATGCATCGTTGAGCGTCAAGCTGACCTCCCTGCACAAGCGCGCCTGTTGGACATACCTCCACACACTTATTGCAGCTCCCACAGCGGTCTTCCATTGGAGTATCTGGTTCAAATGTGATATTGGTAACCATTTCACCAAGATAAACATACGATCCGAATTCAGGCGTAATAATTGAACAGTTCTTTCCGCTCCAGCCGATTCCCGCTCTCTCTGCCACAGCCCGGTCAACCAGTTCCCCAGTATCAACCATCGACTTGAATTTCGCACCCGGGACTTTCTCAGCAATGTACGTTTCAAGCCTTTTCAACCTGTCCCTGAGAACAGTATGATAATCTGTGCCCCAAGAGGCCCTGCAGAAAATCCCCCTTCTATCACCCTTCTTGCTGAGAACCGTCGTTTTCATTTTGGAAGGATAAGCGAGCGCAATTGAAATAATTGACTTGGGCTCGTCAAAAATCAATGAAGGCTCCGTCCTCTTTTCAATATCCTTTTCTTCGAAGCCTGATTGATATTGAAGCTCCTGCTGCTTATATAACCGAATTTTCATTTCCTCAAAGGTCGAAGGTGCAGCAAAACCAATTTTATCAATTCCGATCGTCTTGCTATAGGCAATGATGTCTTGCTTCAGGTTAATAGTATTCACGTGGTACCTCCTTTCTCATTGATATATATAAATCCATAAATTTTAAAAGCAAATTACTTTTATGATAAACTATTTTAAAGCAGTTTTGGAGGTGGAATCAATGGAAATTCAAATATCAAGCAATATATGCAAGCTCGTCCCAGCATTTTCAGTCGGCATCATCGAATATAAGGACATTCAGGTTGGTGCCTCGCCGCAAATGTTAAAAGGCAGACTCCAGCTTTTCCAGGAGTCCATATATTTCGATCTTTTAGAAAAAAATGTCACAGATCTCGATGGCATCAAAGAATGGCGAAGCATCTTCAAGACTACCGGAAAAGATCCCAACCGGTACAGACACTCAGCCGAAGCCCTCTATCGCAGAATCGCAAAGCAAAATTACCTTCAGTCCGTAAATAGCGCAATTGATTTAAATAATTTCTTCTCGCTTGAATACCAGATTCCCATTGGAGTGTATGATTGGGATAAACTTAATGGTAATGTCGAATTAAGACTAGGCAATGACAACGAAGAGTATGCAGGCCTGAATGGCAGACCTAATAACTTAGAAAAATTGATTGTTTCAGCTGATGACCTCGGCCCCTTCGGCAGCCCATTCGTTGATTCAGAAAGGACCGCTGTAACCGAAGAAACATCAAACGCGTTGCAAATCATCTATCTGCGTCCATCATCTACTCAAGAAAGCAAACAAAAAATGACCGAATCATTGATGAAGATGTTCACCCAAATCCATGGAGGTTCTGGCTCATATAAAATTGTGGGATGCTGATGCATCCTTTTTCTTTTGGCATAATAGTGATTTTTCATGCTGCAATTCAAATAATCCGATCAATTGGCGACCAAAATCTCGTTGTCCTCAATATTAAGTATCCAAAAGAAGATATCGATTACGTCTTAGACTGATTTATATAAATAAAAAACGCAACACTTCGTTTTCGAGAAACGAAATGCTGCGTTAGTCACGTATGTATGGAGCGGGTGAAGGGAATCGAACCCTCATCATCAGCTTGGAAGGCTGAGGTTTTACCACTAAACTACACCCGCATACATATCTATTTGAAATAAAGAAAACAGGAAACCCTGTTTATAATAAAAGTGGTACCGGTGGTCGGGGTCGAACCGACACTCCAGAAGGAACACGATTTTGAGTCGTGCGCGTCTGCCAATTCCGCCACACCGGCATATTAAGATGTTCTTGCTTTTTTGCTGCCACTAATAATCTAGTGGAGGCGGCAACCGGATTTGAACCGGTGAATAAAGGTTTTGCAGACCTTTGCCTTACCACTTGGCTATGCCGCCATATATTTTTGGAGCGGAAGACGGGATTCGAACCCGCGACCCCAACCTTGGCAAGGTTGTATTCTACCACTGAACTACTTCCGCAAAAAATGGCTGGGCTAGCTGGATTCGAACCAACGCATGTCGCAGTCAAAGTGCGATGCCTTACCGCTTGGCTATAGCCCAATATATAGTATTCAATTACTACTGAATATGTGATTATAATGGGGCGACTGATGGGAATCGAACCCACGAATGCCTGAACCACAATCAGGTGCGTTAACCACTTCGCCACAATCGCCATTATAAAATTGGCAGGGGTAGTAGGAATCGAACCCACACCAAAGGTTTTGGAGACCTTCGTTCTACCTTTAAACTATACCCCTAAAGAAAATGGTGGAGGGGGACGGATTCGAACCGCCGAACCCTGAGGGAGCGGATTTACAGTCCGCCGCGTTTAGCCACTTCGCTACCCCTCCATTATAACATGATTCTAATTCAAGAAAAACCCATTTAATCATGTTTCCTGAATAACCAGGGATTATATAAATGGTGGCTCAGGACGGAATCGAACCGCCGACACAAGGATTTTCAGTCCTTTGCTCTACCGACTGAGCTACTGAGCCACAAACTGGCGGTCCCGACCGGGATCGAACCGGCGATCTCCTGCGTGACAGGCAGGCATGTTAACCGCTACACCACGGGACCAAAGATATTTCCAAGTGTATTACTTGAAAATAACTTAATTGCGGGGGCAGGATTTGAACCTGCGACCTTCGGGTTATGAGCCCGACGAGCTACCGGGCTGCTCCACCCCGCGACGGTAATAAATAATATCGTTTTGTTTATGCTCCTTGAGAGCAATTGCTGTCCCGATCTCATGAAGCATATTCAAGCTGCTGCTCGATCGGTACAACTCGCAGTTCATACAGTGAAGTAACGCTCGTTGCTCCACCCCGCGACAATAATATTTTAACCATTAAGTTGTAATGGTGGAGGATGACGGGATCGAACCGCCGACCCTCTGCTTGTAAGGCAGATGCTCTCCCAGCTGAGCTAATCCTCCATTTATATAACATTTTGTAATAGTGGTGACCCCTACGGGATTCGAACCCGTGTTACCGCCGTGAAAGGGCGGTGTCTTAACCGCTTGACCAAGGGGCCAGATATAAAATTGCTATGGCGGAGAGCAAGGGATTCGAACCCTTGAGACAGCGGTAACCGTCTACACGATTTCCAATCGTGCTCCTTCGACCTCTCGGACAGCTCTCCAAATGGCTCCGCAGGTAGGATTCGAACCTACGACCGCTCGGTTAACAGCCGAGTGCTCTACCACTGAGCTACTGCGGAATAATAATGATTTCTCCGACTTGGATTCACGATCCGTATCTAAGAAAATGTTACATAGGATGTAAAATGCATCCTGCCCGGCGGCGTCCTACTCTCACAGGGGGAAACCCCCAACTACCATCGGCGCTGAGAAGCTTAACTTCCGTGTTCGGTATGGGAACGGGTGTGACCTTCTCGCTATCGTCACCAGACATTTTTTAAAGACAATATCTATTATACTGCCTTTTATGCATTTTGCAAGAGAAATTTTAGTTATTTTGCTTGTGCAAAAAACTTTATTCCCTCAAAACTAGATAATGTGTAAGAAGAATTCAGAAGAAACGAGTAATCTATTTTGGTTAAGTCCTCGAACGATTAGTATCAGTCAGCTCCACACGTCACCGCGCTTCCACCTCTGACCTATCAACCTGATCATCTTTCAGGGTTCTTACTAGCTTGCGCTA